>CAIPQN010000085.1 GCA_903867225.1 uncultured Pseudomonadota bacterium | reverse complement strand
ATCCATTTAACGAAAAATAGAATATCGTAGAAATCAATAACGACAATGGATTGAAGTCATAAACCACACTTCAATAGGGGGTCAATTAAAAACGATGTTTTTTGTTAAAAAGGGGTCAAAATTCAGCCGTTGGTAACACCGCAAAAATAGTAAGACTATTTTATTTTGAAAAATCAGACCGTTTTGAGACCATCACTGTGTTAAATTTTAACCTAGATTTAGATTTCAACTTTTTTTGAATTTTTGGAGATTAAAATGGCTACATTTGAACCAACAGTTGTAATTGCAAACGATTACTCAAACACATTTTCTAATATGTCGATTGAAGGCTGTAACATAGTGGCATCAGCGTCCGATGATGACAGTGTTTTTATATCATCTAAGAAAAAACCTTCTTTGATTGTTGTTATAAGTTCAAAATCATCAGGCAAAACCGTATTGCACTTACAAAAT
The DNA here is from genome assembly GCA_903867225.1 of uncultured Pseudomonadota bacterium. Lineage (GTDB taxonomy): Bacteria > Pseudomonadota > Gammaproteobacteria > Methylococcales > Methylomonadaceae > UBA10906. The sequence continues at coordinate 116,213 of CAIPQN010000085.1, read as the reverse complement.
AATTGGGAAACAAAAGATATTCCTGTTGTCGTCACACAATCTTCATCGGTTAATGAAATTACATCAGAAATAAGAGTACAGCTTTTATTGAGAACAAATGTGATGAGTTTTAGATGATAATAACGATTTGGCTTTGAATAAAAAGCGCGTGTATTTTCAGTAATACGTTTATTTTATGGTTACACTGAATTGTTTATACCTTCGTCTATCGTCTTTGCCATTGACGCTAGAACATCATGCGCTTTAAGAACCGTTTCATGAATTTTTTTGCTATTTTCGGATTCAGATTGACGTGCTAACAGCACTTCAACAGTCATCATTAACATGCCTAATTGATTTAAAGGTTGTTTCCATCGGTGTGCAATGACACTCATCGACGCGCTCACATCATTTTGTCGATGTTGAATGTTTAGTAATTCCGCTTTAAGTTGTTTGTTCAATCGAAAAAAATGCAAAGCAGCAAAACTCACAATTAACAATAAAAACGTTACACCCGACAACACGTTAAAAACAGTCGAATCTAATTTGAGTTCAAACGTATAGGCACTGATTGGAATGGATAAAAATAATAAACTCACTAAACCGATAATTATTTTTTCTTTTTTACATTTCAAGATACCAACCCCTCGATGGCTGATTTTTAATCACGTCACATTGCAATTTCTTGCGTAATTCACCGAGTAAATTTTTTAATGCCGAATTGGTCATTTCCTCATTCTCCCAAATAATTTGGTTGATTTCAGATTTTGATACTATTTTACTTTTACTCGAAATAAGTAATTCAAGCAAAAGACATTCTTTACGCCCCAAACTCACCTCTTCATTCCCTACAAACAAACGTTTTTGCGTTATATCGTAACGAATATCAGACGTTATCTGGATGCAATTTAATTTCGTACCAATCCGTTTAACTACATTTTCTAATGCAGTGTTAAGTTTTTTAAAATTCAGAGGTTTCGTCATGTAACCATCAATTTGTAAATTGGTGGCTCGAAGAAGATATTCGGTGTCGGTGAACGCACTTAAAATAATAACCGACGTTTGATTGTTGCATTGACGAAGCTGTTCGATAAAACACAAACCATCTACACTGGGCATTTGAATATCAGTGATAATAATGTCGATATGGCTGCTACCCAGTATTTTTAGAGCATTCTCGACATCATGAGCTAAATACATGGCATTAAAAAAGCCCGATAGCAAGTTATAAGCATCTGCACAAGTTTCAATGTTGTCTTCGACAAACAATAAATTCAATTTTTTTAAAATGAGTGCGTTATTTAGCATGTAATTGAACGACTACGAATGTAAATTAACGTTTCATCGATTCAAAAAATTCACTATTTGTTTTAAAGTCTTTCAACTTACCAATCAAAAATTCTGACGCAGCCATATCATCCATTGGATGCAAAATTTTTCGCAAAATCCATGTTTTTTGCAACGTCTCAGCATCCACTAAATACTCTTCACGACGTGTACCAGAACGATTTATGTTAATTGCAGGGTAAATACGTTTTTCAGCAATTTTACGGTCTAAATGTAATTCCATGTTTCCTGTGCCTTTGAATTCTTCAAAAATCACATCGTCCATTTTAGAACCCGTATCAACCAATGCTGTGGCGATAATAGTTAAACTTCCGCCTTCTTCGATATTTCGTGCTGCACCAAAAAAACGTTTGGGTTTTTCTAATGCGTTTGCATCAATACCGCCTGTTAAAATTTTTCCAGATGATGGTACAACCGTATTGTAAGCTCTCGCTAAACGAGTGATTGAATCCAGTAAAATAACCACGTCGTGTTTATGTTCAACTAATCGACGTGCTTTCTCAATGACCATTTCAGCAACTTGAACGTGACGAGTAGCGGGTTCGTCAAAGGTACTTGAAATCACTTCACCATGTACACAACGCTCCATTTCCGTGACTTCTTCTGGGCGTTCATCAATCAACAAAACAATCAAATAACATTCGGGATGTTTTTCAGCAATGGCTTGTGCCAAACTTTGCAAAATCATTGTTTTTCCCGCTTTTGGCGGCGAAACAATGAGTCCACGTTGACCTTTACCGATTGGTGCAATCAAATCAATCATGCGCCGTGTTAAATCTTCACTTGTTCCATTTCCTTGTTCTAAAACAAAACGTTGGTGAGCAAAAAGCGGTGTTAAATTTGAAAAGGTAATTTTGTTTTTTGTGTTTTCTGGCGGTTCAAAATTGATTTGATCCACTTTTAACATGGCAAAATAACGTTCGTTATCTTTCGGAGGACGAATTTTTCCTGTAATCGTGTCGCCTGTTTTTAGTGAAAAACGGCGGATTTGGCTTGGTGAAACATAAATATCATCAGGACCTGCGAGGTAAGAACAACCAGGTGTACGAAGGAAACCAAAACCATCGGCTAAAATTTCTAATACGCCGTCGCCAGAAATATCATCGCCAGCTTTGGCTTGTTTTTTCAAAATTGCAAAAATCAAATCTTGTTTTCGTGAACGAGCCACATTTTCAAGCCCAAGAGATTCGGCGATTTCGATAACTTCACTGATTTGTTTTAGTTTTAGTTCGGTAAGATTCATAAAAGACAGCTCAAAAGAAAGGAATAGCGTTAAGAACTAATGTTCAAAACGATTATTGGAGTAAAAAATTAAGGGATTTTTATTTTGGAATGATGTGTTTGAAGTACGTCACGACTGTGACACCCGTTAAGTATAGCTGAAACGTGCTATAGCGTCCAACCTAATGCAGTATTTTCGTTCTGAAGAAATATGAAAAATGGGATTGCAAAAAAATAAATACAAATTTAAAGCGTTGCTATCAATAGCGAAGACAATCCACCAAAACTACCATTACTCATCAAAACAACATGACATCCGTGTTGGATTTCATTTTTAACTCGTGCCACAACCTCTTGCAAGGTCTGGCAAACCACAGTATTGCTCGCTAATGTCATCGTGCTGTGTGATTCTGGCTGATAAATAATTGCTACGTCAGCAGCGCGTAATGAAGCAGCCAACGTATGCTGATGCACACCCAACCGCATGGTATTAGAACGCGGTTCAACAATCGCAATAATCTTTTCCCTGCCTACTCTTTGCCGCAAACCATCTAATGTAGTTGCTATTGCTGTTGGATGATGCGCGAAATCGTCGTAAATTGTCACACCATTTTTCGATGCTAAGATTTCCATTCGACGCTTTACATTTTGGAAATTTGATAATGCACTAATCGAATTATTTGGCAGAATTCCGACGTGATTTGCGGCTGCCATTGCCGCTAACGCATTTCGTACATTGTGTTCACCCGTCAAATGCCAATGCACTTCGCCTTGATGATGAACGCCAAAATATACACCGAAATGGCTGCCATCTGAGGTTAATAAATCTGTATTCCAACTGCCTTCGCCCAGAATACTGGTATAAGAAACAGGTGTCCAACAACCCAACGCCAACGTTTCTTCCAACGCTAAATCACCTTCAGGCACAATCAATAAACCTTCGCTCGGCACAGTGCGGACAAAATAATGAAACTGTTTTTGAATTGCCGCTAAATCGGGAAAAATATCTGCGTGATCATATTCTAAATTATTTAAAACAGCGGTGCGTGGGCGGTAATGGACAAATTTTGACCGTTTATCAAAAAATGCTGCGTCATATTCATCTGCTTCAATCACAAAAAAATTAGAATCTGTTAGCCGTGCTGACACACCAAAATTCAACGGAATACCGCCAATTAAAAAGCTTGGATTAAATCCATTTGCTTCTAAAATCCACGCAACCATACTACTCGTCGTCGTTTTACCATGCGTCCCTGCAACCGCTAAAACCCACTTATCTTGCAACACATTTTCAGCTAACCATTGTGCGCCACTGGTGTAACGTAGCCCACGATTTAACACTGCTTCGACTTCTGCATTTCCGCGTGATAACGCATTACCGATAATAACTAAATCAGGAGCATCTAAATTTTCAGCACAATATCCCTCTTTAAGCGTAATACCTTGGGCAATAAGTTGATCACTCATTGGAGGATAGACATTTTGATCAGAACCGCTAACTTCATGTCCCAACTGTTTAGCAAGCACCGCTAAACCCGCCATAAATGTGCCGCAAATACCTAGAATATGAATACGCATAAATTATCGCAAAATCCGTTGTTTAGTTTTGTCATGCTCAGGCAACTTAGGGGCGTGCTTGGCTGGTTTGGGTGCGAGATCTCTTTTGGGAGCGTGTTTTTTTACTTCAGTCAATAAATCATTTCCAACTTCCGACCATTTATCATGTAACACATATTCTTCAAGCCACAATGCTCCTGAAATATAAGGTAATGCACGATGACGCGCTTCAAGTAGTTCAACGTTACCAGGGAATAATTCATTTCCAATAACAATTAATTCTGGATTACTCTCTAAATTTTTAATGCTAAAAGGTTCTTTCAGTTGAACCCTAGCCGCTTCTAATTTACGACGAATATCGGGAGTAATACAACTGTCTGAACCTGTTACGTCATGACCTGCTTGTCGCGCCAACAAAGCTAATCCACTCATAAATGTCGTCCCCACGCCAATAATGTGTATCCGCATTTGTCTTTTCTCCACTTAACGTTTTTTCTTCGGTTTTTCAGCTTCAGCCGCTGCCGCTTCTTCGGCTGCTTTTTTAGCTGCAATTTCTTCAGCTGTAGGTTCTGGTGGTTTAGGTGGCTCAGCCCCTTTTGCGCCGTTAGCTTCCAATAGTTTCACAACGCTTTCACTACTGATTTTTTTCGCACGCTCTAATAATGGCACTTGTTGTGCGTCTTGAGCATTTACATTTGAGCCTGCTTTAATCAGTAAATTAATAATATCTTCATCACCGAAAATCAATGCGTCCATTAGTGCCGTATTACCCACATTATCGGCAGTATTTACATCTGCACCGTAAGCTAACAACGTTTTTATGCTATGCAAATTACCACTAAAACACGCTGCCATTAAAGCCGTTCGTCCACCTGCATTTTTGCTATTTACATCAATACCTTGATTTAATAAAGTAATAACACGCCCTTCATTACCATTCATTGCGGCGAGAAATAAATCTTTGCCATCTTCAGCGTGTAGTTGTGGCGAAGATGCGAGTAATAACATAATCAAATAATTTCTATACTTCATACGGAATCGCTACCTGCGTTTAGAGAAAATTGGGATAGAATGAATGCAAAAAACCAATGAACTAATGGAATTTTACCTTCATGAACGAAAATCATAATATCAGCGTCACCGCTACTGCGTCATTCATCGAAACGGAATCAGACGCAAATCAGAACCGCTACATTTTTGCCTATACTATCACTATCGCCAACACGGGTAAAAGTACGGCGCAACTATTACAACGCCATTGGGTTTTAACCGATGCCAATGGTAAGACACAAGAAGTTCACGGCGATGGTGTCATCGGAATGCAGCCACAAATCAATTCCAGTGAAAAATTTCAATACACTAGCAGTGCATTACTTGAAACAGATGTCGGTATTATGCAAGGTTATTACACATTTCGTGACGAAAAGGGTGAAACCTTTAACGCGCCAATTCCTTGTTTCACACTTGCTATTCCACGCACTCTGCACTAAATCGTTATGGCTATTTACGCAATTGGTGACATTCAAGGCTGTTTTGACGAGCTGTTAAATTTACTCGACAAAATTTCATTCAATGAAAATTCTGATCGTTTATGGTTTACAGGTGATTTAGTGAATCGTGGCACGAAATCTTTAGAAACATTGCGCTTTATCAAAAATTTGGGTTCAGCCGCAACAACGGTTTTAGGCAATCACGATATTCATTTATTAGTCACGGCAAACTTTCCTGAACGCATCAAGAAAAAAGACACGTTACACGCCATTTTCAACGCACCAGATAAAGATGAATTGCTCAATTGGTTACGGCAACAACCGTTATTTCATTATGAAAATGACGTAGGTTTATTACACGCGGGTTTGCCACCACAATGGGATTTAGCACAAACACAAGCAATGGCGACATTGGCTGAAACTGCGTTGCGATGTGCAAATTATAAAGATTTATTAGCACAACTTTATGACAACCAACCCAATATCTGGTCAGAAAAATTAGAAGGCATTGAGCAATTACGTTTTATTTTTAATTGTTTTACGCGAATGCGTTTTTGCGATAAAAACGGACGCTTGGATTTTGAAAATAGCGGTGAAATTGGTTCACAACCCACAAATTTGTTGCCGTGGTTTGCGGTTAAAAATCGAAAGTCTGCAAATATCAAACTCATTTTTGGACATTGGGCGGCATTAGGATATTACGAAGGACATAATTGCGTAGCAATTGATACAGGGTGTATTTGGGGACGTGAATTAACAGCTTTGCGTTTGGTCGGCGACAGCATTCAACGATTTAGTGTTGCTGCGACATCAAAAAAACTACAAAAATAATCTCTCGTTTCATTTTAGGAAAATTACTTTAAATGCCAAATAATACCAATGAAATCATACCTCCGCTTGTTGAACCGACTATAAAAAATGAAAAAATTTTGCCAATTATCGTGGGCATTGGTGCATCAGCGGGTGGCTTAGAAGCATTTGAACAATTTTTTCGTCATGCGCCAATTGATAGCGGCATGGCATTTGTTCTTGTTCCACATCTCGACCCAAGTCATGCCAGTTTATTAACCGAAATTTTGCAACGCGCCACTGCAATGCCAGTAGTTGAAGCGTTAAACAAAGCAGTCGTAAAAGCTAATTACGTTTATGTTATTCCGCCCAATCGTGACATGAAAATTCTTAATGGCAAATTGCAACTGAGTGTTCCGAAAGCTCCGCGCGGTCAACGTATGCCAATTGATGCGTTTTTTAGTTCGCTAGCAGAAGATCAAGCTGAAAATGCTGTTGGCGTTATTCTTTCGGGGACGGGAACTGATGGAACACTTGGATTTCGTGCTATTTTTGGAGTTGGTGGCGTAACATTGGCGCAAGAACCAAACACCGCAAAATACGATGGTATGCCGCAAAGTGCGATTCAATCGGGTTGTGTGACACACGTTTTGCCTGTTGAGGAAATGCTGGCAGTTCTGAGAAATAGTCGCAAAAATCTCGTTGTTCAAACAACATTAACACGTCCAAAATCAGCTCCCGCAAAAGAAATTGACAATATATTGCTACATCTTCGCAGTATTACAGGTCACGATTTTTCACTTTACAAAAAAAGCACCATCGGGCGACGCATCGAACGGCGAATGTTGCAACATTCTATTGACGATACTGAACAATATGCTAATTACATCAAAGAACACCCTGCCGAAGCGCATATTTTATTCAGAGAATTGCTGATTAACGTCACTTGTTTTTTCCGAGATACAGCTGCATTTGAAGTGTTAGAAAAAAAAATATTGCCCGAATTAGTTAAAAATAAAACAAAAGGTGACGTATTTCGGGTGTGGATTTCAGGTTGCTCAACAGGTGAAGAAGCCTATTCCGTTGCGATATTATTACGCGAACTTTTAGATGAAACGCGCAAAGAACTGAAAATACAGATTTATGGCACAGATTTAGACGATGACGCAATTGACAAGGCGCGAGCGGGTATTTATCCAATCAATATCGCGCAAGATATTACACCAGAACGATTGCATCGTTTTTTCATAAAAGAAGAAAATAGTTATCGCATCAAAAAAGAAATTCGTGAAATGATAGTTTTCGCTATTCAAAACGTCATTAAAGATCCGCCTTTTACTAAATTAGATTTTCTCAGTTGCCGCAATTTGATGATTTATTTAACGCCAGAATTGCAAGATAGATTGATTACGGCATTTCATTACGCACTGAAGCCAGAAGGTGTTTTACTTTTATCCCCTTCCGAAAGTGTTGGCAATCACACCAATTTGTTTTCTGCTATTAATCATAAGTGGAAATTTTATCGCGCCACAAATACTACCGCTTCCAGTCGAACAATGATGACCCGACCATTGGCTTGGGCGGCGGTAAAAAGTGGTGATAATGAAGTTGGAGTAACTCCCATGATGAAAGAAACGAATTTTGCGGAATTAACACGACGTGTCTTAATTCAATTTTTTGCCCCTGCTTCTGTCGTGACCGATTTGAACGGTAATATCCTTTATGTGCATGGAGATACGGGAAGATATTTGCGCCCTGCTCCTGGTCACGCCACATTAAATATCATTGAAATGGCACGCGAAGGATTAGATTTAGAATTACGCAGCGGACTTTATTTAGCCGCTTCGCAAGGTGAGCCAGCCATTAATCGAGAAATACAAGTAAAGACCAATGGCGGTTTTAGTACGGTGAATTTAACTATTCGAGCATTGCCCGACTCAAACGGTATCCAAAAACAATTACTTGTCAGCTTTCAAGATGTTCCTACACCAGTGACTAAAACGCGCCGCAAATACATTATTAAACCTGCAGAATTAACACGCATCGAAGAACTTGAACGTGATTTAGCCTATGTGAAAGAAAGTCATCAGTTCAACAATGAAGAACAACAAGCCTCAAATGAAGAACTCAAATCAACAAATGAAGAATTGCAATCAACGAATGAAGAATTGCAATCAACTAACGAGGAATTAGAAACCTCGAAAGAAGAATTGCAATCAGTTAACGAAGAAATGATTACGGTAAATTCGGAGTTGCAAGGCAAAATTGAACAATTAGCAGATATTCAAAACGACATGAAAAATTTGCTCGATACAATTAACGTCGGCATTCTTTTTCTGGATAGAAATTTATTGATTCGCCGCTTTACTCGGGAAGCGACAAAGATTTATCGTTTAGCAGAGTCTGATGTGGGACGGTCGTTAAATGACATTCGGTGCATGGCAGAAGGCGATGATTTATTAGTTGCCGCACAACAAGTTTTGGATTCATTGATTCCGTATGAACGAGAAATGAGTATTGGAAATGACGAATGGATATTGGCACGAATTCAGCCGTATCGCACGTTGGATAACGTCATTGATGGCGTGGTGTTAACATTTACAAACATCACTTCTCGCGTCAAAGCGATAGCAACAGAAGACGCGTTAATTTTAGCAGAAGGCATCGTGAATACTATTCGCGAACCGTTTGTTGTTCTTGATGGCAATTTAAATATCGTGTTTGCGAGCCGCACGTTTTACCGCATTTTTAAAACGACTCAAGAAGAAGCGATTGAACGTTCAATTTATACGATAGGTGATAAACAATGGGATACAACGGCGTTGCATGAATTATTCGATAACATCTTAGAAATAGATAAGCCATTGGATAATTATGAAATCTATTACAATTTTCCTATCATCGGAAAACGATTACTCACGATGAACGCACGACGCATTGTGGGTAAAGTTGGCATACCTAAAATGATTTTATTGTCTATTTTTATTCGTTGGGAAAACCCAAGTGAATTGTAGGTTGAAATAACGATTGCATCCTTTTCTAACGTATAATGCGCTCATTCTATATCTTCATTTTTTACATTTTTCATGACTCATTGGCTTAAAAATAATCCTCATTTACTCAGCGGGGGCTTCAAAGGTATCGAAAAAGAAAGCCTACGCATTAATGGACAAGGTTTGATTTCGCAAAGCCTTCATCCAAACGCTTTGGGTTCGACACTGACACATTCACAAATCACCACAGATTATTCGGAAGCGTTGATTGAACTAATTACACCGCCCTTTGCCGATATTCACGACACACTGAAAACGCTGCAAAACATTCACCAATTCGTTTATGAAAATTTGGGTGACGAGCAGTTGTTATGTGCGAGTATGCCATGTGGCATTAACGGTGACGAAAGCATTCGCATTGCAGAATATGGCACTTCAAATATCGGGCGGATGAAACATGTTTATCGTCATGGACTTTGGCATCGTTATGGTCGCACGATGCAAGCCATTGCGGGCATTCATTTTAATTATTCGGTGCCTGAAAAATTGTGGGAATTTTTACACGAACAATCAGGAAAATCTGAATCGTTAGCCGACTTTAAAAATGCTGCTTATTTCGGATTGATTCGGAATTTCCAACGAATTGGCTGGTTAATTTTATATTTATTTGGCGCATCGCCTGCGATTTGTAAAAACTTTTTCAAAAGTCGCCCTGCGTTAATGACGCAATTTGAAGAATTCGATAACGGTACGCTTTATCATCCTTACGCCACATCGTTACGCATGAGCGACATTGGTTATAAAAGTAAAAATCAGGCGAATTTGGCGATTGATTACAATACGCTGAATGGTTATGTTAATAGCTTGAGTGCCGCAATTAGCACGCCTTACGCGGATTATGAAAAAATTGGCGTATGTGAAAATGGTGAATACAAACAGTTGAATGCCAACGTATTGCAAATCGAAAACGAGTTTTACAGCATCATGCGTCCAAAACAAATTGCGTTATCGGGCGAGAAACCGACTTCGGCATTGCGGCGCGGTGGTGTGGAATATGTGGAAATGCGGGCGTTGGATTTAAATCCGTTCCAACCGTTGGGCGTTGACGAACCGACAGCACGTTTTATTGAAGCGTTATTGTTGACGTGCTTATTAACTGAAAGTCCCGAAATTAACGCCGACGAATTGCGCGTGAATAATTCTAATCAGTTAATCGTGGCGAATAGCGGACGCAAACCGAATGTGGAATTGGTAAAAAATGGCGAAACAATGACGTTGCAAAACTGGGCGCGTGAAATTTTGATTTCGATGCAACCGATTTGTGAAGCATTGGATTCGACTGAAATGGATTCGCCTTATTCGCAAGCGTTGAATTTACAACGCGAACTGGTTGAAAATCCTGATTTAACACCCTCAGCGAAAATGCTTGCCGCGATGCGTGAAATGAAAAAACCGTTTGCCTGTTTTGCGGTGAATCAATCAGCAGAATTAGCCAAAATTTTCGCCGCACAAACGTTAGACGAAACCACACGGCAAGAGTTTATAAAAAGTGCAGCAGAATCTCATGCGAAACAAAATACGTTGGAAACATTGGAACAACTGCCTTTTGAAAAATTTTTAACACATTACTTTTCACAATCATGAACATTGAAACTTTACAAACTGAACTCGCGGGCAAAAATCCGCGTGTAATTTTAAAAGCCGCATTGGCACAATTTGAAAATATCGCGATTTCATTCAGTGGTGCGGAAGACGTGGTATTGATTGACTTAGCGTTAACCGTTCGCAAAGATATTCAAGTCTTTTGCCTAGACACGGGACGGCTACATCCCGAAACGTATCGTTACATTGAACAAGTGCGAAAACATTACGGCATTGAAATTGAGGTGTTAAGCCCGAATCGTGAATTGCTTGATGCGTTTGTGAAAACAAAAGGTTTATTTAGTTTTTATGAAGATGGGCATTCGGAATGTTGCGGAATTCGTAAAGTTGAACCGTTGCGCCGTAAATTGGCGAATGTCGATGCGTGGATTACAGGACAACGAAAAGACCAAAGTTTGGACACGCGCCAAGATATTCCCGAAGTGCAAATTGATAGCGCGTTTTCAACGTATGAACATGCGTTAATTAAATTTAATCCGTTATTGAATTGGACTTCGGCGCAAGTGTGGAATTATATCGAAGCGTATCAAGTGCCTTATAATCCGCTGCATCAACAAGGATTTATTAGCATTGGTTGTGAGCCGTGTACACGCGCCATTTTGCCAAATCAACATGAACGTGTGGGTCGTTGGTGGTGGGAAGATGCCGCGAAAAAAGAATGCGGTTTACACGCGGGGAATTTGAAAAACTAAATCAAAAAAGGGCGACAAAATCGCCCTTTTTTACATCCAAAAATTAGTCTTCAGATTGTTCAACTAAAAACTTTTTATAGTTAATCGACACTTTCAAACCCGCAAAGCGTCCCGCCATGCGCGTTAATTCTTGAGTTTTTTTATCAAACGAAAGTTTAACTTCATTCAACGCGCGATCTTCGTACCCTTTTTCGATTTCGTGCGTGTCGAGCAAAAAATGATAAACATAAATTTCCTGTTCGGGTTCGTCTTTGATTTCTAACGGTTCGCCTAATTTCGCCACAACAGCCGCTTTTTTCGGCAAATGTTCTGAAATTTTCTCCAGCAACGCGCTATTCGCTTTGAGTTGATGTTTCTCTTTGTCGATTTCCGCGCCACCAATCGAACGCAACGACACTTCTAAAAACTTTGGCGGCGCAATTTGCAAAAATAACGACGAAAACGACCACGCCGTCAGCTTACTTTCTTTGTTGAAATACAAATCGGTGTAAAACTTGATTTCGGGTTTAATCAAATTCCCGTCTTTATCAATTTTACGAAACCAATACCGCCATTTCCGTCCGTCAGGCGTTGGCGAATCGTCACTCGGATACAAACGCGACAATGACACAAAATCTTTGCTGTACAAAATCGGGTCTTTGAATTGCAACGTGAACTCATCAGTCACGACAATCGCAAAGTGTTTATCAAAATCATTCATTTGTTGATAAACCTGAAATGCTCGCAGCCAATATACGCAACCCGTCAACATCAACGCGAGCATGAGAATCGCCACAAATGAACTTTTTTTAATTAACGTTTTCATTCAGGTAAATTAGCGACAAAATTTCTTAAATATGCCAAAAAGTCTTCTTTTAGTTCGGGGTGAATTAAGGCTTCTTCAACACTAGCTTGTAAATACCCTAATTTTGAACCGCAATCGTAACGTTTGCCTTCAAATTCATACGCAAACACATTTTGATCCAGCATCAATGCGGCAATCGCATCCGTCAATTGGAATTCTCCACCTGCGCCTTTACCTGTTTCTTCGATTTTTTTAAAAATCGCGGGTGTTAAAATGTAACGCCCAACCACCGCTAAATTCGATGGCGCACGATCTGGTGCGGGTTTTTCAACAATTAAATCAACTTGCCCCAAAGTCGGCGACATTTCTTTCGTTTTAACAATCCCATATTTATCCGTTTCATTTGGATCAATTCGTTCAACACCCAAAATACTGCATTGATTTTTGTGATACTGCGCGACCATTTGCGTTAAACAACCGCTATTTTCACCATTTACAATTAAATCGTCCGCCAAAATAACCGCAAATGGTTCATCGCCAATCGCCCGTTTTGCACAATGTACCGCGTGACCTAAACCTAAGGCTTCGGCTTGACGAATAAAAATAAAGGTCACATTCGGTGGCATCATTTGGCGAATCATTTGCAATGTTTCGATTTTGCCGCGAATCATTAACTCATTTTCAAGCTCGTAGGCTTTGTCGAAATGGTCAACAATGGCATTTTTGCTGCGCCCAGTGATGAAAATCATCGTATCAACCCCAGCCGCCACCGCTTCTTCTACCGCGTATTGAATCAACGGTTTATCCACAATCGGTAACATTTCTTTCGGACTAGCTTTTGTCGCTGGCAAAAAACGCGTGCCTAAACCCGCAACTGGAAAAACAGCTTTTCTGATTTTTTGGCTCATTTAATTAAATCTCATGGTTGTTTGATTTCAATGTGTCATCGCTCTTTCGTCGTTATTTTCAACAGCTTCACGATGTACTTTGATAAATCGAACGCCGACTAACTCTGAAAAAGCCTCTTTTTTAGTATCACTTGCTCGATTTGTCATTACTTCGAGCGTAACGTTAATTTCGCTGCCATTTGCCATCATAATTTTGCAATTTTTATGTATCGTGCCTGGCTTTAAAAAATATGAAAATTCTTTATCTACATTGACAAAGGAACATCCCGCTAAACTAACATCGTGCATACTTAAACTCATGACATCGGCGTACATATCGCCCGTAGTTTTTATTCCTGTTTTCTCAAACAAAACTTTACGTTCTTTTAATAAAATACGTTCAATATGATCGGTAGCTTCGCGATATTTTTCTCTGTACTCAACACTAGATTCGTTAGGCACAGGTGCTTTTAAAATAATTTCACAAAAATTGGACGCGTCAGGGGATATTTTATTGCGATCGTATTCACGTCTATTTTGCCAATTCAATAAAGGTGGAATTGCAACCATTAAAACATTGGTGTCTTCGTATGTCGTATTTTTAATAGACTTACTTGAAAATTCAACTTCAATATCATGAAATACCGTCGTGAATTCAATATACGATGCTTTAATTACGCTTTTATTGAAATTGTCAGACGCATCGAAATCTAAAATAGCTTGTCCACTTTCATTTTCATTAATGACTGCCATGTAGCTCAAAAAAATCGCATTTTTTTTATCATCGATACCAACAATCGTTGTTGTTGCTGATGCCTCGCCGTCGTTTGAAGTTGTGACGTTTATTGTCGTTTTGTATTTAGCCAACAATGATAATTTGCTAATTATCATATCTCGCTTCTTCAGTATTGAAGAATTACTCATTTATCGCTCCTCTTAATCTGTAAATTTATCTCGAATAACCAAAAATTCATCTAAATGCTTAAAAAATAAATCCAATAATTCTGGATTAAAATGTTTACCACGCTGTTCGTGAAAATAATCTAAAATTCGCGGCAATTCCCATGCTGATTTATAACAACGCGCTGAACCCAACGCATCAAAAACATCAGCAATCGCCACAATCCGCCCTGGCACACTGATTTGTTCACCCACCAAACCATTCGGATAACCTGTACCATTCCATTTTTCATGATGCTCAACGGCAATCGTTGCTGCCATTTTTAATAAAGGACGTTTTGACACAGATAACATTGAAAAACCTAATGTCGTGTGAGCTTTCATTATTTCAAGTTCTTCGGTCGTTAACTTACGATCTGCATTCAAAATCACATCTGCAATTGCTACTTTACCAATATCGTGCATCGGTGAAGCGTGTTGAATTAACGCGGTGTCATCAGCACTGCAACCATATAAATTCGCTAATAAACAGGAGTATTCTGCAACGCGTTTAACGTGTTGCCCTGTTTCAAACGAGCGAGTTTCACAAATTTCACCCATTGTAAAAATCAACTCACGTTGCGTATCAATAATTTCCTGATTTAAATCGTTTATTTCTTTAATTCCTTTGCTAACTTGTTGCGCCATATCATTTTGATACGCTTTCAATTTCAAATGCGTAAAAACGCGGGCTTTAACTTCTTCAAATTGAAATGGTTTATTAATGTAATCAACCGCACCAACATTGAATGCTTTTACTTTATCGGAAAGTTCATTTAATGCACTGATAAAAATAATTGGAATATCTCTAGTGCGAGTGTGCTGTTTTAATTCTTTACACACTTCATAGCCATCCATATCGGGCATTTTGATGTCGAGTAAAATTAAATCTGGCAATTTTTGTGTGATTGCTTGCAACGCCATCGCACCTGACGTGGCGGGTCTAACTTTGTAGCCTTCATCTTTTAGAATAGATGAAAGCAACTGTAAATTCGCTAATGTGTCATCGACAATCAGCACATCAGCGGTATACGATTCAATCGAATTTTTAAACATAAAAAATGACACAAAAGTTAAAATGAAACGCTATTACTCATATTGTGCAACTATTATCGTTTTACTGGAATAAAAAATGAGCGACACACCACTCAAAATATTAAAAACCGTGTTTGGTTATCCGCAGTTTCGGGGTCAACAAGAAGCGATTATTAACGACATAATTGCAGGCAAAAATGCGTTAGTTTTAATGCCAACAGGTGGTGGAAAATCGTTGTGTTACCAAATCCCAGCGTTAATTCGGAGCGGCGTGGGTGTTGTAATTTCACCGTTAATTGCGTTAATGCAAGATCAAGTCGATGCGCTTAAACAATTAGGCATTCGTGCAGCATTTTTAAATTCAGCTTTATCACAACAAGATGCTCGGCAAGTCGAACAACAATTAGTGAATGGTGAACTCGATTTGTTGTATATCGCGCCAGAACGATTGAAAATTTCGACGACATTGGAATTTTTAAAAACACTACAAATTTCATTATTTGCGATTGATGAAGCGCATTGTGTGTCCCAATGGGGGCATGATTTCCGAGTGGATTATTTGAATTTATGGATTTTGAATGAGCAATTCCCAGATATTCCACGCATCGCATTGACGGCAACCGCTGATGAACGCACACGCCTTGAAATTCAACAACGACTTCAACTCGAAGATTCACCACTTTATATCAGTGGTTTTGATCGTTCGAACATTCGCTACACCATTGTGCAAAAACAAACGGGTAAAGATAAACAGCAATTACTCGATTTTATTCGTAAAAATCACGACGGTGATGTTGGCATTGTGTATTGTTTATCACGCAAAAAAGTAGATGCAATTGCAGAATGGTTAACCGAAAAAGGCATTAACGCCCTGCCCTATCATGCGGGTTTGCCCACAGACGTGCGCCAACAAAACCAGCAGCAATTTTTGATGCAAGACAAAATTGTCATTGTCGCCACGATTGCGTTTGGAATGGGGATTGATAAGCCGAATGTGCGTTTTGTGGCACATTTGGATTTACCCAAAAGCGTTGAAGCCTATTATCAAGAAACAGGACGCGCGGGACGTGATGGTGCGCCCGCGAATGCGTGGATGGCTTATGGTTTATCGGATATTGTGATTTTAAAAAAATGGATTGAGCAATCTGAAGCTGACGAATTACACAAAAGTTTGGAAACGCACAAACTTGATGCGATGTTGGCGTTGTGTGAGCAAGTACATTGTCGCCGCCAAACATTGTTGCAGTATTTTGGTGAAACGTTGGAAAAGCATTGTGGTAATTGTGATTGTTGTTTGAATCCGCCACAAACATGGGACGGCACAATCGCCGCGCAAAAAGCATTGTCGTGCGTTCTTCGCACAGGACAATCTTTTGGTTTTGGCGTTTCTCATTTAATCGAAGTTTTGCATGGAATTCAGACTCCAAAAGTACAACAACATAAACATAATGAATTACCGACTTTTGGTATTGGCAAAGATTTAGACAGTGATCAATGGCGTTCAGTATTTCGACAATTGATTGCGTTAAATTGTGTCACAGTTGATTTTACTTATAACACGTTGAAACTTGCTGTGGCTGGACATCCTGTTTTGCGTGGCGAACGAAAGCTAATGTTGAGATTAGATCTACGTCCTGAAAAATCAGCTCGCACCCGAACCGTGGTAAAAAAAGCCATTATTACTGATGATTTAAAAACTCGTTTTTGGAATGCGTTGCGTGATAAACGTCGTGTACTTGCGGAAGCGCAAAATGTACCGCCATACACTATTTTTCAAGATGCTACGTTAATGCTAATGATGGAATCAAAACCTCAAACGTTAGCACAATTGGGGGAATTATCGGGTGTTGGCGAACATAAATTAATACAATACGGCGAAGATTTTTTGAAAATAATTCAATTGCATACAACATTGGATAACGATAATTTAAGCTCAAGCGAGATTTCGATTCGGTTGTATAAATTGGGAAATAGTGCAGAAACAATCGCGGAATTGCGAAAATTACAGCCAGCAACAGTTTATGGACATTTAGCAGATGGTATTGCGACAAATGAATTGATGTTAAGCGATGTGATGCCCATTTCTGCGGAAGAAATACATGAAATTGAAACCGCAATTTTGGCGTTACAAGATGAATTGAAAAATTCGCTCAAACCTGTTTTTGAGCATTTTGGCGAAAAATACAGCTACGGGATTTTACGTTGCGTTCGGGCGGCGTTGGGTAGCGTATAATTTCAACACTCACTTTATTTCAATTAAGGTCAATTATGTTCACAGGAATTATTTTAGCAGTCGGTAAAATCACCGCGATAACACCACGCGGCGGCGATGTGCGTTTAAGCATTCATACAGGTAAATTACCGCTTACCGATACGAATTTGGGCGACAGCATTGCGGTAAATGGTGTGTGTTTAACGGCAGTGGAATTAGGACACGATTATTTTGTGGCTGACGTGTCCAATGAAACGTTATCGCATACTTGTTTAGCTCATGCACAAATCGGCACGCCAGTTAATTTAGAACTCGCGTTAACACCAACCACTCGTTTAGGTGGTCATATTGTAAGCGGTCACGTTGATGGCGTTGGCACAATCATCGACAAAAAAAATGATGGGCGTTCGATTCGGTTTACCGTGCAAGCTTCTGACGAACTAGCAAAATATATCGCGCAAAAAGGTTCGATTTGTATTAACGGAATTAGTTTGACGGTGAACAAGGTGAATGGCTCGAGCTTTGACATTAACATCGTGCCGCACACGTTAAAAGAAACCACTTTGAACGACGCAACGATTGGCACGCAAGTGAATTTAGAAGTCGATGTGTTGGCGCGATACATGGAACGACTTATGAAAGGTGAAGCCGCCGCAAAACCGTGTTCGGCTGTTACAATGGAACTTTTGCAAAACAGTGGATTTATCACGCAATGAATAGCACCGAAGAAATTATTGAAGACCTGAAACAAGGCAAAATGGTCATCATCATGGACGATGAAGACCGTGAAAATGAAGGCGATTTGCTCATGGCAGCAGAGTTTGCCCGTCCCGAAGACATTAACTTTATGGCGCGTTACGGACGCGGCTTGATTTGCCTGACCTTGACACAAGAACGTTGTCAGCAATTACGTTTACCGTTAATGGTCAGCGATAATAAAACACCCCATTACACAAATTTCACTGTATCGATTGAAGCAGCAACAGGTGTAACGACTGGAATTTCGGCAGCAGATAGAGCGCGAACCGTTCAAGCTGCCGTTGCTAAAAATGCAACGGCTGACGATTTAGTTCAACCAGGACATATTTTTCCGTTAATGGCGCAAGCGGGTGGCGTATTGAATCGCGCAGGTCATACAGAAGCAGGTTGTGATTTTGCATTTCTTGCAGGTGTTGAACCCGCAGCGGTGATTGTTGAAATTTTAAACGACGATGGTTCAATGGCACGTCGAGCGGATTTAGAAGTTTTTGCCGCTGAACATAAACTCAAAATTGGCACGATTGCGGATTTAATTCATTACCGTATTCAGCATGAAAATACGTTAGAACGCGTCAGCGAATGTGATTATCCAACTGAATTTGGCGATTTTCGTTTATTTGCGTATCAAGATCGTAACGACAACAATCTGCATCTTGCGTTAGTAATGGGAGATATCAGCAGCGACGAACCTGTATTAGTTCGTGTTCATGCGCGAAATGTTTTAGATGATATTTTTTCGTCAAAACGCGGTGAAGCCAGTTTGTCGATTCGTTCGGCAATGGAAAAAATTGCAGAAGCAAAACGCGGTATTTTGGTGTTAATTCGTCAAAGTGAAAATAATCAAGCCTTAGCAGAACAAATTCATCGTTATCAGTTGGCAGATAACGGTCATCAAGTCACAGGAAAAAATGATGTCGATTGGCGTACAACAGGGACGGGCGCACGGATTTTGGCAGATTTAGGGGTGAAAAAACTGAAAGTTTTAGGCGCACAAAAGAAATATGTTGCGTTATCGGGTTTTGATTTAGAAGTTTCAGAACACGTCGCCTAATTTGAAAAACGATAGGCGCGAAACTTTCGCGCCAATTTCTATTTTGAAAACGAAATAAATTCTCGATAAGGCGAACCGTTTTTCCACGTTATTGCCTCGCTGAAATAGTGCATTAACGCAAAATAGCCCAATAAACCTAACGTGATTGCTTTGCGAATTTCCATGCCAAAAACTTCTCGCGTCAACCACGCAATCGCCACATCGCCGTAAGCCTGTAATAAAAATGCTAATGCAAACGTCAAAACGGGTAACAAAATAAAAATCGAAATCGAATACTTTTTAGCAAAACGATAAAGCGCGTTTTTCGGTTCGATAGAATGTTTATTGAAATCGTGCGTGACGTAAAAAATATATGCCGTTGCATCGTGGACTAAGCGCGGAATTAAAATGGCGAAAAAGTAATACTCTTGCGTGAACAAATAAAAACTACAAACAACTAAAAAGATATTTGCCCAAAAAAATGCTTTCGCAAAATTCGTCGGCACATAACGCTGACAATACAACCCAAGCAAAACTAAAATGGTTATCAAAAAACCCGCTGCGTTTTTAAGTTGTTCTAACGTTTCAATATCCAAACTATTGGACAAAAAAATCCCGATATAAATCAGCAAACCCGCTGCCACACTTAACCACAATAAACTATTAAATGCCCATATGGGTAATTTGCAAATTCCTCGAACAACGCCATGCTGTTGTTTCAAAACGTGAAAAACAGTCCAGCCAGCCACCGCAACATAAAAAACACGGTACGGAATAAACAAACTTCCCAAACCAAAAATAATTGCTATTGCCAATGTCATCCACGCTAAATGACGTTTATAAAACTGAAAATACTCACTGTTTGTCGTCAATAAAATCGTACTCGCTAAAATATGCGGTGTACCAAATAAAATTTGAAATAATAAAAAATGTGTCGGTTTTGTTGGCAAATTGTCATGCAAATAACCGTGCCAAAATGTTGTATCCAAACCATAAAGCAGCAAACATAAAGGAATAATTAAATACAAACCGAGCAAGACACTAAATGAAACACTTAAATTCGGGAGTTGGTTAAGTGTTTCTTTAGAAATCAATAAAATAGCCATGATTAAATCCTAAAAAATGACACAAAAAAGGCGTAAAAATTACGCCTTTTTTATTTCTTTTGGGTAATTAACCGCGATAATCTGCGATTTTGTCAAAGTTCAAATACTGATACGTTTCATCAGCGGTTTCGTTAATTTGCACGGCGTAAGCCATGTATTCTGAAACGGTTGGAATTTTGCCCAAAATCGAACAAACCGCCGCGAGTTCAGCCGACGATAAAAACACATTTGTGTTATCTCCCAAACGATTAGGGAAATTTCGTGTTGACGTTGAAACAACGGTTGCGCCTTCTTTGACACGCGCTTGATTTCCCATGCAAAGCGAACAACCTGGCATTTCTAACCGTGCGCCCGCTTTTTCAAATGTGTCATAAACGCCTTCTTTTGTCAGTTGCGACACATCCATTTTCGTCGGCGGTGCAATCCATAATTTGCTTGGTAAATCGGTGGTTTGTTGTTTGAGTAATTTTTCGGCAGCTCTAAAATGCCCGATATTTGTCATGCACGAACCTAAAAACACGTCGTCAATGTGAGTTCCTGCCACGTCCGATAATTTTTTAATATCGTCGGGGTCATTCGGACACGCGAGCAATGGCTCAGTGATTTCGTTCAAATTGATTTCGAGAATTTCAAAGTATTCGACATCCGCATCAGGTGCAAGTAAAACAGGCGTTGCAAGCCATTCTTGCATTTTTGAAATACGGCGTTCAATCGTACGTTTATCGCCGTAACCTTCTTTAATCATCCAAGTTAACAACGTGATATTCGAGTTCAGATATTCACGAATCGGGGCTTCATTTAAAAGTACGGTACAACCTGCCGCGCTACGTTCTGCTGACGCATCGGATAATTCAAACGCTTGTTCAACTTTCAAATCGGGCAAGCCTTCAATTTCCAAAATGCGCCCTGAAAAAACGTTCTTTTTGCCTTTTTTATCAACAGTTAAAAGTCCTTTTTGAATCGCGGCGTAAGGAATCGCGTTGACCAAATCACGCAGTGTAATGCCTGGTTGCATTTCACCTTTGAAACGCACCAAAACCGATTCAGGCATATCAAGTGGCATAACGCCAGTTGCTGCAGCGAATGCGACTAAACCTGAACCTGCGGGAAATGAAATTCCAATTGGAAAACGGGTGTGTGAATCGCCACCTGTTCCAACGGTGTCAGGCAATAACATTCTGTTTAACCAAGAATGAATAATCCCGTCGCCTGGACGCAATGAAACGCCGCCGCGATTCATAATGAAATCAGGCAAAGTGTGCTGCATTTCAACGTCGATGGGTTTTGGATAGGCGGCGGTGTGACAAAAAGATTGCATTACCAAATCCGCTGAAAATCCTAAACATGCCAAATCTTTTAATTCATCGCGCGTCATAGGTCCTGTGGTGTCTTGTGAGCCGACCGTTGTCATTCTTGGTTCGCAATAAGTATTCGGGCGCACGCCTGTTACACCACACGCTTGACCAACCATTTTTTGTGCAAGCGTGAAACCTTTGCCGCTGTCTTTTTCATCAATTGGACGTTTAAACACGGTTGACGGTTCTAAATTCAACGCAATTCGCGCACGGTCAGTTAAACCACGCCCAATAATTAACGGAATCCGCCCGCCCGCACGAACTTCATCCAATAAAACGTCTGTTTTGAGTTCAAATTTGCAGATGATTTCGTCGCTGTCGTGACGTTTGACTTCGCCTTGATACGGAAAAATATCAATCACGTCGCCCATGTTTAATTGGCTTACGTCACATTCAAACGGCAACGCGCCTGAATCTTCCATTGTATTGAAAAAGATTGGCGCGATTTTTCCACCGATACACACGCCGCCTTCACGCTTGTTTGGAATATGCGGAATATCGTTACCCATGAACCATAAAACCGAATTCGTCGCTGATTTGCGTGATGAACCCGTGCCAACCACGTCGCCAACGTAAGCAACGGGGAAACCTTTTTGTTTTAATTCGGCAATTTGAGCTTCGGCATTTGTAATTCCATCGCGTGGCATTTTGAGCATTGCTTTAGCGTGTAATGGAATATCAGGACGTGACCACGCATCGGGAGCAGGCGAGAGGTCGTCGGTATTGGTTTCGCCTGTGACTTTAAAAACGGTGACGGTTAATTTTTCAGGTGTGGCATTTTTTGCGGTGAACCATTCCGCATTTGCCCACGATTGCAAAATTTGTGCGGCAAATTTATTACCAGCTTTCGCTTTGCTTTCAACGTCGTGAAACGCATCGAAAATTAACAATGTGTGTGACAAACCTTTTGCGGCAAGTCCACAGATTTTTTCATTTTCGCTGTCGAGTAAATCAATCAATGGCGCGATGTTATAACCGCCAAGCATTGTGCCAAGTAATTCGGTGGCGCGTTCTGAATTCAAAATCGGCGATGTCGTTTCGCTTTTTGCAATTGCCGCTAAAAATCCTGCTTTGACATAAGCCGCTTCGTCAACACCTGCGGGAATACGGTTTGCGAGTAAGTCTAAAATAAAATCGGTTTCGCTAGCAGGTGGATTTTTAAACAATTCAACCAAAGCGGCAGTTTGTTCCGCGTTTAATGGTTTGGGTACAACGCCTTCTGCTGCGCGTTCTGCAATATGTTTGCGGTAATTTTCTAACATAAGTAATCCTTTGACGTTTTTGAAAGCAAAATATGAAGTAAGTCTATTTATTTCTAAAGTAAATCGCGTAGAATCCGATATACCAGTTCGGGCATAGTGTAATTAAAGTACTGGCTCTTATTTTATTCGATTTTTCCGCTAAAAGTGCGAGGTTCATCATGAGTACCATTTCTTCCGTCAATAATAGCAACGCTTATAATCCGCAAGTTACCACCAAAGTAGCTACAGCAAACAGTACAAACTTGGCTAATAATGCAGCAAATGAGTCTGCATTTTCATCTTACATTGGGCAAGCGTTCGCGCAAATTGGTTTGGCAAACCCAACCAGCGTGGCAACTCCTGTCATCAGTAGTGCAAGTCAAGCTAATACGTCAGAAAAATCTTTAGAATCATTTATTGAAGATTTATTCTCGATTTTAAGCCAAAAAGATTCTCAAAGCACGACAGTCGTAAATCGCGAGCAATCGAATTTACAACAGCTTTTTTCAAAATACAATGAAGACTCTGAAGACTCTGAAGGCTCTAGTGACAGTGAATCGAGTAGTGTTAACGAAGCTGCAATTGCTGCGTACACCAGTGGAAATACGACAACAGTTGGCAATCTGGCAACTAATTTACAATCATTGGTTAAACAATTGAACGATGAAAGTCGGAATACAGCAAATTATGGTTCAGGCACGATTCAAGCGTTAAAAGATGGCTTTCAAAGTGTTTTAAATGCTCAAGGGGCTGGATCAAATAGTAATGCGACCTTAGCAACCTTTTTGCAAACGTTAGCGCAAAATCTTCAAGGTCAAAGCCCGCTTGGAATTATCGTCAATACACAAGCGTAATTTCCAAAAATAACTCAAAAAAATAGCGCGGTTAAAAAAATCGCGCTAATTTCAGAAGTAACGATACTAATTTTACTCAATAATTTTATATTCGCTTGCAGACGCATTTACGCGATCACGCAATTCCTTACCAGGTTTGAAATGTGGAACGTGTTTTTTAGCTAATGCAACAGATTCACCTGTTTTTGGATTACGTCCCATACGCGGCGGACGCAAACGTAATGAAAAACTACCAAAGCCTCGAATTTCAATACGCTCTCCCATAGATAACGCTTGATTCATTTGCTCGATGATACATTTTACCGTGAGTTCAACATCTTTCATGGCAAAATGAGATTGTTGTTTTACCAACACATCAATTAGTTCAGATTTTGTCACTTTCGCTCCTGTTAAAATAAAAAAGGAGGCACGACAAGCCGTACCTCCCCCTTCAAATCTTGCGATTTTATTTTTCCATTTGTTGCTTGAAAATATCACCTAAGGTAGGTGATGCAACGCTTTGTTGTGCTGAAGCAGAATAATCTTTCGCAGAAACAGTTTGTTCTTTTTCTACGCGAGTATTTTCTTCTTTTGGTTTCATTGACAAGCTAATGGTTTTCGCTTTTTTATCGATACCAATGAATTTCGCTTCAATGCTATCGCCTTCTTTCAACAAAGTACGCGCATCTTCAACGCGATCACGTTGAATTTCAGAAGCTCTTAAATAACCTTCAATGCCATCTTCTAAAACGATGGTGGCACCTTTCGCATCCACTTCTTTAACTGTCCCTTTTACTGCGCTGCCTTTTTCATGAGTAGCAAGGAAGTTTTGGAATGGATCTTGTGCTAATTGTTTGATACCTAAAGAAATACGTTCGCGTTCTGAATCAACCGCTAAAATGATTGTTTCGAGCTCATCGCCTTTTTTGAAATCACGAACGGCTGTTTCGCCTTCGCCTTCCCAAGAAATATCTGACATGTGAACCAAACCATCAATGCCGCCATCTAAGCCGATGAAAATACCGAAATCAGTGATTGATTTGATTTTTCCAGTGATTTTGTCGCCTTTGTTGTGCGTTGCAGCGAATTCATCCCAAGGATTAGTTTTGCATTGTTTCATGCCTAATGAAATACGACGACGTTCTTCGTCGATTTCCAATACCATGATTTCAACGTCATCGCCCAACTGCACTAAACGTGATGGATTAACGTTTTTGTTCGTCCAATCCATTTCTGAAACGTGAACTAAACCTTCAACGCCTTCTTCGATTTCAACAAAACAGCCGTAATCCGTTAAGTTATTCACTTTACCTGAAACGCGCGTACCTGCTGGGTAACGGGTTGCGATGTTTAACCAAGGATCTTCGCCCATTTGTTTCATGCCCAAAGACACACGATTTTTGTCTTTGTCGTATTTCAACACTTTCACGTTGATTTCTTGACCGATTTCAACACATTCTGATGGGTGACGAACACGTCTCCACGCCATGTCGGTAATGTGTAACAAGCCGTCAATGCCGCCTAAATCAATGAATGCGCCATAATCCGTTAAGTTTTTAACTACGCCGATAACTGTTGCGCCTTCTTCAAGCGTTTTCAACAATTCTTCGCGTTCTGCGCTGTATTCTTTCTCAACAACGGCACGACGTGAAAGCACCACGTTGTTACGTTTTTGGTCAATTTTGATGACTTTGAATTCTAAATCACGACCTTCTAAGAAAGTCGTGTCACGAACTGGACGAACGTCAACGAGTGAACCAGGCAAGAATGCGCGTAATGCGCCTACTTCGACAGTGAAACCACCGCGTACTTTACCGTTAATACGACCGATAATTGTCGCATCATTTTCAAACGCAGTTTCTAATTCAAACCATGCTTTATTTTTCTTTGCTTTATCGCGGGAAAGAATGGTTGAACCTAAACCGTCTTCAAATAAATCTAACGCAACTTCGATTTCGTCACCGATTGAAATTTCTAATTCGCCGTTAGCGTTTAAAAATTGCCATTTCGGAATTACGCCTTCTGATTTTGAATGCGTGCTGACGATAACCATATCGTTTTCAATATCGATAACTGTACCAACTAACATGGCACCAGGACTCATTTTGGTCTTGGTTAAACTCTCTTCAAGTAATGCTGCAAAGCTCTCGCTCATTTTTCTTTCCCAGACTGATTTGAAACCAATCTTTTCTGTTATTTAAAAGTTAATAAAAAACCGCAATCTTTTGCGGCGACTGTAAAAATATCCTAACGGACTAAACTTAACACTTCAGCAACTACGGCTTGAATGCTCATAGTTGAAGAATCAATATAAATTGCATCAGCGGCTGGAACTAATGGCGAAATTTGACGCTCACTGTCACGCTGATCACGTTCTTGTATATCGGCTGTTATCTTTAAAAGGTTAGCATCAATTCCTTTTTCTTTCAACTGTTTATAGCGTCTTTCAGCTCTTTCTGATGCACTTGCAGTAAGAAAAACTTTGTGTTTTGCTTCGGGAAAAACCACTGTTCCCATATCTCGTCCATCGGCGACTAAACCTGGAGCCTGTTTAAAATCGTGCTGTTTTTGTAATAATGCCGCACGGATTTCAGGAATCGCGGCAATTTTCGAGGCATTATTCCCCGTGCTTTCTAAGCCTAATAAATCCGTAATATCTTGACCGTTAAGCAAGACGGATCGATTTTCGCTACTAAAAACCAAATCCATCCCTAAAGCGACATCGACGATTTCAGCAATACTTTCGTGTAAAACATCTTTTTCAGTAAGTTCAAGTGCCAAAGCTCGATAAATCGCGCCGCTGTCTAAATAATGCCAGCCTAATTTTTGCGCGATTAAACGGCTGACGGTTCCTTTTCCCGCGCCACTTGGTCCATCAATTGTTAAAACTGGAATATCCATTAACTTTCCTCGCTCGTAAGTTGCAATCCTAAATCAGTCGCTAATTTTTTAAACGTTGGAAACGACGTGTTTACGTTCGCGCAATCTAAAATTGTAATCGGTGCGGTAGCGCGTAAACCCGCAATCGCAAACGCCATCGCAATTCGGTGATCGCCGTGAGATTCGACGATTCCGCCACCGATTGTGCCACCTTGAATAATCATGCCATCAGATGTTGGTTGTGCATTTACACCCAAAATTTGCAAACCGTCTGCCATCACTTGAATTCGGTCAGATTCTTTAACGCGCAATTCTTCCGCACCTGTTAAACGCGTTTCACCTTCGGCACACGCAGCGGCAATAAACAAAACAGGGAATTCATCAATCGCTAATGGCACAAGATATTCGGGAATGTCGATGCCTTTTAATTGGCTTGAAATTACGCGCAAATCCGCCACGGGTTCACCACCAACAATACGTTCATTTAAAACTTCGATGTTCGCGCCCATTAAACGTAAAATATCAATCACACCTGTTCGAGTTGGATTGATACCAACATGTTTCAATAAAACATCTGAATTTTCCGCAATCGATGCGCCAACTAAAAAGAATGCCGCTGAAGAAATATCGCTCGGTACATCAATTGTCATTGCGGTCAATTTACCGTTTGCGGTGATGCTCGCTTGATTTTTATCGACGTGAACAGAATAACCAAAACCGTTTAACATGCGCTCAGTGTGGTCACGAGTGGGCGCAGGTTCAGTGACTCTCGTTTCACCTTGCGCGTACATTCCTGCCAATAATAAACACGATTTCACCTGTGCGCTTGCCATCGGCATCACATAATCAATGCCTGTCAACTGCCCTGCTCTGCCTGTAATTTCTAACGGAGCTGTACCTTTTTCGGTCGTTTTAATATCTGCACCCATTTTGGCTAATGGCTCTGTGACGCGTTTCATTGGGCGTTTCGATAACGATTCATCGCCTGTTAACACCGAATCAAATGCTTGTCCTGCTAATAAACCGCTTAACAAACGCATCGATGTTCCTGAGTTCCCTAAATACAACGGTGCTTTCGGAGCTTTTAAACCATGTTTACCCACGCCATGAATTGTCACGCAACCGTCGCCATTTTGTTCAATTTCAACGCCCATATCACGAAATGCCTGCAACGTTGCTAACGCATCTTCTGCCTCTAAAAATCCAGTGACGTGCGTCACACCTTCTGCTAATGAACCCAACATAATCGAGCGATGTGACATAGATTTATCACCTGCAACACGCGCTTCGCCTTGTAATGAACCACCGTTTTGAACTTTGAATGTTATTTTTTTAGTCATATTTATTTTTTCGTCATGGAGTGAAATTGTATGAACAGGCTATTTTATTTAAATAGTATCCCTATTTTGTTTGTAGTTTTTTTAATAAGAACTAAAGTGTATAAAGATTCAACCGAAAACGTTAATTATCTTTAAAAATTGTTACAACAAAAAATGGGCAACAACATGAACACTTTAAGCACTATTAAATTCAGCACTAGCTTAGATATAACTACGCTTACACCTACAGAAATTGCCAATTTTACTGTAACAGAAATTGCTTCGTTTTCATCTACACAACTTACTGAGTTAACAAGTGAACAGCTTGCGGCATTAAGTGTAAGCCAATTAGCATCACTAAAGCTAAAACTAATATCTACCCAAGCATTTGCTGGCATTGACCCAGAAAACATTTCAGCTTTAGATTTTAAAGCACTAACATCCGAACAGGTTGCTGCATTATCTATTGAACAAGTTAATGCTTTAACTGTGGCTCAATTAAAAGAAATGACAAATGCACAAGCGTCAGCTTTGACAGGTGAACAAACCGCAGAACTAACGTCCCAACAAATTTCAGCACTCAGTTCATCAGTAATTAAAAATCTAACTGATTCTGCTATTTCTGCAATTACTGGCGATGCAATAGCAGGAATCACCACAAAAAATATTGCTGGTCTAACCAGCACTAAAATTACCGCATTAACTGTAGAACAAGCAAATGTTTTAACATCGATACAAATAAAAGCATTAGATTCTGCAGTTCTTCAAGCATTTGAATCGGAAGATTTAGCCGCATTAAATGTAATCGCTATAAAAGGTTTTGTGAAAGAAAATATCGGCGGCATATCGTTATCCTCTTTAACAGGCGAACAATTTAGCGCATTAACGCCGCAACAAATTTCATGGTTAAAATCATCGCAAATAGCGGAAATTCATTCAGAAACAGCCGTATTGATTTCATCATCTGTTTTATCAGCGATGACCTCAACGCAAGTGGCTGTTTTATCAACTGACGCAATTAACAATTTGGATTCAAGTGCTATTTCTGGTCTAAATTCAAAAAACATTATGGGCTTAAAAGTGGCTCAAATTGCAGCTTTAAACTCCGATCAAGCCGCTGCATTGACTAGCACTCAAGTAAAATTATTAAGCTCAACCCAAGTTGCCGCTATTGAATTAGAAGATATTGCAGCTCTTCAACCTTCTGCACTAAAAGGATTTTCGACTGCAATGATTCCGAATTTAAAATCGGAAGCGTTTGCTTTGTTAACTTCCGAGCAAATGGCTGCATTTACTCCAGATCAAGTATCTAAATTCACGTCTGGGCAGATTACAAAAATAGGCGTTGATCAAATCGTCGCGATGAGTTCAACGCAATTATCAAAAATGACATCGGCGCAATTTGCATTTTTAAATGTTGAAAATGTTTCTTCGCTTCCCATTAGCGTCGTCAATAAATTAAGTGCTGCACAAATTAAAGCGTTAACGCCTGAACAAACCGCTGGTTTAACGGGGACACAATTAAATAGTTTAACTGCTGCACAATTAAGTGGTTTTACCTCGGCGCAAATAGAACAAATCACTTTAAATACATTTAAAGCGTTAAGCACTGCAATGATAAGTGCATTAACTACCGATGCGGTACAAGGTATTACGCCAGCGCAATTAGAAAAATTAAGTAAAACTAGCAACGGGCAATTAGAACAATTCCAACCTGCTCAAGCAGCAAAATTTTCAGCTGATGTAATAGATTGGATTACAGGCAAAAAATTTGCCGTTATAAAAAGCAACGAATCTAATGTAATTAACACCTCTGGAATTGAAACGTCAGGAACAGTCACAGGTGAATCATTAACAGAAACAATTCTTTCTGGTGGAGGTAATGACATTATTTCAACAGGTGGAACAGCTGGTGACAGCATTTCTTCAGGTGCGGGTAATGACGTTATTACATTAACATCTTCAACGGCTGAACATTTGCACACGATTGATGGCGGCGATGGCACAGATACGTTGATTTTTAGCAACGCTGCAACATATACCGACAGAGATTTTGCAAAAGTATCTAACATCGAAATTTTGAAATTGGGTGCAACCACGTCGCAAGAATTTGCACTAAGTTCTAATGCAACAAAATCAGGAATAATCACTGTTAATGCAGATTCTTTAGCTGATAACGCGGCGTTAACATTGACAGGCTCTGTAAATACTACGGTGTCATTAGTAGCGGGCGATTTATTGGCGACAAATTATTCTGGCAAATTAACCGTTAACGCAACAACGGGCAGCAATGCAATTACAACTGGCGCAGGAAATGATTCAATCAACGGTGGCGCGGGGAATGACAACATTAACGCAGGTTCAGGAATTGATACGCTAACAGGTGGAGCTGGAGTTGATACGTTCACTTTTGCGGCTGGCGCAAATGGGGCAGTTCCAAGTTTTACCGTGTTCGATACCATTACCGATTTTGGTGTTGATACAGACATAATTGATTTTGGTTCGACAGCTATTACCGTCGATGAATATACAACCGCCCCGATTGCTGGGACAGCAAAAATATCATCAATGGGATTGGCAACTTTCGCTTCTTCTGATGTGACATTAAATTCAAAAATTGCGGCAACGGAAAAAGCAATTCAATTAGGATCATCATTCACAGCGGGTGAATCTGCTTTATTTGTGTCGGATTTAAATTCTTATATTTTCATTTCTGATGCAACAGCAGGCGTTGATTCAAACGATGTATTGATTAAATTAAATGGCGTTGTGGGTGGCGCGTTGATTGTTCCAAGCAGCGGCGATATTGTTGGTGTTAAACCTTATACCGTCAGTAATTTTATGGCGGTTTCATCTACGTTAACCGCAAATGATAAAGTTTATATTGTAGATACAGCAGCATCAATTTCAGCGGCATTATCCACGTTAGCAAACAATACAAATGCCGCTTTAATTGACGTAATTGATGCCTCCAATACAACGACAATTACATTGACGGTTGCACAAGAAGTCGCGATTACTGCTGCGAAATTAACAGCTGACGACACAATTAGTATCGTTGATACCGCAGAAAACATTACTGCTGGCGTTACAGGGTTAATCACCGATATTTCAAAAATTGATAGCATTGCGGTATCGGGTTCTACCGTTGCTGCAAGCGTTTTAAATGAATTAGATGCTGCATTAACAACAGTGGTTGGTGCTAGTGATATAACAACTATTACAGGAACAGCAACGGAAATTGCAACGGCAATTAGTTCAGTTGGCATTTCAACACCTTACAACGTAGCAACTACTTTGGACACTGGTTCTGTCGCGGCAGCAGCAGACTTAATGACTATTGATGCAAACACTGCAACTGCTGTTGATGCCACAGCAGTGACAATGATTACTGGCACAGCCTCACATATTGCGACGGTTATTCGCACGTCTTCTATCGACACGGCTCAAGATGTGACTGCGATTGTAGATACAGGTTCAGTTGCTGCAACAGACTTAATCACTATCGATGCAAATACAACCACAGCAGTTGGCGCAACCGCTGCAACAACCATTACAGGTACAGCAGCAAATCTCGCTACAGTGATGAGTGCAACATCTATTAACACTGCAGATGCCGTTACTGCTGAGATATTAGGTGATTCTGCATCTGCTGAAAATTTAATTGTTATTGATGCGTTCACCACTATTAACGTTGATGCAAGCGCGATAACTGAAATTACGGGAACATTTGCAGGAATCAAAAGCGTTATTGCGACTGCAACGATTACAACGGCAACTAACTTTTCAGCCACACCATCCAATAATTCGTTATCTGTAACAGATTTGAATGCGCTTGATGCCGCAAATGGTAATGGCATTATCACTGCGACCGTCACTGAAAATGATGCCTCAATCTTGAAAAATTTAACTGCTATAGATGCTGTTAATGCTTACACGATAATGCTTGCAGCAGATTCAGCCACAGCTGAAAATTTGTTGGCGATTGATGATTTAACGTCTGTTGATGTAGATGCCAGTGCGATAACTGAAATAATTGGAACAGTGACAGATATTGAAAGCGTTATTGCCGCCGATACGATTATTAAAAGTACAGACTATGCTGTAAAAACATCAGATTCTTCAGTATCTGTAGCTGATTTGAACAGCCTTGATACGGCTAATGGAACTGGGATTATTACGGCAACAGTTACTGAAACTGATACCGCCACGCTAAAAACATTAACGGCAAGCGGCGCAGTGAATGCCTACACCATCACGTTAGCGGCAACTTCAATCAATGCCGCAGATTTAGTAGCGATTGATGCTATTACATCTGTAAATATCGCAGCAAATACAGTCACTGAAATTACAGGCAGTGTGACAGACATTAAAACGTTTATTGCTGCCGAAACCATTGTTAAACCAATTGATTATGCGGTAACACCATCTAACACTTCCGTATCAGTAGTTGATTTGAATAGTCTTGATGCCATTAATGGCACTGGAATTATTACCGCAACAGTGACTGAAACCGATGCCACAACATTAAAAACATTAAGTGCAACTGATGGAATTGTAAATGCTTACAGCGTAACGCTTGCAGCGGGTTCTGCAACGGCAGTAGATTTAATTGCTATCGATGCCGCAACATCAGTAAATGTTGATGCGCGTGCCGTTTCAACCATCACGGGAACAGTTACGGATATTAAAACTGTTATTTCAGCTGGAACGATTACCAAAGCCACCAATTATGCAGTAACACCTTTTGATACGTCTGTTTCTGTTGCGAACTTGAATACGCTTGATGCGGCTAATGGTTCAGGAATTATTACAGCGACGGTGATTGAACACGACGTTGCGACCTTAAAAACATTAACGGCGACCAATTCAGTCAATGCTTACACAATAACACTTGCGGCGGGTTCAGCTGCGGCAGCCGATTTGATTACTATTGATAGCGTTACATCTTTAAATATCGATGCAAGTGCAATAACAGAAATTACTGGCACAGTAACTGACATTAAAACTGTCATTTCGTCTGGAACGATTACGAAAGGTATGAATTATGTGGTGTCACCTACTGACACATCGGTATCGGTAGCTGATTTGAATATCCTTGATGCAGCTAACGGCACAGGCGTTATTACCGCAACAGTTTCAGAAAACAGTGCGTCCGTATTAAAAGACTTAACAGCTGCAGGGATTGTAAATGCTTACACCATCACACTTGCTGCTGGGTCGGCAAACGCAGCGGATTTACTTGCTATTGACGCAATAACATCAATAAATGTCGATGCGCGTGCGGTGACTGAAATTATTGGTTCAATAGCAGATATTAAAGCAGTTATCGCAGCAAATACGATTACGAAAAGCACTCATTATGTAGCGACGTTGTCAGAAATTGCTGCATCAGTAGCTGATTTAAATATATTTGATGCCTCTAATGGCGCGGATGTTATCACTGCAACGGTAACAGAAAGTGATTCAGCGACCTTAAAAACGTTAACCGCAACAGGTACTGTAAATGCTTACACAATAACACTCGCAGCAGGTTCTGTTGCAGCAGCAGATTTGATAGCTATTGATGCCATTACCACGGTCAACGTTAATGCAAATGCTGTTACTGAAATCACGGGCAACGCTGTTGATGTTAAAACGGTTATTGCAGCGGGAACAATCACTAAAGCGGCGAATTATGCGGTAACGCTTTCTGATGTTTCAGTATCTGTGGCAAATTTAAACACTATTGATACCGCAAACGGCACGAACATTATTACCGCGACCGTTGCAGAAACTGATGCGACAACGTTAAAAACATTGACCGCAACAGGCGCTGTAAATGCTTACACAATAACATTGGCAGCAGGTTCAGTTAGTGCAGCGGATTTGATTGCTATTGATGCGATTACCGCGGTGAATGTTAATGCCAATGCAGTCACTGAAATTACAGGCACTGCGGCTGATATTCAAACCGTTCTTACCGCCTCAACAATTACTAAAAACAGCAATTATGCTGTCATGCCGTCAGATAGTTCAGTATCTGTAACGGATTTAAATAATTTTGATGCTGCAAATGGCACAGGAATTATTACTGCGACTGTTACGGAAACAGATGCGACAACATTAAAAACATTAACCAACACTGGTGCTGTAAATGCTTATACGATAACGCTTGCAGCAGGTTCCGTCGCAGCAGCGGATTTAATTGCTATTGATGCGATTACTTCTGTTAACGTAAATGCCAGCGCAGTCACAGAAATAACAGGTACTTTTGCAAATGTTAAAACAGCTGTTACTTCTAGTACGATTACAAAAAATACTAATTACGCAGTCACTGCATCAGATTCCGTATCCGTCGCCAATTTAAATACACTTGATACCGCAAATGGCACTGGAATTGTTACTGCAACCGTTTTAGAAACTAACGCGACTACGTTAAAAACATTAACTGCAACAGGTGCAGTTAATGCTTACACGATGACGCTCGCGGCGGGTTCGGTGGCGGCAACTGATTTGATAACGCTTGATTCTATTACCTCGGTCAATGTTAATGCGACAGCTGTCTCAACGATTACTGGTACAGCCGCAAATGTTAAAACAGTAGTTGCAGCTGATACGATTACAAAAGGTACAAATTATTCGGTAACACTTTCTGATTCCTCGGTATCAATAACAGATTTAAATACGCTTGATGCGGCTAACGGTTCTGGAATTATTACAGCAACGGTGACTGAAACCGCAGTCAGTACATTAAAAACATTGACGGCAACAGATGCTGTGAATGCTTACACAATAACATTGGCTGCAGGTACGGTTACTGCAGCAAATTTAATAGCCCTTGATGCAATTACCTCCGTTGCCATCAACGCTTCAGCGGTGACAATGATTACGGGAAATACTTCTCAAATTACAGCGATTACTGCAGCGATTAACGCGGGAACTATTTCTGGATTTGCGGGAACTCTTTCGGCAAATGCTGTCGCGGGAACAATCAATGGAACAGCATCAACAGATTTAGTTGTAGACCTTGGTGCAGCGAGCAATAAAGTCGTTGTCGTAACCGATAGCACAGTGGTTGCTTCAAGTTTATCTGCTATTGACGCATTAACGACTGCCACAGTTACTGCAACTGCGATTACAGCGTTGACAGGTTCAGCAGCAGAAATTGCCACGGCGATTAGTGCTGCTAGTGTTACCAAATCCGCTAACATAACAGCAACTTTAGATGCGGGTTCAGCGGCAGCGACTGATTTGAATACCATTGACACAAACACAACCACAGCAGTTGGTGCAACATCATTAACGTCTATTACTGGTACAGCGGCAAATATCAAAACGGTTATTGCGGCAACAGGTATTACTAAACCAACTAATTATGCAATAACACCATCAGATACTACGGTGTCGGTAGCAGATTTAAATACGATGGATGCTGCAACTACAGGAATCATTACCGCGACAGCTGTTACTGGAACAGCCGCTGCATTGAAATTATTAACAGGCACGGGCAACGCCTATACAACAACGTTAACAGCTGGTTCTGTTACCGCTGCGGATTTAATAGCACTTGATGCAATAACAACGGTTGCGGTAGGTGCATCAGCAATTACAGGAATAACGGGATTAGCAACAGACATTAAAACTGTTGTAACTTCAGCTGGAATTACTAAACCAACTGGCTTTACTGTAACACCCTCAGATGCCACTGTTTCAGTAACGGACTTAAATACTATTGATGCTGCAACTACAGGAATTATCACAGCAACAGTTGTGACTGGTACAGCAGCATCGTTAGCGGTTTTAACAGGGACTGGCAACGCTTACACAACAACGTTATCTGCAGGTTCGGCGGCTGCAGCTGATTTGATTGCGATTGATGCAGCAACTACTGTTACGGTTAAAGCGGCGGCAGTCACTGCAATTACAGGAACAGCGGCAAATACTAAAACAATTATCACAGCGACTGGCATCACTAAACCCACGAATTACGCGGTAACGTTATCTGATGCGACTGTTTCAGTGGCAGATTTGAATACCATTGACGCGGCGAATGGAACAGGAATTATGACCGCGACAGTCGTGACAGGAACCGCAACGACTTTAAAAGCATTAACAGGAACAACAAACGCTTACACAATGACGTTATCAGCAGGTTCTGAAATTGCAGCGGATTTGATTTCACTTGATGCGATAACAACAGTAGCTGTTGGAGCGGGTGCATTAACGGGAATGACAGGTACTGTAGCAAACATTAAAACCGTTATTGCTGCGGCTGGAATTACGAAGCCAACTAATTTTTCAGTCACGCCATCAGATACTACTGTGTCTGTAGCAGATTTAAATATCATTGATGCTGCGAATGGAACGGGCGTTATTACCGAAACTGTTGCTACAGGAACAGCGGCGGCTCTAAAAGTCTTAACAGGAACAGGAAACGCTTACACCACAACATTGTCAGCTGGTACGGCAGCCGCCGCCGATTTGATTGCGATTGATACGGCAACAACTGTGGCTGTTGGTGCTGGAGCAATAACAGGTATAACTGGTTTAGCCGCTGACATTAAAACCGTTATTTCATCAGCAGGAATTACAAAACCAACAAATTACACAGCCATACTTTCTGATACATCGGTTTCAGTTGCTGACTTGAACACCATTGATGCTGCAAATGGAACGGGCATTATTACCGCAACGGTGACAACAGGAACAGCCACTACGCTAAAAACATTAACGGGAACAGGCAATGCGTACACGATGGTGTTGTCTGCAGGTAGTGAATCAGCAGCGGATTTAATTGCACTTGATGCAATAACTACTGTTGCCATTGGTGCGGGAGCATTAACTGGAATAACTGGGACAGCTGCAAATATCAAAACTGTTATTGCGGCGGCAACGATCACGAAACCGACTAATTACGCAGTGACACCATCAGATGCAACGGTTGCTGTGGCTGATTTAAATACGATTGATGCGGCAAATGGAACGGGCGTTATTACAGCAACTGTTGTAACGGGAACAGCCGCTACTTTAAAAACATTAACAGGAACAGGTAACGCTTATACCACTACGCTATCTGCGGGTTCAGTGATTGCAGCAGATTTGATTGCGCTTGATGCAATAACCACTGTTGCAATTAACGCAAGTGCAATCACCGCAATGACGGGGACTGTGGCAAATATCAAAACCGTTATTGCTTCAACAGGAATTACTAAACCTACTAACTATGCAGTAACACCATCAGATGCAACTGTTTCCGTTGCCGATTTAAATACCGTTGATGCGGCAAATGGAACGGGAGTTATTACTGCAACCGTCGTCACAGGAACTGCCGCTGCTCTAAACGTATTAACAGGAACGGGCAATGCTTACACAATGACATTGTCTGCAGGTGTGGCAGCGGCAACCGATTTAATCTCACTTGATGCGATTACGACAGTTACTGTTGGCGCAGGCTCATTAACAGGAGTTACAGGTTTAGCCGCTGATATTAAAACCATTATCGCCGCCACGACAATTACGAAACCTACTAACTATGCTGCCACATTGTCTGATACATCTGTGTCTGTAGCAGATTTGAATACGATTGATGCTGCAAATGGTACAGGCATTATGACGGCGACAGTTGTAGCAGGAACAGCAACGACGTTGAAAGCATTAACAGGAACAACAAATGCCTACACAATGACATTATCAGCAGGTAGTGAAATTGCAGCAGATTTAATCGCGCTTGATGCAATAACGACTGTCGCAGTGGGTGCAGGAGCATTAACAGGCATAACTGGAACTGCTGCAAATATCAAAACGGTTATTGCGGCGGCTACAATTACGAAACCGACTAATTACGCAGTGACACCATCCGATGCAACGGTTTCGGTAGCAGATTTAAACATTATGGATGCGGCAAATGGCACGGGTATTATTACAGCAACCGTTGCGACTGGAACAGCCGCTGCTTTGAAAGTGCTAACAGGCACAGGGAACGCTTACACCACAACATTATCGGCTGGTTCTGTAGCTGCTGCTGATTTGATTGCGATTGATACCGCAACAACTGTTGCTGTTGGCGCAGGTGCGATTACAGCAATAACGGGGTTAGTGGCAGATATTAAAACTGTGATTTCATCAGCAGGTATTACAAAGCCCGCCAATTATGCTGTAACGCCTTCTGATGCAACTGTTTCAGTGGCTGATTTAAATATCATTGATGCCGCAAATGGCACAGGTGTTATTACAGAAACAGTCATCACAGGAACAGCGGCTACATTAGCGGGATTAACAGGCACGGGTAACGCTTACACAACAACGTTATCCGCTGGCGTTGCTGCTGCAACAGATTTGATTGCTATTGATGCAGCAACGACTGTAACCGTTGGTGCAGGAGCTGTTACAGGAATTACGGGGACAGCCGCAAATGTTGTTACCGTCATGGCAGCAACAACCATTACTAAAACATTGACAGGTCTAGCATTGACCGCGACATCTGCCACGGCCGCTCAAGCCAACACGATTTTTGGTTACACCAATACGGGCGTAAGTATTGTGGAATTAGTGAATTCATACACAACAGGCAGTGCGGTTGCTGGAATGAAAATTACTGATGTTTTAGATATTGATGCTTCAAATACCACAACCGCATTAAGCACAACAGCTGCAACCAGCGCAGCTTCTGTCACAGCGGCGGGGAAATGGTTTTTTAATACTACATCGAAATTATTTACATGGTGGGACGACAGCGAAGTAACTCCTGCCGCGCAATCTATTACGTTAACAGGCGTGAAAACCATTTCCGTATTAGACGATTTGGTAACGATGACTTCATAACAAATGAACCAATCGCGTAGATGTGATTTATTTTCTGCTCTTAATAAATTCTTCTACGCGATCTAATTCAGTTTCAATTTTAGCGGTTAAATTCTCAATTTCTACCCAGTTTTGTTGAGCTGCAACAACCTCAAGTTTTTCTGATAATTTGGCTAAAATAACTGCTCCAACATTATAAGATGCGCCTTTTATTTCGTGCGCTACCGATTTAACATTTGCCGTTTTTGCTTCAACTGCACTGGTAAGTTTTAATTTTAATGGCGTAAGTGAATCACAAAAAATATCTAATACTTCCGTAATAATTTCCGCGTCATTATCAAATAAATTATTCAGCCGATTTATTTCAATCGGGCAACTTTCAATAAATTCATCTGCTAAAATTTCTTTAGTTACCATTGGTATTTTCAGCGATTCCTCTTTTATTTCTGGTAGCCATTTTTTTAAGACATCAGCCAAAATACTTACACTAATCGGTTTAGAAACATAATCATCCATTCCTGACTCTAAACAAGATTCTCTATCACCTTCAACAGCATTCGCCGTCATTGCGATAATTGGAATACGTTTTCGACTCTCAGAATTTTGCTCACGTTGGCGGATAGTATGCGTCGCTTCAAAACCATCCATAATCGGCATCTGACAATCCATTAACACCAACGAATAAGGTAGCGTTTCTAAAGAATCAACGGCTTCCTTTCCGTTGTTGACAATGTGAATGCTATAACCCAATTTTTGCAAAATATGTTTTGCAACTTGTTGATTCACTAAATTATCTTCAACTAGCAAAATCAAATGCTCACGCTGCAATAAATTCTGGTTTCCGTTTGCAACGGCTTGACGAATAAAGGGTGCTTCTTCGATTTGTTTCGATGCTTCTGGATGTAAAATCGCAACAATCGCATCAAATAAAGCTAATTGTTTAACAGGTTTAACAAGTACGCTGGAAATGCCACTTTCAATAAGTTGGCGTTTTAAATGGTTGTCGATAGCTTCTTGGCAGGCAATAATTGGCAAATTTTTCAAATTTTCTTTGGTGTGAATTTGCTGAATCATCGTTAAAATTTCATTTACACTTAATTCTGCCAATAAAACCACATCATAATTTTGCTCGAGCGAAACTGCTTCTTCAAGAATATATAACATTTCATCTGCATTATCCGTGGTGTTAATTAAAAATCCCCACGCGCTTAAATACGCTAAATAAATGTCATGGTGTCCCGTATTTTTACCAACCACTAACACTCGTTTTTCACTTAAATGCTCAATTAAAACATTGTGTTTTTGGTATTCAATTTGAAGCGGTAATTCAATCCAAAACGTTGACCCTTCACCCAAATTACTTTCTAAACCAATTTCCCCGTTCATCAATTCAACCAAGCGTTTAGAAATAGATAATCCTAAACCTGTGCCACCATATTTTCGTGTGGTTGAACTGTCAGCTTGTGAAAAAGGTTGGAATAAATTTTCTTGGTTTTCGGGCGAAATACCAATGCCACTATCACTAATTTCAATACGAACTTTTATGGTGTCATCGGTTTTATTGACTAATTTTGCATTGAGATGCACTGAACCTTTAGCGGTAAATTTAACGGCATTACTCAAAAAATTCAGTAAAACTTGGCGTAATCGTGTGGGATCACCGATAACTTTTTTAGGAATTACGGGATCAATAAATGTCATAAGTGACAACGATTTTTCATAAGCCTTCGTGGCGACAACATCTGCACTACCTTCCAGCACTTGTTGTAATGAAAACTCGGTCAATTCAATTTTTAATTCACCCGCTTCAATTTTAGAGAAATCCAAAATATCGTTGATGATGGTTAATAATGTTTGTGATGATGTTTTGATGATATTTGCAAATTCGATTTGTTCTTCGTCCAACTTCGTGTCAAATAACAAATCGGTCATGCCAATAATGCCATTCATTGGCGTGCGGATTTCATGACTCATCGTCGAAAGAAAATCAGATTTTAAACGTGAAGTCTGTTCAGCATTGTCTTTCGCTTTGGTAAGTTGTTTTTTAATGGCTTCGTTGATGAGCGTTTGTTCACGCTCCATTTTAGCTCGCGATGTAATATCGGTGCGGAGTGAAATATAACCTTCAATCTGCCCTTCCGTATCAAAGAAAGGCACAATGGTCGATTGAACCCAATATAATTTTCCTGATTTAGAGCGATTACAAATTCTAGCTTCCCAAGCATTGCCGCTACTAATTGTTCGCCACATTTCGATAAAAAATTCCTTTGGATGCTGACCAGAATTTAATAATCGATGATTTTGTCCCATTAACTCGGCTTGAGAATAACCGCTAATCGTCGCAAATTTTTCGTTTGCATAAGTAATCAGACCTGATTTATCTGTAATGCTCACGATAGCGTGTTTATCTACCGCATATTGTTGACGTTCAAAATTAAGATTTGCCTGTTCACGCTCTTGAATCATTGTGCTGATAAATTTCATTAAACGAAACATAAAAGGCAGCGTAAACAAAACGACAACAAATGCTGCGATAGCAATGGTGCGAACAAATTCAAGTTGGTGCGTTTGAATACTTTCGGCAGAAATATCAATACCAACAATGCCGTCTAGTTTGCCTGAAGATGTGAAAATAGGTGCGTAAGCTGATAACCATGTCCCCCAATCATCGGTATAAATTTCGGGTTCAACATATTTTTCAGTGGTTGCAGGGGTTGCATTGAAGGCATTTATAAGCGTTTCTGACACAGATTTAGCTGGATAAATATCACCTACTGCATTTTGATCTTTTGCGGAACCGTCAACAATAAAAACAAACTCACCGTTATCCAATTTCCGCATGGTGTAAATGTTGGAAATATCCGTGCTGTGTTCACGCATTACCACCAAATCATTTTTTAATTTTATAAACGCGGCACTTTTTTCATCTGAAACCGTTTGAACTTGATGATGGAAATCCCCGTCGATTTTTTCAGCTACAATTTGAACAACATCACCGATACGCAAATTTAATTCTTGTCGTAAAAAATTTCCGATTTGTACTGAAGTCACAATAGTCAGGATTAAAATTCCTAAAAGCGTCAAACCGTAAATTGAATACTTTACTGAATTTAAAGTGGCTTTTTTATGTTCGACTACTTTTTTATTGTTATCCAATTTTTTACCCGCAAACGCCAGATCTTATTGTGACTTTTCGCACATATTTTTCATTTATGTTTAGTAGCGAATTCTCTATCTTCAACAATTTTCATTAACGCGAGAGGACTAAATGGTTTTGTTAAATACATATCAGCACCTTTTGCTAAACCCAATTCAATATCGGCTTTTTGTCCTTTCGCAGAAAGTAATACGACAAAACACGATTTATATTCTTCGGATGTTTTAATAAATTCGCACACCTGCAAACCATCAATATCACCAGGCATCATAATATCTAAAAATACTATGTCGATGGGCTGCGAACGAATAATTTTTATCGCATCTTCACCATTTTCTGCCTGAACAATTTGATCATTTGGTGATGTTGAAAATGTAATTTGCAACAATGTTCTCATCTGTAAATTATCGTCAACAAGTAAAACTCTCATATTTGCCCTTTTTTGTTAATTTAAAAAACTTCATTATCTGTGAAGCGACGAGGAAACCATAAGCCGATTTTTGTGCCTTGTCCTAGTTCACTTTCTACTTCGATTTCACCTTGATGGAAATCGACAATTTCTTTTACTAATGCCATTCCCAAACCTGAACCGACAATATCTCGGACATTATCAGCCCGCCAAAAACGTTCAAAAAGTCGAGCAATTTGTTGTGGATTCATGCCAATGCCTTTATCTTCAACGGTTACGCCAATTTGTTCCACACCTTTGTCATTTATTCGTTGTTTAATTTCTAAAACCACTTTTCGATGACTGGGTGAATACTTGAACGCATTACTTAATACATTAACTAATGCCCGTTTAATTTGCTCCGTTTCAGCATAAATAAGCAACGATTCATCAATAAAATAATGAACTTCTATCTTATGAAAATCACCGTGCATTTTCAAACTGCTGAGTGTTTCTTTAATAATCGAAACAAACGGCTCAAAACTGAAATTAAAAGACTGCTCGCTACCTGTTTCAATTCGAGCTAAATCGAGCAAATCGTTAATCATCTCAACAACACTGGTACACTGCCCATAAACGGTTTGTAAAATATCACGTTGTGTCAAAGAATCAAATTCACGATTCAGTAAAAGCTCGCAATATCCATACATACTTGAAAGTGGCATTCGCAATTCATGTGCTGCAACAGATAAGAATTCACTTTTCATGCGATCCATTTCTGTTTCCAGCGTGACATCGCGGAAATACATCACGGTGGGCATAATGCTGTTGTTCAAATAGTATTTTGTTAAACGTAATGTGCGATATACAGGTGAATTACTGTGCAAGCTTAACCCTAATTTCTTAACGGGTAAATTATCTGCACTTAAAATTTGCATTAAAAAAGGTTCATCATGCCCTACTTCCAAACGATAAGGTTTTGCAGGGTGGCTGATTTCCAACATTTTTTTACTAAATTGACTTTGGCTAATCATCAATAATTCATCTTTGTTAAATCCCGTTATTTCTAAAAATGCAGGATTAACGGAACTCACTAAACTTTCTTCGGTAAATGTCACGATTCCGTCAGCACTAAAATTTACCACATTATTTAGTTCACGTTCACGTTGCAACAATGTTTCTTCAGTGGTTCGTAAACGAGTTATATCAGTGTGGGAACCAAAAAGTCGCAACACTTTATTGTTTGCATCGCGTATGGCAATGC
The DNA here is from genome assembly GCA_903867225.1 of uncultured Pseudomonadota bacterium. GTDB lineage: Bacteria > Pseudomonadota > Gammaproteobacteria > Methylococcales > Methylomonadaceae > UBA10906. The sequence goes on along the minus strand of CAIPQN010000085.1, from coordinate 72,512 downwards.
CACGATCTAATATCCATAGCCAACTGCCATTTTTGTGTTTCAAACGCTGAATATTTTCGTAAAAGATTTCGGTGCTTTTTAAAAAAACATCAACAACATGAAGTGCCATTTCTGAATCATCAGGATGAATTAGATTTTTCCACGTTGATAAAGCATTTGGCAATTCATCAGACGAATAACCGAGCATTTCCTTCCAACGTGGTGACAAATACACATTATCGTTTGTTAAATCCCAATCCCAAATGCCATCGTTAAAAGAACTAGCTACCAACTCATAACGCTCTTCACTTGCAGTTAATGCTTGTTGGGTTGTTACGCGATCCGTAATATCAATTAACGTGCCTGCGATATTGTCGATATGACCATTTTCAGTTGTGGTAATTTTTGACGTTAAGGAAACCCAACGAATTTGTCTATCTTTGGTGATAATTCTAAATTCAATTTGCCGTTCAATTTGTAAAATATCAGGATTTAAAACAACCAAAGATACTTTTTTTGTGTCATCATAATACAAGTAATTTGTAAGGGTTTTATGCAGACTATCTTCAACCGAAAAGCCTGTCATTTTTTCCCATGCGGGATTTAAAAATGTTAAAAAACCATTCTCAGTGATTGAAAAAACAACTTCATTCAATTGAGTAAAACATAATTCTGCCGTTTGTAACGCTTTTTTTAATCGTTTATTTTCAAGCAATAACGCTTCCGAACCGCTTGATGGATTTGAGTTTGACATTTTATTGATGAGCTACTTAAAAGGTAAATGAGATAACAACGATTACTATTATTTAATTTCATTTTAACAGAATCACTATTTTTTTATACTACACAATCAGACTATATGAAGCAGGAATTCAATAACTCAAAAATTACGTTATTTCAATGGATTTGGCGTTCATATTTAAAAACATCACTCGTCCCATTACTCATTGTTGAAATGGCACTAATTGCGACTTATTTTTTAAGCAATCAATTTGCCAATAAAGAAAATATCAAAACAATTGTTCACGTTGCTGAACAAGAATTATCTCATTTAGTACAACGTGAATCGAGTGGCATTGATCATCAGCTCGATGCGATTGTGGAAGCGACAAAATATCTCCAAAATTATTCAACAGACGTAATGGCAGGAAAAAATCTGTTACAACGTGATGATGTGACACGATTTGCTTTCAGTAAAGAAGGTTCATATTACACAACCAAAGATAATGGTGGAAGTGCGCTGTTTTACAGTGGATTTGTGCCGATTGGAAAAGTCGAAAAAGAAAAAGCTCTTAAATCTGCCGCGTTAGATCCCGCTTTAAAAGCTGTTAAACAAAGTTTTCCCCTTATTGCTCAATCCTATATAAACACTCACGATTCGCTAAATCGTATTTATCCTTACTTTGACGTGATTTCACAATATCCCGCGAAAATAGATATTCCGTCGTTTAATTTTTATTACGAAGCAGACGAAAAACATAATCCTAGTCGTGGCACGGTTTGGACAGATGCGTATATCGATCCCGCTGGACAAGGTTGGATGACAACGTGTAGTGCGCCTGTTTATAACGGTGACTTTTTAGAAGGCGTTATTGGTGTTGATATTACGATTAAAACCATTGTCGATGAAGTAAAAGCATTACAAATTCCGTGGAATGGCTATGGCGTTTTAATCGATAAAAGTGGAACAATTTTGGCATTACCGTCAATAGGTGAAAATGATTGGGGAATTAAAAATATGACTGCGTCGGATTATTCGGACGCAATCAAACAAGATACGTTTAGAACCGAAGATTACAACCTTTACGGCAAAAAAACTGAAATTGGCGCAATCATTAAACAACATGAAAGAGGTTTGGAATATACGACATTGACTGAAAAATCAATTGTCGCGTGGGCATCAATTCCTGCAACAGGTTGGAAATTGTTAATTGTCGTGCCAACAGAAACGATTTTTGAGCCTAGTAATTCGTTGTCAGCGCGATTAAATGACATTGCGTGGTTGATGATTTCGGGAATGCTCGTGTTTTACAGCATCTTTTTCACGATGCTTTATAAACAATCTAAAAAAATGAGTATTTCGTTATCCGAACCGCTAAAAGAAATGGACGAAATCGTTTCAGATATTGCTCAAGGTCTTCCCGTTTTATTGAGAAACGAATTTCCCGTGAAAGAATTACATTCTACTGCGTCAGGAATTTTACAAATGGGAACGCAATTAGAATCCGCTAAAATAGCGCGTGAAATCGCCACTGCTGAACTCAATAAACGAACAGAACAATTACAAATCGTTTTTGACGTAAGTCCGAGCGGTTACGTTTTAGTTAATCACCAATCTGAAATTTTATTAGTGAACAATGTGGTGAGTAATATAACAGGCTTGACGATAGCTGAATTACTGAAAATGTCTGAAAAAACATTTTGGGATTATTTATCAAACCAAGCAAAATCGCCGCTTACCCATTTAGAAAATGCTCATGATTTGCATCGTATTGATTTAATTAAACCTCGTTTGGTTAGCTTGCTATGTGGAATGAATGAAATCTATTTGCCGACTGGCGATTTGTTGGGCAAATTGTATTTCTTATACGACATCACCAAAGAAGAAGAAGCCAATCGTATTAAATCTGAGTTTTTAACGAGTGCGACGCATGAATTACGCACACCGTTGGCAACAATTCATGGTTATGCAGAATTGCTCAATAGCGGCATGATTCCAGCCGAAATGCAGTCTGAAATTATCGGTACGATTTATCAACAATCGTCATGGCTGATAAAAATGATTAACGAGTTATTAGATTTAAACCGAATTGAAGAACGTGCGGGAGCTGATTTCATCATTAAACCTTATAAATTAACGGATTTAATTCAAGATACGATTGATGATTTTACGATTCCAGAAGGGCGCGATGCGATTATTTATTCGTCATTTGAATCTGAAATTAGTGTCAAAGTTGATAACAGGAAATTTAAAAAAGCATTACATAACATTATCGACAACGCTTACACATATTCACCAAATGGTGGTAGTGTTTGGCTTAACGTGAATCATAATGCTGCTCAACATTTTGTAGAAATCGAAATAAAAGATTGTGGTTCAGGTTTAACAAAAGATGATATTTCTCATGTTGTTGAAAGATTCTTCCGTGTTGATAAAATGGGCAGTGTTGCGGGTGTGGGCTTAGGATTATCATTATCGAAAGAAATTTTGACTTTATTGAACGGCGAAATTTATATCAAAAGTGTTCCCAATGAAGGCAGTTCGGTTTTTGTACGGTTTAATTTGAATTAAGAAAAATTTTGTAAAAATGGAATTTATGAAACAAATAAAAATTCGCGAAAAAATGGCACTGATTGTAATAAGTGGCACATTGTTATCAGCATTATTTGGCACGGTGCTAATTTATCAAATTGTCCAGCGCAATCTTTTAGCTAGTGAATCCGTTAAATTACAAAAAATAACCACGAAATTTACATCTGTAGCGACAGAACGCTTTGAAGAATCTCAACCTAAATTAACGAATTTCGCGCAATTACTTGAAATAGAATTAGCTAAACCCATTCAAAAAAGTGAAATCAAAACATTTCATAAAATAATGGAACGAAATCCCGATGGTGTTTGGCGAAATCGCAAACCAGATTTTAATGGCAAATTAGAATCGGGTATTTTTTTGCCCCCGAATTCGAGCGAAAACGATTTGCAAAAAATACGGCATTTGCGAATCAAACACACGATGGACACTTTCGGCGCAGCAAGTAACGAACGATTTGAAAATGTTTGGTATTTATCGCCGCATCGCAGCGAAATTATTTTCGATAGAAATTATCCCGAATTCGCTTTTGAGCAAAAAGCTGACAATGATTACACGCAAACGCCTTGGTTGACTTATGCAAATCCTGAATTAAATCCGCAAAAAAATCTTCGTTTTACCCCGCCGTTGTTTGATCCTGTTCCGAAAGTTTGGATGGTCAGTGCGATTTATCCGCTTTACGTCAATAACGAATGGTTGGGAAGTTTAGGCGAAGATATGCCGCTCACAAACGTACTTAAATTTATGTTTGAAAACGATCAAATGTACAAAAATACGGAACATTTTTTAGTTGATACACAAGGAAATTTCGTTTTAGCGGGTGCATGGCAAAAAGAACTGGAAGCCTCACCCGAAGGCTTCAAACCTAATTTGGAACAAGAAACCGAATTTGCCGCGTTGCTTAAAATGCCATTAACCCACGAACCTCAATTATTGACCGATAATTTTTTATTTCATAATCAACGCTATACCGTAATTGGTATGATATTAGACCCGTTAAATTGGCATTATTATTTAGTCGCGCCTGTTGCTGAAATTATGGCTTCGACGCGAGAACTTTTTTTTAACATCATAGAAATGATTTTATTGCTGGGTGTATTAAACGGCATTTTCATGTTCACGATTACGGGAAAAACGATTACCAATCGAATCAAAATAATCACTGAAGCCATAAAAAATTATTCGGAAAATCATAGTTATCGTATCACTAACAAAATGTTGGGAAATGATGAAATTACACAAGTTGGGCGAGCCTTTGATCAAATGGCAGATGAAATCTCTAACAATATCGCCGAACTTAATAAACGCACTGAGCAATTACAAAGCGTTTTCGATGTCAGTCCAAGTGGTTATGTGTTGATAAATAATGACAACAAAATTTTGTTAGCGAATAAAGTGGTGAGTTTAATTACAGGATTAAACATTTCAGAGTTATTAAATATGACGAAAGAAGAATTTTTGACGTATTTATCAAATCAAGCCACAGATTCACTCGTGAAATTAAAAGATACAAACCAATTATTGCGTGTTGAGTTAATTCGCCCACGACACACCATTTTGTTATGTGGTCGGCGTGAAATTCTGTTCGAGAATGGTGATTTGTTGGGAAAATTATATTTCTTTCACGACATCACAAAAGAAGAAGAATCGAATCGAATTAAATCCGAATTTTTAATGAGTGCGGCACATGAATTACGCACGCCACTTGCGACTATTCACGGTTATTCGGAATTACTTAATAGCGGTGCAATTCCACTTGAAATGCAGTCTGAAATAACTAGCGTGATTTATCAGCAATCATCATTACTGATAAAAATAATTAACGAAATACTAGATTTAAATCGTATTGAAGAACGGGCAGGCACAGATTTCATCATTGAATCGTATAAATTAACGGATTTAATTCAATACACGCTGGATAATTTTAGTATTCCTGAAGGGCGTGCTGATGTTATTTATTCGCCGATTGATGGTGAAATTACTTTGAACGTGGATAAAGTGAAATTCAAACAAGCGTTGAGTAACATTATCGACAATGCTTACAAATACTCACGCAACAACACGAATGTTTGGCTCAATGTAAATTACGATGTCGCGCAACATTTCGCAGAAATCGAAATAAAAGATGCAGGTTTAGGCTTAACTGAAGACGATATAACCCATGTTTTCGACAGATTCTTCCGTGTTGATAAAACAGGTCACATCGCGGGTGTAGGCTTGGGATTATCGTTATCGAAAGAGATTTTTAATTTATTTCATGGTGACATTTATATCAAAAGCGTTCCCAATGAAGGCAGTTCGTTTTTTGTACGATTTACAATTGCGTCAGCTCTTGGCGCAGCAATCGCCACGCAATAATCCGCTGAAAATTCAATTTTTTGAGTGTACCAAATTTCATTATTCGGTAAATTTAAAAAATTATTTGACTGATTCACATCGATTTCGCAATGATTCAAACCTAACGCAATCCCCCGACCAATACCTTTCACTACCGCTTCTTTGCGTGTCCAAAAATCGTAAAAAACCGCTACCTTTTCATTTTCAGGTAAATTAAACCAATACATTTGTTCAGACGTTGCAAAGCATTTTTTGACCAAATTTTCTAATGATTTTCGGGATTTAATCTGTTCAATATCAATACCAACAGGCATTTCGTGACTAATCGCCAGCACTATTTTTGTACCAGAATGCGAAACATTAAAATGCCATTCGGGAAAATCACGCAAAAACGGTTTGCCGAATTCACCACGTTCAATAATCAAATCATTTTTTGGAATATAACGCGCCAAAACTTGCCGTAAAAAAGGTTCGGATTTTTGTTTTGGTGTAATTTCCTTGTGCCAAATATCAATCATAAAACGGCGCGTGTGGCTTTTGAAAGTCTATCGTTAATAGCGTCCCACATTTCATTTTTGGGTGGTTGTTCAACCAAAATTAAATCCAAATTCAGCGCATCTAATTCACGCAATTTTGCATATAAGTTTTGTGCGTAAATGACAGAATCGGCAGACAAAGAAATCACGGTGCGATTTTCAGTTGATGCGATATTTGAACCGCACGTCAACACGCCGATTTTTTGTTTTTCGTCTTTCAAAAGTTCGGCAAATAAATCTGAATCACAACACATAGCGGGCGTGGTCGGCGCGTAATGAATCGCCATCATGCCAGCGGTTTTTATAGTCCTTGTTGCTAGCATTTCAGGAATAAAAACTTCGGTTTTTAAAACATTTTCCAATTCGCTGCGGGTAATTTGTCCAAAACGTAAAATTGTTGGCTTTTCACCGCTTAAATCAAGAATCGTCGATTCCACACCAATTTGACACGCGCCACCGTCTAAAATCATATCGACACTTTCACCCAATTCATCGGCGACGTGTTGCGCTTGCGTGGGACTAATTCGACAAAAACGATTCGCGGACGGCGCGGCAATTCCACCACCAAACGCGCGTAATAATTCCAATGCGACAGGATGATTCGGTACACGCAACGCAATCGTTTTTTGTCCACCTGTCACGATTTCACTGACTTCGGGACGTTTTTTTAAAATCAACGCAAGTGGCGAGGGGAAAAAATGTTCCGCTAACACAACAGCCGATTCGGGAATGTCTTGCGCCCACAAATCGAATTGTTCAAAACTGGCAAGATGCACAATTAACGGGTGATTTTCGGGGCGATTTTTAGCGATAAAAATACGTTTCACCGCGTCGGGATTACTGGCATCCGCGCCCAATCCGTAAACAGTTTCAGTGGGAAAAGCGACTAAACCGCCATTTTTTAAACATTGTGAGGCGCGTTCAATGTTTTCGGTGTTCGCGTTAAAAATAGTCATAAAAGTTCTGGGAAAAGGGATTTGTTAAATTTTGCGGTATTATAACGGACTAACAAACTCAACTTTCAAATTCAAAATGCACAAAATTCAACTCAAAATTTTAGATTCACGTTTAGGCGATACGATACCATTACCTGAATATGCCACGACGGGGTCGGCAGGTTTAGATTTACGCGCGTGTTTGGACGACGCAATTACGATTCAACCCAGCGAAACCCTTTTAATTCCAACGGGTTTGGCGATTCATATTGGAGACAATTCTATCGCCGCCGTTTTGTTACCGCGTTCGGGTTTGGGTCATAAACATGGCATTGTTTTAGGCAATTTAGTTGGACTGATTGATTCGGATTATCAAGGGCAAGTTTTTGTTTCTTGTTGGAATCGCGGTAACGAACCATTCACTGTAAATATCGGCGAACGCATTGCTCAAATGGTGTTTGTGCCAGTGGTTCAAGTGGCGTTTGAACAGGTCGAAAATTTTGACGAAAGTCATCGCGGTGAAGGTGGTTTTGGTCACACAGGACGACATTAGAATGATTCTAAATCACTCGCTCTCAGCGAGTGATTTTTTAAGGGTTTTTATGGACAAAAGATTTACATTTATTGATTTATTTTCAGGAATTGGTGGCTTTCATCTTGCCATGCACCGATTGGGCGGAAAATGTGTGTTTGCCTCTGAAATTGATGTCGATGCACGAAAAACCTATCAACACAATTACGAATCCATTTCACCAGACTTATTTTCAAACGGTTATTTCAATGATGATATTCGCAATATCACGCCGCAAAACATACCTGATTTTGATGTACTTTGTGCGGGTTTTCCTTGCCAGCCTTTCAGTCAAGCGGGTTATAAACGTGGATTTGATGACAATCACAAATCGGAACGTGGCAATTTATTTTTCAATATCGCAGAAATTATCGAAGCCAAAAAACCGAAAGCCTTTTTTTTAGAAAATGTGCGTGGTTTGGTGGCTCACGATAACGGTAAAACGTTTGCAATTATTCGTAACATTTTAGAAACGGAATTAGGTTATTCGTTTTATTTCAAAATCATTCATGCGTCGGATTATGGTTTGCCGCAATTACGTCCGCGCGTTTTTATTGTTGGATTAAAAAACGATACGGAACTTTTGCGTGGTTTTAATTTCCCTGAAAAAATACCGCTAAAATTTACAATGAGTGATGTTTGGAACGGTGAATGCAGTCGTGATATTGGTTTTACGATTCGTGTCGGCGGGCGGGGTTCAAACATTGATGATCGCCGCAATTGGGATGCGTATTTAGTCGATGGTGAAGTCAAAAAATTAAGCTACAAAGAAGCGAGAAAAATGCAGGGCTTTCCTGATGATTTTCATTTTCCCGTTAGCGATACGCAAGCAATGAAACAATTAGGCAATTCGGTTGCTGTTGATGCTGTTGAAGCCGTTGGACGTAATTTAATTACATATATGAATAACACGGACAAAAAAATGAGTGTTGCAAAAACCACGCATAATAAAGGTGAATGGAGCGAATTATTAGTATTTGTGAAATTACTTGCCGAACAACAACTTTTTTTAGCCGATGCAGATTTAAATCCAACGGATAATTTTTTAAACATTCATAAAGTCACCACTGAAAATTTAGATTTAGAGTTTTTTATTTTGGATAAATCAACACTAGAAATTGTTGATAAGAAAACAGGTTTAAAAAAACAACTTAACTTTTCTAATTTGATTAACGCTGAAACGCTAAACAAACTCACTGAAGTCATAAAAACAAAAAGCGGCACATTTGAATTGCCAGAGTTTGAAATTATCCAAGATGCGTTAGGTTTTAGCGTCGTAAAAGGTGGTCACAGCAATCAAAAAGCTGACATTCTTTTGGATATTTCGCACGCCGATTTTTCTCGGCGAAACAATGAAGGATTCGGCATTAAATCCTATTTAGGCGCAAAACCTACTTTGCTAAATGCGTCTGGAAATACAAATTTTATTTTTAGAATTGACGGTTTAGGCGTGGACAAAATTGACGAAATCAACGCCATTGATTCATCAACAAAATTGCGAGATCGAATTATTGCAATTGAACAACACGGCGGCAGTTTTCATTACGTCAATGCCGAAAAAGAAGCTATGACGCATAATTTGAAAATGGTCGATTCGCTAATGCCTGAAATTATTTCGCACATTTTGTTAGCGTTTTACAAAAATCGAATCAGTGCCATTTCAAAAATCATTGATTTTATTCACGAGCAATCAATTTTAAACGCCCAAATTCATTATGGTGACAAACTGGTTTTGCAAAACAAAGTGCAAAAATTATTGGTTGATGTGTTGCTGGGATTTTTTGCAGGGACAAAATGGGATGGAGCGTATCAAGCAAACGGCAGCATCGTGATGAAAAATTCGGGCGATTGCGTTGCTTTTCATATTATCGATTTAGAATCATTGAAAATGTATTTGTACGAAAACATCAAACTCGATACACCATCTACAACGCGCCATCGTTTTGGAAAATTGTTTATTGAGAAAGATGGCAAACTTTATTTCAAATTAAATCTGCAATTACGTTTTTGATGCTTTATTTTTGTTTAAACCAGTTAGAATAGCCACATCATCAATCACATTTTGAAAGGAATTTTATGAATACAGAAAAACTAATTACCGCTTACAGTGAATTCATGCACCATTTGCATGAAACAATGGAAGATACGCTAAATTCTTTCACTGATGCGTTTGAGATTTCCAAAGAAAAAATCAATGAAAGTAATAGTTTAACGGCGGAAGAATTGGAACACGTTTCAACGCAAGTAAAACGAGATGTTGAACACGCTGCAGCATTGTTACCTGCACATGATAATAATTCATTAACTGAATGGTTAAAATTCGATATTGAATTGGTTGAAAATTTAACGTGGGATGCGTTTTTGAGCGTTGCGGATAAAACACGCATTGAATTGGCAAAACTAGAACTTCTTGCCGAAACACATAAATATAAAAGCGGTGATATTACGATTGCTGGCACGTTTCTTTGTGACGATTGTGGTAAGGAAATCGCTTTTAAAACCGCTAGTCGTATTCCACCCTGCCCGACTTGTCACAATCACACGTTTGTTCGATTATAAAAAAACATTTTATCCACCAAATTTTAGGCACAGTTATTTATGATAAACAACGGGTTGTTGGAAATTTTACTTTTGGCACAACATAAAGCCTCGTTAAAATTAGGGCTACACAGTAAACGTGTTGCGTGTTATGCCTTCGAGTTAGCAAAAATGCTAAATCAATCAGCTGAATTTAAGCAAAATGTTTTTGTGAGTGGTTTGGTTCACGACATTGGTTTTTTGAAAATTGATATTGATTTTGAACAAATATCGCTTGATATGACGCTGCACAAAAATACGGATTTGATTCAAAGTCATGTTAATGAAGGTGAGCATTTACTTTCAAAAGTTCTTTCTGATGCCCAAGTTTTAGAAACAGTACGTCATCATCACGAAAAATTTAACGGTGAAGGCTATCCTGATAAATTGAAAGGTAAAGAAATTTCACTTTCGGCACGAATTCTAGCCGTTGTTGATTTGTATGATTCGATGATGATTGGTGAAATGTTCGGCGAAGAACGCTCTGTGCCTGAAGATATTATTAACTATTTCACGAATACCGCGAGTGGAACGGAACTTGACCCTGAATTAGTCAAAGTCTTTTTAGAATTATTGCAACGTAATCCTGTGTTTTATTTGCCTGTTGAAAACAACGAATTACATTTGTACAAAATCGTTTATTTATCACCAGGAAAATTAGAATTAGGTGATTTGTGTGATCAATATGGCACCGTTTTAGTTAGACAAGGTGCAGAACTTACGCAACACGCAATCGATAGTATTCGTTCTAATTATCGTGGACAAAAAATTATTTATGTTCCAGAACCTGAAAAATCTTAATTTCAAACTTAAAAAAGGAAAATCTCATGTCAGAATTTAGCAATGTTACTGTTATCAAAAAAGCGAACGTTTATTTTGAAGGAAACGTGTCTAGCCGCACCCTTAAATTTGCCGACGGAACGACAAAAACACTTGGTTTTATGCAGCCTGGTGAATACGTTTTCAATGTCGGTGTACCCGAAATAATGGAAATCCAAAGCGGCACATTAGATGTTTTATTACCTAATGAAAATTGGAAAGCAATTAAAGGTGGCGAAGCGTTTAACGTTCCTGAAAATTCACAATTTACCATGCGCGTTCACACTGCAACCGATTACATTTGTTCATTCGTTTAATTTTTAACACGCACTTTTTTTCATATCGATTTTTAGGAAAACCATTTTGATTTCTACCGCAAACATCACCATGCAATTTGGCGCAAAGCCATTATTTGAAAACATTTCTGTTAAATTTGGCGATGGAAATCGCTACGGTTTAATCGGCGCAAATGGCTGTGGAAAATCCACGTTTATGAAAATTCTCAGTGGCGATTTAGAACCTTCTGCGGGAAACGTGAGTCTGTCGCCGAATGAACGTCTCGGTAATTTACGCCAAGACCAATTCGCTTTTGAAGATTACCGTGTCGTAGATGTCGTGCTGATGGGGCATAAAGAAATGTGGGCGGCAATGTCAGAACGTGATGCCATTTACGCTAATTTAGAAGCCACTGAAGATGATTATATGCACGCCGCAGAATTGGAAACGGTGTTTGCTGAATTTAATGGCTACACCGCCGAATCACGCGCTGGCGAATTATTACTTGGTTTGGATATTCCAGTTGAGCAACATTTTGGTTTGATGAGTGCGGTTGCACCAGGTTGGAAATTGCGCGTTTTATTGGCTCAAGCGTTGTTTTCAAATCCCGATATTTTGTTACTTGACGAACCAACAAACAACTTGGACATTAACACGATTCGCTGGCTCGAAGATATGTTGAATGACCGTGATTGCACGATGGTCATTATTTCGCATGATCGCCATTTCTTAAACAGCGTTTGCACCCACGTTGCCGACATGGATTATGGCGAATTGCGCGTTTATCCAGGTAATTACGACGATTACATGGTCGCTTCGACAGAGGTTCGTGAACGTTTGTTGGCGGGAAATGCGAAAAAGAAAACCCAAATTGTAGAATTACAAGCGTTCGTTAGACGTTTTTCTGCCAACGCTTCAAAAGCGAAACAAGCGACTTCTCGCGCCAAACAATTAGATAAAATTCAACTTGATGAAGTGAAATTGTCTAGCCGCGTCAATCCCTTTATTCGTTTTGACCAAACCAAAAAATTGCACCGTTTAGCATTAGAAGTTGAAAGTTTGAGCAAAGGTTATAGCGAAGAACCATTATTTAAAAACCTAAATTTGATGATTGCCGCTGGTGATAGAGTAGCGATTATTGGCGCAAATGGGATTGGAAAATCAACGTTGCTGAAAACCTTAGTTGGCGAATTAACCGCAGATACGGGCGAAATTAAATGGTCAGAAAATTCGGACATTGGTTATTTTGCCCAAGATCACGCCGACGATTTTGCCGAAGATGAAACGTTAATTAACTGGATGAATCAATGGCGTAAAGAAAGTGATGATGATCAAGCGATTCGTGCAGTGCTTGGACGTTTATTGTTTTCGCAAGATGATATTAACAAGTCAGTAAAAGTCGTTTCGGGTGGTGAGCAAGGTCGTTTATTGTTTGGAAAATTGATGCTGCAAAAAGCTAACATTATGGTTTTAGACGAACCAACCAACCATTTGGACATGGAATCAATTGAATCTTTAAACACCGCACTTGAACAATATCCAGGGACGTTAATTTTCGTAAGCCATGACCGCGAATTTGTATCGTCATTAGCAACGCGAGTTATTGAAATTACCGCACATGGTATCGTTGATTTCAATGGTAATTACGAAGATTATTTAGAAAGTCAGGCGAAATAATTCACTGTGAAGCATTTGGTTTTATTGCACGGTTGGGCGATGCACAGCGGGTTGTGGGGTGATTTTGCCACACAACTTTCGCAACATTATCGCGTGACATTGGTCGATTTGCCGTGGCGTGATAATTTGGAAGCGATAAGTGATGAAATTGTCGCCGCATTAGATGACGAACCCTTTTATTTACTCGGTTGGTCGTTAGGCGGAACGGTAGCGTTGGATATTGCTGCACGTTATACAAAACGTGTGAAAGGCGTAGTTTTGTTGGCAACAAATCCTTGTTTTGTTGAGAAAGAAAACTGGGCAGGAATGGCTTTTGAAACTTTTATCGCTTTTTCTGAACAATTACACGCCAATTCAGTCACGACATTGCAACGTTTTTTAGCATTGCAATTACAGGGTTCTCAGACTTTTTTGAAAGACGTGAAAGCCCGTTTTGCTTTAAAACCTACACCCGAACTAACCAATTTAGAAACCAGTTTGGCGTTGCTTAAAACGAGCGATTTGCGGGTGGTTTTGATGAATTTGAAATGTCCGATTTCGGCGATTTTGAGCGATAACGACGCGCTTATTCCCGTTGAAATCAGTGAACAAATGCAAATGTTTCAACCGAATTTGCAGCTCATTATTTTAAAAAATGCCACGCACATTCCGTTTGTTACTCAACCTGAAAATTGTTTAAATTCAATTCATAATTTTCTCAATGTCATTAGATAAAAGAAAAATCAAACAATCATTTGGCAACGCCTCGCAAACTTACGACAGCGTGGCAGAATTGCAACGCAACGTTGGACGCGATTTATTACAAGCGTTTTTACCAGAAAATTTAACGGGAAACGTTATTGATTTGGGGTGTGGGACAGGATTTTTAACACAGGAATTATTACCACACTGCGAAACGTTGGTTGCATTGGATTTAGTATTCCCAATGTTGCAAACGACGCGGGAAAAATTGCGTAATTCTGTGAATTACGTTTGTGCTGATGCTGAACAGTTGCCATTTTCAACCGAAAGTATCAATGCAATTTTCTCAAATTTAGCCTTGCAATGGTGTCAACCGATTGATGAAGCGTTAAATGAATTACACCGTGTTTTGAAAACTAATGGCACGTTAATTTTTAGTATTTTTGGTTCAAAAACACTGCATGAATTAAAAACTGCTTGGAAAAATGTTGATGATTTTTCTCATGTTAACGATTTTTACACGATGTCCGAATTACAATCGGCATTAACACAAGCAGGTTTTTTTTCGATTGAAATGAAAAATGTCTCTTATATTTCTTATTACGATTCGGTTTTAGATTTAATGCGAGAATTAAAAAAAATCGGCGCACACAATGTAAATTCGCAACGCCGTAAAAATTTAACGTCTAAAAAAACGCTCCAAACCATGATGGCGAGTTATCCACGAACTAAAGATGAAATCGTTGCAACGTTTGACGTGATTTGTATCGTGGCGCGACGCTAAAATTCGCATATAATTAACCTTGTACAATTACACTTTAACTTTTTAGGAAACAAATAATGAAAAAATTGACCCTTTTGCTATCACTCGGCGCATTCATGTTCACTTCTGTTGCTAGCGCACACGGACCTGTTCGTCAAAAATTAGAACAAGAAATTACCATCAATGCACCAGCTGCAAAAGTTTGGAACATTATTAAAGAATATAACGATTTATCATGGTTGCCAGTTGTCAGAGGCGTAACCGCAACGGGTGGAAATGAAAAAGGCGCATCGCGTACTTTGACGCTAAAAAATGGCGGAACAATCACAGAAGAATTGAAAAAATATGATGCAACTAAAATGTCTTACGATTACAAAATTACTGATATCAGCACTACACACACTATCGTGCATTCTGGCGTAGAAGAAAAAGTACCTGTATTTCCAGTAGATAACTATGCGGCAAGCATTAAAGTTGAAGACAGCAATGGTTCGGCTGTTGTGTCATGGAAAACAGGTTATTACCGCGCTTACATGAACAACAACCCACCAGCTGAAATGAATGAAGAAGCGGCAAACACAGCAGTTTCAGCTGTATTAAAAGAAGGTTTGGCGAATTTAAAAGCATTGGCTGAGAAATAAGTGTTAAAAAATTTCAAATGGACGGTAGCGATGGGAGTCGCTGCCGTTTTTTTATATTCTCCCGTTCAAGCCAAGCCATTCGCTTACATCACAAATCAATTAGGTGATAGCGTTTCGGTTATTGATGCACAAATAAATACCGTTCAAAATACGATTTCTGTGCAAGGAAAACCCGCTGGTGTGGCGGTTTCTCCAAATGGTGAGCGTGTTTATGTTTCAACACCTGAAGCAAAAGGTGTTGCCGTTATTGATACAAAAACAAACGCGGTTATTTCAACCATTAAATTAAGTGAAGGTGCGTTAGGCATTGCTATTTCGCCTGATAATCAACGTTTATATGTTGCCGATTGGTATGAAAATACGGTCAATGTTATCGACACACAATCGTTGAAAATTGTAGCGACGATTGAAGTTGAAAAATCGCCTTCGGGTTTGATGGTTAGTTCAGATAATCGCTTTTTATATGTTGCCAATCGAATGAGTAATTCAGTTTCTCAAATTGATTTGCAAACATTAAAAACAAAAAATGTTACGCCTGTTGGCAAACATCCTTTTGGCTTAATGTTAGATTCAAAAAATGAGCGACTTTATACAGCGAATGTTCAGAGTGATGATGTTAGCGTTTTGGATACCAAAACGATGCACTTAATCGCCACTGTAAAAGTAAATAAATTACCGTACACCGTGGCATTAGCGAAAAATGATTCCTTAATTTTCGTCACTAATCAAGAAGATGGAAATGTTTCTGTTATTGACACAAAAACATTAAACGTTATTAAAGAAATAACGGTGGGTGATAAACCCGAAGGTATTTCAACCCATTTAGATGATGTTCATGTTTATGTTGCAAATTGGTTCGACAATACGGTTTCCGTGATTGATGCGAATACGTTGAATGTTGTCGAAACCATCAAAACAGGCTCAGGCAGTCGAGCATTTGGTCAATTTTTCAGCCGCTAACAATATGCAAAAAAAAGCGGTTCTTTATAATTTTCCTTATTTTTTAGATAGCTCATCTACTTTTGCGGCGTTTGCAACAAATGAATGGGCAGTATTTTTAGATAGTGGTCGTCCTCGCAGCACTCAGGGACGCTACGACATTCTATCTGGAAATCCTGTTTGCACTTTGATTACGCAAGGCGAAAATACGACAATTACGACTAAAAATGAAATTATCATTTCTAATGAAAATCCATTTGATTTGCTTAAAATTGAGTTGATGCGCTATAGGGAAATTTTTGATTCAAGCAATCTTGCTGACTTAAATTTGCCATTCATCGGCGGTGCTGTTGGTTATTTTTCGTATGATTTAGCACGACGATTAGAAGATTTACCGACACTTGCCAAAGATACCGAAGCTATTTCAGAAATGATGATTGGGATTTATGATTGGACTGTAATTGTTGATCATGAAATCAAAAAAAGTTTTTTGATTTGTTACGACGAAACGCGCTATGAGGAAATCCTCCATTTTTTAAGTGGTTTGAAAACACAAGACAAAACCAAATCCTTTCGCGTTACGAGTCAAATAAAAGCCAATTTTTCACAAGAAAGTTACACCCGCGCTTTTCAGAAAATTAAACATTATTTAAAAGAAGGCGATTGTTATCAGGTAAATTTAACACAGCGTTTTTCAGCGACGTGCGAAGGCGATACTTGGCAATCGTATCAAGCGTTGCGTGAAATCAACGCCGCGCCATTTAGTGCGTATTTGAATTTTCCCGATGTGAAAATTTTGAGTTCCTCGCCAGAACGATTTTTAAAGTTAACGGGGCGTTATGTTGAAACGAAACCGATTAAAGGCACGCGCCCACGCAAATCCGATTCAATCGAAAATGACGCGCAAATTACCGATTTAAAAACCAGCCCAAAAGATCGCGCTGAAAACGTGATGATTGTTGATTTATTGCGGAATGACATCAGCAAAGTGTGTCAAAAAGTGCGTGTACCGAAGTTGTTTGAAATCGAAAGTTATAGCACCGTTCATCATTTGGTGAGTACAGTGACGGGTGAATTAAACGCCAATCATCACGCGCTTGATTTGTTACAACATTGTTTTCCTGGTGGTTCGATTACTGGCGCACCCAAAATTCGGGCTATGCAAGTGATTGAAGAACTCGAACCAAATCGGCGCGGCGTTTATTGTGGCGCAATTGGTTACATCGATTTTAATGGCAACATGGACACGAATATAGCTATTCGCACGCTGGTTCAATCGCACGATACGATTCGATTTTGGGCGGGAGGCGGCATTGTGAATGATTCCAAAGTCGAGGATGAATATCAAGAAAGTTTCGACAAAGCTGCGGCAATGTTTCAAGTTTTAAAGCGGTTTCAAAAGTAAATCACACCAAAACACAAAGGTAAAACAATGAACATACCAACTTTTAAATCTAAAAAAATTCCATTAAAAGGTAAATTCTGGATCAAGCACACATAATACAGACAAAAGAATCGAATATATTTTTTAGCTGAATCTTTAAAACGCATTAAATACGAACAATGCAGCACTGATATGATTCAACCAAAATTGAACGTTGAATCATACTTTCCATATTCATCTTCCAAGAACAAATCAAAATAGCCAACGTCCTCGTTGTTCATGACCAATAAGAAATTGGATTTTTACAAGCGCAGGAAAGACATTGTTTTTAAAGTTTTTTCTTAATTTAATAGTATTGATTTTGAAGTTCACTGTACTATTTTTTAATTTTGGCGAATGTATTGGTAACGTCTAAATTATTTTAAAATTGTTAATGACCAAAACGGCATAATTTTGTATAGTTGCCACAGATTTTTTAACAACGGGAGGCGTTTTGGACGAATCCCGTTTTGCACATTAGAGGGTAATAATTTCGATGAGTTCCGCACAATTAGTGTTAGAAGACGGCACCGTTTTTAACGGTGTATCCATAGGCGCAGCGGGTTGTAGCGTTGGCGAAGTTGTTTTTAATACCGCAATGACGGGTTATCAAGAAATTTTGAGCGATCCCTCTTACGCACAGCAAATTGTTACACTAACTTATCCCCACATCGGCAATGTCGGCACAACTGAGGAAGATCAAGAATCACATAGCGTTTTTGTGAGTGGTTTGGTGATTCGTGATTTACCATTGTTAACGAGCAATTGGCGCAGTGAAAAAACGTTGCAACAGTATTTAATTGATAACAATGTCGTAGCAATCGCTGAAATCGATACGCGAAAATTAACCCGCATTTTGCGTGATAACGGCGCACAACGTGGTTGCATTATCGCTGGCGAAATTGAAACAGTTGAAAAAGCGAAAGCTGCCATTGAAAAATTCGCAGGTTTGAAAGGTTTAGATTTAGCGAAAGAAGTGACAACATCTGAAACCTACGAATGGACAGAAAACATTTGGGATTTGAAAGACGGTCACAAACATGCTGAAAATTTAACGAAACACGTTGTTGCATACGATTTTGGCGTGAAACGAAACATTTTACGTTTGTTGGCAAATCGTGGTTGCCGCGTAACAGTTGTCCCAGCAAAAACACCTGCTTCTGAAGTTTTAGCATTAAAACCAGACGGCGTATTTTTATCAAATGGTCCTGGTGATCCAGAACCTTGTACTTACGCAATCGAAGCGATTAAAACGATTTTAGAAACGAAAATACCTGTTTTCGGCATTTGTTTAGGACATCAACTATTAGCTTTAGCGAGTGGCGCGAAAACCGAAAAAATGAAATTCGGACATCATGGCGCAAATCATCCCGTTCAAGAAATTGCCACTGGTCGTGTGATGATTAGCAGTCAAAATCATGGTTTCGCTGTTAATGAAGCGAGTTTGCCTGCCAATTTAGTTGCAACGTACAAATCCTTATTTGACGGCAGTTTGCAAGGTATTAAACGAACAGATTGCCCAGCGTTTAGTTTCCAAGGTCATCCCGAAGCAAGTCCAGGTCCTCACGATGTTGAAGCGTTATTTGATGAGTTTATCGACTTGATGAACGCCCGTTAATTTTCCCATTTCGTTCAGCCCTAAAAATACGAGCCTCATAGAAAAATATGCCAAAAAGAACCGACATAAAATCCATTTTATTATTAGGCGCAGGGCCAATTGTCATTGGTCAAGCGTGTGAATTCGATTACTCAGGAACACAAGCCTGCAAAGCGTTACGCGAAGAAGGTTATCGCGTAATTTTGGTGAATTCAAATCCTGCCACAATCATGACCGACCCCGACATGGCGGACGCGGTTTATATCGAACCGATTGATTGGCAAACCGTTGAAAAAATCATTGCCAAAGAACGCCCCGACGCAATTTTGCCAACTATGGGCGGGCAAACTGCATTGAATTGCGCGTTAGATTTGGACAAACACGGTGTGCTGGCAAAATACAACGTCGAAATGATTGGTGCGAGCAAAGAAGCCATTAATAAAGCCGAAGACCGTCAACTTTTCAATGATGCAATGGCAAAAATTGGTTTAGAAGTTGCCAAATCCAAAACCGCACACACGATGGAAGAAGCCTTAGCTGCCCAAAAAGAAGTCGGTTATCCAACGGTTATTCGTCCCTCTTTCACAATGGGCGGAAGTGGCGGTGGGATTGCGTACAACAAAGAAGAATTTATCGAAATTTGTGAACGCGGTTTGTATTTGTCACCGACCAACGAGTTGTTAATCGAAGAATCGGTACTTGGTTGGAAAGAGTACGAAATGGAAGTTGTCCGCGATACGAAAGACAATTGCATCATCGTTTGTTCGATTGAAAATTTTGACCCGATGGGCGTTCACACGGGCGATTCAATCACCGTCGCGCCAGCACAAACCTTGACCGACAAGGAATATCAAATTTTGCGTAACGTGTCGCTTGCCATTTTGCGTGAAATAGGGGTTGATACAGGTGGTTCAAATGTTCAAGTGGCGATTAACCCCGTCGATGGGCGCATGATTATTATCGAAATGAATCCGCGTGTTTCACGTTCTTCAGCGTTAGCATCGAAAGCAACAGGCTTCCCGATTGCAAAAGTGGCGGCGAAATTAGCGGTAGGTTTCACGCTCGACGAATTACAAAACGAAATTACGGGTGGCAAAACGCCTGCTTCGTTTGAGCCGTCGATTGATTACGTTGTTGTAAAAGTGCCGCGTTTTACCTTTGAAAAGTTCCCGCAAGCTGACGACCGTTTAACGACGCAAATGAAATCCGTCGGCGAAGTGATGGCGATTGGTCGCACATTCCAAGAATCATTGCAAAAAGCGTTGCGCGGTTTAGAAATCGGTATCAGCGGATTGGACGAAATTACCGATTTAACAGCAGATGATGCAGGCGACAAAATGCGCCGTGAAATGCGTCATCCAGGTCCTGATAGATTATTGTACGTTGCTGATGCGTTCCGTAGCGGCATGACGATTGCCGAAGTTCACGAATCAAGCAAAATCGATCCGTGGTTTTTAGCACAAATTGAAGATTTAGTTTTAACGGAAAAATCGCTTTCAACGAAAACACTTTCAACATTGAAAGCAGGCGAATTATATAAACTGAAACGCAAAGGTTTCTCAGATTTACGTTTGGCAAAATTGCTCGATGCGTCTGAAACCGAAGTCCGCAACATTCGCCATAAACAAAACATTCGTCCCGTTTATAAACGCATTGATTCGTGTGCGGCAGAATTTTCGTCCGACACCGCTTATTTGTATTCGACTTATGAAGAAGAATGCGAAGCACGAGTTTCGGATAAAGAAAAAATCATTATTTTAGGGGGCGGTCCAAATCGTATCGGGCAAGGGATTGAGTTCGATTATTGCTGTGTTCACGCGGCATTGGCATTGCGCGAAGACGGTTACGAAACGATTATGGTGAACTGTAATCCTGAAACTGTTTCAACTGATTTTGATACCTCTGACCGTTTATATTTTGAATCGTTGACGCTCGAAGATGTTTTAGAAATCGTCCACATTGAAAAACCGAAAGGTGTCATCGTTCAATATGGCGGACAAACGCCGTTGAAATTAGCACGCGCTTTAGAAGCGGCTGGCGTTCCAATTATTGGCACGTCGCCTGATTCGATTGATTTGGCGGAAGACCGTGAACGTTTCCAAAAATTATTGGAACGAATCGGTTTGAAACAGCCACCAAATGCGACAGCGCGTTCAACTGAGCAAGCCATTAACGCTGCCAAAGAATTAGGTTATCCATTGGTTGTACGTCCATCTTATGTTTTGGGTGGGCGAGCAATGGAAATCGTGTTCAACGAAGAAGGTTTGCAACGCTACATGAAAGAAGCCGTCAGTGTGTCTCACGATTCGCCTGTTTTGCTAGACCGCTTTTTAGATGACGCGGTGGAAATGGACGTTGATGCAATTTATGACGGCGAACGGGTGTTAATCGGCGGTTTAATGGAACATATTGAGCAAGCTGGCGTACATTCAGGCGATTCAGCGTGTTCGTTGCCTCCTTATGATTTAGCTCCTGCGTTGCAAGATAAATTGCGTGAACAAGTTGCCAAAATGGCAGAAGCCTTAGGCGTGCGTGGTTTGATGAATACGCAGTTTGCGATTCAAGGCGAAGATATTTACGTTTTAGAAGTGAATCCAAGAGCGTCACGGACTGCGCCATTTGTTTCAAAAGCAACAGGTTATCCGTTGGCAAAAATTGCCGCTCGCGTTATGGTTGGGCAAACACTTGAACAACAAGGCATTACCGAAGAACGCATTCCTGATTATTTCTCTGTTAAAGAAGCTGTTTTTCCGTTTGTAAAATTCCCAGGTGTTGACCCATTACTCGGTCCTGAAATGAAATCGACAGGCGAAGTCATGGGCGTGGGTAAAACGTTCGGCGAAGCCTTTGCAAAATCACAACGCGCCGCTGGTGTTGACTTAAGCCACACGGGCAAAGTGCTAATCAGTATTCGTGACAAAGACAAAGCGAAATTGCCTGAAATTGCGCGAATGTTAATTGCGAAAAATTACGAAATCGTCGCAACAGGTGGCACGGCTCGATTCTTAAAAGAAAATGATTTGCCGTGTGAAGTTGTTTGCAAAGTAAATGAAGGTCGTCCGAATACCGTTGATATGATTAAAAATGATCAAATTCAACTGATTATTAACACCACCGAAGGCAAAAAAGCCATTTCCGATTCATTCACGATGCGCCGCGAAGCCTTGCAACATCGTGTGACATATTACACAACGATGGCGGGTGCAAGAGCCGCGTGTTTCGCATTGGGTGAACTCGATGCAGGCGATGTGAATTGCTTGCAAGATTTGCACAAAAGCCTGAAATAAAATCAAAAAAATGGGCGTGAAAGAGTCCCGCCCATTGTCAAAAAATTATCGGAGTTTCAAAAAATGAGCAAAGTCCCTTTAACTGTCAAAGGTGCAGAAAAATTAAATGCTGAATTAAACGAATTAAAATCTGTTGTTCGTCCACGCATTATTAACGCGATTTCTGAAGCGCGAGCGCACGGTGATTTAAAAGAAAATGCCGAATATCATGCCGCAAAAGAACAACAAAGTTTTGCCGAAGGGCGCATCGGTGAAATCGAAGGGAAATTAGCGAATGCACAAATTATCGATGTCACGAAAGTTGATGCAGGTGGAAAAGTGATTTTTGGCGCGACGGTTGAACTTGAAAATTTAGACAATGAAACGCGCGTAACGTATCAAATTGTTGGTGAAGACGAGGCGAGCATTAAAGAAGGTCGAATTTCAATCGGTTCACCGATTGCACGGGCGTTGATTGGTAAAGAAGCAGAGGATGTCGTGACAGTAAAAGCACCTGCTGGCGATGTGGAATACGAGATTATCTCGATTCAATATATCTAAAAATGAAAGGTTCAAATTTGCAAGCATTTGAACCTTTGACGCTTTATTTTTTGTTCGGATTCAAACGATAAATCACAATAATTTGCCCAATCGATTGCACCAATTCAGCTTTGGTCGAAGCGCAAATTTCGTCACAAATCGTTTTACGCGCATCACGTTCCGCACGAATTTTCACTTTAATCAATTCATGAATATCCAGTGCCGATTCAATTTCTGCTAAAACTGCCGCTGTTAAACCTGCGTTTCCAATCATAACAACGGGATTTAAATGATGTGCTTCCGATTTAAATTTTTTCTTTTTTGCTGCATCCACAGATTTTTCCTACTCTCAAAAGGCTTGATAAAGCTCAATTCTACACTAAAAATGGCGCGTTATGGCACGAACTAAAAGCAGTACACAATGGATGCAAGAGCATTTCGACGACGAATACGTCAAGATGGCGAAAGCGCAAGGTTATCGTTCTCGCGCTGTTTTCAAACTCAAAGAAATTCACGAAAAAGATAAATTGATTAAAGCGGGTATGAATATCGTCGATTTGGGCGCGGCACCTGGCGGTTGGTCACAGTTTGCGCGGCAATTATTAGGCAAAAATGGGCGATTAGTCGCCTTAGATATTTTACCAATGGAGCCGATTGACGATGTAGATATGATTATCGGCGATTTTCGAGAAGAATCTGTTTTGAATGAACTTTATGCTGTTTTGAATAATGCACCGATTCATTTGGTATTGTCCGATATGGCACCAAATATGAGCGGCAATAAAAGCACCGATCAAGCGCGGTCGATTTTTTTGGGTGAATTGGCGTTAGACACGGCGAAAACCGTCCTCACGAAAAACGGCGTTTTTCTCGTAAAATTATTTCAAGGCGAAGGGTTTGAAGCGTATTTTAAAGAAGTTCAACAAGCATTTACGACGGTAATTATTCGCAAACCCAAGGCTTCACGTCCGCGCAGCAATGAAGTTTATATTTTGGCGAAGGGCTTCAAGGCATAAAAAGTGGTTTCGTGTATAATCTGCACTATCGAAATCACTACCTTTTGTGGCAATTATGAGTGTTGAAAAATTAACTATTCGCCGTCGTGGCATTTATCTACTTCCCAATTTATTTACAACAGGCGCGTTATTTTCAGGTTTTTACGCAATAACGTCTGCCATGAATCAGCATTACGACATTTCAGTTGTGGCAATTTTTGTGGCAATGATTTTAGACGGTTTAGATGGGCGAGTGGCGCGTTTAACGAATACACAAAGTGAGTTTGGCGCACAATATGACAGTTTGTCAGACATGGTTTCATTCGCTGTTGCACCTGCTTTGGTCATTTATTTATGGGCATTTTCGAGTTTAGGAAAAGTCGGATTATTTGCCGCTTTCGTTCATACAGCAGGTGGCGCATTACGATTAGCAAGATTTAATACGCAACTCACTTCTGCTGATAAACGTTATTTTCAAGGCTTACCAAGCCCCGCAGCTGCTGCGATTTTAGCTGGATTTATTTGGCTTTGCTTAGAACACGGTTGGGAAATTGAATCGTTGAAATATATCGCATTGATTTTAACAATTTGCACGGGCTTGTTAATGGTGAGTAATTTCCGTTATTCAAGTTTCAAAGAAATTGATTTAAAAGGGAAAGTTCCATTTTTTGTAGCAATTGCCGTGATGTTGAGTATCGCTTTTGTGATGGCACAACCACAAACTATGTTATTTTTACTTTTCTTGGGTTATGCGATTTCAGGGCCACTCGTTACGCTGATTATGCGTCGTAAAAAATTACAAGCTCGCAAAAACTAATTTTATTTTGGATTTAGAAATAATATGAAAGACCAACTAATTATATTTGATACAACCTTGCGTGATGGCGAACAAAGCCCAGGCGCATCAATGACTCGTGACGAAAAAATTCGTATTGCGCGGGCTTTAGAACGTTTAAAAGTGAACATAATTGAAGCGGGTTTTCCTGCCGCAAGCATTGGCGATTTTGAAGCGGTGCAAGCCGTTGCGAATGTGATTAAAGATAGCATTGTTTGTGGTTTAGCCCGTGCATTGGATAAAGATATTGACCGTGCGGGCGAAGCCTTGAAAGGTGCGAAACAATCACGCATTCACACGTTTATTGCGACTTCACCAATTCACATGCAAATGAAGCTCAACATGACTCCTGAACAGGTGATTGAACACGCCGTCAAAGCCGTCAAACGTGCGCGACAATACACGGACGATGTGGAATTTTCGCCTGAAGATGCTGGACGTTCAGACGAAGATTTTTTGTGTCGCATTTTGGAAGCGGTCATCAACGCAGGTGCAACAACGTTAAACATTCCAGACACGGTTGGTTATAGTATTCCGCAACAATTTGGCGCGACGATTAAACATTTAATTGAGCGCATTCCAAATTCGGACAAAGCAATTTTTTCTGTTCATTGCCACAACGACCTCGGGTTAGCGGTGGCAAATTCACTTTCTGCGGTCATGAACGGCGCAAGGCAAGTGGAATGTACAATTAACGGTTTGGGCGAACGAGCGGGCAATGCTTCTCTTGAAGAAGTCGTGATGGCGGTTCGCACGCGCCACGATGTATTTGATTGTCAAACCCGTATTGATACTCGTGAAATCTTGACGTGTTCAAAATTAGTTTCGTCGATTACAGGTTTTCCTGTGCAGCCGAACAAAGCAATTGTTGGAGCAAATGCTTTCGCACACGAAGCAGGAATTCATCAAGATGGTATTTTGAAAAGTCGAGAAACC
This sequence comes from uncultured Pseudomonadota bacterium, assembly GCA_903867225.1. Taxonomy (GTDB): domain Bacteria; phylum Pseudomonadota; class Gammaproteobacteria; order Methylococcales; family Methylomonadaceae; genus UBA10906. The sequence goes on along the minus strand of CAIPQN010000085.1, from coordinate 46,878 downwards.
TATGAAATTATGCGAGCTGAAGACGTTGGTTGGACAGCAAATCGCATGGTTCTAGGTAAACATTCTGGACGCAATGCGTTCAAAAATCGAATTAACGAATTAGGTTTTGAGTTTGACAGCGAAGCCGAATTGAACGATGCCTTTGCACGTTTCAAACAATTAGCAGATAAAAAACATGAAATTTTCGACGAAGATTTGCAAACGTTGATTTCTGAAACTAGTATTGAAGCCGAAGATGAACACATTAAATTAGTTGCGTTGAAAGTGTGTTCAGAAACAGGTGAGATTCCAAATGCAGTTGTGACATTACGTTTAAATAATCAGGAAATGACAGGTAATTCAACAGGTGGCGGGGTGGTCGATGCTACGTTGAAAGCGATTGAACAATTAGTAAAATCAGACGCATTGCTTGAACTTTATTCGGTAAATAACGTCACGAATGGCACAGACGCGCAAGGCGAAGTGACAGTGCGTTTAGAAAAATCAGGTCGAATTGTGAACGGTTTAGGCGCGGATACAGACATTGTAACCGCATCAGCAAAAGCCTACATCAACGCGCTAAACAAATTACTCAATGTGAATGCGCGTCAACATCCGCAAAAATCTGAAGTTTAAAATGAAAAATGGCGCGATCCGCTTATGATTGCGCCATTTATTTTTCAAGCCTAAAACATTTAATCGCTGCGTCTTGGATCAAATGCCGTTTGGACAGTTTCAGCAAATAAATTCGCAGCTAAAACCAACGTAAACATAAACAAAAATGCGGCTGTTAATGACCACCAAACAATCGGTTCGCGTGCCATTTCCAAACGTGCGCCGTTAATCATATTTCCCCAGCTGTAAGTGCTAGAATCTACGCCGATGTTGATATACGACAACGCAGCCTCAGCTAAAACCAACGAGCTAAAATCTAATACAATCGAAATCAATACAATGTGCATCACATTTGGCAAAATGTGGCGCAGCAAAATCGTGTGTTGTTTTACACCCAATGAATACGCAGCTTGGACGTATTCCATCTCACGCAATTTCAATGTTTCAGCGCGTAATAATCGACACAATCCCGTCCAACTTGTCATGCCTAAAATTAAACACAAAAACAGCAATCGCATATCAGCACGAACGATTAAACTGGTGAAATCGCTCTCATGATTCGACATATAAACTTGCACCATCAATACTGACGCACCGATTAACAAAACACTCGGAATCGAGTTTAACGTCGTATATAAAAACTGAATTACATCATCTAGCCAGCCACGAAAAAATCCCGATAAGATGCCTAAAATTAAGGACAGGGGTAATAAAATAAGCGTCGTCAATGTGCCTAAAACTAAGCCTGTGCGAATGCTTTTGATGGTTTGATAAAAGACATCTTCGCCAACTTTATCAGTGCCGAAAATGTGATAATAATTCGATAAATAAATTAGCGTTGAACTTAATGTGATTAAAACAAAAAACGTGGATTTCAATTTAACTTTAAAACTCAATAATACAAAAATTCCTACACCGATAAAAAAACCAATCGCTGTTTTTTGAAAAATATCCGCTAGTCTTCGCGCTTCATTATCTAAATGCTGTCCGCCAAATGTTAAACGTGGATAATCCCAACGCATCGAACCGTCGGGTTGAGTAATCATTTCTTTATTATAAAGCGTCATTGCAAACGGTTCGGAATAGGTTTTTTCACCGTGTTCACGCAACGGTGAAGCGAAACAATCTAACACGCTAATAATTTCGTTATTTGGTGTTTGAGGTTTGAAATGAATCGAATCTAAAATGCCAATCGTCATGAAAAATAACAAAATAATCAACGACGACATACAAACAGAGTTTTGACGTAATGTCGTTAATGGACGCTTTAAATGTTCTTTTCCACGCATAAAATAAATTAGCGTTGCCACTAAAATCAGTAAGCTAAAAATCAGCGCGTCTGTCCACAATATCAACATAAAAAGTACGTCCTTAAAATTGAAACATTATTTCAAAAAATCATTTGCTGATGTCACGATAACATTAAATTTCGCACCTTTGACAAATTCATCAAATGTTGAATCAACAACACACTGTTCTCTTAATTCCTCCATGGTAAGTTTCGTATCAATGTAACAAGATTTCACAACAATCAATTCATCAGCGTTTAATTTTATAGCAAGCCAAGCGGCTAAACTATCTGAGGTTATATCCCATGTTGCAGGAATTTCAGCGGCATTCAATTCATCGATATTTGGCGACCAAATAATGTGACGCTGATTTTTAATTTCGGCAATAAGTAATGCAATTACAAATTCAGATTGTAAATTTTGGCACATTACTGCGACTTGCTGCATGGCTAAAATCGCCATTTCATGCGCGGTAATATCATCGAAATACCATTTTTTTTGCGCCTTACGGACTTGATTTGCGAAATCGCCACCACCACAAACCACAATGGTTTGTTCAGTCGATTCTACGATGCGTTTTAAGCAACCAAACATTTGTCCAGTTTCAAGCAAACTGCCACCTAGTTTTATGACCTTCATTTTTTTAAAATCCTATAAAGCGAAATCAATCTACAACAACCTGAACGCGCCCAACAATCGCGGCATGAAGATGAAGATGAAGATGAAAATTACCTTTTTATGCTTTTCTAAAACGTAGCCTCATAATCCAATTGATGCCAGCTATGCGACACAACCTAACGAATTTACGAAAATCTTCGAGCCATTCGTCGCTTTTTTCTTTGCTCGTTGCGCCGCCTGATTTTATCGTTTTCATTCATGTCTTAGGCGATTTAAGATTTACAAATCTGTCTTATCCCGTTTTCAAACTGGAAGATTTAAAAATACCTTTGGATGTTTCGTTGGATAAAGATGACGATGTTATGAATACAGGTCATTCTTGGAAATCAATGCCGAGCAGCTATTGAAGGAAGGCTTTTAAGGTTTTTGATTTTCGTTTCTCAGAACTCAACACTTAGGCAACGTTTTAATATGGGTACTAAAAAATACAACTTTTATTGCGTCAACACAGCAAAACATCGGCTCTTATTGCTTGTGATTTAGGCGTGTTAGTCGTGGTGTTTCTCGCACTATTTCAAATAATAGGGAGGATGGAGTGATTATGACATGGTTAAACGTTATACTCATTTATCGTCTGAACATCTTTCACAATTTATAGGGAGCGTAGAAGTGGTTGCAAAAATGCTACAGCTTGGAAAAAAGGCTATTTTTAAATGACGCAGCCGATTGATTTATGGGGTGAACGATGGGGCTCGAACCCACGACAACCGGAATCACAATCCGGGACTCTACCAACTGAGCTACGCTCACCATAGCGTATAACAATGTAAAAACGAGGATTTTTTGGTGCGCTTGGCAGGACTCGAACCTGCGACCCCCGACTTAGAAGGTCGGTGCTCTATCCAGTTGAGCTACAAGCGCAAAGAAAATTGGTCGGGGTAGAGAGATTCGAACTCCCGACATCCTGCTCCCAAAGCAGGCGCGCTACCAGACTGCGCTATACCCCGAATAATCTTTGTTTGAAATTCTTAGTTCTTAAGACTAAGAACGCACATGATAATTCCTCAAGGTTTTGTCGTCAATTTTTATTTTAAAAAATCTAATTTTTTTAGCACAATAAAATTAGATTTTTTTTCAAAAACAAATAACTAAACCATTGTCCACTGCAACAATTCGCCCGATTTTAACGGTGTAATTTCGTCATAGCTTGCGGGAATTATCGAATCGCATTTTTCTAAAGTCACCGCCCCACCATTTCGTGGCAAACTATAAAAATCTGCACCATAAAAACTCGCAAAACCTTCCAATTTATCCAACGCATTCGCATTTTCAAAGGCTTCGGCATAAAGCTCCAACGCCGCAAACGCGCTGTAACAGCCCGCACAACCACAACTATTTTCTTTTAAATGCGTTGTGTGCGGCGCACTGTCTGTTCCTAAAAAAAACTTCGGATTGGCACTTGTCGCGGCTTTGACTAAAGCCAAACGATGCGTTTCCCGTTTCAAAATTGGCAGACAATAATAATGCGGTTTAATGCCACCCGCTAAAATCGCATTGCGATTAAATAACAAATGCTGCGGCGTAATTGTCGCAGCAATTTTATCGCTCGCCGATTCCACAAATTCAACCGCTTCTTTTGTTGTGACGTGTTCTAAAACAATCCGCAACGCAGGGAAATTTGCCACAATCGCTAACAAATAACGCTCAATAAATACCCGTTCACGGTCAAAAATATCACAATCTTCGTCCGTCACTTCGCCGTGAATCAACAATGGCAAATCGTATTTTTCCAACGCAGCAAACAACGGGTAAATTTTCGTTACGTCCGCTACACCCGCATCGGAATTCGTTGTTGCGCCCGCTGGATAAAGTTTAAACGCATGAATATGTTCACTTTCAGCAGCGAGTTTGATTTCGTCAATCGTGGTCGAAGCGGTTAAATACAACGTCATCAATGGCGTAAAATTTACGCCTTCGGGAATCGCTTGTAAAATCTCCTCACGATACGCAAACGCTTGCGCCACCGTTGTCACAGGCGGTTTCAAATTCGGCATAATAATCGCCCGCGCAAATTGGCGTGCCGTATGTGGCAAAACGGTTTTCAAAATCGCACCATTGCGAACGTGTAAATGGCAATCGTCGGGGCGAGTAATGGTCAATGTTTTCATAATTGCGTCCTAAGTCTGTAAAATAGGCACATTCTAAAGGTTATCGCCTTGAAAAATGAATAATTAGCGTTATCTTTTTATTTTTTGGAGTTACAAAAATGCCTATTTATGAATATGTCTGCAAAGCTTGTGGTCACGAACACGAAGCCTTACAAAAATTAAGTGCCGAGCCACTTAAAGATTGCCCCATTTGTGAAAAAACCGAATTGGTGAAAAAAATCTCGGCAGCGGGTTTTCGCTTAAAAGGTTCTGGCTGGTACGAAACTGATTTCAAAAGTGGTGCGAAAAAAAATGTCGCCAGTGACTCCGCACCAAGTTCAACGCCAACAACCGCTTAAAACATCTTATTTTTTTAAACTCAACAGGAAAATCTTATGCGAACCCACAAATGTGGCGAAATAAACACCCAACAACTTGACCAAACTGTAACGATTTGCGGCTGGGTTCATCGCAGACGCGATCACGGCGGCGTTATTTTTATTGATTTACGCGACCGCGCAGGCTTGGTTCAAGTTGTTTTTGATCCCGATGTTGCCGAAATGTTTGCCATTGCGGAACATGTTCGCAGCGAATACGTTTTGCAAATTACGGGCTTGGTTCGTCTGCGTCCCGAAGGGACGATTAACAAAAATATGCACTCAGGCGAAATCGAAATTTTGGCGAAAAGCATCGAAGTTCTGAACGAATCTGAAACGCCGCCATTCCCAATTGAAAGCGACATTGAAGTGAACGAAGAATTGCGTTTGCGTTACCGTTATTTGGATTTGCGAAAAGTGGCGATGCAAGAAAAAATGCGCGTTCGTCGTGACGTGACGCGCGTTTTACGGAATTATTTGGATGACAACGATTTCTTTGAAATCGAAACGCCGTATTTGACCAAAGCCACGCCCGAAGGCGCACGCGATTACATTGTCCCCAGTCGCACGCACGAAAATTCATTTTTCGCGTTGCCACAATCGCCGCAACTTTATAAACAAATGCTGATGATTGCGGGTTTTGACCGTTATTATCAAGTTGTGCGTTGTTTCCGTGATGAAGATTTACGCGCTGATCGTCAGCCTGAATTTACGCAGCTTGATATTGAAACGTCGTTCATGACGGAAAATCAAATCATGAACATCATGGAAGAAATGATTCGCCAATTGTTTGCGAAAGTGATTAACGTCGAACTCGATGCCGTTTTCCCGCGCATGACTTACGCTGAATCCATGTCGCGTTTTGGTGTGGATCGTCCCGATTTGCGGATTCCGTTAGAACTCGTCGATATTGGCGATTTCATGAAAGACGTGGAATTTAAAGTTTTCAGTTCAGCAGCAAACGATGAAAAAAGTCGCGTTGTCGCAATGCGCGTGCCGAATGGCAACGAATTGTTAAGCCGTAAAAATATCGACGATTTAACCAAATTTGTCAGTATTTATGGCGCGAAAGGTTTGGCGTATGTCAAAGTGAACGACATCAACGCGGGCGTGGAAGGTTTACAATCGCCGATTGTGAAATTGGCAACCGCTGACGTTTGGGCAAATGTGTTGGAGAAAACGAACGCCCAAAATGGCGATTTATTGTTTTTTGGCGCAGACAAAACCAACGTCGTGAACGAAGCGATGGGCGCGTTGCGGATTAAATTAGGTCACGATTTGAATTTGATTCAAGGCGATTGGAAACCTGTTTGGGTGATTGATTTCCCAATGTTTGATTGGGACGAAAAAGCGGGACGTTTCACTGCAATTCATCATCCATTCACCGCGCCAAGTTGTTCGGTTGAAAAATTAAAAGCGAATCCAGCGGCGGCATTATCGCAAGCGTATGATTTGGTGTTAAACGGCACGGAAGTTGGCGGTGGTTCGATTCGTATCAATCGCATGTCGATGCAACAAACTGTGTTTGAGATTTTGGGTATTGGCGAAGACGAAGCGCGTGAAAAATTCGGCTTCTTACTCGATGCGTTGAAATACGGTGCGCCACCTCACGGTGGTTTAGCGTTCGGTTTGGATCGCTTGGTAATGTTGATGACAGGTTCGACCTCAATTCGCGACGTAATTGCCTTCCCAAAAACACAATCTGCCGCATGTCCATTAGTCAGTGCGCCTGCGGTTGTTACCGATGAACAATTGAAAGAATTGGGAATTCGTTTGATTAAGCCAGCAGGAAAAGAAAAGGTTTAAATCTTTTCGGCAAGCGATTTTTTAAAAAATCGCTTGCCGCTTTATCGTTTATTTTCACGCGAAAAATTTGAAACATATTTCTAAACATGACAAAAAATTTTGTGGATAATAAGCGCAACAAAAATTTCACTTTTAACCCATCGAGAGCTTTCATGATTCAAGGTAGTATCGTCGCATTAGTCACACCAATGGATAACACTGGTGCTGTAGATTTTGACAGTTTAGCGCGTTTAATAGAATTTCATATCGAACAAAATACAGATGCTTTAGTAGCAGTTGGCACAACGGGCGAATCCGCGACATTAAGTGAAACAGAACATTGCCAAGTGATTAAATTTGTCGTGGATAAAGTAGCTGGACGCATTCCTGTGATAGCGGGTACAGGCTCAAATTCAACTGCTGAAGCGATTAACTTAACACGTCACGCTAAGGAATTAGGCGCAGATGCTTGTTTAATTGTCACACCGTATTACAACAAACCGACACAAGAAGGCTTATATTTACATCACAAAGCGATTGCAGAAGCCGTCGAAATCCCTCAAATTTTATACAATGTTCCTGGTAGAACGGCGTGTGATATGTTGCCTGAAACTATTGGACGATTGGCAAAAATTCCGAATATCGTTGGCGTAAAAGAAGCGACAGGCGACTTAACACGAGTCCAAAAAATTCGTGATTTAACATCTTCTGATTTTGCAATTTACACAGGTGATGACGCAAGTAGTCGTGAATTTTGCTTACTAGGCGGCAATGGAACAATTACTGTTTCAGGGAATGTTGCACCACGTTTAGTTCATGAAATGATTGCCGCTGCAATGGCTGGTGATGCTGAAATTGCGGCTGAAATTGATAACAAACTCGCCGCATTGCATCGTGATTTATTTATTCAAGCGAATCCAATTCCTGTGAAATGGGCAGTTGCTGAAATGGGATTGATGCAAAAAGGCATTCGCCTTCCATTAACTTGGCTCACACCAGAATGTGAACAAAATGTGCGTGAAGCGATGTGTCAAGCGGGTGTAATTTAAAATGAAATTATCATTTCAAGTTGGTTTCATTGTATGTGTTGTCATAGGCACAAATGGTTGCAGTACGCTTCAAAGCTGGTTTCCTGATAAAGAAAAAGACTACCAATTTACAACGGAATTACCGCCATTGGTGATTCCTACCGATTTAGTACAAAAAATATCTGTCCCAGCGAAAAAAATAACACCAACAGCAGCAAACTCAGTTGAAGCCATAACACCTAAAAAATTGGCAGCTAAAAAAATAGAATCTGTGATTGAGAAAATCGCTGCTGTAGAAAATCGCCCGACACTTACCGACGCAGAAACTGAACTTAATCGAAACGAAATTCAAGTCAGTTTGACACATGAAAATGCACCAACATTGAACTTAAATGTGCCTTTGGTGCGAGCATGGCGAATTGTTGGAAAAGCATTAAGTCGTAGCGGTATTGAAGTAACCAATCGTGGTCAAGATAGTGGGCAAATTTACATCCAATTTGTCGAAGCAAAACAACAACCAGAGAAATCACTTTGGGATAATACAATTTCTGTATTTAATCCATTTTCTGAAAATGAACAAAGTTACATTTTGCAATTTCACGAAGCTAATTTAAAAACTAGCGTCACTGTTTTAACGCCAGAATTGCAAACGATTAATGATGGTTTAGATAATAAAATACTGCTAATTTTATTTGATGCGATTAAAACTGATTTGAGTAAATAAAAATACCATCAACAATAATTTTTATTTTTGAACTTTTGGGCTTGGTTTGTAGGATTTCTAAATCCTGAGCAATAAAGAAACTACAAAAAAATCCGCCCACGGTTTAAGTTGGGCAGATTTTTAAGGTTAAAACGGGAGTCGTAAAATCTTACGAAAGCGCACTCACGTTTGCTTTCGCGATTTCAGCGATTTTACCGAACGCGTCAATGTCACGAACCGCAATATCGGCTAACACTTTACGATCGATTTTCACGTTCGCTTTGGTTAAGCCGTTGATTAAACGGCTGTATGAAATGCCGAACATACGCGAAGCAGCGTTGATACGGACAATCCATAACGCACGGAATTGACGTTTTCTTTGTTTGCGGTCGCGGTACGCATACTGACCTGCTTTGATTACCGCTTGTTTCGCAACGCGGTAAACGCGGCTTCTTGCGCCGTAGTAACCTTTTGCTTGTTTAAGAATTTTTTTGTGTCTTGCTCTGGCGGTAACGCCACGTTTTACTCTAGGCATGATTTATCTCCGATTATTAAAGGTAAGGAATCATGCGGTTTGCCATGCGTAAATCTGAAGCGTGTACATGGTTTGGCGAGCGCAATTGTCTTTTTCTTTTGGTTGTTTTTTTCGTCAAAATGTGACGACGGTGTGAGTGACCACACTTAATACCGCCGTTACCCGTACGCTTGAAACGTTTTGCGGCACCGCGATTGGTTTTAATTTTTGGCATTTGTTTTCTCCAAAATAAGTTAAAAATGTCCCTTCAAAAAAGTTCGCAAAGGCAAAATGCAAGGCACTAAGCAAAACAAAAGCCGCACATCCTGTGTGACTTGTACAACTATTTTTTCTTTTTAGGTGAAAGAACCATAACCATTTGTCGCCCTTCCATTTTCGGAAACTGCTCAACAATCGCCAACTCATCCAAATCCTTTTCAATACGTTTTAAAACGTCCATACCTAATTCTTTGTGCGCCATTTCACGCCCACGATAACGTAATGTAATTTTAGTTTTATCGCCTTCAGTTAAGAATTTAATTAGACTTTTCAACTTAACTTGATAATCGCCTTCGTCCGTTCCAGGACGGAATTTGATTTCTTTAATCTGAATTTGTTTTTGATTTTTCTTAGCAATGGCTAGCTTTTTACTTTGCTCAAACTGGAACTTACCGTAGTTCATAATTTTACAAACTGGCGGATCGGCGTTGGGCGAAATTTCTACTAAATCCAAATCCGCGTCGTAAGCGATTTTTTTCGCTTCGTCTAAGGGAATAATGCCTAGCGATTCGCCATTTACGCCAGTGACACGAACCCGACGAGCGGTAATCATATCATTTAAGCGTGTTTCATCTTTTTTTGCAGCGATACCTTAATCCTCCACGTTAATTATTCTTTGTTTGCGATAACTTGCGCGAGTTGTGCGCTAAAGTTTTCTATCGACAAACTACCTAAATCTTCACCTTTCTGAGTGCGTACCGTGATTTTTTGTTCTTCTAATTCTTTCTCACCAATAATGACAAGATACGGAACACGTTGCATAGAATGCTCGCGGATTTTAAACCCGATTTTTTCATTTCTCAAGTCAATCTTGACGCGAATACCTTTTGATTCAAGCATTTTGAACACTTTTTGTGCGTAATCGTCGTAGCGTTCTGCGATGGTTAAAACCTGAACTTGAACAGGTGCAAGCCATGCAGGGAATGTTCCCGCGTGTTGTTCAATTAAAATACCTGTGAAGCGTTCTAGCGAACCTAAAATCGCGCGATGTAGCATTACAGGCACTTGACGCGAACCATCTTCGGCAACATAACTCGCACCTAAGCGTCCTGGCATTGAAAAATCGACTTGAATTGTGCCGCATTGCCACACACGACCAATACAATCTTTTAACGAAAATTCGATTTTTGGACCATAAAACGCGCCTTCACCAGGCTGCAATTCCCACGCTAAATTTTTGGCATTTAAGGCAGTTTCTAACGCGCTTTCTGCTTTATCCCAAACTTCGTCACTGCCGACACGATTTTCAGGGCGGGTTGAAAGTTTGATGATGACATCGTTAAAACCGAAGTCTTTATAAACATCAAAAAGTAAGTCAATAAACGTTGCGACTTCTTCTTGAATTTGTGATTCAGTGCAGAAAATGTGTGCGTCGTCTTGGACAAAATTTCTAACGCGCATCAAACCGTGCAACGTACCAGATGGTTCGTTACGATGACAGGAACCAAATTCTGCCAAACGAATCGGCAAATCGCGGTAACTTTTCATACCTTGATTGAAAATTTGAACATGACATGGGCAGTTCATCGGTTTAATCGCATAATCCCGATTTTCAGAATGCGACGTGAAAATCATCGCGCCGAATTTATCCCAATGTCCCGATTTTTCCCACAATGAGCGGTCAACCATTTGTGGGGTTCTGACTTCGCCGTAACTATTTACACGCAATTTTTCGCGAATATATTGTTCGATTTGTTGATAAATTCCCCAGCCTTTTTCATGCCAAAACACCATTCCAGGCGCTTCTTCTTGGATATGAAAAAAGTCTAATGTTTTAGCTAATTTGCGATGGTCACGCTTTTCAGCTTCTTCCAAACGGGTCAAATAGGCTTGTAATTCTTTTTTATCTGCCCACGCCGTGCCGTAAATACGTTGCAACATTTCGTTTTTCGCATCGCCACGCCAATACGCGCCCGCAATTTTCATCAATTTGAATGCGCCTAATTTTCCTGTATTTGGAACATGAGGACCGCGACATAAATCGGTGAAATTGCCTTGATTGTAAAGCGATAAATCTTGGTCAGCGGGAATAGATTCGATGATTTCAGCTTTGTATTTTTCGCCTTGATTTTTGAAAAAATTTACCGCTTCATCACGCGACAAAATCGAACGTGAAACGGGGATATTTTCAGCAACCAATTGCTGCATTTTCGCTTCGATTTTTTCTAAATCTTCTGGCGTGAAGGCGCGTGAATAAGCAAAATCATAGTAAAAGCCGTTTTCAATCACGGGACCAATCGTGACTTGGGCCTCTGGAAATAATTGTTTAACTGCTTGCGCTAAAAGATGTGCAGTTGAATGGCGGATAACATCAACACCTTCGTCGTCTTTTACGGTGATAATTTGCAGCTGTGCATCGTTTTGAATAATCATGCTGGCATCAACGAGTTGTCCGTTGACTTTTCCTGCGAGCGTTGCTTTTGCAAGCCCTGAACCGATAGATTGAGCAACTTCAAGCACGCTAAGAGGCGCGTCGTAGTTGCGTTGAGAACCGTCTGGAAGTGTAATAACTAGCATCGCTTATACCTTCAAATTGCACAATAAAAAAAAGCACTGACCAGCAGTGCTTTATAATTTGTTTGGTAGGCACGAGTGGACTCGAACCACCGACCCCCACCATGTCAAGGTGGTGCTCTAACCAACTGAGCTACGCGCCTGAAATTCTGTCATTTCAGTCTGCGAATTATACCAAATGATTCATTTTTGGCAATATTTTGTTTTTGGACAGCAATTTGGCGTTGGTAAAAGTTTAATAATTTTTATCATTTCAAATTAAAATTTAAAGCATCGTTTGATAAATCTTATCGGGATTTTTCAAAACGGTTTCTATTACTTGCCATTCATTGCCGATTAACTGCCGATAAAAACAACTTTCACGTCCAGTGTGACAAGCAATGCCGCCTTCCTGTTCGATCTTCAACAACAAAACATCTTCATCACAATCCATTTGAATGCTGACAATTTTTTGTTGATGCCCCGATTCTTCGCCTTTACGCCACAATTTTTGACGTGAACGCGACCAATAAACCGCGTAGCCATTTTCCACCGTCAACGCCAACGATTCCCGATTCATCCACGCGAACATTAAGATTTTCCCCGTCGTTGAATCTTGAGCAATCGCAGGAATCAAACCGTCTTCGGTGAAGCGAATTTCATCCAACCAACTCATAAACGCACCTCAATTCCACGTTCACGCATTCGCTGTTTAGCTTGTCCAATCGTGTATTCACCAAAATGAAAAATACTCGCTGCTAAAACCGCATCGGCTTTGCCTTCCAAAATACCATCTGCTAAATGGTCTAAATTCCCCACACCGCCCGACGCAATCACGGGTACCGAAACGGCTTCGCTGACTGCGCGAGTCAACGGCAAATTGAAACCCGATTTTGTGCCATCTTTGTCCATGCTGGTTAAAAGAATTTCACCCGCACCAAAAAGTACCATTTTTCGCGCCCATTCAACCGCATCTAATCCCGTTGGTTTACGTCCGCCGTGCGTAAAAATTTCCCAACGATTAGGTTCACCGTCGCCGCTGACTTTTTTTGCGTCAATTGCTACGACGATACATTGCGAACCAAATTTGCCTGCCGCTTCTTTGACAAAATCAGGATTGAAAACCGCCGCGCTGTTGATGCCAACTTTATCCGCGCCTGCGTTGAGCATTCGGCGAATATCTTCAAGCGTGCGAATTCCGCCACCGACCGTCAACGGAATAAAGACTTCACTGGCGACTTGTTCGACAACGTGAACCATCGTGGCGCGATTATCGTGCGTCGCGGTGATGTCTAAAAAGGTGATTTCGTCTGCGCCTTCACGGTCATAACGTCGGGCAATTTCAACGGGGTCGCCCGCGTCGCGAATGTCTACAAATTGCACGCCTTTCACCACGCGCCCGTTGTCTACATCTAAACAGGGAATAATTCGTTTCGCTAAACTCATTTTTATTTCCTAAAATTGGTCTGCAATTCGTTGACCTTCGGCGAAATCTAACGTGCCTTCATAAATCGCTCGTCCTGTAATTGCGCCCATAATGCCGTCGTTTGCGACTTTTCCGAGCGCGTAAATGTCGTCCAAATTCGTGATTCCACCCGACGCAATCACGGGAATGGAAATCGCTCGCGCTAATCGTGCCGTGGCTTCAACGTTCACGCCTTGCATCATTCCGTCGCGCGAAATATCGGTATAAATAATCGCGGCAACGCCGTTTTCTTGAAATTCTAACGCTAATTCGATTACGTCGAATTGTGAAACCGTCGCCCAACCGTCGGTTGCCACTTTGCCATCTTTTGCGTCCAAACCCACCATGACGTGACCCGCAAATTTCGCCGCCATTTCACGGACAAATTGTGGTTCTTGAACGGCTTTTGTGCCAATAATCACATATTGCACGCCAGCGTTTAAATACGCTTCAATCGTAGCTTCGTCACGAATGCCGCCGCCGATTTGCACAGGTAAATTCGGATACGCTTTGGCAATCGCGGTAATTACGTCAGCATTTCGCGGTTTTCCAGCAAATGCGCCATCTAAATCCACTAAATGAATCCGTTTCGCGCCAGCTTCAACCCAGCGTCCAGCGACTTCAACAGGATTATCCGAAAACACGGTGTCATCGTCCATGCGCCCTTGACGCAAACGCACACATTTTCCTTCTTTTAAATCAATCGCTGGGATAAGTAACATCGTTTTTTCTCCTTTTTTTAAATTTAGTAATTCGATTTGAAAAACAAAACCGCCCATTTTTTTGAAAAGTGGGCGGTATTTAGCTAGAAAACTTCGCCTTGCTTGCCTTCGTTTTGCTCTGCTTTTTTGGTGACTTCAATCGGGTTCGGTAAATTCATCGTTTCACCATTCAATAAATCTTCAACGCAAATAACCTGTATTTTGGGGTAACTGTTGCCCGTGAATGCGTTGATATATTCGCCTAATTGCTTACTTTCTTTCACCAATGCGGGGGCGGGGTAAAGCATCAATAAAAATCCACACGCCGCTTTTTCGCGTTCAACCGTTCCGAGTAATTCTCTTAACATTGCCTGCGTCACGTTTTTGTTAGATTTCACGCTGAAAATAACTTTTTCTGTTTCAACTGCGCCGTTTTCGATGCGGTCTGCAATGTACGCAATGCCGTCAATGCCTTTGTCGCCGCCTTTCTTGTCGTTAATCATGGCGCGATTTTTCGAGTACGCCAACACCATCCATTTTTCAAACTCTTTGCGGGTTTTGTCGTCGGATTTATTTGCCAATGCAATCGCGCTCGCCATATCACGCGGCACGCCATTAACTTCAATTTTTTCAAACGTTTTAGCAGAATCTTTATCAAGTACACTTTCGTTAAAATCACTGGTAAAGGTATCTTCAAGGCGTTTCAAAATCAGTGAAATAGATTGATAAGTGATGTCGATACCAATCCAAGTGCGTTTTAGTCGATGAGCAACGGCGACCGTTGTGCCGCAACCGCAATAAGCATCTAAAACAACGTCGCCTTCGTTTGAACTGGCGTTGATAATGCGCTCTAAAAGGGCTTCTGGTTTTTGGGTTGGGTAGCCGAGTTTTTCTTTTGATTTTGCAGATAGCGGCGATATATCCGCCCATAATGAGCTAACTTCAGTCCCTGAGCTTTCATCAAGGTAACGTTTAAATCGTGGCACAGTTCCCGTGTTTTTTTGCACAATCAACCCTTCCGCTAGCATTCGCTCCATTTTTTCCTCGTTGTAACGCCAGTACCGCGTAACACCAAGAAATTCAAAGGTGGGATTTCCTTTTGCTTTGCCGTTTGTCGCGGTTAAATCACTAAGCGCGTATTTTCTCCCTGTTTCTTCTTCGATGTATTTGTAAGAGTTCGCTATGTGTTGCTCACTATGTGGCGTGTAAATTTGTCGCCAAATACGTTGATTAGATTTGCTATAGAAAAGTATTACGTCATTAACTCTTGAAAAATGTGTTGTTCCCTGCGCTGCATGACTGTGAACATTTGTTCTTTTCCAAATAATTTCATTCACAAACGCGCCACCGCGTGAGCAAAAAGCAGCATCACAAATCAGTTTTAAATAGTGGCTCGCGGTGGGGTCGCAATGCAGATAAAAACTGCCCGTCGGTTTTAACACACGGTGAATTTGTGCAATTCGGAGCGTCATGCTGACCAAATACGCAAAAAGCGAATCTTTACCCAACACGATTTCTAAGCCTTTGATTAAATCAATACTTTGCGTGGTTAATGCACCGCCAATGTTGGCTTTAATTTCTGCCAGTCCTTGAATTGCGCTGTCATTCCATGTCCAAGTGTCAATAAATGCCTGAGCTTGCGCGTTGTTTTCTTTTTCTTTGCCGACGTTCAAATAGATTTGGCTGTAATCGCGGTTTGAATTAAAAGGCGGGTCGATGTAGCACAAATCGACGCTTTCTTTTTCGATGTTGTTACGCAGAACGTCTAAATTGTCGCCGTAATAGATTTGGTTTTTCATTGTTTTTAATTATCTGTCGCAAAGCTGGGCAGTAATGCTAGAGGGTTTGTTTTCATTTTTGTTTCCTTGTAATTTTAGTTTGCTAAATTGTTGTGGGTTTAATCGCCATTTCGTAATTCAGCAACGGCTTCAATCGTTAAGCCAGTTGTTTCAGCAATTTGCATATTATTCATGGCAACCAGCAATTTTTTAGCAATGGCTAATGCTTTGGCTTGTTCACCTTCAATTTTGCCTTCAATTTTGCCTTCAATCTTACTGCGCTCAATACTTTCAAGAAGTAGCTTTTCTTGCTTCATTTTGAATTGCTCCCAGTTGTATTCCTCAATCATTTGGGCTTTTTCTTCGGGAGAAACACCGCTTTGTTGAATATGTTCAACAATTTTTTGAACTTCGGATTTGTGATACAGCGTTTCATCGACGCTACCATCCAAACTATCAAAAATCACATCTAACCATTCACGATAAGCGGTTGGTGTATTTTCATCAACGTGACGTGGACACAAAAAAACTACTTTATGTGGAATCTCGCTTAACGCTTTGCCTGCTTTTGTTTTCAAATCAAAATCAATTGTTAAAACATCTTCACGATATTTCGTATCAGAAGAAGTTAAAACAACGATGGTATAAATCGCGAGAGGCGGCTTATAGTTTTTGGCATTTTCGGCCTGTTCAAGTAAGGCAACGCAGTGATAATGTAAAAATCGATCGTAATGATCATTGGACGAATACTGATGTTGAATTTCGACAATCACCCGCCCGTCATTATCTTGTGCGTACAAATCGAATTTCACCGCGACTTTGCCGATAGCAGGTTGAAATTCTTTTTCGGTTTCAACTTTGTCGATATTCAGCTCAATACCTAAAATATCGCGCACAAACCCTTTAAAAACATCCACGTCGCAAAACGCTTTTTTAAAAATAACGCCGTACTGCAATGAGGCAACTTCTTTCATGATTTTTCCTTGAAAAGATTGGCGGGCTTGAAAAAAAACAAAACGCCTTGAGAGTTTTAACCCGTCAAAGCGTTTTCAAAATTACAAAATTCGCAGACTTTTATTCCATTCGATAATTCGGAGCTTCTTTCGTAATCGTTACGTCATGAACATGACTTTCACGCATTCCCGCCGAAGTAACGCGCACAAATTGTGCTTTTTCGTGCATGATTTCAATCGTTGCACATCCTGTATAACCCATGCTCGCACGAATGCCGCCGAGTAATTGATGAACTACCGCAAGCATCGAACCTTTATACGGTACGCGCCCTTCAATCCCTTCGGGAACTAATTTTTCAACCGAGTCAGCTGATTCTTCTTGAAAATAACGGTCGCTTGAACCTTGTGATTGTGACATTGCACCTAACGAACCCATGCCGCGATAGGATTTATACGAACGTCCTTGAAATAATTCCACTTCACCAGGAGCTTCTTCGGTTCCAGCAAACATTCCACCCAGCATAATAGCGTGTGCGCCAGCCGCTAATGCTTTTGCTACATCGCCTGAATAACGCACGCCACCATCGGCAATTAACGGAACACCCGTGCCTTTCAAGGCATCAGCGACATTACTTACGGCGGTAATTTGCGGCACGCCAACACCCGCTACAATTCGAGTTGTACAAATCGAACCTGGACCAATCCCGACTTTTACACCGTCGGCACCCGCTTCAACTAACGCCAAAGCCGCTGACGCTGTGGCGATATTGCCGCCAATCACTTGTAAATTAGGGTAATTTTGTTTTACCCAACGCACACGATCTAAAACACCTTGCGAATGTCCATGTGCCGTATCGACAATAATCACATCAACACCCGCTTCGACTAATGCGGCAACACGTTCCTCTGTATCGCTTCCCGTGCCAACTGCCGCGCCCACGCGCAAACGTTCTAAATCATCTTTGCAGGCATTCGGATAATCTTTGGCTTTTTGAATATCTTTGACTGTAATTAAACCGCGCAAATGAAATGCTTCATTCACGACCAATACTTTTTCAATGCGGTGTTTGTGCAATAACGCTAAAACGTCTTTGCGATCTGCATTTTCATTAACGGTAATTAAACGTTCTTTTGGAGTCATCACTTTTGAAACAGGTTCATCAAAACGCGTCTCAAAACGTAAATCGCGGCTGGTGACAATTCCCACTAATTCATCGCCTTGAACCACTGGAACGCCTGAAATTCTATTCGCTTGCGTAAGTTGTAATACTTCACGAATACTGACATTAGGCGCGACGGTGATGGGGTCTTTAATCACCCCAGTTTCGTATTTTTTCACACGATGCACTTCTAACGCTTGTTGCTCAATAGTCATATTTTTATGAATAATACCGATGCCACCTTCTTGAGCAATCGCAATCGCTAAACGAGCTTCCGTTACGGTATCCATCGCTGCCGAAACGAGCGGAATATTTAACGAAATACCGCGTGTTAATTGGGTTTGCATCGACACTTCGCGGGGCAAAACTGTTGAATGTGCGGGAACGAGTAAAACGTCATCAAACGTCAACGCTTCTTGAATAATTTGCATAACTACAACCTACTTATTTATGAAATAAACGTCCTATTATAGGGCGAAAAGGAAGGGGATTTTCTAAAAAAACAACCCATCAATCGGTGAAGAAGCGGAAGCAAAACGTTTGCGTGGCATTCGACCCGCTAAAAAGGCTTCGCGTCCTGCTTGAATACCTTTTCGCATTGCGGAAGCCATTAAAATTGGATTTTTTGCTTCGGCAATTGCGGTATTCATTAACACACCGCCGCAACCTAATTCCATTGCCATCGCCGCATCCGACGCTGTTCCTACGCCTGCATCCACTAAAATCGGCACATTAGCATTTTCGACAATCGTTAAAATGTTATAGGGATTCCGAATTCCCAAACCTGAACCAATCGGTGCCGCAAGTGGCATCACCGCCACACAACCCATTTCTTCCAAACGTTTTGCGGCAATCGGGTCGTCGTTGGTATAAACCATCACTTCAAAACCCTCACGCACCAAAATTTCAGCAGCAATGTAGGTTTCAGCGACATTCGGAAACAGCGTTTTTTGGTCAGCCAAAACTTCGAGTTTAACTAAATTATGTCCGCCCAATAATTCACGCGCCAATCGACACGTCCGCACAGCTTCTTCCGCACTGTAACAGCCCGCAGTGTTTGGCAAAATTGTATATTTGTCGGGTGAAATCACGTCGAGTAAATTGGGTTCCCCCGCATTTTGTCCGATATTTGTGCGACGAATGGCAACGGTCACAATTTCCGCGCCACTCGCTTCAATCGCTAAACGCGTTTCTTCTAAATCTTTATATTTTCCTGTCCCAACCAACAAACGCGATTGATAGCGTTTGCCCGCAATGAGAAAAGAATCATCTTGTCCGCCGCCAATCGCCTGAACGATTTCCAATTTATCATTCGCATTCAAAACGTGTGTGGCAAAATTTTGGAAAGGCAAAATTTCTTCGTTCAATTCAATGGCAATTTTTTTATCCGTTAAACCTAATTCGGCAACCACATCAGAAATCACGCTATTTTCAGCTATTTCACGCCCGTTACCATTGACATAAATCATCATATTTTTACACTCCGTCTTTTTTGAACTGCATTCGCAAGGGTTTTCAATAGCGGCAACGTATCTTCCCACGATAAACACGCATCGGTAATACTTTGTCCATAAACCAATTCTTGTCCTTGAACAACAGATTGTGAACCCGATTTCAAATGACTTTCAATCATTACACCCATAATGCGTTTATCACCGCTCGCAATTTGTGCGGCAACATCATCGCCAACAATCAATTGCCGTTGGCATTGTTTTAAACTGTTTGAATGACTGAAATCAATCATAATGTTGGGACGCAAATGGGCTTTTTCCATGCCGTGCGCGACTTGATTTACATTGACTGCATCATAATTTGGCTGATGATTGCCGCCGCGCAAAATAATATGCACGTCTTCATTTCCTGTCGTCGAAAAAATCGCCGAATGCCCTGCTTTTGTTAACGATAAGAAGTGGTGCGGACTCATCGCCGCGCCAATCGCGTCAATCGCAATTTTAATTGTGCCGTCTGTTGCATTTTTAAAACCCACTGGACATGATAAACCTGACGCTAACTCACGATGTACTTGGCTTTCAGTCGTTCTCGCGCCAATCGCGCCCCATGAAATTAAATCTGAAATATATTGCGGTGTGATTAAATCAAGATATTCCGTTGCAGCAGGAACGCCCATGTCATTTACGTCAAGCAATAATTGCCGCGCAATTCGCAAACCTTTATTGATATTAAAACTGGAATCCAAATCAGGATCGTTGATTAAACCTTTCCAGCCCACCGTGGTACGCGGTTTTTCAAAATATACCCGCATCACAATCAACAAATCTTTTTCATGTTCAGCCATCGCGTTTTTCAAAAGCGCGGCGTATTCATGCGCGGCTTTCGTATCATGAATCGAACAAGGACCGACGACGGCAACTAATCTGTCATCATGCCCAACTAAAATGTTGTGAATGGCTTGACGTGTTTGAAATGTCGTTTGTGCCGCTTTTTCTGAAAGCGGTATTTCCGCATGAACTTCTACAGGGGCGATAACTTCTTTCATGCCTGAAATGCGTAAGTCATCGGTGTTATATTTTTGCAAAATGAATTTCTCCTTTTGAGTTTATTCGACTGTAACCGATTTCGCTAAATTGCGTGGCTGATCAACGTCTGTACCTTTCAAAACTGCGACATGATATGACAGCAATTGCAACGGCAACGTGTAAAGTATTGGCGAAATGTAATTATCGACTTGCGGCACTTTAATAATTTGCACATTTTCATCATGCGTCGGCAACAAAGTTTCATCCATGAAAACAATTAACTGTCCGCCCCTCGCAGATACTTCCTGCATATTCGATTTAAGTTTTTCAAGCAAACTGTTATTTGGAGCCACCGTAATTACAGGCATATCAGCATCAATTAACGCGAGCGGTCCATGTTTCAATTCACCAGCTGGATAGGCTTCAGCGTGAATGTAAGAAATTTCTTTGAGTTTCAACGCCCCCTCCATCGCAATCGGATAATGCGCTCCGCGTCCTAAAAATAGCGCGTGATGTTTTTCAGCAAAACGTTCTGCCAAAATTTCGATTTCTTTATCGAGTTGCAACACTTCTTCCATTTGACGCGGCAATTTAAATAATTCTTCAACAATATGCTGTTCCAGCGTTTCATTGAGTTGAAAACGTCTACCAACTGCCAAAACTAAAAGCATTAACGACACTAATTGCGTCGTGAAAGCCTTTGTCGAAGCTACGCCAATTTCAGGACCCGCACGAGTGAGCAAGACTAAATCGGACTCTCGAACCAGTGAACTTTCAGGCACGTTACAAATTGCCAATGCGTGTTTTGCACCTAAACGTTTTGCTTCCTTTAATGCTGCAAGCGTGTCAGCAGTTTCGCCAGATTGTGAAATCGTTACGACTAAAGTGTCAGCAGCTAAAACGGGGTGACGATAACGAAATTCGCTAGCGACTTCGATGTTACAAGGAACACGCGCCAATTCTTCAAACCAATAACGCGCAACTAAACCTGCATGAAAACTTGTACCACAAGCTAAAATTTGTATGGATTTAATGCCGTCAAAAATTTGAGCGGCATCAAAACCAAACGCGCTATCTTGCACACGCTGATTGATAAAACGACCTTCTAAAGTTTGTGAAACCGCGAATGGTTGTTCGTAGATTTCTTTCATCATGAAATGGCGATATTCACCTTTTTCAACCGCATCTGCTTTGAGCTGACTTTCTTTAATTGGACGCTGCACGATGTTATTTTGCGTGTCATAAATTATCAGTGAATCTACTTTTATTGCAGCAATATCAGATTCTTCTAAAAAGATAAAACGTTGTGTGACAGGCAACAATGCGGCGACATCGGATGCGACAAAATATTCGCCAATTCCTACACCGATGACTAATGGGCTGCCTTTTCGACAAGCAATCAATGTATCGGGTTCATCGCTAGACATAATCGCTAGCGCATACGCGCCTTCAAGTTTTGGGACAGTATTTTTTACCGCTTCCAGCAAATTTGCCGATGTTTTAAGCGCGTGAAAAATTTCATGCACAATCACTTCGGTGTCGGTTTCTGATGTAAATTCGTAATGATTTTGACGTTGCGCGGCACGAAGCTGTTCGTGATTTTCAATGATTCCGTTATGAACAACTGCAACCGTATTGCAACTAACGTGCGGATGCGCGTTTTCTTTACTTGGCTTTCCATGCGTTGCCCAGCGTGTGTGTGCGATGCCGATATTTCCCGACGCTGGATTTTCTCGTAACAACGATTCCAAGCCACTAACTTTACCAACCGCTCGTTGACGCAAAATCGTTTGTTCATACAAAACCGCTAACCCAGCCGAATCATAACCACGGTATTCCAAGCGTTTTAGACCTTCCAATAAAATTGGAATTACGTTGCGTTGCGCGATTCCTGCGACAATGCCACACATTATAATTTCTCCTTTTTGACAGGTCGCTGCCAATTTTCGAGCGACATTTGTTTGCTACGGCTGAATGTTAATTGGTTATCAGGAGTGTCCTTCGTAATCGTAGAACCCGCGCCGATTGTGGCGTTTTTACCAACGGTAACTGGAGCGACTAATTGCGTGTCAGAACCAATGAATGCACCATCTTCGATGATAGTTTGAAATTTATTTACGCCGTCGTAATTGCAAGTAATTGTGCCAGCACCAATGTTCACTTTTTTACCAACGAGGCTGTCACCGATGTAGCTTAAATGATTAACTTTACTGCCCTGCCCGATAATCGATTTTTTGATTTCCACAAAATTACCGATATGCGTGTCCGTCGCTAAAACCGTTTCAGGGCGTAATCGCGCAAAAGGTCCAATGCGGCTATTTGCACCGATAACTGCAGTGTCAATTACGCAATTTGACAAAATAATTACATCATCGCCAATCGTGGCATTTTTAATGTAACAATTTGCGCCAATTTTGACGTTGTTACCGATGCGATTTTCACCTTCAAAAATTACATTCACATCAATTTCAACATCTTGTCCAACTTCTAACAAACCACGCAAATCAAAACGACTCGGATCACGCAATGTCACGCCTTGACGCATTAAATTTTGAGCCTGTTGTAATTGATAAACACGTTCTAAATGTGCGAGTTGCAATTTATCGTTTACGCCCAAAACTTCATCTTCATTTGCTGGTGAACTGGTCGCAATTTCAAAACCATCAGCAACCGCGAGTGCAATAATATCGGTCAAATAGTATTCACCTTGGGCGTTATTATTGCCAAGTTGCGACAGCCATTTTTTTAAGGCTTTTCCTTGAACTGCTAAAATTCCTGTATTGCCTTCAGTAATTTTTTTTTCTATTTCAGTTGCATCTTTTTCTTCAACAATTCGTAAAACCTTTCCTAAGTCATTACGCACGATTCGTCCGTATCCTGTCGGATTTTGTAAATTTACAGTCAAAAGAGCTAACGTTTTTTCGTTTATTTTCCCAAGCAACTTTTTTAAAGTTTCCACTTGTAATAATGGAACGTCTCCATACAGAATAAGTACCATCGAATTGTCATCAATTTGATTGCTAACCTGTTGAACTGCATGACCTGTACCGAGTTGCTGCGGTTGCTCAGTCCACAAACAGGCAAAATCAGCTAATGTTTTCTTTACTAATTCCGCGCCGTGTCCAATCACAATATTAATCGTATTGTTTTCCATCGCTACACTCAAATCATAAACATGATGCAATAACGATTTGTGACCAATTGAATGTAAAATTTTTGGTAACTGCGAACGCATTCGCGTTCCTTTGCCAGCGGCAAGAATAATCGTGGTGAGATTCATTTTTCTTTTCCGTAAAATAAACAAAAAAGCCCGATAGCGTGAAACGTTATCGGGCTTTTTTCAAGAATCGAGCGATAACTTAAATCGTTAGCCGCCGCGTTTTCTAAATCTATCGAGTGTGCGTAATTGCATAATTGCTTGGAACAGTTGTTTTTCCGCCGACGCATAATCCACACGACTGGTTTTGTCTGCCAAAATTTCTTCAGCTCGCGCTTTGGCTTGCATTGCAGCTGCTTCGTCGATGTCTTTCGCACGAATGGCAGTATCAGCCAAAATCGTTACCACATGTGGTTGAATCTCTAATAGACCGCCTGAAATAAAAAATGGGTAGCTTTCAGTGCTGCTTACTTTGACGCGAACTTCACCAGGATTCAGCCTTGTGATTAAAGGTGCGTGTCGAGGTGAAATACCAAGCTCGCCCATTTCAGCAGGGGCAAAAACCATTTCAGCCAACCCAGAAAAAATTTCTTTTTCTGCACTCACGATGTCTACATGCACTGTCATAGTCATTTTATTACCTTAAAAATTTAAAGTTAGTTGACAACAGCCTTACGCTTTCATCGTTTTGGCTTTTTCTAACGCTTCGTCAATCGTACCAACCATGTAGAACGCTTGTTCTGGAATTGCGTCGTAATCCCCCGCCAAAATGCCTTTGAAGCCTGCAATCGTGTCTTTCAACGAAACATATTTACCAGGTGAACCAGTGAATACTTCAGCAACAAAGAATGGTTGTGATAAGAAACGTTGAATTTTACGCGCTCTTGCGACAAGTAATTTATCTTCTTCAGATAATTCATCCATACCCAAAATCGCAATAATATCGCGCAATTCTTTATAACGTTGCAACGTGCCTTGAACGTTACGCGCTACGTCATAATGCTCCTGACCGATAACGAGCGGATCTAATTGACGGCTAGTTGAATCGAGTGGATCAATCGCTGGATAAATACCTAATTCTGCAATTTGACGTGACAATACAACCGTTGCGTCTAAATGCGCGAAAGTTGTTGCTGGCGAAGGATCGGTTAAATCGTCCGCTGGAACATAAACCGCTTGAATCGAGGTAATGGAACCTGTTTTCGTAGAAGTAATACGTTCTTGCAACACGCCCATTTCTTCAGCAAGCGTTGGTTGATAACCTACCGCAGAAGGCATACGACCTAACAACGCAGATACTTCAGTACCAGCCAAGGTGTAACGATAAATGTTGTCAACGAAGAACAATACGTCACGACCTTCGTCACGGAAGTATTCCGCCATCGTCAAACCTGTTAACGCAACGCGCAAACGGTTGCCTGGTGGCTCATTCATCTGACCATAAACCAACGATACTTTATCAATAACGTTTGAATCGGTCATTTCGTGATAGAAATCGTTACCTTCACGAGTTCTTTCGCCAACGCCCGCGAATACAGAATAACCACTGTGTTCGATAGCGATGTTACGGATTAACTCCATCATGTTAACGGTTTTGCCTACACCAGCACCGCCGAATAAACCGACTTTACCGCCTTTGGTGAATGGACAAACTAAGTCGATAACTTTAATACCTGTTTCTAATAGTTCAGTTGCCGCTGCTTGTTCAGCGTAGCTTGGGGCATCACGATGAATTGCCCATTTAACTTTTTCGCCAATAGGTCCTTTTTCATCAATGGGGTCGCCAAGAACATTCATAATACGTCCCAACGTTTCTTGACCTACTGGCACAGAAATCGGAGCGTTTGTGTTGGTCACATTCAAACCACGACTTAAGCCGTCGGTAGTACCCATGGCAATAGCTCTGGCAACGCCATCGCCTAATTGTTGTTGTACTTCTAAAACTAAACCTTTAGCTTCAACAATTAAAGCATCATAAATTTTTGGCAGCTCATCGCGTGGAAATTCCACGTCAACAACCGCCCCAATAATTTGAACAATTTTACCGCTCATAAAAATTCGTCCTCGAAACAACCCTACCACTCTAGGGAAATATTTTTCTGAAAATCTGAAAACTCCCCCGCAAGTTTACGGGGGAACATTACGCTACTTATTTTTCGGTCAGTTTAAACAGCGGCTGCACCAGCAACAATTTCTGAAATTTCTTGAGTAATAGCGGCTTGTCTAGCTTTGTTATAAATCAGTTGTAGTTCTTTAATCAGGTTGCCTGCGTTATCGGACGCACTTTTCATAGCCACCATTCGGGCTGCTTGTTCACACGCATTATTTTCGACCAAACCTTGATAAACAATCGACTCAATGTAACGTGTCAAAAGGTGATCTAAAACTTCTTTGGCATCTGGTTCATAAATGTAATCCCAATGACGATTGCTTAATTGATCATTCAATTCATTCGGTACAATCGGCAACAACTTCTCAAGAGTCGGATGTTGCGTCATCGTATTCACAAACTCATTGCTAACAACATGCAATTCGTCAATTTGACCAGCATGGTATGCGTCTAACATGACTTTAATAATGCCGATAATGTCATCTAAATGCGGTGTATCACCTAATTTAGCGGTATGTCCGATTACAGTACACTTACTCAAACCAGCGAAAAAACCGTAAGCTTTTGAGCCGATTGTACAAACATCAACTTCAAAACCAGCGTTGTCCCATTGCTTTAATTGCCCTAACAACTTTCTAAACAAGTTAGAATTCAAGCCGCCACATAAACCGCGATCAGAACTCACCACAATGATGCCGATGCGTTTTACTTCACGTTTAACAAGAAAAGAATGCTTATATTCTGGATTAGCATAAGCAAGATGCTTAATTATTGTGCCAATCTTTTTTGAATACGGGCGTGTTGCCAACATTCTTTCTTTTGTTTTACGCATCTTACTCGCCGCGACCATTTCCATAGCGCGAGTGATCTTCTGAGTATTCTTAATACTGCCGATCTTTGTGCGTATTTCTTTACCAACAGCCATAAGAAGACCTTTTTACCAACTGTGAGTTTTTACAAACGTTTCAATCGCTGAACGAATGCCCGTGCTAATGTCGTTGTTGAAATCGCCAGTCGCGTTGATGTTAGCCATCAATTCGGTGTGTTCAGATTTCATATACGATTGCAGTGCTGCTTCAAAATCTAAGACTTTATTCACTTCAACAGTGTCTAAAAATCCCTCATTCGCTGCAAACAAAGAAACTGCCATTTGTGCAACAGACATCGGTGAATACTGATTTTGTTTCATCAATTCAGTAACACGTTGACCGCGTTCAATTTGTTTACGTGTACTTTCGTCTAAATCTGATGCGAACTGAGCAAATGCAGCTAATTCACGATATTGCGCTAAATCTAAACGTGTACCACCACCCAGCTTTTTGATGATTTTCGTTTGTGCCGCGCCGCCTACTCGTGAAACAGATAACCCCGCATTTACCGCAGGACGAATACCTGAGTTGAACAAATTACTTTCTAAAAAGATTTGTCCGTCAGTAATCGAAATTACGTTAGTCGGTACGAAAGCAGAAACGTCACCGCCTTGAGTTTCAATAATTGGTAATGCGGTTAAAGAACCAGTCTTGCCTTTTACTTTGCCGCCAGTTAACTTTTCAACTTCAGCTGCATTGATACGCGAAGCGCGTTCCAATAAACGAGAATGCAAATAGAAAACGTCACCAGGGTAGGCTTCACGACCAGGCGGTCTGCGTAACAACAATGAAACTTGACGATAAGCCCACGCTTGTTTTGTCAAATCATCATAAATGATTAGCGCGTCTTCGCCTTTGTCGCGGAAATATTCACCCATCGTACAACCTGTATAAGGTGCAATGAATTGTAATGCCGCTGATTCAGAAGCCGAAGCAACCACGATAATCGTATGCGCTAATGCGTCATGCTCTTCTAATTTGCGAACAACATTGGCAATTGATGAGCGTTTTTGACCAATCGCGACATAGATACATTTAATGCCTGTGCCTTTTTGATTGATAATCGCATCAATAGCAATCGCTGTTTTTCCAGTTTGACGATCACCGATAATCAATTCACGTTGACCGCGACCGACTGGAATCATCGCATCGATAGATTTCAAACCTAATTGAACAGGTTGATCAACGGATTGACGCGCGATAACGCCTGGGGCAATTTTTTCAATCGGAGAGAATTCTGTGGTATCAATTACACCTTTTGCATCAATTGGATTACCTAGGGCATCAACGACACGACCTAGTAAAGCTTCACCAACGGGAACTTCTAAAATTTTTCCCGTACATTTAACAGTGTCGCCTTCAGAAATATGTTGGTAAGAACCTAAAACAACCGCGCCGACCGAATCTCTTTCTAAATTGAGAGCCATGCCAAAAGTGCCGCCAGTAAATTCTAGCATTTCACCTTGCATCGCTTGTGAAAGTCCGTGAACTCGCACAATCCCGTCAGTTACACTGACAACGGTGCCTTCGGTGTGTACTTGCGTACTTAAGTCGAAGTTTTCGATCTTCTTTTTAATCAGATCACTGATTTCAGATGGATTTAATTGCATACTTTTTCTCGCTCTAAATTTAGAGTCTTTGTGCTAATTGTTGAAGCTGACCTCTAACCGAACCGTCAATCACCTGATCACCTGCCCGAACTAGAACGCCACCAATAAGTGACGAATCAACCGCTATTTTCATATTGATTTTTTTACCAAAAGCCTTTTCAAGTGTCGTATTGAAACTTTGTTTAGACTCTTTAGTAAAGGCAAAAGCCGTGGTTACATCAACGTCAATAGAGCCTTCATCTTCAGCTTTATAGGTCTCGAATATCTCGGCAATTGCCGCAATCAAACTCAAGCGATTATTTTCAATCAGTAGCTTTAAGAAATTACTGCCTTCTTGATCAAGCTGACCTTCGCAAATATCCAGCAACAATGTTGATAACGCTGACTTACCAATTTTAGGGTCATCAATCACACCCGAAATTGATTTATCACTCAACACAGCGGCTAAAAAAGCTAAATTCTTTGACCAGGTTTTAGCAGAATCCGTTTCCTTCGCTCGCTTAAAAACCGCTACGGCGTAAGGTCTTGCCAATGTTGCTAGTTCGCTCATTATGCTTAACCTAATTGACTAGAGACTTTATTGAGAATGTCTTGATGTTTGGCTTTGTCGATTTCTGCACCTAGAATTTGCTGCGCGGCAGACAATGCCAACGTAGTAATCTCTTTCCGCAAACCTTCTTTTGCCTGTTGTAATTCTTGATCAATCTGCCCTTTCGCCGCGAGAATCAAACGCTCACCTTCTTGTTTCGCGGTGTGTTTTGATTCTTCTACGATTTCGTTGGCACGTTTTTGAGCAAGTGTCACAATTTCCGAAGACTGATCTTTAGCTTCTTTAAGAACAACCTTAGCTTTTTTCTCAGCTAAAATAATTTGCTCTTGACCTTTTTCAGCCGCTGCTAAACCATCAGCAATCTTCTTTTTACGTTCTTCTAAAGAGTCAAATAACGGTGGCCAAATGTACTTCATGGTAAACCACACCAGAAGTGCAAAGGTGATCATTTGTCCAATCAGAGTAGCATTGATACTCACGATGCGTTCCTCTTGTTGCGATTAAAATGAAACAGGTTTATTTACCTGCCGCCGCTTCCACTGCTGATAAGAATGGATTTGCGAAAGTGAAGAATAAAGCCAAACCAACGCCAATCATTGTTACCGCGTCCAAAAGACCCGCAACTACAAACATTTTTACTTGTAACATAGGAACCATTTCAGGTTGACGCGCCGCGCCTTCCAAAAATTTGCCGCCCAATAAACCGAAACCAATAGCAGTTCCTAACGCGCCCAAACCTAAAACCAAACCTACCGCGATTGCAGTCATACCCTGCACATCAGCAATCAATTTTGCGAGTTCCATAATACCTCCAACGTATTGTTAAATAAAAAAGTGAAATGTTAAAAATCTTAGTGATCTTCGTGCGCCATGCTCAAGTACACAATTGTCAGTACCATGAAAATAAACGCCTGAAGGGTAATAATAAGAATGTGGAAAATTGCCCAAGGGAAACTCAACAACGGTTGAACGTACCAAGGTAACAAAGCAATCAGAATAAAAATCAACTCACCTGCATACAAGTTACCGAATAACCGCAACGCTAACGAAATAGGTTTTGCGATTTCTTCAACTAATTTCAACAGCAAGTTAAACGGTGTCAACCAAGGTCCAAAAGGTTGGAACATAAGCTCTTTTGCAAAGCCAATCGGTCCTTTGATTTTAATACTGTAAAAAATAATTAGGAAAAATACTGAAATCGACATTGCAAAGGTTGCGTTCAAATCGGTACTTGGTACAACGCGCAAATACTCAATCCCCATCAAACCTGCGATGCCAGGCAAAATATCAACGGGAAATAAGTCCATGAAATTAAACAGGAAAACCCAGCAGAAAATCGTTAATGCCAATGGCGCAATTAATTTGCTATGCCCATGAAAAGTATCCTTAACTTGCTGATCAACAAACTCAATCATCATTTCAGCAAAATTTTGTGCCAATCCAGGTACGCCAGCGGTTGCTTTATCAGCAGCATTTTTGAAAAACCAAATAAATACACCACCTAGCAACACTGAGAAAAACAAGGTGTCAAGATGCAAACTCCAAAACCCTTCACCAACACGCAATGCTGTTAAATGGTGAATAATGTAGCCAGTTGCACCTTCGGCATGAGCTTCAGTAGCCATCGTTCCTCTCTTCTAAATCTTTGAAATTTAACGCATCAATAATGCGAACCAAAATACTGATAACGTGCTGATATAGCAGGCTAACAGCGGTAATAATTTGACGTTTGGAATTCTAAATACCAATAAAAAAAACAAAGCCGTTAAAACTAATTTAATCGACTCGCTAGCGTAAAAAGAATTTATGAATTTTTTTGCCTCTAATTTCGCCGTCTGTTTTATGCGAAATCCCAAATAAGCGTTGGGTAACAGAGCAATTAAACCACCTAAAAACGCAAACCCACCTGAAACCAAATCGAATGCCAACGTTAAAACGAGGCTGACTACTAAAACTACTAAAATCTGATACTTTAGAACTTTAATAATCAATGACGCATTTGCAGTCATAAACTGAATTTCAAGGGTTTAAACATGGTTGCGGATTATATAGAGCGAACCAAGTTTAATCAAGGCGGATTCCTGATTCATTTGTTTCTATCACCCGACATTTTGCTCAAAATTCCATCTAATTCATCGAGCGTCGCATAGTGAATAATCAATTTACCTTTGCCATTTTCATTACTTTCGACTTGAACTTTCGCGCCAAATTTTTCGCTCAAATCGTTTTGTAACGCCAATACATCGGCATCAACAACGCTATTTTTCAGCTCACTTTTTTGCGGTGGATTTTGAATGTCTTTAACCAATTTTTCAGCTAGTCGCACCGTCAAACCATCGTTGGTAATTTTTCGCGCCGCTTCAATTTGTTGCTCTGCCGTCAATGATAACAACGCTCGTGCGTGTCCCATTTCAAGCTGTTTATTCACCAGCATTTTTTTAACGTCTGGCGCGAGTTCAAGCAAACGCAATAAATTTGTCACCGTTGCACGCGACTTGCCTACTGCGTCCGCAACTTGTTGATGCGTCATGTTAAATTCAGTCAATAAACGTTGCAACGCATCAGCTTCTTCGAGAACATTCAAATCTTCGCGTTGAATGTTTTCAATCAACGCAATCGCCATCGCAGTGCGGTCGTCCATTTCTTTGATAATCACGGGGACATCTTGCAAACCCGCAAGTTGCGCGGCTCGCCAACGACGTTCACCCGCCACAATTTCATATTGTTCAGGCGAAATATGCCGCACCACAATCGGCTGCACAATGCCTTGCATCGCAATCGAATTCGCCAAATCCTGCAACTTTTCAGGATTCATATCTTTGCGTGGTTGATATTTCCCGCGTTGCAATAATTCAATCGGCAACGTTTGTTGCATCGAGGCATTTTCAGGTTTTGCCGCAACTTGCACATCGCCTAAAAGTGCATCTAAACCACGACCTAAACCGCGTTTTTTCATATTCATAATGTTTGATTTTTTAAAGGTTCAAGTTGCAAAACTAATTGTTCAAAAGCGTCGAGCAACGATTTCAAATGTTCAGCTTCTTGTAAAAGTTGAGCGCGTTCTTGTTGAAATTGTTGTTGCTGTTTCATGTCGATTTGCGGAACGAAACCTAATTCTGTCGGTACGTCAACGAGCAACGCTTCTAAACCACGACCTAAACGCTTAGTTGCCATTTTCTGCATTCGCCAAAATTTCTTTTGCTAACGCCATATACGTCACTGCGCCTTTTGAACCTTTATCATAATTTAAAACTGGCAAACCGTGACTGGGTGCTTCGGCAACACGGATATTGCGAGGAATACACGATTTGAAAACTTTATTACCAAAATGACGTATCAATTCTTCAGAAACGTCTTTTGTTAAACGATTTCTGTCATCAAACATAGTTCGCAAAACGCCTTCTAAATGCAGTCCCGAATTCACCGTACTTTGAATGTTTTTTAACGTACTCATTAACGCCGAAATCCCTTCGAGCGCGTAGTATTCGCATTGCATCGGAATCAACAAACTATTTGCGGCAACCATTGCATTCAACGTCAACATATTCAGCGACGGCGGACAGTCGATGATGATGTAATCGTAATCGTTTTTAATGGTTAGCAAAGCGTGTGACAAACGTAATTCCTTGCGTTCAGCTTGCATCAATTCCACTTCGGCGGCAGTCAAATCCGCGTTTCCTGCAATCACATCAAATTTCAGTTCAGGCAATTTAATAACCGTTTGCGCGGCGGGCAACGTTTCCATCAACAAATCGTAACTGGAATGTTGAATATCGTGTTTATCAACGCCGCAACCCATCGCCGCATTGCCTTGTGGGTCTAAATCCACCAGCAAAACGCGCTGTTTCAATGCGGCAAGCGACGCAGCTAAATTAACGCTAGTGGTTGTTTTTCCTACGCCACCTTTTTGATTGGTCACGGCAATAATTTTTCCCACGATATTTCCTCTAACTAAAAAATAAAAATTCTAAATTTTTTTTAAAAACGACACATTGCCGCGTGTAAACTCACGTCTTTTTTCATGCTCTGTAAAAAACATTGTCATCACGCACCAACCGAATAAAATGGCTACTGCCCTTACTGCTGCGGCTCGAATCGCCGTCAACGAAACTGACGATTTGCGCATTGAGACTACTAACAGGATTAGGCGAGGACGACCAAAACTGATTTTGTGACATGGGAAAAGCAAGCGGGTTAATTGTTGGTTTATAGTTTTTATCTATCAACGATTTTAATTCGTCAGTAGTTGGGAGCCGCCAATCGCTGTAACCTGCAAATTTTGATGTTTTGGCATATTGCATGGCATAGTCCCAAGTAAATTTTTGCGTTTCTTCTTGTTGTCGCCACATTAAACCCGTTTTTGTGTCGGTGACAGTTCCATCATCGTGAATAATAAAATTTTCAACGATAGTTTCTTTAGGTTTTGGAGAATTTTTTAATTGTTCAATTTCTGCTTTCAACGCTTCAATTTCAGTTTTTAGCTGTTTAACTTCTTCGTCCGAATTTTCAACCGAAGAAGGCAATGCTCTTTTACGTTCAGCAATTCCTATTCGTAACGAATCAACATCCGCTTCACCGCCAAATAATTCAATAAAACCTTTGAAAGATTGCACTTCGATGTCGTGGATTTCAGTCAGTAATTTTTCAACGGCATTGGCTTGTTCTTCTAATTTCCGAACTCGCAACCATTTCACTAATTTACCCGATTGAAAATGCAGGAATACTTCGGGAGTTAAATTATTTTTTAAATCGTCTAATATGCGAAGCGTTTCGCCATTATTTAGTTTTAAATCGAATTTGATTGTTTTCATGGTTTTTAATCTTTGTGGTTGTTTGTATTATTTATTTTCCGAATTGTGCAGGCTTTAAAGCACATCCCCCTGTGCGCTTCGCGCCGCCCCCTTCAAAGGGGGCAAAACCAGTAAAAATCAAAAGCGGTTGCTTTTTAATTTTTCGCCCCCTTTGAAGGGGGCAGCCTGAAAGGCTGGGGGATGTGCTTTAGTTCATCAACTGCGTAACATCATTTTTTAATTTTCACCAAGCACCGCTCGGCTTCAATGTGCGGCACGTTAATCGAAATCAGCGTTGTTTGTGCGTTCGCAGCGGCAAGTTCTTCCTCGGGAGTTTGCCCTTTCATGCAAAGCAATGTGCCATTTTCAGAAATCAAATGCTGTGTTAATTCAACGATTTCAGACAAACTCGCAAATGCTCTCGTCAAAACGGTATCAAACAGTTTTTCAGGTTCAAAATCTTCAACGCGACTGTGTGTAACTTTTACGTTCGGCAATTTCAATTCCAAAATGGCTTGTTGCACAAAACGGGTTTTTTTCGCATTACTGTCGAGCAATTGAAATTCAATGTCAGGACAAAAAATCGAAAGTGGAATACTGGGTAAACCCGCCCCTGTTCCGACATCAATCATCCGTTTGCCTTCCAAATGCGGCAAAATCGACACGCTATCAAGCAAATGCAAATTCACCATTTCATCACGTCGGCGAATTGCAGTCAGATTGTAGGTTTTGTTCCATTTTTCGATTAACGCGACGAAAGCGAGTAATTTCGCCACTTTGTCATCGTCAGTCGGGAGATTTAGCGCGGTTAAACCGTCGCGTAATAATTTTTCTTCGTTTGTCATGTCATCTCAAATCACAGCGGTGGGTTCTATTTCATCAAGATTTTTGCGTAATAAATCGTTAATAAAATCATGCAGACGTTCTGCATTAAATCCGCATTTCTTGTTTAATTTTTCAAAAATATCTCGGTCTAAATTTACAGTTGTTTGCGGAGCAATTTCTTCAAATTCTTTCATTTGCTCATCACTAAATACACCACAATTGTGAAAACCTAACGCTGTTTCATAAAGTTCATTCAATAAGCGACTTTGTTTATTCTTTTTCATAACGAACCTCAACTAATTCTTTGCTCTTTAACAATTCAAGCAATGCAATATCGCTTATTTTTAATAATTCTGACGAAAAACCTTTTAAAAATTTCAATTCTTTTGCGTTTATATTTTCTCGCTCGTTTTTTTCAAATCCAAATATAAAAAACCAGCGGTCATTTTTGTTTGTTGCAATTAAGGTTCTTGAACTGCTGCTTTTACCGCGACCAGCTAAAGCAATACGTTTTTTGACAACACCACTGCCTAAATCGGCATCAATCAAACCATTTTGCATTTCAAAAACGGCATTTGAAAGTAACTTGTCTGTCAATTCCACGTCTTTCATCCAACGTGAAAAAGTATGAGTTTTAAAAACTCTGTTCATCCACCTGCTTTCTTTTTCAAATGAACCATCAATAACGAAATCGCCGCTGGCGTAATTCCTTGAATGCGTGAGGCTTGCCCTAAGGTTTCAGGGCGTTGTTTTTGCAATTTTTCACTGACTTCATTCGACAAGCCCGACACATCTTTATAATCCAAACTCGCAGGCAATTTTAAATGGTCATAACGCAGAGCTTTTTCGATTTCGGCTTGTTGACGGGTGATATAACCTTGATATTTCGCCTGAATTTCAACTTGCTCTGCCACATCGTCGGCAAACGATTCATCGTCTAAAAACGTCAGCAAATTTTTAATATCGACTTCGGGACGACGCAATAATTCAGTTAAATTTGCTTCTTTGTTTAAGGCTTTGCCCCAGAAATTTTCGACTTTCGTCGCATTTTCTGTGTCTGTATGAATCCATTTTTGTTTTAGTGCGGTCTGTAATTTGTCGATATTTTCACGTTTCGTTTCAAAGGCTTGCCAACGTTCATCATCAATCAAATTCAACTCGCGCCCTTTTTCCGTCAAACGCAAATCGGCATTATCTTCGCGCAACAACAACCGATATTCGGCGCGGCTGGTGAACATTCGATACGGTTCTTGCGTGCCGCGCGTAATCAAATCGTCAATCATCACGCCAATGTAAGCCTCATCACGGCGCGGACACCAACTTTCCTCGCCGCGCGTCAAACGTGCCGCATTCAAACCCGCAATCAAACCTTGAGCTGCGGCTTCTTCGTAACCTGTCGTGCCGTTGATTTGTCCCGCGAAAAATAGCCCGTCTAAATGTTTATTTTCAAGCGAGCTTTTCAAATCACGCGGATCAAAAAAATCGTATTCAATCGCGTAACCTGGACGCATGATTTCAGCATTTTCAAAGCCTAACATCGAGCGCACAAATTCATATTGCACATCAAACGGCAAACTGGTTGAAATGCCATTCGGATAAATTTCATGTGTGTTTAAGCCTTCGGGTTCAATAAAAATTTGATGCGAATCACGGTCAGCAAAACGCACAATTTTGTCTTCAATCGACGGACAATAACGCGGGCCAATGCCTTCGATAATGCCAGAATAAAGCGGCGAACGGTCTAAACCGTTGCGAATAATATCGTGGGTTTTTGCATTGGTGCGGGTGATATAGCAAGGAATTTGGCGCGGATGATGTTCAGGTTTTCCCAAAAATGAAAACACAGGCGTAGGCGTATCACCGTGTTGTAATTCCAAAACCGAAAAATCAATCGTTCGCGCATCAATACGCGGCGGCGTACCTGTTTTTAAACGATCAATTCGCAACGGTAATTCGTGCAAACGCTCTGCTAACGCAATCGAAGCGGCATCGCCAGCACGACCACCGCTGTAATTTTCTAAACCAATATGAATTTTTCCCGCTAAAAAAGTGCCTGCTGTTAAAACAACGGCTTTTGCTGAAAAATCCAATCCCATCTGTGTTTTCACGCCGATCACTTTTGTACCTTCAACAATTAAATCAGCGCAGGTTTGTTGAAACAACATCAAATTCGGTTGATTTTCTAACGCCGTGCGAATGGCTTGTTTATAAAGTTGGCGATCCGCTTGAGCGCGAGTAGCCCGAACGGCTGGACCTTTGCTGGCATTGAGTATGCGAAATTGAATGCCGCCAACATCAATCGCTTTCGCCATGATACCGCCAAGCGCGTCGATTTCTTTGACCAAATGCCCTTTACCAATCCCACCAATCGCAGGATTGCAACTCATTTGTCCGAGCGTATCGATGTTTTGGGTGAGTAATAATGTTTGTGCACCTGTTCGCGCGGCAGCCAGCGCGGCTTCTGTTCCAGCGTGACCGCCGCCGACTACGATAACGTCAAATTCTTTTTTAAATTTCATTTTTTAATTAAATCTACAATTTCTGACATGGCATTTACTGTGTAGTCAGCGTTTAAATCTGCCATTGAATGTTGTCCTGCGTAACCGTAAGAAACGGCAATTGTTTTAAATCCTGCATTTTTACCCGCTGAAATATCGTTAATCGAATCGCCAATCATCCACGCATTTTCAGGCGCAACATTTAACAAGTTTGCGGTTTCTAAAAGTGGTAATGGATTTGGTTTCATTTCCGAAAACGTGTCTCCCGACGCAATGAAATCAAAATACGGCGCAAGCCCCGCTGTTTCCATTAACGGATTCGTAAAACGTGCGGTTTTATTGGTGATGCACGCTAATTTAAAATCAGCATTTTTCAGTGTGTCTAACGTATCCAAAACACCGTCGTATAATCGACTATGAACCCAATCGTGTTCGGCGTAATACGTTTTAAACAACTCGAATGCGACTTCAAAATCATCGGGAATTTCGCCGACGTGCCAATTATTGAGCAATGCTCGTTTCACCAATACATCCGCGCCATTGCCAATCCATTGTTGAATGGTGGCTTGCGAATGGGTTGGCTTATTAAGTTTTGTCAGCGCGAAATTGACTGCTTCCACCAAGTCTGGCGCAGAATCAATCAACGTGCCATCTAAATCAAAAGCAATCAATCTCGCTGACATGGTTTAAACCGCTTTCGCTAATTCAGCACGCATTTCATCAATAACTTTTTTGTAATCAGGTTGGCTAAAAATCGCTGACCCTGCCACAAATGTATCCGCGCCAGCCGCTTTGATTTCGCGGATGTTGTCAGTTTTTACACCGCCATCGATTTCTAAACGAATGTTACGACCACTTTCGTCAATACGTTTTCTGACTTCGCGCAATTTGCCCAACGCAGACGGAATGAACGATTGACCGCCAAAACCTGGATTGACTGACATCAACAAAATAATGTCGATTTTGTCCATGACATAATCCAAATAATGTAACGGCGTGCCAGGATTGAAAACTAAGCCCGCTTGGCAACCTTGGTCTTTAATCAATTGCAACGTACGGTCAATGTGTGTCGAGGCTTCAGGGTGAAACGTAATAATGCTCGCGCCCGCTTTGGCAAAATCTGGAATCAAACGATCCACAGGTTTAACCATCAAATGCACGTCAATCGGCGCAGTCACACCGTGTTTGCGTAACGCTTCACACACCAAAGGTCCAATTGTTAAGTTCGGTACAAAGTGATTATCCATCACGTCAAAATGCACAACATCCGCGCCAGCTTTTAAAACGTTGTCTACTTCTTCGCCCAATTTTGCAAAATTCGCAGATAAAATAGATGGTGCAATCCAATTTTCATTCATAGGTAAATCCTCTTTAAGTTAAAAAATTTGTTAAAAATTATTCCGTTTTCACATCATCACGCAACACATGATACAAATGCTCGATCAAGCCATCGCTATCTTCAGCGGGATTTTCATAAACACCGTCAGGATTATTGTTCGCACTTTCGCGTTGTTCATGGTTACTCGCCAGTGTCGCACTAATTAGCGTTTCAGCGTCTTTAGATTCAAGCGTGAGCAAATAAATGACTTCACTTGCCTCTTTATTCAAGAATCCAACCAAGCCGTTCAACATTCCTTGCGATTTATAACTGACGTAATACAAATGTTTAGCTTTGTCGTAATCTGTAACTTTCATATCGCTTTGTCGCAATGCTGTTCCGACCGTTCGCCATGCTTCGCTAATCGATTGTTTCAAAACTAGCTTTTTCGTATTTTCATCAAGCAAAACCACTTTTTCATCTAAACCACCGACTTGTTTTTTTGGCTCTATGCTATCGTCAACCACAACGTTTTGCGGTGTTTTTTGCAGAGCTAAAGTGGGTGGTTTTTCCAACATAGCGGTATCTCGATAACGACTATTTTCAACCGAACCACAGGCAGCTAATCCAATACTCAAAACTAAAATCACTAATCCATTTTTCATGTTATTCACAGAAAAAACGACGATGTGTCAAAACAGGAAAACCCGCACGAACTTTCACAATTCGCTCGTGGTCAATTTCAGCCGAAACAAAACCACTACCTGTTTTGTAACAATCCAAAATTACGCCCCACGGGTCAATAATCATGCTGTGACCAAATGTGCGGCGACCATTTTTATGAAAACCGCCTTGATTTGGTGCGATGACGTAACACAAGTTTTCAACCGCTCGCGCTCGCAATAATAACTCCCAATGTGCCGCGCCAGTTTCAGCGGTAAAGGCTGACGGAATCACAATAAAATCGACACCTTGTTCACTCATTTTGCGAAAAAATTCAGGAAAACGTAAATCATAACAAACTGCTACACCCATTCGTCCAAACGGCGTATCAATTACCAACGAATCATCGCCCGCTTCAATTGAATCGGATTCACGATAAACTTCATTCGTGTTCGGAACGTGAACGTCAAACAAATGGACTTTGTCATAACGCGCTACCCGCTTGCCTTTATCGTCATAAATTAAACACGCGGCACGCACTTTGTTTTTATCTTCACCTGCAATCGGAATCGTACCGCCAACAATCCACACTCCATATTTTTTTGCAGTCGCTTCCAAAAAACTTTGAATTGTTCCTAAGCCATCAGCTTCTTTGACTTTGATTTTATCTTGTTCGTGATCCCCCATTAACGCAAAGTTTTCAGGCAATGCCACTAATTTCGCACCTGATTTTACTGCTTCAGCAATTAGTTTTTCTGCTTCTAATAAGTTTGCACTGATATTTGGACTGGAAGCCATTTGAATGGCGGCACATTTAGTCATGATGATAAGCCTCTTTTGAATTAAGTTTTTGATTTAGCCACGAAAAATCTGTAATTCCGTGCCATGTTTTTTGCATTAAACCATCGTTTTCATGAACAGGAATAACGTCTACATTTCCCCATGAACCTTTGACTTGATATTGTGAACCAAAGAAAAAACCGTCTTGATCTTTGCCCGTTAAAGTTTTTCCCACCAGGCTCATAATTTTGCCGACAATTGTACCAGCAATAGGCACCGCATCGGCACTTTTAGGCGTGACATTCACCAAGTAATCCACATTTTCTTGCACAAAATCCGTATCGCCTTTCAATACAATTTTAGCGGGAATTGCGTCCACCGTTAAATCTTGGGTATGGGCTTTGCCTTTTAAAATATCAAAATGTCCATTGATACTGTTAAAGGTTAAGCCTTCCGAATACACATCACTAAAATCGAGTTGTAATCGCTTTAACCATTGCTCCAAAGCTAATACGCCCAAAATTCTTGCAAAGCCTGGTTCTATACTTAAAATTCGTCCATTTTGTAGATTCAAGTCCGCTTGTCCACGCAATTGGTCTAAACTAAATTGCTGCGGTGCGCCTTGCCAATTTAGATTTAATTTCATATTGCCTGTTGTTTCCGCAATATCTTTTGTAATACCTAAATTTGAAAACAACTGCCCAGCTTTAAAAAAATCTAATTTTCCATGTAGTTGGGTTTGTGCATTTTGCCATTCGCCAGACATCAATAAATGATGCGTCGTCGCTTGCAAATCTACGGTTTTAAATTGCATTCCATTTTCAGTTTGCGTTGTTTCAACGCTTAACTTTCCAAGTGGTTTATCATTCCAAAATGTATTTTCACTTTCTAACAAAAACGATGGTAATTTTTTTGACGTGGTAGTTGGCGTTGCTGCAATTTCGTTTGGGATTTCATTGCTTGTTTGTAATTGTTTAAAAAATGCTAAATCCAATTTTTCGAGTTCTAATTTAAGAATCGAATTTTTTTGTTGTGCAATTTTTCCCTGTGCAAATGTGCTTTTTAAATCCCCCTGCCACAATTCATCATTACGTTTTAAAACCAAATCGAACTCACCTAATTCAGATTTTTTCCAATACGCATTTCGACTATAAAGTGAAACCGTGTGAATGCCATCAGCATTATTTTCTGAACTCGCCACCAAACCGAACCAATCTTGCAAGGCTAATTTATCCCGCGAAATTTTTAAACTTACGCCTAACGTTTCTGGAAATTCAACTTGACCATCGCCTAACAAAATTGCACCACGTTCAAGGCGTTTATTTTTTAAGTCGATATTCACAGCCGCTTTTAGGGTTTCATTGTAATTCAGTTTTATAGGCAAAAATGTTTCATCACCGAGCGTCAACAGCATCGAAGACGGAACTTTTTGCAATTTAGCTTTTGCAAGTTCAGCGGGTAAATTTAATGAAACACCTGCTAACATGGATTGAATTTGCAACGTCGGCGATGCTTTGCCGTAAGGCAACGCGAGCGTAAGTTGATAATCGGTTAAACCTTCAATCCACGTCGTTTTTGCATTCAATTTTGTGAGCGGCAAAATATCGAGTTGCGAAAATAAATCTTCCACGCTAGTGCTGCCGATAACATTGACGCTGGTTTGCGTGTCGCCACTTTGCAAACGAATTTGAATCGGACGATTTAACGCCACTGCGTCAATGCGATCACTAAAAACGCCATTTTCAGTAAATTTCAACGCGCCTGTCAGATTTTTAACAGGCAAATCTAACGATTTTACTTTGAGTTTTGCATTTTGAAATTTTGCTGAACCTTTCACTTTTGAAGTTAATTTTTCAACTAAGGCAATTTGTAAATCGAGCGAAACGTTGGTTCTTCCTTGTGGCGAAATAGCAGTTAAAACTGAATCCACTCGTGATTTTAAAGGCGTGTGCTGCATAAAATCTAACACCTGCGAAATTTCCCCTTCTGCTTCGCCAATAATCCCAACATAATTACTCTTGGACATCGAAGGAATGGTGATTTCAGCCGATTTCAGCGTCGCATTTTGCGCCATACCCAATAAATTTACTTGTAAACTGTCTTGATAAAAGCGTACTTGCGCGGTCAAATTATCGAGTGGCAACCAATCAGGCGCGTAATTAAGCCGACCATTTTCAGCATCAAAAACGACTTCAAACACACCATTATTTTTTTCAAAGGGAAAATCTTTTAGCAAACCATAAAACAAAAATTGTCCATTTTTTACTTGCCCTTTTTCAAATGCTTTATCTAGCCATTCAATTATGTCTTTTTCCATAATTCCAACAGGTAAATATCGCCACGTTTGCGTTGCGTCACGAATTTCAAACTTGGTTTGTAAATCCATAAAACCATCGCCATTCTTCGGTAACGTCAATTGCAAACTGCTTTCGCTGGGAATATCTCGATTATTTAAAATAATTTTTTCACTAGAAATTTTCCACGCTTCAGGCGTTTGTTGCCAATTCAAAACGGTTTTTAATTCAATTTCTGGTAACACTTCTCGAAATAATGTGGGCGCATGAATCCCTA
This sequence comes from uncultured Pseudomonadota bacterium, assembly GCA_903867225.1. Taxonomy (GTDB): domain Bacteria; phylum Pseudomonadota; class Gammaproteobacteria; order Methylococcales; family Methylomonadaceae; genus UBA10906. The sequence goes on along the minus strand of CAIPQN010000085.1, from coordinate 4,776 downwards.
ATTTTTCGGAATTTAGTTGTAGCATTCCAGCAAGTTCATTGCCTTGAAAATGACCATTTAAATACTCGATATTAAAGTTTGTTGCGTTAATTTTTAAATCTTCAAATTCACCATTTGCCGCTATTTTTCGTTGCGTGGGTTGCGTAAATAAACTGAAATTTTTCAACGTCCCTTGTAATTGATTTTGCTCAAATGTTTTTTCAGCAAAAAAATTAGCAACGGGAATAAATGGTCTGATTTCTAATTTATCTAAAAAAAGACCAAAACTATTTTCAATCGAATTATTTTCATTCAATGTCGCCGATATTGCACCGTGTAACGTTGTTTCTGGTATCGACATCTCAAAATTTGGCAACGTAATTTTCAGCAAATCATTTTGATATTTAATGTGAAAAGAACTATTCAGATTATCAAGTTTAACGTTTGAATGTTGGGGGCGTGTTAATTCGATATTTTGCAATTTTACATCGCCATTAACAGAACTTATTTGCCCTGTTTGTAAATGTATCCATGCTTTAAAATTCGCATTTCCTTCCAAAATTTTTAGTGACAAAGGTAGTTCAAATGCCGCTAATTCTTTAATTTTTATATTGTTACTTTCGACATAGATGTTGCCGTTTACTGTTTTTAATTCAAATGGATTACCGTTAAATATCATTGATACGCGCAAAGGTTCTGCTTTCGATAATTGCGCCAAAAGATTTACACGATGCGTTTCTCCGTCGTTCATAATTGCCAAATTCACAGGCGATATTTGCTGACCAATTGTATTTAATTTTTCATCGTGCCACGTTATTAAGCTTTGTAAAATCAGATATTTTCGACCTTGCAATAACCACAATGGTTGACCTTCACTGGCTTTTAAACCTTCGAGTGTAATACTGTCATCCGCGTGGCGAGTTAACGTAATTTTTGCACCTACTAAAGTAATCGATGTTGCAGCAAGTAAGTTTTGCGACGAAAAATAATGTAAAACATCAACGCCTAAACGAATTTCTTTAAGTTGAATTTTTTCGTTTGCTATGTTTAATTGTGATAAATGAATTTCAGGCTGAATGCCGTGTAATTTTGCGCTTAATTTTCCAATGGTGACAGGTGCTTCAATCACTTCGCTTAATTCGTGAGCCAAATCTGTTTTGTAATTCTCAATTTTAGAAAATAAAAAATTTACACCCAAAAAACTGATCGCAATCAGTAATAATGCCCACAACAAAAAATGATGCGCGAAATTAAAAATATGACGAATCATGATTTGTGTATGTTTTTTTATTTAGGATGATTTTCATATTTTCTCCAACTTTCTACGATGCAAGTATTTCAACTTTGTTAGTCACATGCACCAATGACGTTACATTTTCGCATAAATCACTGTAAAGGTGCCAAATCATACCACACAACAAAAAAGCCCCATCCTCAAACAGGACAGGGCTTTCAAGTTTTTACAACGTCAAGCAAAAGCGGTTTTTTACAATACCAACAAATTTTCAGCGGCATCGGTGTGAATCAAATCACCGCTGCGCTGCAACACAAAAAAACCACGATTCAACGCTTCATGTTTTGCATCATCGTTAATGTGAAACGACGCAATCGCCCCGTACAATTTGTAATTCTCAAACCAAGGAAATAACGTTTTGAAATTTTGCATTTTACGTTCTAACTTTTTTAAATCGTTTTCGTGAGCTTTATATTTCACTTCAACGATGCCAATCGCATTCCCGTTGGTCATCACAATATCGTATTCTTCTTCGGTTTTGCCACGACGTTTGTGTTCATTTTTGGCAATGTCATCAAAATGAATCGAACCTAAATGTGTGTCATTTGCCAAACTGTTAAAGAAAAATTCTTCAGCGACATCACCTTGATTTCGTGACATATTGCCAAGTTGAATACCGATACTTTTTAACGTTTCGTTTGTTCTTTTCATTTGTTCATCCGTTTCACGTTGAGCAATTGCCAAACTCGCTACCAATTCCTTTAATTCGTCATTTGTCACAACTATTTCTCCAATTCGTTTAAAAACTTACCCAAATCCTACCACAAAAAAACCGCCTTCCTTTCGTCCAGCGGTTTCTCTTTATACAACTTCAAGCAAAAGCGGTTTTTTTACAACACCAATAAATTTTCAGCGCAATCTGTGTGAATCAGATTACCGCTACGCTGCAACACAAAAAAACCCTGATTCAACGCCGCTTCTTTTGCATCGTCGTTGATATGAAAAGAAGCAATCGCGCCATAAAGTTTGTAAGCCTCATAAATCGGGAACAGTTTTTTAAAATTTCGCATTTTACGTTCCAATTTTTTCAAATCATTTTCATGAGCCTTATATTTCACTTCAACAATACCAATCGCGTCACCATTGGTCATAACAATATCGTATTCCTCTTGAATCTTGCCGCGAAGTTTGTAATCGTTTTTTGAAATATCATCAAAATGAATTGAACCTAGATGCGTGTCATTTGCCAAACTGTTAAAAAAAAACTCTTCAGCCACATCACTTTGATTGCGACCAATATTACCTAGCAACTCGCCCAACTTTTCTAATTTACAGTCAGTTTCTTGAAACTTACGGTCAGTTTCTTGAAATTTACGCTCAGTTTCTTTTTGTTCATAAGCCACTTCTTTCAAAATAGCCCAAATTTCTTCTGCTTCAATACTCATCGTTTTAATCTCCAAATTTTTTTAAACACTCCTCGGCAAATCCTACCACAAAAAAACCGCCTCCCTTTTCGGTCAGCGGTTTCTTGTGTTACAACTTCAAGCAAAATCGGGTTTTAACACAAGCCCGCTTTTACTGGATTACAACTTACGCAAAAGTAAGAACACCTGTTGTAGAAGTCGCAGTAGTAGAGCCTGTCAACGTAATATCTAAGGTGTGAGTTGCGTCAACACCTACATATAAATGACCGCCAGTTATATCCCAGTTATGTTGCCCAGGAGTTGTGCTTGATGCCACTGCTGTATCTACTAAAGAACTATCAAGTGTATGTAAATCCAATTTATCACCAGCGGCGATTAGCATCGTGGCTGTGGTATTCGCACTAAGCGCAGCAAGTGCAACATTCGTAACGCCAGAAGTTGTTGCAGCAAAGATGGACGTTGCTTCAGCAGCTGTTGCAGCAGTGGCGGTTAAAGTTTCTGAACCACTAAGAGCTGAAATAGTTGAGTTAGTAACAGCAAGCAAGACAGCTGCTACATCAGCACCAGTTCCAGTAATACCAGTTGCAGCACTTGCCACAATATCCACACTTGTTTTTGCATCAATAGCAATGATTGATGCAGCCGCTTGTGTTGCCGCGTCTAAAGTCAACGTCAACGCATCAGCTGCATTTCCATTTGCCAACGCTGAATCCAAATTTGCTGCTGTATCAGCTACAACACCTGTTGCTGTAACAACGTTAGATGTATCAGCTAAAACAACATTCACTTCTGCGGCAGAGGGCGTACCAGATATTGTTGCCGTGTAGTTTGCAGCAAGATTCGTTGTTGCTGTGTTGGTTGTAATCAACGTTGCAAAGTCAGCGTTAGAACCTGAAATGTCAGTAACTAACGTTGCATCTACGGCTACAGTGGTTGCTGCATCAATCGCATTTAAATTAGCTGCAGTTACTGCACCAGCTGAAACGGTCGTAGTATAAGCGTTACCTGTTCCTGTTAATCCAGCTAATGTTGCAGCGGTGCCTGTAGTGATTGTTGCAGTAATAATACCAGTAGACCCCAAAGCGTCAATGATGTTTGCATCAGTAACACTAATTGTTCCCGAATTCACATTCACTGTATGGCTAGTTGGTTGAGTAATGCCCACAGATGTAACAGCGGTTTTAATATCTGCTGCTGTACCTGTAATACCTGTTACAGCAGTTGCAATGACCGCAACAGTCGTTGCAGCATCAATCGTATTCAAATCAGTTGCTGCAACAGTGCCAGCTGAAACAGTTGTTGTATAAGTATTTCCCGTTCCTGTTAATGTGGCTAAATCAGCTGCCGTGCTAGTAATACCTGCAGTAATCACACCAGAACCATTTGCCGCATCAATCGCATTTGCTTGTGCGACGGTTGTTGCATCTGATGCTACTACAGCATAGTTTGTTGCAGCGGTAATTGTTCCTGCTGTTTCAGCTGCAACGAATGTCGCAATATCAGCAATCAAACTTGATGAAATAGTCGTAATGCCTGATGCGCCGACTGCTATAGAAGTAATACCGTTGATAGTATTCAACTGAGCTGCTGTTGCAGATGCTCCTGTTACTGTAACGGTATAGGCATTTGTTCCGCCTGTTTGCGTTAATGTTGCCAAGTTTGTTGCAGAATCACTCAATGTTGCAGTAATTGCACCTGTGCCATTAGCCGCATCAATTGCATTGGCTTCTGTAACGGTTGTTGTACCCGATGCAGTTGCCGCATAGTTTGTAATTGATGCAATCGCAGTTCCTGTTGTTTCAACGGCAGCAAATGCAGCAATATCAGCACTTGTACCCGTAACGCTAGTAAGACTGGAAGCCGTAATAAGTCCAGACATCTTGGTATCCATTACAATTAAAGCGGCTGCATCTAATGTGGTGTCAGTCAATGTCACAGTTGCTGACGCATTCAATGGCGTAGTCAACGTAGTGAACTGCGCTCCACTTAATGTAATTGTGTGTTACCAACGGCTGAATTTTGACCCCTTTTTAACAAAAAACATCGTTTTTAATTGACCCCCTATTGAAGTGTGGTTTATGACTTCAATCCATTGTCGTTATTGATTTCTACGATATTCTATTTTTCGTTAAATGGATT
>CAIPQN010000084.1 GCA_903867225.1 uncultured Pseudomonadota bacterium | reverse complement strand
GTGGTGGTGCACCTTTATCCGTTCTGAAACAGTATATTGAACAACAGCAACGCCCTACTTAAATTTTAAAGCGGGGCTACGCCGATATTCCTTACATCCCCGACCTGAAGAGACGGGGCTTTGCGGAATTTTTGGTAAAAAACACCATGCTCACTTACTGTTGTTTTTTGATAGTTCAAAACGTAATGGTTACAGGGCTTGGGGTATAGCGGAAGGTATTTGTGAGCATTGGTGTAAGAATGTTGCTTCAGCTCAAGGGACTTCTCGTAATGTTCATAATGATGCTAAAAAATATGAAGAGTTAGGGAGACTGGGTATTGGTACTATTCACGTCAGTGATACCAAAATGATGAACAATCTGAAAAACCATGTAGTTAGTTATCTATGCAATCGTAAGCAGTTCATTAAACCTAAAAATAGACCGAATATGAAGTTACTTCGTCGTGGTAATATGCCTGAAATACTTGATGTGAAAAGAGGTGCGCCTAGAAAAATGGGAGTGGTGATATGAGTAATGTAATCAATGTGTTATATGTTTTAGTAGCGGTAATAGGAGCAATTTATGTAGCCCCATTCTGATAGCTCTGATTGCTTCAGGAGGAGTGATTCAATTACTGATAGCAATACTGTTTGTCTACTTATTGTTTAAAATAGCTCAGAACGCAAATACACTCAATTTAGACAGGGATTGATGTTAGACATTGGCATCGTATGTGCTTGATATGTAAAAAAAGCACCTCCTGCTTATTGCCTCATTAACGTGACGCTTTTTTATCACTACTTTTTTGATGGTAACACATGATTAAATCTGAACTGATTGCTGCTATTACTCAAAAACAACGGTATTTAAATCAACATGACGTAGAACTGGCAGTGAAATGTATCGTCAACAAAATGATTGATGCGTTAGGTTCTGGTGAGCGTATTGAAGTCAGAGGGTTTGGGAGTTTTTCTTTAGTTGAGCGATTACCTATTATTGGACGTAATCCGCGTACTGGTGAACCTGTAGCGTTGCCTAAACGTTATTCTGTGAGGTTTAAAGCGGGATTGGATTTAGCACAACGAGTAAAGGATTCTGCAAAGTGAAATCGATTAAGTTTTTTGTTTTGATGCTGGGACTGGTGATTGTTAAAGACGTGAGTGCTGAAGAATTTGACCTTCAAATACTGACACAACAATCAAATACTATCTGGGGCTTTGACTTTCTACCTGATAGCAACATTGTTTTTACTGAAAAGACTGGTGCATTAAAGATTTTAAATGCTAAAACACATGAAGTTATCACCGTTAAAAACGTACCTGACGTAGCAGTTAAAGGTCAAGGTGGGTTATTAGATGTTCGTGTACATCCGCAGTTTAATCAAACACATTGGTTATATTTCACCTATGCCGTGACAATGCCTAGCGGTAAGATGACTACTCGATTAAGCCGTGCTGAACTCATCAATAATGAACTTCAACATATACAGGTGTTATTTACCGCATTTGAAGCGAATAATGAAACCATACACTTTGGCTCACGTTTGGAGTTTGATGGTCAAAGGCATTTGTTTATGTCGGTTGGTGAGCGTAATCAACGTGATAGAGCGCAGAGCTTGAGTTTTGATAATGGTAAAATCATCCGCTTAAACGAAGATGGTTCGATTCCTTCAGATAACCCATTCGTAAGTGTAGCAGGGGCGAGAGGTGAAATTTGGAGTTTAGGTCATCGCAATCCACAAGGGTTAGTCATCAACCAACAAACAGGGGAATTATGGGAATCTGAATTTGGACCGCTAGGAGGGGATGAAATCAATCTGATTGAAAAAGGTAAAAACTACGGTTGGGCAGTTATCACTTATGGACGTGAGTATTACGGATTAGCTATTGGTGAAGGCTATACCAAGCAAGGGATGGAACAGCCGATTACTTATTACGTTCCTTCGATTTCACCGTCAGGAATTAGCTTTTATCATGGCGATAAGTTTTCAGATTGGAAAGGAAATTTGTTTGTCGCCGCATTAAGTGGTCAGCAGTTAAGACGATTAGTGATTGAAGATCATCGGGTGATTCAGCAAGAAGTTTTGTTATCAGAGTTGAAATGGCGTTTTCGTCATGTAAGAGAAGGGCTGGACGGTTATTTATATTTTTCAACTGATGACGGTCGCTTGGTTCGTATGATGCCAAAGAATCACGGTTAGATTTGAAAGGACGTTATTTATGGAAATTAAAGACCCACCACTATGTTATTGCACACGCACAACAGCAGCAAAAATTCTGGATTTAATCGAGCAAGGCAAAAATTCATTAGAAGAAATTATTAACAGCACAGGCGCAACAACGGGTTGCGGTGGGTGTGATTATGAAGTGGCAAAATTGGTTGAACAGGAATTGAATAAAAAAGAACATCTGTGTTCGAGGTAAACATTCAAACCGAGCATACACGGGTGTTTGTTCCTATTACATCAATGCTGGTAATCAGCTTGATTCTAAGTTTTTTGATGCGTTTATTTAACAGGTAACACAATGATAAAAAGCATTTTAGTTTTTCTATGGTTACTGCTATCGGGGTGTGTTGGAATACCTGAAAATATCAAACCTGTTACGGGTTTTGACGTTGAAAAGTATTTGGGGACATGGCATGAAATAGCACGGCTAGACCATTTATTTGAGAGGGGACTTACTCAGATTAGTGCTAACTATAGCAAACGTGATGATGGCAGTATTAAGGTTATAAATCGTGGTTACAATGCTGAAAATAACGAATGGAAAGAAGCTGAAGGATGGGCTTATTTTGTTGATGCTCCCACGACAGCTTATTTGAAAGTGGCTTTTTTTAGACCCTTTTATGGTTCATACATCGTATTTGATTTAGGCGACAATTATCAGTATTCGTTAATTTCAGGACCAGATAAATCGTACTTTTGGATATTGGCTCGAACATCTGCTATTGACGAACAGTTAAAAGAAACATTGGTAAAGAAAGCACAGCAGTTAGGTTTTGATACATCGAAACTGATTTATGCCAAATGACGTGGTTTGTCTATTTACCGATTTAAAGCGTTTGTTATAGAATTCACAAACTAAATAATTACAAAATTATAGGAGTCTGTGAAAAATGAAATTAAAAAGATTGTCTAAGGTTCGCTTCCCTATGATATATCCGCGCAAAGTAATGAATAGCTATTTCATATCAAAAATAATTTGCCCCGCCTGTCAGTCAAACAATATCGAATTGATGGTTTTAGCTCCTGAATTAGAATTTAGAAGAAAATCGATTTGTAAAACGTGCGGAACAACGTGGACACCACGATTTTCAGACGTGCCAATTCGATATAAACAGGAATTTTATAAGTAATTTATACGGTGTCAACAACGGTTCAAATTTGACCCTTTTAGCTCAAAAAACAACGTTTGAAAATTGACCCCCTTGGGTTAATTTGCTCCTAAATTGGACGGAGCAGTTCCAATACGTTTTTTATCTTTTAGTCGATAACTTTCTC
>CAIPQN010000083.1 GCA_903867225.1 uncultured Pseudomonadota bacterium | reverse complement strand
TACATCGAATTTTATATGTACTAGCTGCTGACGTGCGGGTTAGTCAACAATGAGAATACGTTCACTGTGTTAAACAAAATATGCCGCCCCACCTATCCCACATGGCAAAAACGATTGGCTACAAAAAATTGGACATATTGGGTGAGTTTAAACAAACGACACAAAAGTTTCATAGGATTTTAACGAATCCCTTATTTAATAAGGGTTAGAGCCACTTTTGGACTTCCCAAAATTAAGACGTTTTTGAGGGTGATTTTTTGGGAGATAATAACCCGACCGAATCCTGCATTTTTTCATCGGAAAAATCGAACTCACCATGCAAGTTAAAATGCGCCCAAGTCATCACCGAGCCATTTTCAATTGCTTCAAATAATTTCGCTTTTCGTTTCTCGTTTTTTTCAGCCGCTAACTCACGCGACAAGAACAAATAATTCCAACAAATAATCGCGTTTTTAATCAATCGGCGACAAGTTTCAGCAATTTCTTGTTCTTCTTTTTCGCTTTGAAGAAACTCATTGCTATGCCCAAACGACACGGCTTTGGAAAATTTGTTTGAACTTTCAATCTTGTTCAATTGCGCTTCAATCGATTGCCTAAACGCGCAGTCATCGTAGTATTTCAAGATAAATAATGACTTGTGGATTTTGCCAAATTCTTTCAACGCTTGATAAAGCGAATGTTGTTTAGAGTACGAATTTAGCCGTCAGAACAGTTGTGAAGCAGATGTAATTTTGAGTTGAATCGTGGCAAAAAACCGCAAAATATCGTCCCAGTCATTTTCGATGATATTTTCTTGGATGCACCGAGTGGGTAGCAAAATAAATTCCTGTTCTTCGTAGTGTTTTCGCGGCTTGAAAGCATATAAATTCTGTTTATGCAGCCCTTTGATTCTCGGTGCAAATTCAAATCTTAAAAAACAGCTTGAGGCAAAAATCACTTCCGAATAACCATGCGTATCGGTTGAATGGATGTCACTTTTGACCACGTTGTTGTGCATCAAACCATCAATCACATAAGCCGCTTCACGCTCGGCAGAGCTTATTACCGTTGAATACCACATGAAATTTCTGGCATCGATAAATCCAACTGTGCTGGAGCCTTTGTTCTGCCCAAAATACTTGAATGAATAGTTGGCGTTGAGCGAATCCTTTTCAGTTTCGCGTTTTTGACCATCGCTTGAGGTATGCAGTTTTTCTTGTTTGGCTTGATAAATTTTAGGCAAATCGAGCTGACTGGTGAATTGCAAAATACGGTCATTGGCGGCTTGAACATTTTGCAATGAAAAATACCAACGCACGACGTTTTCGAGTTCATTCTCATTGATTTGATTAGAAATTTGCGCCAATTTTCGATGACCAATGTCACAGCCATAACCAATAATTCCAGCAAAAAAAGTTTTTACAGCAGGTTTTTTACGTCGGTATTTCGGTTGCCAATGTTCAAATTCGTCCAAAAAATTAGTCGCTTGATTGATGGTTGCTAACACTTCAATTATCGAAATATATTTTCGGGCGGGAAAAAACGCTTTCAATGGCAAGCATTCAACTTCTTCTTGCTTGGGTGTTTTGACATGAACTGTGCCGTCTTTACGCACCGAAAGATAAGGATTTTTTCCTGCTTTGAAATTCTGATTTGTTTTTTGAAATTGCTTATCCAAAAGTGATTTGAATGAATTTAAAGTGCTTTTACAATCAGCAAATTCTGTTAGTTTTGCTCGCTCCAAATACTCGGCACGATTGTTTTGCCAATCCGTTTTTGAAATTAAATAATCATCCAACGGACGATATTTTTCAGAGTGAATCAGGTTCAAAGCCCCAGATTTAATGGCTTCGGCAACGTGAACAAACAACAAGACTTTGTAAAGCGAGGGGCGAAATTTTCCATCTACCGAAATCAAAGCTGTACGTTCTTCAGGTTTTAAAAAATCTGTCGGCGCATTTTTATCAATGTTCGCATCCTGTTTTTGATAATGCTCTAATGCCTTGAATAATGCGGGATTGCTGCTATTTTTATCAAACTGGATTTGACGAACAATATCGGAAACTCGGCGTTGCAATTTGAGAGATTGCTCTTCTAATGCCTCGAAATAATCTTGTCCATGCTGAGTTTTCTTTTCGGATGAAATTAGCGTTTCAAATTTTACGGTTTCAGTTTCTAAGGCTTGGCTGATTAAAGGAGCGTTTATCCGATAAGAGAAAACATAACAAATATCACTGATATTTCGATAAGAATTCTTACAAAATAAGCAGTAAATTGATGTTTTTATCAAATTTGATACCAAGCCAGGGATTTTACCTAATTGCAGTCACGGATAATGTGAGCTGTTTTCATGAATTTACTGCTCTAAAATTCCTATGGGACTTTTGTGTCGTTTGTTTAAACTCACCCAAAAATACGCTAAGGAAACCTTATTTTTATAACTACTACACCAATTTCAAAATAAACAGGATTATAAAATCGAGTAAGCTGTGAATTTTCAGTAGATTCAGACAAAAATCAAATCCCGATAACTTTTGATTTGATGTACTACCTAATTTCACTCAACAACTTATAAACCGTTGACCGTCCAATCCCCATTTTCTTCGCAATCTCACTGGCTTCAAATCCCTGCTGTTTCAATGCCATCAGTTTATCCCTATCGACACTTCGCTTCCTACCAAATTTAACCCCACGACTTTTCGCATCCAATCTACCTTCATTGGTACGTTCTAAACTCCGTTGACGTTCAGCTTGCGCCACTGCTGAGAGAATAGTCACCACCATCTTGCCCATTGTCCCTTCCGTACTAATCGCATCATCCAAGAATCTAACTGATACACCCACTGCGTCAAATTCTTTTATCCATGAAATCATGTCAGCGGTATCACGACCTAATCTATCGAGCTTGGTCACTAAAATCACATCACCTTGTTCAACTTTTAATCGCAACGTGTTTAATCCTTCGCGGTCACTTTGAGAACCTGAAACCGAATCGGTAAAAATCCGATTATCTTGAACCTCTGCATTTTTCAGTGCTGAAATTTGAAGGTCTAAAGATTGTTTGCTGGTGGAAACTCTAGCATAGCCAAATAAGCGCATAATGTGTCTACTAAATCAATTTATAGAATAAGTGTCTATTAAGCATCAAAAAACGATATTTAAGACAGGTATTTTAGCCTGTTTTTGACTGTCTATAAAGTTATAACATTTTAGACAACAGACGTGCAGATTACACGCTACTTAGCTCAGGATGATCATTTAACCATTCTCTTAGGGCATCATTCATGCGTGTTTGCCAACCTTTACCAGTCGCTTTGAAAGAATCTAAAATGTCAGAATCAAAACGAACGCTAGTTAGTTTTTTAGGATTTTGAATAGGCGGTCTGCCTTTGGGTGAGCCTAATATTTCAGCGACAATTTCGGGGTCAAATAATTGCATTAGAACGTCGGAAGCAAGTCTAGCATGAGCAAAAGCATTGTCATCTAATTCTAATGTATCAGAATCGGCTTTTATTCCAGCGTTGATTTCCGCATCTTCGGCATCAGTAGGTAATTCAATTAAACGACCTTTTTTAGTTTTTAAGTACATAACGTTTCACCTCTTTTTGATTTGCTTTACGAAGACTGATAAGTCGAATTGCATTATTACGCGGTGTGAAAACCAAACAGTGCAATCTGTTGTCAATAACGCCATAGGCACAAAAACGCGATTCACCATAATCTTTGCGAGCATCGGGTTCTACAATTGCCGATTGATTCCCACTCAAATCTTTCTATGTCAGCAAAATGAACCTTATGATTTTGAAGGTTCAAAGCTAATTTGTTTTCATCCCATGTGTATTTCATTGGGACTTATTGTAGCTACGAAAAATAATAAATCAATGGTAAGCCAATAACGCTGACAAATTTGATGTTTTGATGGTTTGAAAACTGATTTTGGACATTTAAAATGTGTACCAAAAACTCATCTACTTTTTCATAATACCAATTCATAATTTATTATCGAGTATCGTGGTATAATCTTCCTTTTAATGTTTTGTATTGACAAAGTTAATACATGATTTAAACTCACTTCATGGATATTCATTTTGAACATAATGGTGTTTCATTTGTTTGGAACGCTAAAAAAGCAGCACTCAATAAACACAAACATGATGGCATTACATTTGAACACGCTACTCAAGCCTTCTTTGACCCATTCTTGAAATTAGTGGATGCTAGTAGGAATAATGAAGTCAGGGATGCTGTGATTGGTTATGACCAATTGGGACGATTGTTATTTGTTGTGCATATCGAAGTTGAAGGTGAATTTATCCGTTTAATTTCAGTAAGAAAAGCAACTACCAGTGAGCGCAATGACTATGATTTCTAACACTATCAAAGAAAGACTAACCAAGAACCGTGCGATGACTTCAATCACCCTACGAATTCCTGTAGATGTTGTTGAATCTATGAAAACCATTGCACCGCGTAAAGGTTTATCAGGTTATCAAGCCTTACTAAAAGCCTATGTCAGTGAAGGATTACGCCATGATGAAGCTCAATTTTTATTTAGCAAAGAGGCTAAGTTAATTGAAGCCTTAAAACGTCGCGGTGTTTCAGAACAAATTATTGAAGAAGCTGTTTGTGAAGTGGCTTAAATTAAACAAAGGTTCACAAAGGTTCACAAAGTCCCACAGGAATTTATAAATTATTTATATTTCAATAAGTTACTTTAAGCCCTTTGATGATACCCCATTAAACAAACGTTACGAAAGTCCCATGCGAAATGATAAAATTAATAAATAACAAACACTTGAATAATTTACAAACGAATCGGGCTAAAATGTACGTTAAGGAATTTCAATTATGTTAATTGGCTATGCGCGAGTTTCAATGTCAGACCAAAACCTTGACCTTCAAATTGATGCACTGAAAGGGGCGAACTGTGAACAAGTTTTTACCAAAAATTCCGCAAAGCCCCGTCTCTTCAGGTCGGGGATGTAAGGAATATCGGCGTAGCCCCGCTTTAAAATTTAAGTAGGGCGTTGCTGTTGTTCAATATACTGTTTCAGAACGGATAAAGGTGCACCACCAC
>CAIPQN010000082.1 GCA_903867225.1 uncultured Pseudomonadota bacterium | reverse complement strand
TGCCGCCTTTGGTTTTGCGCTTTGGCAATAGTTCACCTGAAACTTCCCACTTTCTCAATGTGTCGGGACTTGTTCCAAGTAACTTTGCAGCTTCGCCTATCTTGACTAATTTCTTCTCCATAAGCATATATTAGCATAGATAATCATAGATTAAAACGAACTGTTACTTACCCCGCGTTTAATGGGTCTAAATTGTGGCGCGGCGTGAATAATTTTTTGTGCGCGTGCGGCTGGATATTTAATTTCAGGATTAGCCGCCGGATTTTGGTTGAGTTGTTTCAAAAAAAGTTGATGTGCGCCTTGCAGCTCTTCAAAAAGATGAATCAAGGCTTGTCCCGCCTCGGTTAGAACCGTTCCACCGCCTTTTGTGCCACCTATTGCGGTGGCGACTAAGGTTTTGGGCGAACTGTTATTTGCTCTTTCGATAATTTGCCACGCGCCTTTATAACTTAACCCAACTTGTTTAGCGGCTTGATTGAGTGAACCACTTTGATTGATGGCTTTAAGTAATTCGATAATTCGATTATCTAAAATGCCTGCAAGTTGCAAATCACCCGTTACCCATAAAGGTGTTATGTCGTTATTTTGTATATGTGTTGTCATTGCCTTATCCTAAAAACCAAATCGCTATTTACTTTGATATATAGCGATATATAATGCACCTGAAAGCGGTGATCATACAAGTTATCGTTTTTTAACATTGGCGTATTTTTTGGGAGTTGTGTTATGAAAATCAGTGCAAGAAATCAGTTTAAAGGCGTTGTTTGTGGCGTAACGGTTGGCGTGGTAAATGTTGAAGTGCAAGTGCGTTTAAACGGCGGTGAAGTGATTGTGGCTTCCATCACGAAGGAATCGGCGGACGTACTAGCGATTAAAGAAGAAATGGATGTGATTGCGTTAGTGAAAGCACCGCAAATCATCATCGCAACCGATTTGGGCGGTTATAGATTGTCAGCACGAAATCAATTACAAGGTAGTGTGACAAAAGTAATTCAAGGCGCAGTTAATTCTGAAATTGATATTACATTAAGTGGCGGAGATTTAGTCGCGGCAACTGTGACAAATGACAGTGTTGATATTTTGGGATTGAATGAAGGACAAGCCGCTACGGCAATTTTTAAAGCGGGTTCTGTCATTTTAGCCGTCAACTAATTTGGATGCTCGCCATGAATGTGCAAAAAAATTCTATCATTTGTTTGAAAGCTATCTGCTTCATGGCGAGTTTTATGCCAAGTTTTTCAAACGCAGCAGAAGAAAAGAAAACTTACGCAACACCTGCATTTGCGGCATTTGAAAGCCAAATGTCTGATGTGTTGTTGGGCAATGACAAATATGAAAAACCAATTTGGAATTTGCACGATGCGTTGAATTTACCAAAATGGCTTTCGGTTTCTGTCGAACAACGCACCCGTTATGAAACGATGGACGGCAGATTTAATGCAGGCGGCATGGGCGGAGATCAACAAATCGCTTTGCAAACAGACGCATTTTTAGAAGCACGCTTTAATCATTTTCGTGTCGGTGGTGAATTTTTAGACGCACGGCAATTTGGCGCAGATTCAGGTTCAGGCGTGAATAATACGCACGTTGATGAAGCCGATTTTATTCAAGGTTATTTGGGTTGGTCAGACCAGAATTTTCTTCATAGCGGTTTAGGAACGGAAGTCATTGCGGGTCGGCAATCGTTGAATTTTGGTAGTCGTCGTTTGATTGCCCGAAATGCAATGCGTAATACGATTAACAGTTTTGACGGGTTGCGGTTGCGCGTTTTGGATTATAACCATTGGCAATTCAACGCTTTTGCGACGATGCCTGTGAATCGTTATCCGACTAGCGCGAATGCACTGTTGAATGGCGACCACGATTTTGATACCGCTAACGGAAAGACGTGGTTTTCAGGTGGTTTTTTAGAAATGTACAACGTCGCTTTTGGCATTAACGCCGAAGCGTATTTGTATCATCTCGATGAAGGCGACAGTGCGAAAAGTCAAACGCGCAATCGACGTTATTTCACACCTGGAATGCGTTTTTATTTAAAACCCACCAAAGGGAAATTTGATTTTCAATCGGAAAGTATCGGGCAATTCGGCACAGTTCGCGCCACAGCGGCGGCAACAGATGGTAAAGATTTAGACCACGAAGCGTGGTATCAACATGTTGATGTCGGTTATACGTTTGATGCGCCGTGGAAACCGCGTTTCGCGTTGGAATACGATTATGCCAGCGGTGATAAAAATCCGACCGATGGCAACGATGAACGTTTTGATACTTTGTACGGCGCACGCCGTTTTGAATTTGGCGCGACGGGCATTTACGGCGCATTTGCGCGAAGCAATATCAATTCACCTGCTTATCGAGTTGGTTTTGCGCCACTTTCCAATGTTCAAGTTGGATTAAGTCACCGTTTTTATTGGTTAGCTGAAAAGAAAGATGCGTGGACAACTGCTGGCTTGCAAGACAAAACAGGCAAAACCGATGATTACATTGGTCATCAAATCGAACTCACGACGCGCTGGGATTTCAATAGTAGCCTGAATTTTGAAACAGGTTGGGCGCATTTATTCAAAGGTGAATTTGCGAAAAACGCCCCGAAAGCTCCCGACACGCAGGATGTCGATTATTTTTATGTGCAAAGTATGTTGCGATTTTAACAAGGAGAACACCATGATTTTTAAAACAATGAAACCATTATTTTTAGTTGGTTTGCTTTTAATCGCACCAACCAGTTTCGCCGATACAACGCTCGTTGCAGTCGCGTCTAATTTCACCAAACCGATGACGGAAATCGCCGCTGAATTTGAAAAATCGACAGGTCACATCACGCAATTATCGTTTGGTTCGTCAGGGAAATTTGTGTCGCAATTTGAAAATGGCGCACCGTTTGAAGTGTTTTTATCTGCTGACGATAAAAGCCCTGCTAAATTGCAACAAAGTGGTTTTGCCGTTGAAGGCAGTAACTTTACTTACGCATTGGGAAAATTAGTTTTATGGTCAAATGCGACAAATTATGTTGATGAAAAAGGCGAAATTCTAGCAAAAGGCGGTTTTCAACATATCGCGTTGGCGGATGCAAAACTTGCTCCTTATGGCGCGGCGGCAATCGAAGTTTTGAAAAGTAAAAATCTGCTCGACAAACTGCAACCGTTATTTGTACTCGGTGAAAACATTTCACAAACGCACCAATTTATCAGCACAGGCAATGCTGAATTAGGTTTTGTGGCAATGTCACAAGTGAGAGAAAACGGTAAAATCACCAGCGGTTCAGGTTGGATTGTGCCACAAGCTTTTTACTCGCCGATTAAACAAGATGCCGTTTTGCTAACGTTGGGTGCAAAAAATCCAGCGGCAACGGCGTTGCTCGATTATTTAAAATCAGCACCAGCAAAAGCCATTATTCAAAAATATGGCTACGACTTACCAAACTAATTATGTTGACCTCCGCTGATTTCGCCACACTGTTACTGACTTTCAAAGTCGCCAGCCTCGCCACGATTTTTATGTTGCTATTCGGCACGCCACTCGCATGGTGGTTGGCGCGAACTCGTTCAAAATGGCGTGGATTGATTAACACGATTGTCGCTTTGCCGTTGGTTTTACCGCCAACAGTGTTAGGTTTTTATTTGCTAATTTTGCTCGGTAAAAATGGTGTAATTGGAGAATTTACAACGTGGTTAGGCATTGGTACATTGCCATTTACGTTTGCAGGTTTAGTCGTCGCGTCGGTTTTATATTCGATGCCATTTGTGGTGCAACCATTGCAAACCGCGTTTTTAAGTATTGGCAACCAACCATTAGAAGCTGCCGCCACTTTGCGAGCCAGTCCAATCGATACGTTTTTTAGCGTGGTTATTCCGCAAGCGAAATCAGGATTTTTAACCGCTACGATTTTAGGTTTCGCACATACCGTTGGCGAGTTCGGCGTGGTGTTAATGGTTGGCGGCAACATTCCAGACAAAACGCGCGTCGTTTCCGTGCAAATTTATAACCACGTCGAAGCCTTGGAATACAGCCAAGCACATTGGCTCGCAGGCGGATTATTAGCATTTTCGTTCACCGTTTTATTGATTCTTTACACCGTTTTAAAAACCACGCCCCACGTCAAATGAAATATCAATTAAGTAAGTGGATTACCGCACGTTTTAAACTCAATTACGGCGACTTTGAATTATCGGTGAATTTACGTTTGCCGAATTCGGGAATTACCGTTTTGTTCGGACATTCGGGTTCAGGTAAAACGACGTTACTGCGTTGCATCGCAGGTTTAGAGCAAGCGCAGCATGGTTATTTAGAAATTAACGGCAGTGTTTGGCAAGACAGCGATGTGGGTATTTTTTTGCCCACACATAAACGCCCGCTTGGTTATGTGTTTCAAGAATCGAATTTATTTTCACATTTGACCGTGTCTGAAAATTTAAATTACGGTTTGAAACGAATTAAAGCGAGTTCCGACACGCCAAAATTTAATCATATTTTGGATTTATTGGGGATTCGGCATTTGTTGGACAGAATGCCAGAGCGTTTATCGGGCGGTGAAAAACAACGGGTTGCCATTGCCCGCGCGTTGGTTTTGAATCCTTGTTGTTTGTTGATGGACGAACCGCTTGCGTCGTTAGATCCTAAACGCAAACAAGAAATTTTGCCGTTTTTGAGTCGCTTAAATCAAGAATTAAATATCCCTGTTTTGTACGTCACGCATTCACATCAAGAAGTCGCGCAATTGGCAGATTATTTGGTGGTTTTGGAAGCGGGAAAAGTACAGGCTTCGGGATTATTGGCGGAAACATTGAGCCGTTTGGATTTGCCACTTTCACAAGACCGCGAAGCCACAACGGTTTGGAATGTAACAATCGTCGAACATGAAACAGAATTTCATTTAACCCGCGTGGCGTTTGAAGGTGGTTCACTGAGTTTGCCTGCGATTGAAGCGAAAATTGGAACACCTTTGCGGGTTCAAATTTATGCGCGTGATGTCAGTATCGTATTGGAAGTGCCTCGCGCAACGAGCATTCTCAACGTGTTGCCCGCGACGATTATGGATATTGTCGATGGTGAAAGTGGACAAAGTATTGTGCGGTTAAAAGTTGGTAATCAACCACTGTTAGCGCATATCACACGCAAATCAGCAGTGATTTTGAATTTGAAAATTGGCAAAGAAGTTTTTGTGCAGATTAAAGGAATGTCGATTTTGAATTGAGATGATTATCGCTTTTGCAATACATTTCACTCAATGCTTCCGCTTCCAACACAAATGCTTCGCGTAATTCCAATGGTTCAAGCACTTCAATTCCAGAACCAAAACTGCGAATCCACCAGTGCAATTGTTCTGTGTTCGTGACGGTGGCTTCTAACAAATAATGCTCATCGTCAATATCGCTAATTTTCTGTTTCTCGCAAAGCGGGGTTTCCAACAACATTTGTTTCAAAAAACCATTCACTTTCAGTTTTAGCGTGATGTCTTTCAAATGATTATCGACAGGGTAACTAAAACTACCTTGTGCAATGTAATCTTCCAACGCAAAATCCGCTGGCACCAAAACAATGCGGTCGCTTAATTCTGCCTCTTTAAATCGATGTAATGCCAATTGTTTTACGTCGGTGTAATCAAAAATCGTGGCAACCAAATAAATGCTGTTGTGGCGAAAAACCAAACCCAACGGATTGATTTCATAAATTTTTGGCGATTTGTTGACGGCTTGATAAGTCGCTTTGAAACGAAGATTTTTGAGTAACGCTTCATAAACCACTGCCAAAACAGAAGGCTCAATTTCGGCTGGCAACAAAGGCAAATTATTCGGCACAATGCCAACTTTCTCAATCCAATGCTCAAATTTGGATTCTTTCAAACGCTTGTCCGCCAAATCAAAATAACCCGTTAAACGCGCTCGAACCGAAGGCGGCAACAACGGTTCAAGAAACATTTCAGCCAATTTGAACGTCAAGGCTTCATCGGTTGAAATCATCGGCAATTGCATCGGACTTGAATTATCAATCCAAAACCAACGCAACGGTTTGGTGTTTTCAGTGTTCGCAATCGGAAATAACGGCGACGCAGACAGTTTCACCAAATCACGTTGCACCGTTCGTAAATCAACGGCGTAGTCCATATTTTGCAGTTTTTCTAAAATTTCAGGTGTCGAAATTGAATTCGGTGCTTTCGGAATCAAGCACAACATATCGAAATAGCGTAATAAGCTCTCCATCGGTTTTCCTTTAAAGTCTGCGGATAGTTTCAAAAACTATAGCATCAATTGTGAAATTTTTTATGAAAACGTCCAAGTTTGTCGCATTGATGTTTTACACTGTCGCTTCAACAAAAACTAAAAGGAACAAAAATGTTGAAATTCAATAATGTTAGTGTGCGTCACTCCGAAGTTGGCGAGGTGTTGCGGAATGTGAGTTTTGAATTAGCAAAAGGCGAAATTGCTTTTTTAACAGGGCATTCTGGCGCAGGAAAAAGTACGATTTTTAAATCGATTGCGCTGATGCTAGATGCTGAAAAATATCAGCTACGCGGACAAATTACCTTCAATAATCATAATCTTACCAAGGTGAAATCAAGTCAAATACCATTTATTCGCAGGGAAATGGGCTTGATTTTTCAGGACTATAAATTGCTGAATGGTCGCACTGTGTTTGATAACGTAGCATTGCCGATGATTGTTATGGGCTATAGTTCTGGTGAAATTGCTGGGCGCGTGCGAGCTGTACTTGATAAAGTCGGTTTGCGTGGAAAAGAGAAAAAATATCCAGAAACTTTATCGGGTGGCGAACAGCAACGAGTAGGCATTGCCCGTGCGGTTGTCGTTGGCGTTCCACAACAAAAATTGATTTTAGCTGACGAACCAACAGGAAATTTAGACCCCGATTTATCGGCAGAAATTATGAAATTATTTGAACAATTCCAAAAAACAGGCATAACCGTTTTGATTGTCTCGCACGATATTTCTCTCATTTCAAAATTGAATCATCGAGTTTTGACGTTAGAACATGGGGAACTTATTTCTGATATGCGTCCTTCATGCTGAAAAGACGAACACGTTTTCAGTGTATTTTCATGTACACTGAAAACTCAATTTAATTATCAAGTGGGAAAACAAAAATGAAAGTATGGGCTTTTAATGGCGTTGAAGACAAATACGCAAAAGAAAAAGAATTAGTTTATCAATCAGTCAAAAATGGTAAATCGAGATTCGGTTGGTCGGAAAAAGATGAAAATAATTTACTGGGTGAAACTTGGTCTGACTGCCATTCAAAGCAATTATTTTTGCTTGAAATAGAAGTTGACGATTGGATTGTACATATCAATACACCTAGCTGGGGGAAATGCGTAGCCGCAAAAGTTACTGCTAAATATGCTTTTGATGAAGGATTGAAATGCAGTTGGGGTGTGGATTTTAGGCATGTTATTGAAATTGATAAAAACAGTGTTATTGAGTTCGATAGACGAAATGAAAATGTTTTACCATCCGTAAATCTTAGACCAATGAGACGATGCCAAAGAATTTATGCTGTGCAAGACTTTCTTCAATCATTAGAGAATCTAAAACAGAACAGAGTTACTTTGCAAAATGGAGAAAGTAAAAATCTTTTTCATTTGCGAGATGAAACAGATAAATTTCTTGAAAAAATAACCTCATTGATTCACACATCTCATAGAGGAAAAGATTTAGAGCGTTTTTTGGCAATGGTTTTTAGACGAATCGCAGGCGTTGTCGATGTTAATGAAAATGGATTTGGATGGAAATCAGATCACGGGGCGGATTTAATTATCACAACAAATGTTATAGGATTTGAGCATAAAATTGTCGTACAAATTAAATCTTTTGAAGACAAGCATTACGATTTGACAGCTGTTGGACAAGTTAAAACAGGCATAAAAGAATATGGTGCATCGGCTGGAATGATAATTACAACTGCTCAAAGAACAGAGCAATTAGAAACTGAAATTCAAAAAGTATCGGAAGAAATAGGTTGTCCGATTGATTTAGTAGCTGGCGACGACGTTGCAAAATTTGTTTTGAAATACGCGCCTGATTTGTTGTTCAGATTATAAAAGTGGTGTGCTGTGGCAGAATTTAGCAAAAACAAATCAGGCATAGGCTACTTCCTGCCACTAGAAATCGAAAAATACCAAATCAAAAACTGGACGTTATATTTTCAAACTTACGACAAAGATGTGGTGCAATTTGTTTTGAATTTGTCTGAAAATGCGTATTAAAATTTTTTTCACAACCAATGAGGATTACTTATGACCAAGAAAAAACTAAAACATGAACTCAAAATTGAGTTGCAAAAGTTAAAAGAGCAATTACCGCAAAATCCTGTGGCTAAATTTGCTCATCACGTTAATAAAGCGGGATTTTTCCGTGACCGCACTGTTTATTCACGCAAAGGCAAACACAAAGACCGCGAGTCTTTTCGTATTCGTTATTTAGCGATAATGAATACGAAAGGGTTTGTTTTTTCTAAAAAATTATTTTCATTTTAATTTCTAAAACGTCCAGTTATGTCGCGTTAATAAATTATGATTGCCTCGCCCTAAAAAATAACGACGAGGAAATTCAACATGAACATATTTAACGCGCCAACTATTCCAACCGCCTTAATCGAAAAAATCAAAACCGCTAAACATTTGGTTGTGCTAATGCACGGCAAAGCAGGTGATATTTTGCCAAAACTTTATGATGAAACTTTTTTATAACTGGAGCAAAAAATATGATGACTTTAACCATTCCTGACGAATTAGAAATGTCATTGAGCATTGCAGCACAAAATAAACACATGACACCGCTAGATTTTGTGATTGGATTACTTAAAAAAAATCTTGAACAACAAAGCATTCAAGATGATACGGACGCATTATTGATTCACGAGCAATTGATGGAACAGTACGCTGAAACATTTGAAAAATTGGCACAGTGAAATGGCGGAATTATTTTTTATCAACAAATCGCTGGCTTTAAAAATGCACCAGCAACAAGTTGAACGTTTTGGCGGTCTCAACGGTGTACGAGATAACGGTTTGCTTGAATCGGCTTTAGGCGCGGCACAACAAACTTGGCATTACACGCAAGATATTTACGAAACCGCCGCTCAGTATTGTTATTCGATTGCAAACAATCATCCATTTTTGGATGGTAATAAACGCACCGCAACAGCTTGTATGTTCGTGTTTTTAGTCAAAAACGGTATTCGACCAACCATTAGTAACGCATTACTTTATGACACCGTTATTGCCGTAACAACAAATGCAATGCAACGTACTGAATTGGCGGTTTTGCTTAAACAACATTCTGAAATAAAACGAGATTGAGAAACTGAAATGACAATTAAAACCGTACTGACCGAAGGCAATGTACCTGTCAAAATTTGGACTGACGAAATCGAAGACCGTGCCAAACAACAACTCAGCAACATTGCGAATTTGCCCTTTATTCACAAACACGTCGCCGCGATGCCTGATGTTCATACGGGAATTGGCGCGACGATTGGCA
The DNA here is from genome assembly GCA_903867225.1 of uncultured Pseudomonadota bacterium. Taxonomy (GTDB): domain Bacteria; phylum Pseudomonadota; class Gammaproteobacteria; order Methylococcales; family Methylomonadaceae; genus UBA10906. Next base: position 48,670 of record CAIPQN010000082.1, on the reverse strand, counting down.
GTGTGATTGCCTGCCACAAAGCGATTATTCCTGCGGCAGTCGGCGTGGATATTGGCTGCGGGATGATTGCGTGCCGTTTGTCTTTGACGGCGAATGACATTGATGAAAAATTGCTAAAAACGCTTTTTGACCAAATCAGTCGTGATATTCCTGTCGGACGTGACCAACATAAAGAAGACCATGCGTTGGTTGAACGGGCGTTGCCGTTTGAAGCGCAACTGATGTTGATGACTGAAAAACATCCGAAATTGCTCAAATCGTTTGGTAAATCATCGAGTTGGATTTGCCAAATGGGAACGCTCGGCAGCGGCAATCATTTTATCGAGTTGTGTTTGGACGAACAGCAACGGCTTTGGATTATGTTGCATTCAGGCAGTCGTGGGATTGGCAACGCTATCGGCAATTATTTTATTGAGTTGGCGCGAAAAGATATGGAACAGTGGTTCATTCAATTGCCCGACCGTGATTTGGCGTATTTTCCCGAAGGTTGCGAACATTTCAATGATTACACGCACGCTGTGGATTGGGCGCAACGTTACGCTTTTGAAAATCGCCAAGCGATGCTCGATTTAGTATTGGCGGCGTTGAAACGGCATTTGTCACCATTTGAAATCACGACCGAAGCGGTGAATTGTCATCACAATTACGTTGCTCATGAACATCATTTTGACGCGAATGTTTGGGTAACGCGAAAAGGCGCGATTCGAGCAAGAGCAGGTGATTTAGGAATTATTCCAGGCAGCATGGGCGCGAAATCTTACATTGTGCGTGGCAAAGGAAACGCTGAAAGTTTTCATTCTTGCGCTCACGGTGCAGGTCGAAAAATGAGCCGCACCGCCGCTGAAAAAGAATTTACGACGGCGGATTTAATCGCGCAAACCGAAGGCGTGATTTGTCCTAAAGACAAAGGCGTGCTGGATGAAATTCCGTCGGCATACAAAGATATTGATGTGGTCATGGCAAATCAAAGTGATTTGGTGGGAGTCGTGCATACGTTGAAACAGATTTTGTGCGTTAAAGGGTAAAATTTTTAGGCGAATTTTTCTTTTGATGTTCCGCAAGAAAAACCAACGGATGCACAACTTTTGTTTCATCTGAATTGAGATGAATCACACAACCAAAATTACTGCTCACCACTAAATCAATGTTCGCATCGTTAATAATTTGCTGTTTCAAATCGCGCAATTGCGCCGAGTTTTCAGGATGCGTCAGCATATAACTTCCGCCCGAACCGCAACAAATCTGATTATCCGCCAATGTTTCAATCGTCAAATTCGGAATTTTTTGCAACAACGCATAAACGCTCTGCTGATTTTTCAAAACGTTTCGTTGACTGCACGGTTCGTGAACGGCAACTTTTAAATTCGAGGACAAAAGTTGTAAATCAACTGACCAATTCGCCAATAAAAAATCGTTAATATCAAACAACCGCCGTTTAAAATCTTCGTTTTCATATTCTTTCAACATCGCGCCACAACCCGTCGCAACGTGAATTATCGCGTCAACATCGAGCGCGTTCAAAACAGCAAAATTATTTTCGATTAAATGTGTAGCAGATTTCCCATTGTGCCGATGAATCGCGCCACAGCAACTTTGTGTTTTTGGAATTTGAACGTTGAAACCATTAGCGTTGAGCAATTTAATCGCCGCTTCCAACGTTTCACGATCAAAATGTTCGGCAATACAACCCGTGAATAAAGCAACCTTTTCACGCGAAACGCCATTTGTCGGATAATTTTCAAACAACGGTTTTAACGCGGGTTCACTCAAGAGTTTTTCAGCATTCGCCAAATTCAATTTTTCTAAAATTCCAGAATTTCGCAACGGTTTTTGCAGCCCAGATTTTAAATAACCTTTCACAAATGGCAGCAACCCAGCGCATTGTTTTTTGTTTTCAATCAAATAAAATGCGGCTTTCGCCAATGGTTTCAACGGCGTTTGTAATTTCGCCTGCGCCTGGTCGAATAATTCGCCATAACGCATTTGATTCGGACAACTTATTTCACAAGCGCGACATTGAATACAATTATTTAAATGTGCCAATTCGTCCGCGCTAACGGGTAAATTTTCGACCAAAATTTTACTAATTGTGCGAATGCGACTTCGTGGCGTTTCTTCATGGATTTGAAACAAACGAAACGTCGGGCAACCGCTGACGCATTGCCCGCACCGCATACATTCACTGGCTTCTGGAATGTACAAATCAGACGAAATCGGTAGTTCTGATTCGTTAAACTCCAAATCCGTCAAATCAAACATTTCGGCTTAAACTCTCAACAAAGCCTTTGCCATTTTTTCAGAAAGTTGTTCTTCAACAAATTGCGGTTCGTTCGGCGGATAAAATGAATCTTCGTGATATTCCAAACCGTTTTCTTCAAAAAGGGCGCGTAATTCTTTCATTTTTACAGCTGCTTTTAATTTTTCGCCAAGTTCTGGATTGGCTTTCGCTTTTTCAGAAAATTCTTTAATTGCTTTAACGCTCATGGTGTAACTCCTTTGGTAAAAAATTGATAAATAATTAAATGGTTTTGTTTTTAACCTTCCATCACTTTGACGTAAGCCCGTCGCAATAATTCCATTTCGGCGGGCGATTGACGGCGCAATTCGGTTAAGGTTTTTAGTTTTAAATGACGGCTTTCAAGCAGTTTGTGAGGCGGATCAAGCAAAGTGAATCGCGCCAAATAAACGGTCATTACGCCATTCGGCGTGTCGATTCGTTCACAAAAAGTCGGTTCGATTTTCAACAAATCATCATCTAAATCCAAATGCTGATTGAGAGCTTTGAGTAATAACGCAGGATGCAGATTGATTTCGCTGATTTCAGTTTCGTCGAATTCGAGAATTTCAGATAACGCAGGCAACGCTTCTGGAAAACAAATGCCGCTATTTTCTTGTTGAGCAAACAAAACTAACGCGCTGATGTCGCCTTTGTAGAGAAGTAATAAACGATGATTTTTAAATATGTTCATTACGGCAATTCGAGTAATTTGGCTTCGGTTTTGATGTTGTCTTCGCGTCCCCAAGCGTTAATCGCTTCAACAAAAAATTGTTTTTTGCTTGGATGCGGTTGCACAACATCGTATTCGGCGTAAAAACTGCCGTCGCTGTTAAATTGAATTTGTCCGATGCGTTGTTTTTTGTCGTTGTACCAATAACCCGCTAAATTTGAATCTTGTGTTAGCGGGTCAAGAATCAAACGAAATTCTGCCGCATTGAAATCAGGCAAACTCATCGGTGTTTGCACCGAAAACCCCAATTTCACAATCGCTTCGCTAATGCGCTGACAAATGATTTTGCCAAACGCACGTTGATTATCGATTTGCTCTTTTAGGTTCACGACTACCAAACCTCTGGCGGAACTTTCAACGCTTCAACAGGTTTGCCACCAAGCAAATGCTCGTCGATAATCGTTGCCACATCGTCTTTAGTCACATTACCATACATGATGCCTTCGGGATAAACCAAAACATTTGTGCCGAACATACAAGGTCCCATACAGCCTGTGTTGGTTAAGCCGATTTTTTCAAACAAATTCCGCGCTTGAATTTCGTTCATAAATTCATTCATCACATCGGCGCAACCTTTCGCGCCACATGAACCGCGTGGATGTCCTTGCGGGCGATTTTGCGTACAAATAAAAACGTGTTTTTCGGGTCTAGGCATGATTGCAATTCCTTTCTAAATAGCTTTGTGCTGATGAGTAAAACAATTTTTTGGGCAGACTTTTGAACACGCTTCACAGCCGATGCAATCGTCTGGATTTTTCAAACTCATCACCATGCTGTTGTCGTCATCGTCATCAAAATCACCGTAGTCATCATCAAATTCTTCAACGATTTCGTCTTTGTCGATTAAATTGAAAACGTCGCGCGGGCAAACTTTAAAACACCGACCACACGCAATACAGGTTTTTTGGTTTAACGTGGTGACGTAATTCGGTGTCCAAACTGTGCCGCCAAAGGTTGTGCCTGTTACAAATTCGCTCATGATTCCTCCTACGCGCTTGCCGCAAGAAATTTTTTGTTAGCTTCGTCCCACGCTTTGCAGGCATCGAAAGTGGCTTGAGCAATGCCCATAATTTCACCATAAGCCTTAGGCAATTTATCTTCGATTAAATCGTGTAATTCCATCGCTTTTTCACTGGCGAGACGTTTATTTTTTTTCACGTCTTTGTCCAATTTTTTAAGTTCTTCGTCAGTCATTTCTAACTCCTTAGGCTTCTGCGACTTCTCGGTATTTTTCGACTAACGCGGCAGCTTTTTCGACGACTTCTTCAGTTTTCACGCACAACTCTTCAAGACTTGGAAAACCGAAACGATGCACATCACGCAAAATTTTATCAACCACAATCAATTTGCCGACGAGAACAAACGCGCGTCCAAACCCTTCGTGCGTGATGTTGATAACGGGAACTGCCATCAAACCCGTTTTTTTCTCAATCAAATTGGCAATACTGTTGTAATACGTTTTAACACGCGCCAACGTGATTTCGTCTGGGTCGCCAACGATTGGAATTTCGCGGCGGCGTTCTTTAGTCAAAATTAACGGGTCGATAATTTGCGCTTCGGTCAAACCGTCGTAAGTATCGTAAGAATCAATCGCACGGAGTTGTTTTAACATTTCAATCACAACATCTGACGTTAAAAACGGGTCATTTTCTTGGATAACTAATTCGCTCATGGGTAAATCCTCTGGGTTTTTAAAATTATTCTTGCCAATCTTCTTGCGCCATTTCATCAAAACGTTTTGGGTCAGGCGCTTTGTTTTGATTGATTGCTTTTGCGAGCCAACTGGTTGCGCCCGATTTCATTTCATTTTGCAAATCGGCAACTAAATTTTTAATGCGACTGCCTTCGTGAACTTTTACGGGTTGAATGCCGTGCGCGATGATTTGTTTAATTGCCGATGCGCCAATTGCTTGGCAATACACCGCCGCACAACCTTCGAGTAATTGAATTTTCACGGCTAATTTATCTTCGTTACCGTCTTGGGCTAAATTGCCAAATTGCGCGGCTTCGAGTAATTCGGCTTGCTCAGGATTGACCGCGTAAATGGCAAACGATTGGGCTGAACCAAAATGTTGGTCAACGTGCAACATATCCGACGTTGCAAAAGCGACTTTGATAGCGGTATCCATTTGAATGTTCTCCTCGTTGTTTTTGACAACGTAAATGTGGCGAGCTAATGACATGATGGCGAGCAAGCGTGATGTTGAGCGGCATCGAACTTTTGCGAATAAATCGAGTGATACACTTCAATTTCTTCATGCGCGAAGTTAATTACCAAATTCGCTAAATCAAATAACGCCTGACGTGAACCGCGATAACCCACCCACGTTTTTTGATAGCCGCCGATAAGGTCATAAAGCGGAAAACCTGCGCGTAAAATCGGAATCCCTAAACGTTCTGCGCTGGCGACGGCGTGCGAATTACCGATTAACAATTGCGCTTTGTGTTCTTTGGCGAGCAGTTCTAAATCTTCTAAATCACCGATTTTTATTTGTTTCACTGGCATATTGGCTAAAACGGGCGTGTGTGCTGTAGTCACGGCGGCGACAATTTCTGCGCCCATGCCTGTGAGTAAATGTGAAAACGCATTGAGTTGATCAGGGTCGGCGGCAATCGCTACGCGCAATTGTCCCAACATAAAATGCGTGTCGAGCATCGCATCTTGTAATTGCGAACGTTGGCGTTCAATGCGTTCTGGAACAGGTTGCTGACTGATATTGGCAAGCGTCAGAATCAAATCGTCACTCGCCTGCAAACCATAAAGATGGTCAAACTGGTAAGTCGGAACGCCTGTTTTTTCATACAATAGTTCACCCGATTTTTGCAACGATGCACCAATAACCAGCGTCGCGGTTGCATCGCCAAGCGTTTTTAATTCTGAAATTGGCGTGCCACCAATCGTCACAGGTGAAAAATCATCTTCAGTCAAACTACCATCGAGCGAATCCGAAATATTTGGCACAAACACAGGACGCAAATTGAATTGTTCAATCGTATCGCGCAAGGCTTCTAAATCGCCTGACGTGAGCATCGGACTGACTAAGACATTGACTTGGCGCGGACGGTTATTCGGTTTTGTTCCCGCTTCAGACGCATTCGGCACTAATACTTTGATGATTTCATAAACCGTCGCCGCGTAACCTGTTTCGACGCAACCTGTAAAATCAGGCGTGTTCACCATCACAACGGCAATGTGGTCGAATTGCGGATATTGTTCGCGGAATTCTTTTAGATTGCGATGCACATCCGCGCCTTGTGTTTCGGCTAAACCTGTTGTCAAAACCACAATCAACGTGGGATTCGATTTTTCAGCAATCGCTTTGATGCCTTCAATCACGTTTTCATCTGCGCCCATCACCGAGCTACTTTGATCCATCGCGGTGGTTTGCAATGGAATTGGCTCACGGAAATGGCGCACAAAAAACACTTTGGCAAACGCCGTGCAACCTTGTGAACCGTGCAACATTGGCATTGCGCGGTCAAATCCTAATGTGGCAAGCGTGCCGCCGACGGGTTGGCTGGCTTTGAGCGGATTTACTGAAAGGGCTTTGTTACGTTTAATGATTTCAGCCATGATTCACCTCGCGGGTCAAACGCCCCCCTTCGAAGGGGGGCGGGGGGGATGTACTTTTCCACGGTGCAGGCGCACGCACCGCTTCCCAAACAGGACTTTCAATGGTTAAGGATAATTGCCGCACGAGTTCGAGCATTCCTTGATAACCTTCGTAACCGAATTCGCGTTCTTGGTTAATGTCGAGGAATGGGATTTTGGCTTTCAGCGCGGTGTACATATTGCGTCCGCCAGCAATCAAAATATCGACGTTGTAATCACGGACGCATTTCAGCAATGCTTTCGGACTGCCGTCTTCAATCATCATGGCTTCTTCGCCCATGAGTTCACGGATTCGGGCTTTATCTTCTTCGGTCGATTTTTTCGTGCCTGTTGCCACGACGACCATGCCTAAATCTTGCAATGCCGAAATCACTGACCAACTTTTTACACCGCCTGTGAATAATAAAACGCGCTTACCTTTCAAACGCGCTTTCCACGGTTCGAGTGCAGCGTGGATTCTGACTTCTTCACGCGCAATGATTTTTTCAGTGCGTTCAACTAAATCGGCATCATTCAAATTTTTGGCAAAATCGCGTAATGCTTGGCTGGTGTCGCTGATGCCGTAAAAACTGCCTTCAAACCACGGTGTGCCGTATTCTTTTTGCAATTTTCGCGCAACGTTGACCATCGCTTTTGAGCAAACCATCATGTTGACTTCGGCGCGGTGCATGGTTTGGACTTCGTGAAAACGGGCATCGCCTGAAAGCGTACATAAAACGCGCAAACCCATTTCATCGAGCAATGGTAAAACTTGCCAAAATTCGCCTGCAATGTTGTATTCGCCGATTAAATTTACGTCGTGGATTTTGTAGTTTGGATGTTGCGGCTGTGGCTGCGGTTCGCGTGTGCCGATAACGTGATTCACCATTGCATCACCTGCAATGCGATTGCCTAAATTTTTTGTGCCGTAAAAACCCGCGCAATCAATTGGGATCACAGGAACGCCGTAACGTTCTGCGGCGGATTTACAAATCGCGTTAATGTCGTCGCCGACGAGTGCTGGCACGCAAGTGTTATAAACAAAAACGGCAGGCGGGTTGTAGCTATCGATGGCTTGTTTGATGGAATGGAAAAGACGTTTTTCACTGCGTCCCATGATGACATCTTGTTCGGTTAAATCGGTGGTCATGCCGATTTGATACAACTGTGAACCCGATGAGCGTGTACCTCGGTTATCCCAAGAACTACCCGCGCAAGCAATTGAACCGTGAACCAAATGGGCGACATCGGCAATCGGTAACAAGGCAATTTGCGCCCCGTCGAACGCACAACCGCCTGCGGTCGAACCTGGTTTGGGTTTCGCGCAACCTGATTTTTCCTTCTTGTTATGTTCGCAAGCGGGTTCGTCTAATAATTCTGCAATGTCTTTACTGGTTTTCATGACACAACTCCATATTCTTTTAATTGAGTCATTGCAACGGGCGTGCCACGATTTAATAGTTTGATTTTATTGAATTTGTATTGATTTTAAATTGTAAGAAATACGACAAACGAGGATTTTTTTGAAAGTGTTACAACAAAATTCGCATCGGAATCATCGCCGAAAAACTAAACCCGTGTTTTCGATAAAACCGCTGTGCTGATTCGTTTACTAAATCGCTCAATAACGTAATCCGATGACAATTATTTAAATGCGCTGATTCAATAGCTTGTTTTAAAAGTTTAGAGCCAATTCCCTTTCTGCGCTGATTAGGCAACACAATTAAATCTTCCAGCAACGCCACTTTTTCACCGAGCGCAGTGGAAAATGTAAAAAGCAAATTTACCATTCCGACAACTTTTTCATTTTTTCGTGCGACAAAAATAAGCCCAACGTCTGGATTGTTCAAAATATGAACTAAACCGCGATGTTGGGCTTCGTAATTCGGTTGGAAATCGGCTTCTTGCGAAAATAACAGCGCGAGCAATTCACATAATTTTGGAATATCGGAAACTGTTGCGGGTGTGATTTTCATTACACGTTATACGGGCTGGCAATCCAATCACGCAAAACCGCTTCATCACGCGGCGACAAATACGAAAAATCCCCTGAAATATCACGAAAAACAGCTTCCGCGCTGTCTGTTGAAACCATTTTTCCTTTGAGCATATAAAAAAACCACGCAAACGGATAACCCGCTTGCCGATCAAAACGGGTGAGAATGTTGCTCAACGCATTGCCTTTTTTACCCGCAAAATCTTCTAAATTTGGCAAATTCGTCGTTTCGATATTGATAATTTCAGCGTTCACAATTTGTTCACCAAATCGCCCCGTGTGGCGATACGGGCGAATAATCCAACTTTGCGAAAGATGTTTTTCCTGCCCCGCACTGCTCCGATTCCAATCGTCCATAAAACGCTGCACGGGATGTTCATTGGGATGACGCTCGTTAATCACTTCCATGAAAATCGCGACATCTGTTTTTCTGCGATAAGTGTAACGCGAATGTCCAAAACAAAAACTGTCGATGCAAAATCGTTGTAACGGATCAATAAATTCTTCTAAATCTTCGGGCGGAGAATTTTCATCAACCAACATTCGGTCACTGACTTCATGCGTTTTGTCGATTTCAATCAGCGTAAAATCTTCAGCTTTTTCACCCGTTTGCACCACAAAATAAAGTGTTCGCCCCGTTTGTTTGGTGGCAATCAATTTCTGTTCAAGCGTATGGTCAATCAATGTTTGCAAATTTTGCCCACATTCGATGTAAGTTCGCTCTGCCCATTCAACCAAATCTTTTGCAATTCGATTTCCTTCGGGATCGACCACGCCACCTAATCGATACCATTCATCACTCGTCAACGCCAACCGCACGGGATAATCTGGAATCAGGCTTTGTAATTTTGCGAGTAAAACTGCGTCATTTTTATCGGGAACGATTTTTTTACAGCATTCGGTAATCGTTTGTCCTGCGAGATCAAATTTAGGTTCAATCATTATTTTCTTCCGATTGAGTTGTAGAGTTAAGACGTTGCAGCGCAACTTCTCGCACATCGGGTTCGGGGTCATTTGCCAATAAATGAAGCGATTTCAATTCAACTTTTAACGAGACGGTATAACGCACTAGCCAATCTTCATCGTGAATCAAAATAGCTGCGTCTTCGGGCGACATTCGTTCGGCAACAATTCGGCGCACGTCTGGCGAAATATCATTTGCCATCAATCCTAAACTGACTTCTGGCAACCGTTCGGCGACTTTTTTGCGAACCTGCAAATCTTCATCTTTGATAAACCGAAACAATCGCCCAATGGGCAACCGTTTCACAATCGTTAAACGCACAATGTAATCGGAGTCGGTGGCGAGTTTTTCGAGATGGCTGAACTCGATTCTATCCGCCACGGTCATGCGAACTTCGCGGTCTGGGTCGTTTAAAAAACAAGTGATTTGTGGCGCGGGCAAACGTTGAGCAACTACGCGACGCACGACTTCGTCTTCGTCGTTAATTAAATCGTTTAAAAACTTAATCGGTGCGTAACGTGCGGCAATCGCGCGACGTTCCCAAAAAGGGTCTTTCAAATAATGGACAGCATATTCAGGATTAAGATGAAAAAAACGGTCGATTTGCCGACCACTTTCGACAAAAACGCAAATATCGCTTGGTACACAACGCCCCATCAACAAAGTTTTGCTGCGAAATGGACATAAGCGGCAATCAGCAATCGGGACATTTACAATTGATTCAGACACAACGTCACCGTGCGTCGATAACTTCAGCGACAAGAACACCCGAAGCGTCTTCATAATTTTTGGTCAAAGATAAACAATGCTCACGACCATCGATGAGATATAAGTTAAAACGGGGATTTTCCAATTTCGGTTGAACGCCTGAAACGTCGTCGTCCATGCAATAAGTAAAATGAATATCTGGGAATTGCGCTCGCAAAAACCTGACAATCTCATCATTCAAAGGTTGCTCGGCAATCGTGTCGGCAATAACTTGTAATTGTTCAGACGTAATCATTGCGGATTCTCCAGCGTTAGCTTAAAAAATTGTTTCCGCGTTCTGACACGGAAACAATTAACATTAAAGCGGAAAAATACAATTATCAATCGGGCAAACTTTCACGCATTGAGGAACGTCAAAATCACCGTTGCATTCGGTACACGTTTTTTTGCTGATTTCAAAAATGATTGCGCCTTCTTTGATTGAATCCGTTGGGCAAACGGGAACACAATCCCCACAAGAAATGCACTCATCAGTAATATATAGAGCCATGACAGCCTCCTTTGTTTATAAACGTTTTGCTTGGAGCGTTAGGGGGATTTTTGGCGGCGCATCGAGAATCTCAAAGGCATACTTTGAACCATCACCCAACACCACTTCACCGCCCCATTTGTCTGGACTATCGAATTCTATGGACTCAATAGTTTCTTCCAAATCTTTTTTGGCAACATAAAAAATCAATTTACCGTCTTCACGTTTTCTGAGCATCACGCTGGGCATGGCATTCTCCAAATGAGTAAAGTCGGGCTAGAAATCAATCTAACCCGACACATTGAACAACTAACGAATTAAATCGTAGTTATAATCGGTTGTACCCATGCCGCGCGTGTCATTATCCAATTTTTCAAGTACCGCATTCACCAACGTGGTCAACATATACATGCCGCCTTCATAACCCAACGTTGTCATACGGTGTAAATGATGTCTATCAAAAATGGGGAAACCAATCCGAATCAATGGCACTTCAAACTCAGCACCTTTATGCAACGTATCGCGTTGAATGAATTTCGCGTAAGAGTTACCAACCATAAAATCAGGTTTGTTGGTGAACATCAATGAACGGAAATGCCATAAATCGCAACCAATATGCACGGTGGCACTTTGACCATAAGGCGACGCTTTCAACACTTCTTCACAGGCTTTTTTCCAACGTTTGTTCGCGTGGTTGACTAAAACATCGGTGACTTCAATGCCCAATTCCAACATGAATTTGGTCATCCCCAATACAAAATCAGCATCACCATAAACCGCGAACTTTTTACCGTGTAACCAAGCGTGCGAATCGGTAATCATGTCAACGTAACGACCACGTTCAACGTCCAATGATTTAGGAATTGGTTTGCCAGACAGTTCAGAAATGGTCATTAAAAATTTGTCAGTCCATTCCAAACCCATTGGAATTTCGAGTTTGGGGGCTTTTTGATGCCAAGTATCTTGCACCAATTTTTTAGTTTTTTCTAACTGCCAAGGTTGTAACAAAACAGTCGTAATCGCATTCGGCGCATCTTTGATTTCAGCCTGTGTTGTACCACCTGCATACATACGGAATTCACCGTCTGCGGGCGTGTCTAACACTTCAGATGGATCGCTCAACAACGTGAAATCGACATCCATTTCTTTCATCATGCGAGAAATAACGCGGAAGTTGCCTAAATACGTTTCAAAACCTGGTACAAAATTGATTTTGCCGTTTGAGCCGACTTCTTTGCCTTCCATGTGATTCAACGTGAAATAGCGAGCAATCCCTTCAAACATATTGTCCCAGCCCGTCGTGTGACTGCCGACGAAACTCGGTGTGTGAGCATACGGGGTTGGGAAATCTTGCTCAATAAAACCTTCCTTTTTCGAGTTATTGATGAACGCATTTAAATCGTCACCAATAACTTCTGCCATGCAAGTCGTTGAAACCGCAATGATGTCTGGTTTGTAAAGAGCTTTGGCGTTTTCAAGCCCCGCCATCATATTTTTTTGTCCACCAAATACCGCTGCGTCTTCGGTCATCGAATCCGATACGCATGAAATTGGTTCTTTGAAATGACGGTTGAAATATGAACGGAAATACGCCACACAACCTTGTGAACCGTGAACATAAGGCAATGTTTTTTCAAACCCTAATGAACACAATACCGCGCCGAGGGGTTGACAGGCTTTGGCTGGATTGACGGTTAAGGCTTCACGTTCAAAGTTTAACTTTTGATATTCTTCGGTCGTCGTCCATTTAAAGACTTCGTCGATTTTTTCTTTTGAATGCGCTTCTTCATACGCATCGCGTTTGTTTGCGAGGTTGTCTTTATATTCGTCACTACGAAATAAAGGGTAGCTCATTTGAATGTTTTCGACATCTTGGCTCATGATCTTCTCCTAACGTGCCACTAATCTGTGGACTGACGTTTATTGGATTATGTTGGGTTGTGGCATTAGCGAAGCACACAACCCAACCCTAAAAATTACGCTACCGCTTTGAGGGCTTCATCGTTAGCCACTTGGTTTTTCCAAGGGGCTTTAATGTTTTTCCAGCAAGGATTGTTAATTGTCATGTCCATATCGCGGGCAAAAATGGCGAAACCATCGTAACCGTGATAAGGGCCTGAATAATCCCATGAGTGCATTTGTCTAAATGGCACACCCATTTTTTGGAAAATGTATTTTTCTTTGATACCTGAACCGATTAAATCGGGTTGAACACGTTTTACAAACTCTTCAAATTCGTAGCCTGTCACGTCGTCATAAAGTAATGTGGCGTTGCCCATTTCTTTAATCGTGCGATCGTAATCGTCGTTATGACCAAATTCATAACCTGTACCAACGACTTCCATGCCCAAATCTTCGTAAGCACCAATAACGTGACGCGGACGCAAACCACCGATGTAAAGCATGACTCTTTTGCCTTCGAGACGCGGTTTGTATTTCGCAATAACCGCTTCATATTCAGCGGTGTAGCGAGCAATCACACGTTCTGCGCCTGCTTGGATTTTTTCGTCGAAAAGTGCCGCAATTTTGCGTAATGATTCAGCAATTTTTGTTGGACCAAAGAAGTTATATTCAATCCAAGGAATGCTGTATTTTTCTTCCATGTGACGTGCGATGTAGTTCATCGAACGATAGCAATGGATTAAGTTCAATTTAACTTTCGGGGTTTTTTCAATTTCAGCAATTGTGCCATCACCTGACCATTGCGCGACAACACGCAAGCCCATTTCTTCTAACAATGTTCTTGAAGCCCACGCATCGCCGCCGATGTTGTAATCACCAATCACCGCTACGTCATAAGGTGTGGTTTGGAAACTGTCGTCACCATCACGGTTTTCTAATACCCAATCACGAATCGCGTCGTTTGCAATGTGATGTCCTAATGATTGCGAAACGCCTCGGAAACCTTCGCAACGCACTGGCACAACTGGTTTGCCTGTTTCTTTGGCTGCTTTTTTAGCGACCGCTTCAATATCATCACCAATCAAACCGATTGGGCATTCTGATTGAATACTGATGCCTTTATTGAGTGGAAATAATTGTTCAATTTCGAGCATGATTTTCGAGAGTTTTTTATCACCACCAAAAACAATGTCATTTTCTTTGAAATCAGAGGTGAAATTCATCGTTCCGAAAGCATTAACGCCCGTCGTTCCAACGTAATAGTTCCGACGACCTGCTCTTGAATACTGCCCACAACCCACTGGACCGTGGGAAATATGAATCATATCTTTGATTGGTCCCCAAACCACCCCTTTTGAACCTGCGTAAGCACAACCACGAACGGTCATTACGCCTGGTAAAGATTTACGGTTTGATGTGATACATTTGTTAGCCTTTTCAAGGCTGGAATCGTTGACCGCTAAATGTTTGGCGCGATCTTTTTTTGCTTTTTCTGGATAAACTTCAAGCACTTCTTGAATAAGGGCTTCGGTTTCTTCTCTTGTCATGGCTGCCATGATGTTATCCTCCATGTGGTCGCTGGTAATCCCCAGACAAACCGTGTTGAGAAAACTTTCAATCAGGTTGGATCTGCCGTTGCAAATCCAACCCGCGTTTTATTTAAGCAACTGCTTCAGCCGCTGCGGTTTTACCGACGATGCTTTCGTCAACTTCTTCCATCACACCGAATTCCATCAACAAGTCTTCTAACTCGTCCATCGTGATAGGTGTTGGAATGATGAAGTTTTTGTTGTTGATGATTTTATTCGCCAACACACGATATTCTTCAGCTTGTTTTGCTTCTGGTTCATATTCGATAACGGTCATACGACGAATTTCAGCACGTTGAACCACGTTGTCGCGTGGCACGAAATGAATCATGGTTGTACCCATTTGTTTCGCTAATTCCATAATGAGTTCGTCTTCACGAGCGCATTGACGAGAATTACAAATCAAACCTGCTAAACGCACGCTGCCAGAGTTTGCATATTTCACAATCCCTTTTGCAATGTTGTTCGCCGCGTACATCGCCATCATTTCGCCTGAACAAACGATGTAAATTTCTTGCGCTTTGTTTTCACGAATTGGCATCGCGAAACCGCCACAAACCACGTCACCTAATACGTCATAAAACACGAAATCTAAATCATCGGTGTACGCGCCTTCTTCTTCCAAGAAGTTAATCGCGGTAATAACCCCACGACCTGCACAACCTACACCTGGCTCTGGACCACCTGATTCAACGCATTTGATGTCTCTGTAACCGACTTTCAACACGTCTTCTAATTCTAAATCTTCCACGCTGCCAGCATCTGAAGCCATTTGCATGATGGAGTTTTGTGCTTTTGCATGAAGAATTAAACGAGTTGAATCCGCTTTTGGATCACAACCAACAATCATTACTTTTTTGCCCGCTTCTGCTAATGCGGCAACCAAGTTTTGAGTTGTTGTTGATTTACCAATACCGCCTTTACCGTAAATAGCACATTGACGTAATGCCATGATCTTCTCCTTTCTCTTTTTGGGGATGGTTGTTAATAACACTGAAACACTTGTAACAACCTAGATATAGCAACAGCTGTGCCAATGATTTTTTGTTAATTAACTTATTGAATTTAAAATGAAATAAAAATAATTGCAGCTAAAATGTTGGTAGTATTACAAACATTTTGTATGAAAATGTTTGATAAACAACAGAACAAATAATTGTGTCGCAAATATAAAGATGATTGTACGGAATCAAACAATTTTTAAGCTAAAAATTAACGCGCAACGCTTGATATTGCTAGATTTTTTGAATTGGATTGATTATTGCAACTGCCAAGACATTACCTATTTTGATATTCAACAGGAGTGGCTTATGTTTAACGATGTTTTTTCGGAGATTCTTACGGGGCTTCATAATAATGAAGTTGTGCCATATTTGGGTTCGGGCGTATTGTTCGATGCCAAAAGTAAATTGAATAGTTTGCCGATGCCTGCGGATAGCGACAGTTTGATTCTTGCTATGAATGGCGGAAAACCAATGGCGCAAAAATTAATGTATGAATTCCCCCGCGCTGCCATGAATCAAGAATTAAAGAAAGGGCGCAATTTTGTGACCAAATTTCTTGATAAAACTTATGGCGAATCGAAATGGACACGCGCCGCAATGCACGATTGGTTGGCGAGTTTTCAACCGAATTATGTTATCGACATCAACCGCGATACGCAGTTGCAAGAAAGTTACGCAAACAAAAAACATACGTTAATTGTCGGACTTGCGCGAATTTCGGCAACGCCGTTTCGTTTCAAAATTTTTCATTATGACGGTGAAAAATACGCTGAAATTGAACAAACTATGGTTGACAGAAGTTTGCCGATTTTGTTTAAACCAATGGGAACGCCTGTCCCCGAATCGAATTACATTGCGTCCGATGCCGATTACGTCGATTACATTACCGAATTGATGGGCGGATTTGCAATTCCTGATTTCCTGAAAGATTATCGCAAAGGCAAAAAATATCTATTGATTGGATTGCCGCTGTGCCGTGATTCCGAACGGATGGTAATGAGCGATATTGTGTATTCGGCAAATGAATCAAAAGGTTGGTTTTTGCGTAAAAATCCCACGCCAAAAGAAATTCGTTATTCTAAAAAAATGGGTTTTGAATTGATTGAAGCGGATTGTCAGGATTTTTTGGATTTTTTGAAAACGAAATAACGCATTAATTTTTAATAAAAAAAGCCCCGATTTGTAATCACACAAATCGGGGCTTTTTCAAATCTGCTTCATTGTGATATTCAAAATTTGAATTCGATACGCAATCTGGCGTGGGGTCATATCCAACAATCGCGCCGCTTTCGCTTGCACCCAACCACTTTGTTCTAATGCGGCAATCACTCGTTCCCGTTCATCCATATTTTCATCATTTAAATCTGCGTGTTTTGTGACATTTGTCGAACGATGAGCAACGCTAATTTCCGTTTCTAGCCCCGTATTTACAATTACGTCACGGTCAATAATGCCATCGGTACTCATAATCGCCGCACGTTCTAATCGATTTTCCAATTCACGCACATTGCCAGACCAACGATGCTTCATCAAAATCCGTAACGCACTTTCTTTGATTTCCAAAAAACGACCGCCTTGTCGTTTTGAAATTCGATTAATTAACGCGGTCGCTAATTCGGGAATATCCTCAATTCGGTCGCGCAACGGCGGAATATAAATCGGCATTACGTTTAAGCGATAATACAAATCTTCACGAAATATACCGTCTGCAACGTCTTGTTCTAAATTACGATTCGTCGCAGCGATAATGCGGATATTCACTTTTAACGTTCTATCACCGCCCACTCGTTCAAATTCACCTTCTTGCAAAACACGCAATAATTTCGCTTGAAACGAGGCGGAAATTTCCCCGATTTCATCTAAAAATAACGTACCGTTATCGGCTAATTCAAAACGTCCTTTTCGCTGTCCGATCGCGCCACTGAACGCGCCTTTTTCGTGTCCAAATAATTCGGATTCTAATAACGTGTCGGGCAACGCGGCGCAATTGAGTTTCAAAAACGCGCCATTCGCACACGCCGAATTGAAATGAATTGCGCTGGCAACAACTTCTTTACCTGTTCCCGATTCGCCACGAATCAAAACGGTCGTGTGCCATTTCGCCACTTGGCGAATAATATCGAACACTTTTAGCATCGATTCTGAATGCCCAATGATATTTTCAAATTTGTAATTTTTAACCAGTGTTTGCTTTAAATAATCGCGCTCGTTCTCCAAATCATGCTGTTTGCGCTCCATCATTTGTAGCATATTCACGCTATGCGCGATTAAGTTCGCCACCATTTCCATGAAACGAGCGCGTTCTCCTAAAAAATCAGCTGTACTTGGTTGTGCAGCGAGTACGCCAACAATTTCGCCTTGTTCAGCTAAAAGTGGTGAACCGATAAAGGGTAAATCAGGATTATAAACACCAAGCCGACTTAAAAAACGCGGTTCATCTGAAATGCGTTCAACCACAATCGTACTGCCAGCATCAAGAATCGCGCCAATCAAACCTTCGCCAACTTGATAACGCACATTGCGGTCGATACCTTCGCCGTAGACTTCGCAAATACTCATTCCTTCGTCATCACGCAAGGTAATCATGCCAAAATGCAAACTCGAACGTTTGTGCAAAATTTCTAAAATCCCTTTGAGTTTGTCACGCAAATTATGAGTGCTATTGAGCAGTTGACTGACTAAATACAACGTATCCAGTTCTGATTCGACTAATAAAAATCGTTCATTCATAATTTTCACCCTGTATTTTTTGTGCAGATTGGAAAGCGCAAATTAAAACAACAGCCATTCGTATAATCAGGGTCAATTTCAATCATGCCATCGTGTTGATTCACAATTTCTCGTGCCATCACCAGCCCCATTCCTGCTTGAAAACCGCCTGTGGTTTGCGTGGTGAAAAACGGTTCAAACACTTTGCTACGTTGATTGGCGGGGATACCTGAACCTGTATCTGCAATCGTCACACAAACCCAATCGTTTTCTACCGACGTGCCGATTTTAATTACACGTTCTCGACTGCTGGCGCGATTCATGGCATCGACCGCGTTATCAATCAATTGTTTAAAGAGCATTCGCAATTTGTTATCCGAACCTAAAATGGAAGGTAAAACCGAATTCGGCAACCAATCTACGATAATGCCATTCGCTAAAAATTTGTTGCTAAATAAACGAATCACTTGATGCAAAAGTTGATTCAAATTCACAGGCATCACGGCAGATTCGGGAATTTCTGGAACGCAACGTTGCAAGGTATTCAAAGCTTCTTCGCCCATGTGTTGCACTTGTGTGAGGAGCATTTTTAACGGCATATTTTGACTATCGTTGCGTTGCGTCATGATTTGCACAGCGGCATTGACTTGATTCAGCGGCAAACGCATTTGGTGCATCGCGCCGAGCAACGTTTCGCGAATACTGCGAATATGCTCTTCTTCTGCCATCATGTTTTGTAACGTTTGCAATTGCAGTTTTTCTTGTTGTTGACGTTGCAAAGTCACGTCGCAAATGCTCAACAACAAATAATCTTTTGATTGTTTGAAAAAGAAATTATCCGCTTCTGTATTTTCTTCACAAAACCAATTTCCTGAACATGAAAACCAACGTGTGCCACGTTGCCCAAAACCTTCAACGCGAATTTCATGATTGCTAAAACCGTGTATTCGTAACGTGGAATCTGCCCACAAATCCCCAAATTCTTGTTCCAACGCATTGATAAAAAATAACGCAGGTTCATCGTGGCGAAGTTCAGAAATCAAGGTTTTATACATTTGATTATCGAGAATAATCCGATAAGTGCTATCTAAAACTACCATCGCCACAGGCGAAGCGTTAATCACCGATTCAATCAATTTTTTCTGATTATTAAGCTGTTGTTCGGCTTGATGCGTGTTGGTGACATCGCGGTGCATCCCAATGTAATGGCTGATTTCACCTTGATTATCTAACATCGGCGCAATCGTTACTTCTGCAAGATAACGCTTGCCTTGTTTGGTGCGATTCACCAAATGTCCACGCCAAATTTGTTTGCGTGAAATGGTGCGCCACAACTCTTTATAAACTTCACGCGGTGTGGATTTATAAGAAAGTTCCGATTCATTTTTGCCTAAAATTTCGGTTTCTGTATAACCTGTCACGTCTGTAAATGCTTCATTGATGTAGAGAATGTTCGCTTTTTTATCAGTAATCGAAATCGCAATCGGCGTTTGTTCAACAGCTATCACAAATAAACAAAGCGGTAATGAAATGGGATTTTTTTGCTGTTCAAATTCGGGCGAAATAATTTCAATAACTTCGGCAGCAATTTGGTCTTGTAAGTATGCGGGACTGATTTTAGACATGATTTGATACTCGTGTTGCAGCTAGATTTATATTAAGCAATGCAAGTAGAACGCCATATTCCCGATTCTACGCGGAACGCCACATTTAACACTTTAAATTTAATTTTTTTTGTCGTGTTTCCTACAATTGTCTTATCTCACACAGAGAAAAATTGCATCGATTTCACCCAAAATTCCCTAAATCAGCGGCTTTCACGCTGTCAATTTCATTGGCACAGTTGGTGCAAAAGTAGATTTAAACAATTGCGGGTGAAGGTCATGAGCGAATATCTCTTACTCATTTTAGGAACGGCATTAGTCAACAACGTCGTCTTAGTTAAGTTTCTTGGATTATGTCCATTTATGGGCGTATCGAACAAACTCGACACCGCGCTTGGCATGGGTATGGCGACCACTTTCGTTTTGACCTTAGCGTCAGCGGCAAGTTGGGTTTTAGAACATCGACTATTGATTCCGTTCGATATTGGTTTTTTGCGAGTGCTTGGTTTTATTTTGGTGATTGCTGCGGTAGTGCAATTTACTGAAATGGTGATTCACAAAACCAGTCCCGTTTTATATCAAGTATTGGGAATTTTTCTCCCGTTAATTACAACGAATTGTGCAGTGTTGGGTGTGGCGTTACTTAACATTCAAGAACAATACAATTTTATTCAAAGTTTATTATTTGGTTTTGGAGCTGCGTTAGGTTTTACATTGGTGATGGTACTTTTTGCGGGGTTGCGTGAACGCTTGGCGTTAATGTCAGTCCCCGCACTTTTTACGGGAACACCGATTGCCTTTATTACTGCTGGCATTCTGTCACTTGCCTTTATGGGCTTTGCAGGACTTCCAATCAAATGAACCCTTACGAATCCTAAGAGGCGCGGTCATGTACGTTTTTTCTGCGATTATCATCTTAACGTTATTAGGATTAGCCTTAGGCTTGAGCTTAGGCATTGCCGCGAAATATCTCAAAGTTGAATCCGACCCACTTGTTGAACGTGTCGAAGCCTTAATGCCAGGTTCACAATGTGGACAATGTGGTTTTCCTGGTTGCCGACCTGCGGCAGAAGCCGTTGTTTTAGGCGCAGCACCTGTGACACTTTGCCCACCTGGTGGCAGTGCGTTAGTGGAACAACTCGCCAAATTGCTCGGCGTAGACGTTGATTTAAGTCAAACCAAAGACGCTGAACCGATGGTGGCGCGAGTCAGCGAAGACACTTGCACAGGTTGTACCCGTTGTTTCAAAGTTTGCCCAACCGATGCGATTGTCGGTGCGCCGAAACAAATTCATGCCGTGGTTGCTGATGCGTGCATTGGTTGTGCGAAATGCGTGGCAGTTTGTCCGACTGAATGTTTGCAAATGCACCCAATTGACGTGACTTTGCGTGAGTGGCGTTGGCATAAACCTCAACTTGCGGCAGCTTAGGAGAAATGACCATGTTTGAATTTCTTGAAAATCCTAAATTTCGCGGCGGGATTCACGCCGAAGAACACAAAGCCGAAACCTGCGATAAACCGATTGCCACAAATTTGCCGTTGCCGAAAAAACTTTATATTCCCGTGCAACAACACGTTGGCAAACCTGCCGAACCGATTGTGAAAGTGGGCGAACACGTTTTAAAAGGGCAATTGCTCGCTTACAGTCAAGGCACAATTTCTGCGCCTGTTCATGCGCCGAGTTCGGGCGTGATTCTCGACGTGCAAGATTTTCCTGCACCACATCCATCTGCGTTACCGATTCGCACCATCGTGATTGAAACCGACGGTGAGGAAAAATGGTTTAAATACGCGATTCCTGAAAAACCGTTTGAACTCGCCCCCGAAGAAATTTGTTTAAGAGTGGGCGGCGCAGGCGTTGTGGGTTTAGGTGGCGCAGTATTTCCGTCAGCGGTGAAATTAAATTTAGGTCGCAAAAATCAAATTCACACTCTGCTAATTAACGCGGGCGAATGCGAACCGTATTTAACCTGCGACGATTTGTTAATGCAAGAACGCGCAGTTGAAATTATCGGCGGTATTCGATTGATGTTGCGCGGCATGAATGCGCCAAAAGCGATTGTCGGCATTGAAGACAACAAAGCGCGAGCATTTTCTGAAATGACGGAAGCGAGCAAAAACTTTCCAGAAATCAGCGTCGTGCAAGTTCCCACTCGTTATCCAATGGGTTGGGACAGACAAATGCTGCGTTATTTAACAGGCAAAGAAATTCCCGCAGACGGCAGAGCAACTGATGTGGGTGTCATTATTCACAACGTCGCCACCGCTAACGCCGTTTATCAAGCGGTTTGTTTGTCAAAACCATTGATTAGTCGAGTCATGACCGTTTCAGGTGGCGCAGTTTCCAAACCACAAAATGTCGAAGTGTTAATCGGCACTTTGATGTCGGAAGTTTTAGCATTTTGCGACGTTGAAAACGAAAAACTTGCCCGTTTAATTATGGGTGGTCCAATGATGGGCGAAGTATTGCCTCACGCTGATGTGCCTGTTGTGAAAGCAAGCAGTGGCATTTTAGCGTTATCACATGAAGATATTTTTGAACCCGAAGTGAAACCGTGCATTCGCTGTTCAAGTTGCGTCACCGCTTGCCCCGTTGGATTGTTACCGCTCGAAATGGCAAGTCGCATCAAAGCCAACAAACTCGATGCGGCTGTGGATTTAGGTTTGAAAGATTGCATCAGTTGCGGCAGTTGCTCTTACGTTTGCCCATCAAACATTCCGTTAGTGCATTATTTTAAATTTGCCTCAGGCGAATTATTCAGTCGTCAACAACGCGAACATAAAGCCGAACAAACTAAACGTCTCGCCAAAAATCGAACCAATCGTATGGAACGAATTAAAGCCGAAGCCGAAGAAGATGCGCGGCGAGTGATGGAAGCGCGTGCGGCACGTCAAGCCGCAGAAGCGAAAGCGCAGGAGGAAAACGCATGAACATCAAACCCATTAGTTCCCCGCATGTCAGTTCAGCGCGGCGTGTTGATGACATTATGAAAAAAGTCATTCTCGCGCTATTACCTGCGCTGGGATTTGGGATATTTCTGTTTGGCTGGTCGGCATTATTTTTAACGATGGTCACGGTTTTATCCGCCTTATTTTTTGAAGCGGTCTGTTTAAAACTCAAAGGTTCAACAATTGAATCGTATTTGCGTGACGGTTCAGTAATTGTCACAGGTTTATTAGTGGCGATGACGTTGCCACCTTATGCACCATGGTGGATTGGCGTTGTCGGTTCGGGACTTGCGATTATTCTCGGCAAACATGTCTACGGCGGTTTGGGACAAAATTTATTTAATCCCGCCATGTTGGCGCGAGTCGCGCTCTTGATTTCATTCCCAATTGAAATGACGACGTGGGTGAATGTGTCACCGTTTTTCACAGGACTGGACATTTTAGAAAGTTTCAAAATTACCTTTTCAGGTGTAGAAATCAGCGATGCGATTACAGGCGCAACAACCTTAGGTTTTGTAAAAACAGGTTTTTCGCAAGCCCAACTTTTGCCCGATTTACTGAACGATTATTCAGGTTTTCTAGCATTTATCGGTTGGGAACGTGGCAGTTTGGGCGAAACATCAACATTGCTAATTTTGCTCGGCGGCATTTGGTTAATGCGTCAAGGCATTATTCAATGGTTTATTCCCGTGTCGTTGCTCGCGTCGGTGACGTTTCTTTCAACGCTCTTTAATCTCATCGATAGCACACATTATTTAAGTGCATGGGTACATTTGAATTCAGGCGCGTTAATGCTGGTCGCGTTTTTCATAGCCACCGATTACGTCACCTCACCAAATACTCCGCTTGGACAACTGATTTTTGGCACAGGCTGTGGCGTGTTGATTTTCGTGATTCGGTCATGGGGCGGTTATCCCGAAGGCACTGGCTTTGCGGTGTTGCTGATGAATTCTGTCACGCCACTGATTGACCATTACATTCGTCCACGCATTTACGGGCGAACTCGTGACGGCAAACCAATCGAGGGAGGTTAGTCATGAACTTTGAAATGATAAAAACTCAATTAAAAGCGTGGCTCGAACCCGAAAATTTAGAAAAATTACGTCCAAAATTAGGTTATCAAACAGGCGTGTTAGCAGGTTTTGCGTTGGCTGCCGCGTTGTTATTGGGCATGGCGGATTTAGCGACACGTGGCGTGATTCAATTACGGCTTGAAGAAGATTTAAAAGCAAAACTTGAAGAAGTTATCCCCGCTGAAATTCATGACAATGATTTGTTATTCGATACCGTGACGTTGCCATCTGCCGATGCAAATTTAGGTGCGGCTGAAACCATCGTTTATTTGGCGAAAAAACAAGGCGACGTGAATGCCGTGTGTTTCAAATTCGTTGCGCCAGACGGTTATGCAGGTGCGATTAGTTTAGTCATGGGCATAGACAAAAACGGCGAAATTTTAGGCGTGCGGGTTATTTCACACACCGAAACCCCAGGTTTAGGCGACAAAATCGAAATCAGCAAATCAAAATGGATTTTAAGTTTCAACGGCAAATCGCTCGACAACGTCAGCTTTGAACAATGGGCAGTTAAAAAAGACAACGGTATTTTTGACCAATTCAGCGGCGCGACAATTACACCTCGAAAAGTCGTTTTAGCCATTCGACGCGGATTGGAATTCTACAAAGCAAATCAAGCCACGTTGCTCGCTACAGGAGAAAAATCATGAATCTGTCGATACTTTTTTCACCCGAATATAAAAGAATTGCCCGTGATGGACTTTGGGATAACAACGTTGTTCTGACCCAAAATTTAGCGTTATGTCCGTTGCTTGCGGTGACAGGAACAGCGACGAATGGTTTAGGCATGGGGCTTGCGACGATTGCCGTGATGGTCGCCTCGAATGGCATCGTGTCTTTGAATCGCCATTTAATTCCGTCTGAAATTCGGATTCCGATTTTCGTTTTACTTATCGCCGCACTCGTGACGCTGGTTGATATTTGCCTCAATGCGTGGATGCACGAATTGCACAAGGTTTTAGGCTTATTCATTCCGTTGATTGTGACGAATTGCGCGATTTTAGGGCGCGTCGAATCCTTTGCTTCAAAACAAGAACCGCTGCCGTCACTTTGGGATGGTTTCATGATGGGCGTGGGTTTTACGCTCGTGATGGTGATTTTAGGCGCGATGCGCGAAATCAGTTCAACAGGAACATTGTTTGCCAATGCCTCCGTTTTGCTCGGCGAAAGTTTCCGTTTCATGGAACTGACCGTGATTGATGATTACAAAGGTTTTTTATTAACGGCGTTGCCGCCAGGTGGTTTCATTATGCTGGGATTTTTAGTGGCAATGAAACGCTTGTTTGACCAAAAAGCGGAGAAAAAAGCATGAACATTGGAGTGTGCTATGCCGAAGCAGAACGGCAATTATGGGTTCGTTTAGAAGTGCCTGACGAAAGCACGATTCAAGAAGCCATCGAATTATCAGGGGTTTTAAAACAATACCCACAAATCGATTTAACCACCCAAAAGGTTGGTGTTTATGGAAAGTTAGCGAAGTTGGACGCGCCAATTCGAGAAGGCGACCGCATCGAAATTTACCGCAAAATCACCGCCGATCCACAACAAGTACAACGTCGCCGTGTCGATGTTTAAACACAAAGTTTTTTAATCAGGAGAATCAAAATGTTACTCGCAAATTATGACAAAGAAGGTCTTTTATTCATCACGTCCGTTTTGGGCAAAACCAGCGATAAAAAATTCACCGCGTTTCGTGGCGATTTAATTTTAATTCAAGGCGAATTAAACGACGGCGTTCACATGCCACCGAAATTATTGTTAAACCAAGCTGCTGTTTTAGCGACTGACGAAAAATTCGTGTTTGTAAACGGTATGTTCCACGAACTCGCGCAAGTGCCTGAGTTTATTTCAAAATACAAAGCGGCTTTAACACCTGAAACCGTGCTTTTAATGTATGTCGAAAACATTAAAGACAATATGCAGATTGAATTAGACGGTTTTACATTCAAATTTGTGCCATATCGTGACGGCATGGTTTGGAATGAAACGCTTGAATTCCTCTACATTGAAAAAGCCGATTTAAAAGGTCAATCGGCTGAAGATAAAGTGGTTACGATGTTTGAAGCGGCAAAAGATTTCAAATTCAAAGGTGAAACGATTGCGTTTGAAGAAGCCTTGACCAAAACGATTTTCGTGAAAAAAGAATTACACAGCGGGCCAGTGTAACGATGGCAACATTCAAAAATCTTGCTATCAGTGATGCGGCGCAATTTATCGCTGACAAAAAGCCTGTGATTTTGGATTGTCGTGATGTGAAAGATTATCGCGCAGGGCATCTTGAAAATGCCATGCACTTGCACGAGAAACTGCGCGATAGCCTGATTCAAAAAGGCGAAAAAGAGCAGCCTTTTTTGATTTATTGCTATCACGGTCACGCCAGTGAACATGTGGCGGAAATGTTTAGCGATTTTGGTTTTAAAGAAGTCTACAGCCTCAACGAAGGTTATACGGGTTGGCAGGCACACCACAAACTTTAGAGGTGAAAAATGAGTCAATTACCACGAGAACTAGCTTTGCGAATTGCGTTAGCGGCTCGCGTTTTACCTGACGTTGACGTGCCAAGACTGATTGAAATTTTGCATGAAAAAGTCGGTATGCCGCTTGATGATGAAAAACTTAAATCTGTGACTGTTACCAATTTAAAAACAGGTATCGGCAGTTTGGATGGCGAAGAAGATGGCGAAGACATTGACATCGGTTTAGCGAATATCAAACTGGCGGTGCGTTATTTATGGGGCGAAGAAACAGATGAAAATTTGCCTGAAGTTCAGGCGTATAAAGACGGCGATATGCCTGAATCTATTCGTATTGGTGTTTCGTCAAATAGCGGCGAATTATTAAATGGGCATTTTGGTTCGTGTCTTCGTTTTTTGGTTTATCAATTGTCAAAAGATGAACACCGTTTGATTGATATTCGCTCGACAGTTGAAGCCGATGATTCAGATGATCGGAATTTGTTTCGTGTGAATTTGGTCAGAGATTGCCAGGTACTTTTCATGCAATCCATTGGAGGTCCTGCTGCGGCAAAAGTGATTCGCGCAGATATTTATCCGATTAAAGTGCCAGAGGTTACAGACGCGGTTGAGCAATTAAAAACCTTTCAACAAGTGTTCGACGCGCCACCACCTTGGATGGCAAAAGCGTTAGGACGTACTGCTGAAGAGCGGAAACGATTTTTAAGTCACGATTAGAAATAAAAAGCCCCGTCGTTGAAATGCAACGCAGGGCTTGATAAATCTGGGTTTGTGATAGGTTACAAAATTAAGATACGCCCGTTTAAAACGGGCTTTTTTTGTTTTGAAGTGTGAAAACTTACACCACCGATAACATTGCATTTAATGCTTTTTTAGCGAGTAACGCATCTTTTTCTGGCACTGAAATCTGATTGACAACATGACCCGCAACCAAATTTTCTAACACCCACGCAAGATGCTGAGGATCGGTTCTAAACATCGTCGAACACATACACAACATCGGCGACATAAAATGTATATTTTTGTCGGTGCATTCTTCGTTTAACCGATTAACTAAATTCAATTCCGTAGCGACCAACCAGCGACTCCCCGATTCTGAAGCGCGTACCGTTTTCAATATAAATTCCGTCGAACCCACATAATCCGATTTTTGACACACTTCCAAACACGCTTCGGGATGTGAAATTACTTTCGTTTCAGGATATTGTGCGAGGAAATTATCGATATGTTCAGGCTTAAACATTTGATGCACAGAACAAAAGCCATTCCACAAAATCATTTTGGCATTTTTAATTTCTTCAACCGTTAAACCGCCCAATGGTTT
This sequence comes from uncultured Pseudomonadota bacterium, assembly GCA_903867225.1. Classification (GTDB taxonomy): domain Bacteria; phylum Pseudomonadota; class Gammaproteobacteria; order Methylococcales; family Methylomonadaceae; genus UBA10906. Next base: position 21,245 of record CAIPQN010000082.1, on the reverse strand, counting down.
TGTGAAATCCCAAACGACCATGTCGTCTAAATTCATGCCCATTCGATGCGCGGTGTTGCGTCCCAAATGTTGGTCTGGAAAAAATAGCACTTTTTCACGACGTGAAAAACTCCAGTCCAAAATCTTTTCAGCATTTGACGATGTACAAACAATTCCACCGTGTTCACCACAAAAGGCTTTCAAATCAGCCGCTGAATTGATGTAAGTGACTGGCGTGACTTCGTTTTCTACGTCCAAAACTTGTGCAAGTTCAGACCAACATTGATTCACTTTCATGAGATTCGCCATGTCAGCCATCGAACAACCTGCGGCTAAATCGGGCAAAATCGCAATTTGATTTGGACGCGATAAAATATCGGCAACTTCTGCCATGAAATGTACGCCACAAAAGACGATATATTCCGCTGTCGATTCCGCCGCATCTTTAGAAAGTTTTAAAGAATCACCCGAAAAATCGGCGTGTTTAAAAACTTCATTGCGTTGGTAATGATGTCCTAAAATCACACAACGGTCGCCCAACCGTGCTTTTGCCTTTTCAATTAAAGCATCACATTCTTCATCTGTTAATGCCGCGTAATCATAAATAGATAATGTCATTTTATTTAACTCGTTACTTTTCTAAAATAGCTTCAATTTTTCACCCTATTTCCCAATCTTCATTGGTGTGGTGTGATTTGTGACATCTTATCGAAAAATCACGTTTTTTGTTGAAATAAAAAACACGGCATTTAAACGTGAAACCTAAGGATATATTTTGAAATTGGCGACAGTCGCCGTCAAATTACTGGTTTGCTGTTCAAGCGAATGTGCTGATGATGCGGCTTGTCCAACTAATGCCGCGTTTTGTTTTGTAACATTGTCCATGTGTGATAATGCAGAATTCACTTGAATAATACTTTTCGATTGTTCGTCCGAAGCTGTCGTAATTTCTGAAATAGTGTTTGTCACGCCTTCAATAGAATTTAAAATTTCTTCCATCGTTTTACCTGCTTTGACAACCAAAATACTGCCGTCTTCAACTTTTTCGACAGAATCGCTAATCAGATTTTTAATTTCACCTGCCGCTGCCGCTGCACGTTGCGCTAAACTTCTTACCTCTGTTGCGACAACCGCAAATCCCCGACCTTGTTCGCCAGCACGAGCTGCTTCAACCGCTGCATTTAAAGCAAGAATGTTTGTTTGAAACGCGATGCCATCAATAACGGAAATAATATCGACGATTTTTTTCGACGATTCATTGATACCTTCCATCGTTGAAACCACTTGATTCACCGCTTTCACACCTGTTTGTGCGATGTTTGAAGACACGCGTGCTAATTCATTTGCGTGATTTGCGCTTTTACTGTTTTGTCTAACTGTGACCATGAATTCTTCCATATTGGTCGCGGTTTTTTTCAAACTGTCAGATTGTTCTTCAGTTCGATTAGATAAGTCATTATTCCCAGCTGCGATTTCTTGCGCTGCGAGGGTAATAATTTCACTAGAATCTTTAATTTCACCTACCAATACCTTGAGATTGTTTACAGTGGTATTCATGCCTAAAAGCACTTCACCAAATGTTCCAGGATAATCTTTCTCAGTACATTGTGTTAAATCACCCTGTGCGAGTGCTTTAGAAATTCGTTCGATGTCATGAAAACTGCCTTCCAAAGCATCCAACGATAAATTCACGTTATTTTTTAATACCGCAAAATCGCCTTGTCCTTGCGCTTGAACACGATGACTAATGTCGCCTTGTGCAACTTTACTCATCACTTCGCCAATGCCATCAATCATGGTTTGCATAGTTTGCATAGCTTCCGTCGCGTTATTAATCGCTTTAGCGTATTCACCTTCTACTTTCAAATCGACCTGCTTATTAAAATCCCCCGCGTTTAACGCCGTCATCAGTTCGTTAATGCCGCACGTTGTTTCAGATAATATCTTTGTGAGCATATTTAATCGCTTCAATGCACTTGCAAAACTGCCATGTAATCCCTGTGGGTAACTTCTGCGGGTGAAATCACCATAAGTCACATACGCCATTGAATAATACATATCGACTTGAGCAGTTTCGACTTGATCCATCAAATCATTTAAACCCCATGCCATTGCTTGTAAGGCAGTTTCTTTTTTGCCGATATTTGTCACTCGAACATACGACTCACCCACACGCCAATGTTCGGTGGCATCCATGATTTTTTCGAGTAATTCTTTATTTTTTTGACTGGACTTACGCCATGCCCACACCGAAACAAGTGAACCGACTGTCAACGCAATAGGAATCGTTGAATTATTATTATCATGTAGCCAACTAAAGGCTAATGAACATCCCCACATCAAACCAACTGCTGAGAATGTTACTTTTTCGTTTATTTTAAAGCGATTGGAGAACATTGATAAGCCCCTCATAACTAACGCCTTTATCCTCTAATAATTGTCCTAAAATCGCGCCAGAAGCAGCCATCGCTTCTTTTGCCCCTGCCTGTCTTTCGGCATCGACCATCGCTTTATACACACCATCTACAATCGGGATTGCTTTAGGATTTGGCATTCTGCGTACTGATGTGTAACCAATTTTTTGTTTGTTTTTATCAATAATCGGGGCAACGTGTGTGAATACCCAATAAAAACCACCGTCTTTTGACATATTTTTTACGAAAGCAAAAATCTCTTTGTCTTGAGATAAATAATCCCAAAGCAGTTTGAAAACAACACGCGGCATATCAGGATGACGAATAATATTATGTTGGCTACCGAGTAATTCATGTTCTTCGTAGCCAGAAAACTCGATAAAAATCTCGTTTCCATAAGTAATTCGACCCGTCAAATCCGTTTTTGACACGATAAAATCGCCTTCCCGCATAATTTGTTCTTTAGTTGTCGGTATGATGTCTTTACGTTTCATAGGTTAAACCCTGTTTTTATAATTTTTGATGTTTATTGAGCGTTATAATGTTCACATTATGACAGCATTTTTACATTTAAATAAATATGGTATTTTCAGAACACACCCGCTTACAGTATTTAAATTCAATGGGCATTACTGTTTGGCAATCACGTTTTATGCCTGAATACTTCACCGCCGTATCACCACTCGAATCGTCTGAAAATATACCGATTGAAACGCCTGTTATTGATTCATGGGAACAATTACATACTGAAGTTAGTTCCTGTCAGTTATGCAGTTTGTGTACCACTCGCAATCAAACTGTTTTTGGCGAAGGAAATGTAAATGCCGATTGGATGTTTGTTGGCGAAGCACCTGGTGAACATGAAGATAAACAAGGATTTCCTTTTATCGGCGAAGCGGGACAGTTGTTAAATGAAATGTTACACGCCATGCAATTGACGCGCGAAGAAATCTTTTTAACCAACATATTAAAATGCCGCCCGCCTTCAAATCGTGATCCCCACGTTGATGAAATTAAACAATGTCACGATTATTTACAGCGACAAATTATGTTGATTCAGCCAAAAATCATCATTGCCGTTGGACGAATTGCGGCACAAACTTTATTGGAAACTAACGAGAAAATTGGCAAATTACGCGGGAATGTTTACTCATTTAAAAATACACCATTGATTGCTATTTATCATCCCGCCTATTTATTACGCTCGCTGACTGAAAAACGTAAAGCGTGGCAAGATTTACAGTTTGCGTTGCAGACGTTTAAAAGCCTTTGAGAATTAAAAATGCGTGGATTATTAGACCGATTAAAAGATTTTATTATTTATGATGCTGATGTGGAGTTTTATGCCAAAGTTTTTCCTGATTCTGTGGGGCGCAAAGAGCTGATGCGTTTACGAAAAATGAACCGTTCCGACTTACCGCAAGTTGTCGCCATTGAAAAATCAAGCTACCAATTTCCGTGGGGCGAAGATATTTTTCGTGATTGTTTAAACACCCGTTATGACTGCTGGGTTTGCGAATTAGGTGACGACATTTTGGGTTACGGCATTATGTCGATGGCAGTTGGTGAATCACATATTTTGAATTTATGCGTGTCACCAAAAGAACAAAAACAAGGCATTGGACGAAAAATTTTAGAACATTTAATTTCAATTGCTAAAAAAGAAGCAGAGCAAATGTTCTTAGAAGTGCGCCCGTCAAATACGGGCGCAATTGCACTTTATGATTCGATTGGTTTTAACGAAATCGGCGTGCGTAAAGGTTATTACGAAGCGGTGAATGGACGTGAAGATGGATTGATGTTTGCGTTAGAATTACTTTAAGGTCGGGTTTCTTGTTTTCCAATAAACAAGTCATTGCTCACAATTTCCACGGCATTTAACCAAGTTAATGATTGCTGACATTCGGGCGAATAAGGTGGCTCTTTGCAGATGACTAATCGCCCATCTTTGAATTCATCAAAATGCAAACCCGTTAGCGGACGAATCATTCTGTCGTTGGTTGGTGCGGTAAAATCCATGATGGTTTTTTGATTTAAATGCAGCAAATTTAAAATCAGTTTTGGTACTTGATAAAGTGGCAAACTACCGACTTTTAACGCGCCTTTTTTGCCATCAATAATTAACAATGGTGTACTGACATAAGATTTAAACATCGCGTCCGTGAATTCACCACGATCACTTGTTAAAAAACCTGATTCGACATATCCCGCGAAATTTTCACCCAAAAATGGCAAGTGATCACCAAATGCTACGATAATTCCGTTCGGATCTTTCTTTTGTAGTGCTTTAATGAAATCGGCAAATTCTTGTGATTTGTAGTAAGTCGTATTGGCATAAGCGGTGACTTCTTCTACTTTGGAAGAACTACTAATGACGGGCGGACGACTATCATTCAATGGATAATCCCAATGCCCGAAATATGTCACGATATAATCAAGAATCGGTTGTTGCGTTGTTAAATCATTAGATATTTTGTCCAATACCTGACGATACAATGAACTGTCACCTAAAAATTCGCGGTTAATATCTTCCAAATTAAAATCTTTTTCTGACCAATATGTTTGAAAACCAACCCGATGATACGCGTTTACTCGATTCCAAAACACGGGAACATTTGGATGTGACACGACCGTTTTGTAACCTTTTTGAGCTAATAAATGCGGTAAACAAGGCACTTCATTAAGCAGTTGCCGTTCAAATTTCACCGTGTTTCTAGTCACTGGAAAACCACATAAAACTTCAAATTCCGAATTGGCGGTCATTCCTGCAAAAACAGACACAAGAGCGGTTGAATTATTCGCACTTTTCCATAATTTACGAAAATCATCTGATAACGGATTTTTTTTAAATTTAACTTTTGTTAAATTATTTGCGTCCCAAAACGATTCCAACAACACAATATGCACGTTGCGCGGCGTGAAATCTTCAAACGTATTTGTTTCTGATTGCTGACTGAGTAATTGTTTAGCTGCACGTTTTGCTTCGTCTTCATCGGGTGCAGAATCTGCCGTTAAAAAATATCGTGCTGTTTCAACTAATGTGTGAATAGTTGCGCCTTGCCAAAAATAATTAGAGCGTTGATTCCAAGGCGTTGTGCCAATATAAGTATCAATGGGTTCAACGATAACATTCGGCTGATATATCGTCGTTATGGTCAATAATCCTGCAAAAACACCGCCGATATAATTATGCAATCGGCGTAATTTGAGATTGAAAATAAGCAAACCTCCCAAAGCAACTAATGGCAAAGCTAACGCAAAGAATTTCCAACCACTTAAAATTAATAACAATGAACGCAACGCAAAAATATCGTCAGGCATCAATGGACCACCAAAAAAAGCGATTTTAATGGGATTACCCAAATATAAAATCCCCATAATCAGCGCGTGTAAAATCAGAAAAATCCATGCACGCCGCGACATTGCAAATAAAATATACGCCAGCATTAACTGGAAAAAATAATCGAGTGGCATGGATGTGAATGCCATTTCAACATCAAATTGCCATGCACTAATTAAGTAATAAAACGCATAAAAAAAGGCAGTTGAATAAATAGGTAAAAACGAAGAATGAAGAAATTTTTTTAACATTATAAAATTTGAATTAAAGGGTAAATAGTTTTGGTTCAAGATGCTTGATTTGTGTTTTTGATTATCTTGTAGACAAAAGTGTAGCACTACCACCGCTTCTTTCGTTTATCATTATAATTATTCAACACAACGCAATTTCATCGCAGTCACATTTTTACAATTTAACGGTTAAAATATTATGGAACATCCACCACCTAATTCAGGCTGGGAACGCGATTTAATTGAAAAAGTCGCTCTTGCTGCAATCACGGAACAAACTCGCGCTCGCCGTTGGGGTATCGCATTTAAAAGCCTATTGTTTATTTATTTATTCGCAATTTTTGGTGCCACAATTTATCCAAAAATGGGCAATCATCATGTTTCCAAAAGCGAAGATCACACCGCCATTATTAATTTAGTCGGACAAATTTCAGAAGACAAAGATGCAAATGCCGATTCAATTATCGAAGGTTTGCGTGATGCTGTTGAAGATAAACATACGAAAGGTATTATTTTGCACGCGAATTCACCAGGTGGCAGCCCCGTTCAATCGGCTTATGTTTATGATGAAATTCGTCGTATCAAAAAAGAACATCCAACATTGCCAATTTATACTGTTGTTAGCGATATGTGTGCTTCGGGCTGCTATTACATTGCCTCGGCGAGCGATAAAATTTTTGTTAATTCCGCAAGTTTAGTGGGTTCAATTGGCGTGTTGATGGATGGTTTTGGGTTTGTCGATGTGATGCAAAAGTTGGGCGTAGAACGTCGTTTATTAACCGCAGGTTCACACAAAGCGATGCTTGATCCATTCACACCGCGCAAAGAAAACGAAACGATTTATATGCAAAACTTGTTAAATCAAGTGCATCAACAATTTATTTCAGCCGTAAGAACTGGACGCGGTACACGTTTAAAAGAATCTCCCGATATGTTTTCTGGCTTGGTTTGGTCGGGTGAAGAAGCGGTGAAAATAGGTTTGGTTGATGATTTTGCCACGCAACATGAAATTGCTAAAAATATCATTGGTGCGGAAGATGAAGTGAATTTCACACCACAAGAACATTTATTTGATCGACTCGCTGGACGTTTAGGCGCGTCATTTGGACACGCATTGAGTAGTTTTTTACAACCCGTGTCATTACGTTAATCAGGAGAAAATGATGGCAGATAAAAAAGAAAAAAAGGTAAAAGAGGAACCTGTAAAAAAAGAGCCACCAGTAAAAGTAGTAAAAATGCCAAGTTTTACCCGTTTGTTTATTGGCGGTTTAATGGCTTATTGGCTTTCAACCATTATGAATCCTGCATTTGTAGCGATTGGCGCATTGTTGATTTTGCTGATTCCTGTGCTGTCGGTGGACAATATCTTTGCAAAGCAATTTATTAGAGCGTATTTCCCACCGCCAAAAATTGAGCCGAAAGTCATGAGTAAAAACGAATATCGAGAAATGAAAATTGCTGAAGAAGAAGCTGCAGAATTAATTAGAAACCCACCACCACCACCACCAAAACAAAATATATTAAAAGAACAATAAAAATATATTCAAACAAAACCGCTTTTGAGAGTATTCAAAAGCGGTTTTTTTATTTCGATACTCACCATCAATCATGTCAAAAATACTTTGTGAAAAAATAAAAGCGTGGGGCGAAGAACTTGGTTTTCAACAAGTTGGCATCACGAATACGGATTTATCTCAAGCTGAAGCGCGTTTACAAACATGGTTAGCAAACGATTTTCACGGTGAACTCGATTATATGGTGCGGCACGGTTTAAAACGTAGTCGCCCTGCCCTACTCCACGAAAATACTAAAAGCATTATTTCTGTGCGGCTCGATTATTTGCCCGAAAATCAAAATGAAATAAAACATATTTTAACCGCTGAAAATACGGCTTATATTTCGCGTTACGCGCTTGGACGCGATTATCACAAACTGATGCGTCAACGTTTGCAAAAATTAGCTGACAAAATTCAAACCGAAATCGGCGTATTTGGTTATCGCGCCTTTGTGGACAGTGCGCCGGTTTTAGAAAAAGCGATTGCTGAAAAAGCAGGTTTAGGTTGGATTGGCAAACATTCAAATTTAATCAATCGCAAAGCAGGTTCGTGGTTTTTTTTGGGTGAAATCTACACCGATTTGGATTTGCCCATTGATGAACCTATGACTTCACATTGCGGCGAATGCAGCGCGTGTTTAACCATTTGTCCAACTCAAGCGATTATTGCGCCCTATCAAATCGATGCTCGGCGTTGTGTGTCGTATTTAACGATTGAATTACATGGCGCAATTCCCGAAGAATTTCGTTCGTTGATTGGTAATCGAATTTACGGTTGTGATGATTGCCAATTGATTTGCCCGTGGAATCGATTTGCGAATTTAACCAAAGAATCTGATTTTAATCCGCGCCACAATTTAAATTCACAAGAATTGTTAAGTGTTTTCGTGTGGTCTGAAACGGAGTTTTTAACCAAAACAGAAGGTTCGGCAATTCGGCGCATTGGTTATGAACGTTGGTTGCGAAATATCGCTGTTGCTTTAGGAAATGCGCCGAAAAGCGAAGTTATTTTAAAAGCCTTAAATGAACGCTTAACGTTTGATTCAGAATTAGTTCGAGAGCATATTTTATGGGCAATTACGCGCCAAACGACTTAATTTTTGACCAATCAAACGATGCCCCAGGATCTGTTTTACGTTCGGGCGCAATGTCAGAATGTCCTGCGATATTTTTTAATGTTGGATACGCTTCAACTAATTCGGCAATAACCGCATTTAATTTTTCATATTGTGCTTCGGTGTAAGCAATCGTTTCAGAGCCTTCCAACTCAATGCCAATTGAAAAATCATTACAATTTTCACGCGCTTGAAAACATGAAATTCCCGCGTGCCACGCACGTTTGTTAAACGGCACAAATTGCACACATTCTCCGTCACGACGAATTAACAAATGCGCGGAAACTTGCAGCGTGTGAATTTCTTGAAAATAAGAATGAGCATCAAGATTTAATCGGTTACAAAATAAATCTTCAATATAACCGTCACCAAATTGATTCGGCGGTAAACTGATGCAATGAATTACCAGCAACGAAATTTCATTTTCATCAGGACGGTTATTAAAATTTGGTGATAAAACGTGTGTAATGTTAGTAAACCAATGATTTTGAATGTTCATAATTTAATAACTCAATCGAATCGCAGTATTTCCGAGCCATATTTTTAATTCGTGCAACAACTCATCGCTGGCTTCGACCTGCCACGCATTACTTAAACGTAATGTGGCGCGAGCATTATCGCCGTAATAATCAATTAAAACCTGCGTTTCTCCGCCTTTTACGGTTTGTAAAATTCCAGCCAATTTTTCAAATTGGGCAGCATTATTTTTGAACGTAAGTTGCAACGTTTTTCGTGCTTGCTCAATCGGATAAATTTTATCTACTGTCAAAATTGGCATATTCAAATAATTATCCAGAGCCAAATTCCCTTCGATAATTAACAAACGGTCTTTGTAATCGGTGGTGAAAAATTGCTTGTTGTCGTCATAAATTTCGCGGTGTGCCACAATTTCTAAACGTGCAGTATTGTCATCGATAATCGCAAAACCGCGTGATTTTCCTTGTTTATTTTGACGTGATCCAATGTCAATCGCTAATCCCGCTACCTTCACAAGATTAGAACGCCGCTCTGGAACAATTTCTGCGATACGAGTCGCTAAATTTCGTGATACGAGTTTTCGTAATTCGTCGGCATATTGATCAATGGGATGCCCTGTTAAAAATAATCCTAAAACGTTTTTTTCTTCGCTGAATTTAAATTTTTCTGACCAAGGCTCGACGTTAATGGCATAGGTTTTGTTTTCAGATTCTTCCGTTTCATCGCTACCGCCCCCTAAACCAAATAAATCGCTTTGCCCTGCAATTTTCATTTTGTTTTTATGTTCAGCAATTTGCAGAGCGGTAGGCAATTCTGCCAAATGCGCGGCGCGGTTTGGGTCGAATTCGTCGAAAGCTCCTGCTTTTATGAGCGCTTCAGAAACGCGCTTATTAAATTTTCGTAAATCAACACGTTGACATAAATCATGCAAACTCAAAAATAAACCGTTAATTTTTCGTTCTGCAATCATGTCTAAAAGTGCGGCTTCGCCCGCGCCTTTCAATGCGCCTAACCCGTAAACCAACTCACCGTTGTCGTTCACAGTAAATTTAAAATCTGAATAATTGATTGAGGGCGGAACGATTTTGATTTTAAGTGCGCGACATTCTTCGATGTTAATAACGATTTTGTCGGTGTTATCCATATCAGCAGAAAGTACCGCTGCCATAAATGCTGCTGGATAATGGGCTTTGAGCCAGGCTGTTTGATAGGCGACGAGGGCGTAAGCGGCAGAATGGGAATTTGAACAACATAACCCCGAAGACAATAAAAAATTGTGTTCAGGGTGATCTACTTCAAGATCATAACCTTGATGCCATCCCAAAAACGTAGCTCGTACAGGCTTCCGAAACACAACACCCCCGTCCACATCTTGTCGTCTATTTTGCTGAACAACATTTTCAACGTAGGCGTAATCAATTTGCCCGTGCTGCCTTTGAAGCCTTGCATCGACAAGCGAATTAACCGCCAATTGCGCCGCATAATTTCTTGATGTAGCAAATGGTCGCGTGCTTGAACGATGGCTAATTGTTCCTCTGAATGAATCGGCAAAAAATGCCAAGGTCCATCCACTTCGATAACGATTTTGTGTTTTTTGTGGACAAAATCGACTTGTTTGAGAGTTTTCGATTCGCCACAACTCAGCCGCACACTTCGTGTAAAACCCTTTTCGATCAGATACGGCTCTAAATACATTTCCATTTTCGATAGTTTGGGCGACGCATAGGCTTTTGCGCGAATTTCCTCGAATTTTTCGGTATTTTCCACTCGCCAATTTTTTAATTGTACTGAACGCTGCTCTTGAATATCGGAGCGTGCCGATGTCTTCTTCGCCGTTTCCGAATATCTTTGACGCATTTCGTCCGTATGCACTAAATTTTTGCAGGTTTGCACCCGAATTTCGCGCCGTCTGACGTGACATGCCTCGCACGATTGAAAATGTTCTTTGCGATTTTTGTGTGTTTTTACAATTTCGCCGCAGTACATTACGATGTCCTTGCCCGAACTGGGACCCGTGCGAATTTGACTCATGCACGTTGGACATTGTTTTTGGTGAATCGAAATGTCCCGAAGTCTCGGCACGATTTCCCCACACTTGGTTTCCCATTTGTAGGATTTGCCAGAGCGGGATTTGTCCTTCGTCGGTAAGCCACTTGTGGTCAAGGGTACATTTTTCTCGTGTGTCATCATCAAACTCCACTAGCCATAACGGAACGCTGCCGTGGTCGTGCAATGCAACAACGTTTGATTGCACCACTGAACCATCGGCATTCATGCTAAAAACAACGTCGCCCGCTTGGCAATCTTCAATGTTCTTATCACCCACGATTGTACGCACCTGAGTATTTTTTGCTATAGTTTTGTTAAATCCATATCCACTGAACTTGTCTACTAGGTCAAAAACGTAATTAGCGGTTTCTTCAGTAACTTCATTTACAACTGCGCCACTGACAAAAACGGCACGTTGATTTGCCATTTCCTTACTGTCCTTCTTGCCCATAGCCCGCCTCAATATATCCGCGCCACCCAGCGTGTACCCTGACAATTCCCGCGCAATTTGCATAACTTGTTCTTGATACAAAATAACGCCGTTGGTTGGTTCTAAAATTGGCTCAAGAATCGGGTGCGCGTATTCAGCTGGTTTGCGTTTATGTTTGACGTTGACGTAATCATCAACCATCCCAGATTCCAAAGGTCCAGGACGAAATAACGCCACCAACGCAATGATGTCGTTGAAACAGTCGGGCAAAAGTTTTTTGATTAACTCTTTCATGCCGCGAGATTCGAGCTGAAAAACGGCGGTTGTTAAACCTTTTTTGAGCAAATCATACGACGCAAAATCGTCACGCGGAATTTGGCTAATATCGACGGGCGGCAGCCCTTTTTTCGCATTTTGCACGTCAATGGTTTGCAACGCCCAATCAATAATCGTCAGCGTCCGCAAGCCCAAAAAGTCGAATTTCACCAAACCGACAGATTCCACATCGCTTTTGTCGAATTGCGTAACGAGATTATTGCCTTCGTGGTCACAATAAAGCGGCGTGAAATCGGTTAATTTTGTTGGCGCGATAACGACACCACCCGCGTGTTTCCCCGCGTTTCGCGCCGTGCCTTCCAAAATCAACGCCATATCAATCAACGTTTTTACGTCTTCTTCGGTGTTGTAGGCTTGCTGCATTTCAGGGCTATTTTTCAGCGCGTCCGATAGCGTAATGCCGACTTCGGTCGGAATCATTTTTGCTAATCGGTCAACAAAACCATAACCCAAACTCAAAACGCGCCCCACGTCACGAATCACGGCTTTTGCCGCCATCGAACCGTAAGTAATAATCTGCGAAACTTGGTCGCGTCCATAATGATCCGCAACGTAATCAATCACTTCGTCGCGCCGATCCATACAGAAATCAATATCAAAATCAGGCATCGACACCCGTTCAGGATTCAAAAATCTCTCGAACAGCAATTCAAATTCAATCGGATCTAAATCGGTAATTTTCAAAACGTAAGCAACCAACGAACCTGCGCCCGAACCCCGTCCAGGTCCAACGGGAATACCATGATTTTTTGCCCACTGAATGAAGTCGGCAACAATCATGAAATAACCCGAAAAACCCATTTGGGTAATCACATCGAGTTCAATTTTTAAGCGTTCGTGATAAGCGTTTTCGTCTGGAACTTTGTGATGTTGCAAGCGTTCAAGCAAGCCTTTTTCGGATTCAACGATAATCAAATCGTTAATCGTCATGCCTTCGGGCGTGGGGAAATCAGGCAAATAATTTTTACCTAATACCAACGTTAGACTGCAACGTTTAGCAATTTCAACCGAATTTTCTAAGGCTTCGGGAATGTCGGCAAACAATGCCTGCATTTCTTCTGCGCTACGCAGATATTGTTGGTCGGTGTAATCTTTTGGACGACGTGCATCGTCTAAAACACGCCCTTGGTTGATACAAACACGAACTTCGTGTGCGGCAAATTCGGTTTGTTTTAAAAAGCGCACGTCGTTTGTAGCAACCACTGGCAAATTCAACGCAAACGCCACATCAATCGCGGCGGCAATGTAATTTTCTTCGTTTAGTTTTCCGACGCGCTGGAGTTCTAAATAAAATCGATTTGGAAATAAGTTTTGCCAATACATCGCAAAATGTAATGCGTCATCTTTTTTATCAGCCACTAACGCGCGTCCAATATCGCCTTGCATTGCGCCTGATAATGCAATCAACCCCTCGTGATTTTGCTCAATCCATTCACGTCGAATCATCGGCACGCCGTCTTTTGATTGCCCGTGCTGATACGCTTGCGAAACCAATTCAGTTAGTGTGACGTAACCTTTGTGATTTTGCGCGAGCAACGTTAAACGATACGGATTATCAGGTTCGTCGGAATTAAAAATGAGAACGTCCGAACCCGCAATTGGCTTAATACCTTGCGAAGTCGCGGTTTTGTACATTTTCACCAAACCAAACAAATTAACGTGGTCAGTAATTGCCACCGCAGGCATTTGTAATTCAGTTAATTTTTTAACTAACGGTTTGATTTTCACTAAACCATCGATTAGTGAGTATTCAGTGTGAACTCTAAGGTGAATAAATTTGGGGGACATTGGCATTAGGAGCTGAAACGAAAAATGATGTCGGGTTTCGAGTGATTATGGGCGTTGGTGCATAAATAAACTTAATTAAAACCAATATGTGAATTTTAACGCATCCTGATTTTATGGAAAAATCAACGCTTTTTACCCATTTCTGACGTGACTAAAAAATACAATTATTTGATTCTAAAGGCTTTTATTTATGCACCAACGCCCCTCAGTCAACCAAACGCTGTAATCACAAATTTACAAATTTTGACGTGCTGTCGAAATCGCAGTTTTGACCGTTTCAGGTGCAGTGCCACCAATATGCGAACGCGCTGCAACCGAACCTTCAAGCGATAAAACCACAAACACTTCTTCACCAATTAACGGCGAAAAGGTTTGTAATTCAGCCAACGAAATTTCAGACAAATCCCGTTTTGTTTCAACACCCAAACGCACCGCCAAACCAACAATTTCATGCGCGTCACGGAACGCTAACCCTTTGCGAACCAAATAATCAGCCAAATCGGTTGCCGTCGCAAAACCTTGTTTTGCGGCGCGGTACATATTTTCTTTTTTCGCAGTTAAATGCGGCACCATATCGGCGTAAGCACGCAAGCAATTTAACAACGTATCAACGGTATCAAAAAGCGGTTCTTTGTCTTCTTGATTGTCTTTGTTATACGCAAGCGGCTGACTTTTCATCAACATCAATAACGCGACTAAATGCCCTGTCACTCGTCCTGATTTTCCGCGCACCAATTCAGGTACATCTGGATTTTTCTTTTGCGGCATAATCGACGAACCCGTACAGAACGCATCGGGAATATCAACAAAATCAAATTGCGCCGAAGCCCACAAAATCAATTCTTCCGAAAAACGCGACAAGTGCATCATTAAAATACTGGCTGTTGCCGTAAATTCAATCGCAAAATCACGGTCACTCACCGAATCGAGCGAATTCGCGCTTGGACGTGAAAAACCTAATAATTCCGCACTCAAATGGCGGTCGATCGGATAGCTTGTTCCAGCCAACGCCGCCGCACCGAGTGGTGAAACATTCAAACGTCTTGCACAATCTTGTAAGCGTTCCGCATCACGCGCTAACATTTCAAACCACGCCATTAAATGATGCCCGAAAACAATCGGTTGCGCGACTTGCAAATGCGTAAAACCTGGCATGATGGTTTCGGTGTGTTTATCAGCTAAATCTAAAATCGCGGTTTGCAAACGTTTCAATTCAACGCCAATCGCACCAATTTCATCGCGCAAATACAGCCGAATATCTGTCGCAACTTGGTCATTTCGAGAACGTCCCGTATGCAGTTTTTTACCCGCGATGCCGATTAAATGCGTCAAACGTGCTTCGATATTCATGTGAACATCTTCTTGTTGAATCGACCATTCAAATTCACCGCGTTCAATTTCGCCGTGAATTTGCGTCAAACCGCGAATAATTAAATCGCGTTCTTCTTCGGTTAAAACACCAACTTCGCAAAGCATTTTTGCGTGAGCGAGTGAACCTTGAATATCTTGATTTGCCATGCGTTTATCGAAATCAACAGAAGCCGTAAAAATTTCAACAAATGCGTCGGTAGCTTGCGCGAATCGTGCGCTAGAAAGTTTTTGAGAATTGATGTTCATGAGAGTTTAAAGCTGGAGGAGTGTTGAAAAATTTAAGGTAAAAAGCATTGCACTTTTTACCTTAAACCTATTTTTTACTTATTTGTGCTTGAGAATTTCACTCGCGATTTTCGCCAAATTAGGAATAAATTGTGCGTCACGCGCTAGCACTGCGTTAATGGCTAAATGCTCTGAAATAGGTGTCGAATTACTACTGACCAAAATAACGGGTACGTTTTTATTACGACAATTCGATTCACGCAATGCCGCTACAATCGCTACCGTATTTAAATCAGGCAATTCGCGGGCTGCCACAAGCAAATCAAATGGTTCATGCAACATTTGTTCTAATGCTGCTAATCCACGGTCTTGCACCACAATTCGTACACCAAGTGGAGCTAAAACGCCTTGGCATAATTTACGGCGTGATGGTGATGGCTCAATTAACAACACCGTTGCACGTCCTGGCATACTCGATTTTCTCAAATCGTCCAATTCATGTTCAATTTCGTGCGTTGAAACGCCTTCTTGACCCACAAATTCAACCATTCGTTTGAGCAAATCGACATAACTTAACGCATAGCTCAAACTTAATTGTTCTATTGTAAAACTACCGCTACTCAAAAAACTTTCAAACTGGTGACAAATCGATGTCACCAACGAGAAGCCAAATTGACTGCCTGAACCTTTTAAACTATGAACTCGGCGGTATAAATCATCAAATGACCCTTCACGACCCTGTTCAAATGCTAAAACACTCTCTTCCAAACCATCACAACGCTCTGGAAATTCCGCAATAAACTCATCGCGTAATTGTTTTAATAATGTATCAAACTCACTCATAAGCACTTATCCTTTTTTATTGGTACTTTTTTATTTTAAGGCGTTAATTCGTGACCGACAGTAACGACTTTTAAATCATTTGTACTGCCTTTCGCGCCAGCTAAATCACCTTTTGTGATAATAATCTTGTCGCCTGTTTCAGTCATTCCGTAAGCCCGCAATTGCGCGATAATATCACGATTCACTTCAACGTGAGTTTGAGATTCATGCGAAAAATAAATCGGAATCACGCCACGATATAACGTGACTTTGCCTAATGTTTTTGGCTGACAACTTAACGCAAAAATGGGCATTCCAGAACTAATGCGCGACATCAATAAAGGTGTTGTACCTGATTCAGTCAATGCGGCAATTCCTTTTACATTGGTATGATTCGCCATGTACATCGCCGCCATCGCAATCGCTTCTTCGTCGCGTTTAAATTCGCGGTCTACCCGATGATGCGATACACGGACAATATCAAGTTTTTCAGCTTCTAAACAAATGCGATTCATCGCTTCAACGGCTTTAATCGGATATTTACCCGAAGCCGTTTCAGCTGACAACATAATTGCATCTGTACCGTCATAAACGGCATTAGCTACGTCAAAAACTTCAGCTCTTGTTGGAATCGCATTTTCAATCATTGATTCCATCATTTGTGTCGCGGTGATAACAACGCGATCAAGCGTTCTTGCGCGTTTAATCAATTTTTTCTGCATCGCTGGTAATTTCGCATCACCAATTTCAACGCCTAAATCACCTCGCGCCACCATTACAACATCAGATGCTAAAATGATTTCGTCCATAATTTCATCATTTGCAACGGCTTCGGCACGTTCTACTTTTGCGACAATCCCCGCATGACAACCCACTTCTTGAAGCAAGCGACGTGCTTCGTGCAAATCTTCAGCACAACGTGGAAATGAAACCGCCACAAAATCACAATCAATTTTGCCAATCGTAATAATGTCTTCTTTGTCTTTTTCGGTTAATGCCGCCGCAGACAATCCGCCGCCTAACAAGTTAATACCTTTGTTATTCGACAAATCACCACCAACTACAACGGTACAGTTAATCCGTCCGTTTTCAACATTTAAAACGTCTAAAACAATTCGTCCGTCGTCGAGCAACAAACGGCTGCCAACCACAACTTCTTCGGCAAGTGGTTCATAAATAAAACCCACTTGTTCGTGATCGCCATCGTCTGTACCTAAATTCAAATCAAGCGCGAATCGTTGCCCTTCATTTAAGACGACTTTGGTATTTTTGAAACGTGCAATCCGAATTTTTGGACCTTGCAAATCCGCAAGAATACCGACTTGCCAATTCATTTTTTTACTAATTTCACGAACCTGTCTAGCGCGTTCAATGTGATCTTCTGCTGAACCGTGTGAAAAGTTCAAACGTACAACGTCAACACCTGCTTTGAACAAGGCTTTCAATACACCTTCTTTATCCGTCGAAGGTCCCAATGTGGCTAAAATTTTAGTGCGTCTCATTATGGAAACCCTGTTTTGAAGTAAATTATTTCGCGTTCATTAACGCTAAAGATGTGTCGAGCATTCGATTTGAAAAGCCCCATTCGTTGTCATACCACGAAAGCACTTTCACAAAATTACCACCTGTCACTTTCGTTAAAGACGATTCAAAAATTGATGAAGCAGGATTGTGATTGAAATCATGAGAAACTAAAGGCTCATCGTTGTAAGCCAAAATTCCTTTCAACGCGCCTTCTGAAGCCGTTTTTAAAATACTGTTAATTTCTTCTGTAGTCGTATTGCGTGACGCTTGGAAACATAAATCCACAACTGAAACGTTAATTGTCGGAACACGCATCGCGAAACCGTCTAATTTACCCACCATTTCAGGAATCACTAAACCAACTGCTGAAGCTGCACCTGTTTTAGTTGGAATCATTGATTGTGTAGCTGAACGCGCCCGACGTAAATCTTTGTGGAATACGTCAGTCAAAACTTGATCGTTTGTATAAGAGTGAATTGTTGTCATCAAACCGTGTTCAACACCAATCGTATCAAGTAATGGTTTGACTAATGGAGCCAAACAATTTGTGGTACAAGAAGCGTTTGAAATTACAGTATCGCTAGCTTTTAAAGTTTGATGATTCACACCAAAAACAATCGTTGCATCAACATCTGTTCCACCAGGTGCAGAAATAATGACTTTTTTTGCCCCCGCATCAATGTGCGCTTGAGCTTTCGCTTTACTAACAAATAAACCCGTGCATTCGTGTACCACGTCAACTTCTAATTCTTTCCACGGCAATTTAGAAGGATCACGTTCTGCTAATACGCGAATTCGATCACCATTGATAACGATGTAATCACCGTCAACAATGACATCAAAAGGGAATTTTCCGTGAACAGTGTCGTATTTCGTTAAATGTGCATTCGTTTTTGCGTCACCTAAATCATTGATGGCGACAACTTTAAATTCATTGGTGCGATTCGTTTCATATATCGCTCGAACAATACAACGTCCAATTCGACCATAACCATTGATTGCAATTTTTTGTACCATGAAAACCTCCTAAAAAGAATAAAAAGACAGCGATTCTGTAGGGTAACTATAACAAAACCGACTGTAAAAGCGTATCACAAAAAATGACATAGTTTTTAATCGCCCGATTCGGACATAACATCCATGAGTTCATACAGTTGCTCTTCTTCTTTTTCTGAAGATAAGCCAATAGCAACTTCTGAAATATAAAAAAACATCCCTACCAGCATCGATAAAACCGAGATAAAACCGAAAATACAAACATGAGTATCGCGACAACCAATGCTTGTTGAACATACAACGTCAGCCCAAGCACCGATTGGACTTTAAAATTCACCACCCATTGACCAAGCATTCTGATGTTATCCAACTGTAACATTATCTAGTTACGATAACCCACCAAAGCAGTAACGGTTGGTAAAATTTTTCAACTCAATTTTGCACAGGAGTTTCCAATTATGTCTGCACAAACAAAACTAGAAAATATTACGATTGTGACGGGAACTTGCCCATTTAATGCAGGTGGACTTGCCTTTCAAGATGCCGCGCCGATTCATCAGTGTGTTTTTGTTCCGAATAATTTGCATACGGTCGAATCGCGTCAAGCGGCTTTCAATTTTGTTTCTTCAATTGAACGCGGTTGTGGTTCGTGTTCAAACGTTGTTTTGCATGGTGATGAAAATAGCGCGGAAGTTGTTTGGAGTGGCTGTGGCAATGTTCAAGCTCCGATAATAAATCGTTCCTTACAAGGTTTGGAAACTGAAGATTTAGGATTTATTAACGAAAACGGTAGAACGGCACATATTATTTTGGTCAAAGATGCTTCTTTATCTGAAGTAAAAAGCCGATTTGAAGCCATTTATGATTTGAAAATGTATTTAAATTAAAATCCGAAACTTTGAAAATAAAATCACATGAAAATACACGAAACAGATATAAGTTTAGATGCGTGGCGCGGGTTTGTTGGGAATGAATGGCAAAATGGTGTGGCAGTAAGAGATTTTATCCAAACGAATTACACGCCTTACACAGGCGACGATAGTTTTCTGGTTTCAAGCACTCCGCGCACGCAGCAATTGTGGGATAAAGTGACTGCGTTAATCGCAGCAGAACGAATCAAAGGTGTGTTAGATGTTTCGGCAGATATTGGTACGTCTATCATTGCTCACGATGCGGGTTACATTGATGAAAATTTGGAGTTAATCGTCGGCTTACAAACCGATGCGCCGTTAAAACGTGCGATTGTGCCAAATGGTGGGTTGCGAATGGTGCAATCAGGTTTAGAAGCCTATGGTTTCAAGCTCGATACTAACGTTGAAACCGCTTTTGGTCTCTATCGCAAAGACCATAATCAAGGCGTTTTCGATGTTTACAGTCCTGACATTTTAGCATGTCGCAAATCAGGAATTATCACGGGTTTGCCTGATGCTTACGGTCGTGGACGGATTATTGGCGATTATCGCCGTGTTGCACTTTATGGCGTAGATTTTTTAATTCAAGATAAAAAACGCGAAAAATCTGAATTAGATGAAGGCGAATTTAGCGAAACCATTTTACGCACACGCGAAGAGCTTTCTGAACAAATCAGAGCGTTAGCTGAGTTAAAACAAATGGCGTTGAAATACGGTTTTGATATTTCTCAATCTGCAAAAACCGAGCAAGAAGCCATTCAATGGACATATTTTGGTTATTTGGCTGCGATAAAAGAACAAAACGGTGCAGCGATGTCAATTGGGCGCATTTCATCCTTTTTGGATATTTACATCGAACGCGACATTCAAGAAGGTCGATTGAATGAAACTGCCGCGCAAGAATTGATTGATGATTTAATTATTAAACTTCGCATGGTTCGTTTTTTACGCACGCCCGAATATGACCAATTATTTTCAGGCGATCCCACCTGGGTGACAGAATCCATCGGTGGCATGAGTGAAGACGGTCGTTCATTAGTGACCAAAAACAGCTTTCGTTTTTTAAACACTTTGTACAATTTGGGCGCGGCTCCCGAACCTAATTTAACGGTTTTGTGGTCAGTTGAAATGCCAAAAGGTTTCAAAGAATTTTGCTCAAAAGTATCGATTGAAACCAGTGCGATTCAATATGAATCGGACGATTTAATGCGTGAACATTGGGGTGACGATTATGCGATTGCGTGTTGCGTTTCGGCGATGCGGGTTGGAAAACAAATGCAATTTTTCGGCGCACGTTGCAATCTCGCAAAAACGATGCTTTACGCTATCAATGGCGGCGTGGATGAAAAATCAGGTGTAAAAATCGCCCACGGTTTCACGCCGATTACGTCGGAATATCTCGATTACGACGAAGTGATTGCGAAATTCGATAGCATGATGGATTGGTTGGCGACCACTTACGTTAAAGCCTTGAACGCCATTCATTATATGCACGATAAATACCATTACGAACGCATTGAAATGGCATTGCATGACCGCGATATTTTACCAAAAATTCCGCAAAGCCCCGTCTCTTCAGGTCGGGGATGTAAGGAATATCGGCGTAGCCCCGCTTTAAAATTTAAGTAGGGCGTTGCTGTTGTTCAATATACTGTTTCAGAACGGATAAAGGTGCACCACCAC
>CAIPQN010000081.1 GCA_903867225.1 uncultured Pseudomonadota bacterium | reverse complement strand
GGAATAAGAGAATGGACTTGTGCCGAGTGTGGCACGACGCATGACAGAGATGTTAATGCGGCTAAGAACATTCTCGCGCTTGGACATAAGCGTCTAGCTGTAGGAATCACCGCCTCTTTAGGGCGGTGAGGATGTCAACTAAAAAAGGTTTGCGTTGGCTTTCTGGAACAGCAAGTCCCGAAAGACTCGATGATGGCAGTACGATTTGGCATGGTTTTATTTCAGATATTACGACATTGAAAGAAACGTTAGCGTTTCAAAACGCGGAAAAAGAGAGACAGGCTAACGAGCTAATTCAGTCGTATGAAAGAAATATGGTGTTGAGTCGCCAAGTGAATCACATGCAAAAGCTGGAAAGTATTGGACGATTAACGTCAGGTATCGCCCATGATTTCAATAACATTTTGGCGTGTATGACGGGTTATAACGAAATGAATCAAGATGTTGCTAACGACATCACTAACGCAGCATTAAAAGCAGAACTCGAACACAATACAGAACAAATCCATTTAGCGGGCAAGCGTGCTATGGATTTAATTAACAAAATGCTGACGTATTGTCGCCAAGAAATAGTTGAAAAAGAAATAAACATAAAACCCACGCAAGAAATTATCCACGAAGTATTGAATATGTTGCGTCCTGCGTTGACCAACCGAATCAAAATCGAATATTTAAATCTGTGTCACATCAATTATGACGACTGTGGCACTTGTGTTAAGCAAGATAGTTGTGAAACTGATATTGAAATTGATGCCATTGATTTGCATCAAATTTTGACGAATTTAGCGGTCAATGCACGAGATGCAATGAAAGAACACAGTGGAACGATTACCTTTGCATTAAATACGGTAACGAACATAAAAACGATTTGTTTAGCGTGTTCAGAGATATTGGACGGTGATTTTGTTGAGTTAAGCGTTGGCGATAATGGGGCTGGTATTGAATCAAAAATAACCCACCGCCTTTTTGATCCATTTTTTACGACGAAACCACAAGGTGAAGGAACGGGATTGGGGTTATCAACAGTGAGTGGTTTAGTGCATAAATCGGGGGGACATATTTTAGTGGATTCCAGTCAAAATGAATTGAATCACGGTACGACATTTAGATTGTTGTTTCCGCCGATTTTAACTGAATATCGTTGATCTAAAGATTCGGTCAACGTTATTTTCATTTTTTTGATCGAGGCGATTTTCTAAATACCGCTGACAATAATTTGTTTAAGATTGATTATGCGATGGAATTCCAACCACAATACACAAATAATAGCAAAACTATTCTTTTGAAATCAGACCGATTTGAGACTCTTACTGTGCTACTTTAGGTTCAGCTGTATTAGTCCTCAACAATAACGAAAGAAAAATTATGCAAAAAAAAATTATTTCAATCTGTGACAAAATGCTTGGACAGGGTATTAAACCTACGCTTAAAAAGGTTCGTGATGAATTGAAAGACAAGTATCCGTGGTTAGAAAACAAACACGGTGTGGAATACAACGAAGCCTTAAATGAAATTAATGTGAAAGTAACGTTTGGAATTAGTCATATTGAACAGAAATTTAGTTTTCCAAAATAATTTGGGTAGTTGTCCGCGTTGGTGCATGAATAAAAAATTTTGATTTTGAATAAGTTTATTTATGCACTAACGCCTGAATATCAATAAAACTTCGCCTTAAACCAAAACGCAACGTTAACCAATAAAATCAACGCGGGAACTTCAATTAAAGGTCCAATGACACCCGCAAATGCTTGTCCGCTGTTAATTCCAAAAACACCAATCGCCACGGCAATCGCTAATTCAAAATTATTACCCGATGCGGTAAAAGCAACGGACACATTTTTGGCATAATCTTTTTCAAAATAACGCGCTACCCCAAAACTACTGAAAAACATTATCGCAAAATAAATCGCCAACGGTGTCGCAATTTGAAATACGTCCAAGGGAATCGTCACAATCAATTCGCCTTTCAAACTGAACATCAACACAATCGTGAACAACAACGCAATCAATGTGATTGGTGAAATACGCGGCACATAAACCGTTTCGTACCACGTTTCACCTTTCCATTTAATCAAACTCGAACGACTCACAACGCCTGCGAAAAATGGAATGCCCAAATAAATACCGACACTTTGCGCGATTTGACCAATGGTGATATTGACATCAAAGCCTTTCAAACCCAACAACGGCGGCAACCAAGTAATAAACACATACGCATAAAGGCTATAAAATAGCATCTGTAAAATACTATTTATCGCTACTAATCCCGCAGTATATTCACGATTACCGCCAGCCAATTCACTCCACACAATCACCATCGCAATACACGGTGCAATGCCAATTAACATTAACCCCATCATGTATTCAGGTTGCTTTTTTAAAAAGAGAATCGCCAACAAAAACATCACCAACGGCGCAACAATCCAAATCAAAAATAACGTCACAGCAATCAATTTGAAATTGGAAAACACCACGCCAATTTTTGCGTAATTCACTTTTGCTAACGGCGGATACATCATTAAAATTAAACCAATTGCCAACGGAATGTTGGTAGTACCGCTCGACAAAGAATTGAAAAATGTACTACTTTCAGGCAAAAAATAACCCAAACTTACGCCCATCAACATCGCTAAAAAAATCCATAGCGTTAAAAATCTATCTAAAAAACCTAGTTTTTTTCTTTCAGACATGGGCATTTTCAAGAAATTAAGGCAATTTCACGCACGCTATTTTCCAATGCCAACTGATTCAAATTGGATGGATTTAACGATGCAAACAATGAAATACGACGATGTAAAATCGCAAACGCTTGAGCGAATGCAATATTTTTTTGTTCTTCTTCAACAGCAGCAGGATCGAAAACGCCCCAATGCGCGGTAATGGGTTGACCTGCCAAAATCGGACACACTTCACCCGCTGCGTTATCGCAAACAGTAATAACAAAGTCGAGTTGTGGCGCGTCAGGTTGTGCGAACTCTTCCCAGCTTTTGCTGCGCGGATTTTCTAACACGATATTCTCTTTTTCAAGCTGTTTTAAAGCGTAAGGATTAACCTCACCTGTTGGCATGCTTCCCGCGCTAAACGCCCGAAAATGCCCGTTACCGATATGATTTAAAATTCCTTCCGCCATGATGCTACGCGCCGAATTACCTGTGCATAAAAAAAGTACATTAAAAATTTTGTCTGACATAAAAAGCCTCGTTAATGTGAATAGTGAAGGGTTTAATTTTTTGGAAAAATGGTATTGCAATTACGACTTTTTTCAACACGCATAAGTTGAGTGATTCAAATATTTTCGTCACTCTATTGTCACGCCTTTGAAATAAACTTAGATTACCACTCAATTACTTAATAAATGTGACAAAAGAGCCTTTGCAATGACTGAAATAATCGAAGAAATAAATTTAAAAAATCCAAAACTCTATATTAATCGTGAATTGAGTTTATTGGAATTCAACAAACGCGTTTTGGCACAAGCCAAAGATGAAACAGTGCCATTGCTCGAACGGCTAAATTATCTATGTATTTCTTGCTCAAATTTAGATGAATTCTTTGAAGTGCGTGTTGCCAGTGTTATTGAAATGGCGGTAATTGATCCCGATACACGCGGCATTGATGGTTTAAAACCAAGCGAACAACTGGATTTAATTTCAATTAACGCCCGACATTTAGTCGAAGATCAATACCACACGCTGAACGATATTTTGTTACCTAAACTTAAAGAAGAGGGTATCAATTTCGTGCGCCGTAACGAATGGACGGAAATACAGCGTAAATGGTTGGAAGTGTATTTTAACGAAGCAATTTTGCCTGTTCTAACGCCTGTAGGTTTGGATTCGGCACATCCATTTCCGCGTATTTTAAACAAAAGTTTGAACTTCATTATTTCGCTGACGGGCAAAGATGCGTTTGGTCGAAATAGCGGACGTGCCGTACTGCAAGCACCGCGTTCTTTGCCACGAATTATTAAATTACCCAGCACAGAAACAAATAGTGGTGAAAACGATTTTGTGTTTTTGTCGTCGATTATTCACGCATTCATCGACCAACTTTTTCACGGAATGAATGTAAAAGGTTGTTATCAATTTCGTGTGACGCGCAACAGTGACTTTTTTGTTGATGACGATGCGATTGACGATTTATTACTCGCCGTTGAAGGCGAATTAGCCATGAGAAATTATGGCGATGAGGTGCGTTTAGAAATTGATGCGAATTGTCCAGATGAAACAGTGGCGTTTTTGTTAGCTCGATTTGGCATGACGCGAGAACGCTTATTTTTAGTCAATGGACCTGTGAATTTAAGTCGCGTGCAAGAAATTAACGCCTTAATTTTAAATCGTCCCGATTTAAAGTTTGTACCATTTAAGCCTGTCATTCCTTCCCATCTCTCACGCCAAAAAGATATTTTCGCAGCAATTAGACGTAACGATATTTTATTACATCAACCGTTTGAATCATTTTGTCCTGTGGTTGAATTTGTTCGACAAGCCTCGACGGATCCTGATGTTTTAGCGATTAAACAAACACTTTATCGTACAGGTTCAGATTCGCCGATTGTAAATGCGTTAGTAAAAGCCGCTCGAAATGGCAAAGTTGTCACCGTCGTGATTGAGCTTCGCGCTCGTTTTGATGAGAAAGCGAATATCGACTTGGCAGCGAAACTTCAAGAGGCGGCGGTTCATGTGGTTTATGGTGTCGTAGGATATAAAACACACGCAAAAATGTGTTTGGTTTTGCGCCGCGAAGGTAAGCAACTTCGTAGTTATGTGCATTTAGGTACAGGAAATTATCATCCAAAAACGGCATTGTTTTATACCGATTATGGTTTATTTTCGTGTGATAAAGAATTGGGTGAAGACGTGCGTCGAGTATTCACCCAATTAACCAGTTTGGGCAAAGTAACGAAATTGAATAAATTGCTGCAATCACCCTTTACTTTGCACAGTGGTTTAATGGAAAAAATTGAGCGTGAAATTCGTCATGTAAAAAATGGAAAGCCCGCGAGAATCATTATTCAAGTTAATGCAGTAGTTGAACCGCAAGCAATTCAAGCTCTTTATCGTGCATCACAAGCGGGTGTAAAAGTACAAATGATTGTGCGTGGAATGTGCTGCTTGCGCCCAAATATCCCAGGTGTATCTGAAAATATCGAAGTGCGAGCGATTGTTGGACGATTTTTAGAGCATTCGCGAATTTATGCGTTTGAAAATGATGGCGCACAAGAAGTTTATGCGTCGAGTGCCGATTTAATGAATCGAAATATGTTTAAGCGTGTTGAAATCTGTTTTCCGATTGAGAATAAAAAACTGTCACAACGGATTTGGCGAAATTTAGAACTGTATTTAAGTGATAATTCTCAAGCGTGGTTGTTGCAGTCAGATGGTCTTTATAATCGTGCGATGCGTGCTGAAGATGAGCCAATGATTCAAGCGCAGACCGTATTATTATTGGATGCACAAACGAATTAATATCCAAAACGCCGCCTTTTCAAAAAGGCGGCATTTTTCAAAAGTCTAACTCACTGAATTAACGAGTGTTCCAATGCCTTCGATTTCAATTTTTACCGTTTGCCCCGCTTTCAAATAACCACGCGGTTTCATTTTTACACCCACGCCACTTGGTGTTCCCGTCGTAACTACGTCACCGACTTCTAACGTCATGGCTTGCGACAAATAGGCAATCATTTCGTAACAATTAAACATCATGTAACGAGTATTTGAATTTTGACGTAATTCATCATCAACCCACGTTTTCAAATTCAACGCGTGTGGATTTAGAATTTCATCTGCTGTCACAATCCAAGGTCCCATTGGTCCGTGCGTGTCGAATGATTTTCCAATCGTCCACGTTGGTGTTCTGAATTGCCAATCACGCACCGTGACATCGTTCACAATCGTAAAACCTGCAATCACGTCGTGGGCATTTTCAACCGAAACATTTTTGCATTTTTTGCCAATCACAAACGCAAGTTCGCCTTCGTAATCGACTTTTTCAGAAACAGGTGGAATTTGAATTGCGTCGCCATTGCCGATGACGCAACTGCTTTGCTTAGTGAAAAACATCGGATATTCGGGTTTTTCTAAACCTGTTTCATCAATGTGGTCGGCGTAATTTAAACCGATGCCTAAAAACTTTTTTGGACGTGGAATGGGCGCAAGTAAGTTCACGTCTGCGAGCGGAATTCGATTTTTTTCAATCGACATCAACGCCTGCATTTTTTGTAATGCGCTGTCGCCTTGTTCTAAAAATTCAATCATATCGGTTGGCAAACTTGCATCGCCTAAACCGTCAACAATTTGATTTTCGATTACCGCACCGATGCGTGTTTGATTTTGATAAGTAAATGTTGCTAATTTCATAAGTTCTTCAGAGTTAATGTGTTGTATAAAATTTTTTAAAACCACTACTTTTCTACATTTTGACATAACGATAGTCTCGCCCCAAATAAATAGTTACACAATTTATTTATGGTATTTACATTGAATTTGTATCAGAATTGCTCGCGTAAAAAGTGACATGATTCCTGCGTGAATTAGAAGTTCGCTGATTATTTAAAAAACCAACTATTTTTACTGGAGTTAATACAATGACAATTGCATGGGATAACCGTTTCAGTGTGGATCACAGCACGATTGATGCAGAACACAAAACACTTTTGATTATTATCAATTCGATTGAAATGGCGTTACGTCACCCTGATGACAAAGAAACGTTGTTGTATTTCGTTAATTTATTGTATGAAATGGCGATAGACCATTTTCAATACGAAGAAGAATTGCAAACCAGACACAACTATCCGCATATAGAAACAAATTCTAACGGTCATAAAAATTTGATAATTGAGTTAAATCGAATTATTGATGAGATTCGTATAATTACGAAGAAACCTATTATCGATACTGATGATGTTCTTCTATTACGCAAATATGTTAGTTTCCTTGCAAATGGTTGGTTATTAGCCCACGTTATTCAAGAAGACTTGAAAATGAAGGGATTCATCGCGGGCAAGTATTAGAAATTTTGCTTGGATGAATTGGAAATAATTTGACATGACAATTGCGTGGGATAATCGTTTTAACATCGGTCACAGCACGATTGATGCAGAACACAAAGCACTTTTGATTATTATTAACTCGATTGAGCTTGCATTGAATCACCCTGACGACAAAGAAACATTGTTGTATTCGATCAATTTATTATATGAAATGGCGATGGATCATTTTCGTTACGAAGAAGCGTTGCTCGCTAAATATACCTATCAACGTTTGGAGCAAAATTCTGATGGGCATAAAAATTTGGTGATTGAGTTACATAAAGCTATTGACGAGATTCGTACCATGATAAGGAAAGTTGCTATAAACACCGATGACACGCTTAAATTACGCGAATATGTGAGTTCGCTCGCAAATTGTTGGTTACTGCACCTTATTCAGGAAGACTTAAAAATGAAGGAGTTCATCGCGGGCAAGTATTGAAGATGAATTTTTCATATTTCAATACTTTCTATGCGGTATTCAACAACAAATCCTGTTAAAATTTTACGATGTTTTTCACTGGAGTTAATAAAATGACAATAGCATGGGATAACCGTTTTAATGTGGGTCACAGCACAATTGATGCAGAACACAAAGCACTTTTGATGATTATTAACTCCATTGAACTGGCGTTACGTCATCCAGACGATAAAGAGGCATTATTATATTTTTTCAATTTATTGTATGAAACAGCAATAGACCATTTTCGTTATGAAGAAGATTTACAAATTAAACATTCTTATCAGCACCAGCAAACGAATGCTGATGGACATAAAAGTTTGATTATTGAATTAACGCGAATTATTGATGAGATTCGCACAATTACAGAACACGCTATTATCAGCGAAGAAGATATGCTTTCATTACGCAAACATGTCAGTTTCTTAGCGAAAGGTTGGTTATTAGCACACGTTGTACAAGAAGATTTAAAAATGAAAGGGTTCATTGCAGATAAGTATTAAACAAATTTGCATTTGAGATTTTTAAGTAGTGGGAGAAGGTAGCACATGAGTAATGAAATAGAATTTATAAGCGGTTTAACATTTAAATTCAGCGATGATCGAATGAAGGTTATTGCCGTTATTGAACCCAGTGAAAATAGGATTGAATTAACCGCTAATAAAATCCAACAATGTTTGGCAGAAACCCCCTTTAGAGCTTTGTATATTGACGAACTCTCAGTTGCTAAATTAGCGGTTCATTACAATGCCGCATCTCCTGAACAAAACGTTGAATTTGAAATTGGTGAACGGCGAGATGCCACTTGTGACATTCATATTTCAGACGACAAAATGAAAGCGAGATTAATTTTAACGCCGAATTTTGGTGGTCGAGTTCTTAGACGTGAAACCATTCAAAAATTGATTGTCGATAAAAACATTGTTTTTGGAATTATTAACGCCGATTTGTTTAATTCAATGATTGAAGAAACAACGGAAAAAGGCGAAGCCGCTGAATTTATCGTTGCCGAAGGACTTCAACCTATTGATGGCGTAGATACAAAATTTGAAAGTTTAATTGCCGCCGCCACTCAAACTCGTGAACCGCAAATTGATGAACATGGTGAAATCAATTATCGTGAATTAGGTGATGTATTGATAGTTCATAAAGATGAAGTGTTAATGCAACGCATTCCGCCAATTCCTGGTATTCCTGGTCGTAATGTTTTAGGTGAAGTGATAGAGCCGAGTGGTGGATTAGATATTCCGTTTTCATTGGATCAACGTGGAATTTATGTAAATCCCGAAGATGAAAACCAATTACTTTCAAGCATTTCAGGACAACCACTTGTTATCCCGAATGGAATCGTTGTTTCCCCTGTTTTAACCGTTGATAACGTCGATTTTTCTTCTGGTAATATCCGATTCGATGGTTCTGTTGTCGTATTGGGTGAAGTTATTTCTGGAATGAAAGTCTATGCACTAGAAGATATTGTTATTAACGGGAACGTTGCAGATGCTCAACTCGAATGTAAACGGAATTTACTGGTAAAAGGTGGCGTAACAGGAAATACCGAACTCATTGTGGGTGGTGATGTTATGGTTAAAGGTGGTGTTCAAGGGATTGAAAAAAAACCACATAATGCTTTTGCAGGAAAAGAGAAAAGAATATCAAAAACAGCAGAATTACCACCAACCGTTGAAGTTGATAGACGTAAACCAATTAAATTTCCACATCCTACAAAAATAGCATCCCGTGGTTCGGTGTGTATTGGTTTCGCAGAAAATTTCAAAATAGATGCCGCTATTGATATTGTGGTGGATAAATACGTTATTAACTGTGAATTGATGTCGGCAAATAAAATTGTGATTGGCAGTAAAGGCGGAAGTAAAAAATCATCGATTATCGGTGGTGTCACATGGGCATTGATGATGGTAAGAGCCAAAATTATTGGTGCTGATACAGGGATTAGAACACGAGTTCAAGCGGGAACAAATCCTTACATTCAAAGACAAATAGCAGAATTAAGAAATTTTCTAAATCAGAATGAAGATGAACAAGACAACATCAGGAAAATTATAGATTGGCACACAAAAAATCCCGAAAAAAATGATGATACGACATCAGCAAGATTGCATCACACATTAGGTAAGCTAATAATGGACGAAGCCACAAGTCGAGCAGAATTAAGTGAGATATTGGCAAACGTAAGCGTCATCAGTAATGCAAGAGTGTTTTGTGAGCGTGGGGTTTATACAGGAACTGAAATTAAAATTAACAAAGCAATATGGAAAGCCGAGGAAAATCGCAGTAAAACCCTGTTTACCGCTGAACATCACAAAATGATTGTCGGCTAATTTTTTAAGAAATTATTTATGATAGATATTGCAATTACTACGCCTGCACTACTTTTTCCCGCGATTACCATTTTATTTTTAGCTTATTCCAATCGATTTTTAACGATTGCGACACGCATTCGAGAAAAACACGCGGATTTCAATAAAACACATAGTCCAATCGCCCAAAAACAAATTGCCAGTTTTCGCTGCCGACTTCGTTTTATTGTCGCGATGGAACTGTTTGCCGTGTCGGGTATTATTAGTTGTACGGTAGCGATGGGCTTTATCTTTTTTAATTTACAACAACTGGGGAATTTTGCTTTTTGTATCAGTATCGTATTTATTACCTTGTCACTGTTTGCATCAATAATTGAATTATTGTTATCTACAAAAGCATTGAATATCGAGCTTGAAGATATGGAGCAAAATTGACAGATTTGTAGCTGTTAGGATTTGCCGCGTAAATAAGCAAACCAATAAACAAAACCGACGAATCCCGCGCCACCCACGATATTACCCAAGGTCACGGGCATCAAGTTATTTAGGACGAAGTTTGACCATGTTAACGTCGCGTAAGCGTCTAGCTGATGTCCTGACATAATGTCAAAAGCCCAGAATTCAGGCGGCGCAAACTGCTTAATCCATAATCCCAACGGAATAAAATACATATTCGCCACGCAATGTTCAAAGCCAGCGGCAACAAAGGCTGTTGTCGGAAAAATAATCGCGAGAATTTTATCTGTCACAGTATGTCCGCTATAACAAAGCCACATCGCCATACACACTAGCGCGTTACACATTATGCCTAAAAAAAAAGACTGCACAGGATCGTAATTTGCTTTCGTGGTGGCAATATACAACGCGTTGACATCCTCACCGCCCTAAAGAGGCGGTGATTCCTACAGCTAGACGCTTATGTCCAAGCGCGAGAATGTTCTTAGCCGCATTAACATCTCTGTCATGCGTCGTGCCACACTCGGCACAAGTCCATTCTCTTAT
>CAIPQN010000080.1 GCA_903867225.1 uncultured Pseudomonadota bacterium | reverse complement strand
CGCTTCTTCTACACAGCAATACACATAAATGATAAAGTCTTCAAGCGGCATGGCTCTTCTCCTGATTTGAGTTGCTTTTGGTAGAACAACTTTGCAGGAAAATGGGTCATGCTTTCAACTAAAAAAGTCGAACATCGCGTCTAATATGGTTTTTTACCATCGTAATTACCAGCAGGTGAATACTGACATACCCAAACCTGCGAATTATCGGTGCAGACAGCTTTACCACAACCGACTTGAGTAGTGTCCTTCCAAACGACCTGCGTGTAATGTCCGCACATTTTACCTTTGGCACAGGCATTGGCTTTGTAGTTGTAATCGGATTTTTCAATGCCCCATTCATCAACCGCTTTTGTTGGCGAAACAACTTGTACCTCAGACGACCCGTTGGAATAGGTTAATGCACTCGCCCAAAATAAGTTCTCGCCTAAGCCATTTACATGACTGTGAACCATCTTGCACGCTTGAGTGTTTTTTAATTTATCAGCATACACTTGTGCCGTATCTGCTAACGAACTTGACCAAGTCAGAGGAGGAACTTTGACATCACTGCGCCATTTGTCATGAGCATTGACGAGTTCTGTTTGTTCAACAAATGTAAAGTTAGTTGCTGCTTGAACCGTATTCAAACCAAAGATACAGAAAATTAACATAACCATGTGTTGAAATTTATTTCGCATAACATTTCCTCGCCAAAAGCGCGTCTAACGCTTCGATAAATAACTCTTGACTCGATTTATCATATTTCAATCCCACTTCTTTAATATGAAAATAGCGTTCTTTGTCGAGTTTAACCGTAAGCGATTTGTGATAGTCTTTAGGTGGTTGTCTTGACCATCGACTTATCGTAGCAAACTTTTCTGGTTCTTCAGATTCAGGTTCTTCGGGTTCTTCAACAGGGATAGCGTTCAACTGTTGAATCAATTCTTCGGTTGGGTCTAAAGATTTTGCTGGTGTTGCTGTTCCTTTGGTAACAAGCAGATTAGAGGTTAAAGATGCTGGTTTAGCCATTTGCTTAAATCCTTATTTTAGTATTTATTGATTAACGTAATTTAGTAAGTAAGTATTTCCATAAATCTATAATCTCATTATGCGATTTACCGTTAGGATTCACTTCTTGTACCGTTCGACCATCAATCATCGATGACGCAAATTCGGTACGTTGATAAATAGTCACTGGTGCAACTGTGCCATGCTGAGAAAGTACAATTGCCGCTTCACCTGTAATACGAGCGCGAGATGCTGCACCATTGATAACAAAAACCATTTTCTTACCTGCCGCTTCTACAATTTCAACTGTCGAACCTACCGCTCTTAAATCATGCGGACTGGGACGTGTCGGAATTAAAACAAGGTCTGCAACCGCGACAACTAAATGTATCGTTTCTGTTACAGCAGGAGGAGTATCAATAATGGCAAGTTTAACACCAGACGCTTCTAATTGCCGCAAGTGTTGCGGTAAGTTTGCAATATCGACATTCGCAAAAAGTGGTGTTTCAGCTTTGCGTTCATTCCACCAACTTGATAATGAACCTTGTGAATCGGTATCAATCAATGCCACAGAACCATAATTATTTTGTTCGGCTATCACAGCTAAATGCCCTGCAAGTGTTGTCTTACCAACGCCGCCCTTTTGACTAGCTATTACTAATGTACGCATAAACGTATCTCATTATTGAAGTATAAAGCTAAATACTAACATAATTATTTAATTATTACTATAAATGCGTATTTAATTATTTATAAGTAATTGAAGTTGTAGAACTAAATCTAATAATAAAAAAGTTGAAGATTATAAAAAAGAGTTTATGCTAGTCGGCTTAGAAGCCTTGATGACATCAAAAAGATGTGTTGAGCAAAAAATTAGAACTCCCTGAAAATCAATTTTACTTTTCGACGGTAATATTTTCAGGGGTCTTCACAACCTAATTCACGACAAGAATCATGAACCATTTAAAACAATATAAGTTTGCAAATCAAAAAGACAACTTGAGATTAAACCTAAAAGGAGAATCAAAAGGAGGTCTTTGTGATTAACCGCAAAGCAATTCTACCACACACAGCTGCATTTCAAAATAATCTATATTTTGATGACCACTCATTACTTAGTGATTTAGCCTCTGATTGCGGCATTGACTGGTCTAAACTCCAGCACCACATCACCTTTGATGGTCGTAAAGTCACACGCGGTATTGAACTGAGTAAAGCCTATCGCGGTAAAGTCTTCGCTGTCGGTCATGAATTCAAAGCCAAAGATGGACGTAATTACAAACGCATCAACTTCTACACCAACAAACACGGTGGCGTTAGTAATACCTATAGCGAATGGCACGAAGCACAATCACGCAAAACTTTTGAACCATCCAAAAGTTCAGTAGCGAATGAGGCGGAAATAGTCGCTAAGGAATCTCAGCAATCACCCGTTATTCCCTTCAGAAAGAAAGTTGAAACTACGGTAACACCTGCGTTTGATAACGCACTTACAGACAAACAAGCCGCTGATTTAAACTGGGCTAATCAACGATGGGATGAAGCAACCACTGAAAATGTGGCTAACCATCCGTACCTAATTGCTAAAAATTTACCCATTGACGGTGTTGAAATTCGTCGTGGCATTGGTAAATATGGCGAATGCTTGATGGTTCAAATCTTCAATACCAACTTACAAGTCATCGGCTATCAGCACCTCTACGCCAAAAATCTACCTAACAGAAACGACAATAAAGATTTCGTCGGACAAGTCGGTGAAGGCTTTGCCATTATTGGCGGCACGTTTGAGGATTGCATCAACGGGGCTTATCACGTTGAAGGATTGAGTACAGGACTTGCGGTTTATCACGCTAATGGCGCAAAAGGTGAACTCAACAACAAACATCATTTACCTGTGGTGGTCAGTTTCAGTGCTGGCAATTTAGGCAAAGTTATTGATGCTTTTATGGCTCGTGGTTGTGAGAATCAACGCATTGCTGCGGATAATGACTGCGGTAAAACAAGTGGTAACACAGGCGTTTATGTCGCTATGGTTGCCGCACAAAAACACAACCTACCGATATTTGTTCCTGTGTCTAAAGATGGCACAGCGGTCGATTTTGCAGACACATTAGTATTTAAACCACTCAACGTAAATAAAATGCGTTATGTAGATTTTCTGAAAAAACTCAGTGAGGTCGCACCAACAGGTCAACTCAGACGTTTATTTACCATGCTGGCTAACGCAATGGCTGGATGTGTACCGTCTAAAATGGGCAAAGAAACTGCTATTGCTTTAATCCATGAACTGATGGCTAAACGCGGCATGGACACATCTAAAATAAATGTTCGCGGCATCATTCATAACCATGTTCATAAGCGTGCGGGATTGATGAAAAAATGGAACTCGTTGATGAGCAAAAGCGGTTTAGAACGTCACGATTTAAAAGAAAAAACCAACGAAGAAATTGCTGAGTACATCAATAAAACCAAAGGAATTTGGCTTGATAATCGAGGCATGGGCGCAGGTAAAACTAAACTCATGGCAATCCTACGCAAACTCAAAAAACTTGACCGTATCGCGTATTTAACGCATCGCATTAGCTTAACTAAAAATGCGTCTGGCATAATGGAACTCGATTACTACAACGATTTAGGCTATGGCGAAGGAACAGACGGCATAGCTTTGTGTGCAAATTCATTGTTGAAATACAAAGTCGAAACAGGCGGTTTTAACGTCTTATTCTTAGATGAATTTAGACAAATTCTTGACCACTTAATCGATGGCAGTGTTGAAAATAGACAAGCGGTTTGGGATGGATTTTGTGCCGCTATTCGAGCTGCTGATTTTATCGTTTGCAGTGATGCAGATTTGAATGACCGTTGCGTGGAGTTTTTGAAACAACATTGCGGTGGTAAGAAAATTCATCTAATCGAAGCTGAAGAATTTGATACTAATGGCAAAACTTATCACCTCTTAAAACAGGATAATTTCAAATCGATGTACATTCGTATCTTGCGTGAACTCCAAGCAGGTAAAAAACCTTTTGTTGGTTGCACGTCTAAAAAAGAAGCCAATCGGTTACACAAGTTTTTAATTGAACAGGGCATCGCTGAAGACGATTTGTTACTCATTCACAGTGACAATCGTGGTGATGAAGCGCAAAGTAAATTCTTAGCCGACCCGAATAGTGAAGCAAGTAAATATCTTTGCGTGATTCATTCACCGACTGTGGGTTCAGGTGTCAGTGTTGAAGTCGGAGAATTTTCAAATGTGTACTTATTGCACAGTGGAAATATCACCTCTAACGAAGCGTTTCAAATGACAGCGCGTTATCGTAAAGCCAAACATATTTACGTTGCTTTTGGAGCGCAACCTGAAAGCAATCGCATGACCAATGAAGATTTATTACACGAAGGTTATAACAAAACTGTAGCGCATTACACAGACGGCAAAGGTGTAGCTAATGAATTAGGTAAAGCTCGTATTGCACTGCACGCCCAGCAGAATGCCGATAAAAATGACTTCCAAAATAACTTTGCTTTGTTAGTGGAACTCAAAGGCGGCGTACTCGATTACAGCTTAATTGACCAATCATTAACTCAAGAAGAAACGGCTACCATTAAAGGCATTACTCAACGTGCTAAGAAAGCCGATATTGAAGCGATTACGGTTGCGTCTGATATGAGTAGTGAAGAATTTGATGCACAGAAAAATGTTGCTCCAACGCAAGCAGATAGCTACCGTCGTTACCGTTATTTGACGAAGCAAATGGCTGGCTTACCGTATGCGGCTATCACTGAATCAGACGTTGAAAATTTCATCAATGATGACATCAAGCGGGTGGTTAATTTAGAGAATCTCAAGGCGAGTATTCCAGCGTGTCAGGCGTGGGATAAGCAGAATGCGCTTACCCAGAATAAAGCCAAATCAAAAACATCGATAAAAGTGCTTATTGAGCCGATGATTCAACGACTGCTTGTCGAAGAATATATTGATGCCCATGTTGCGTTACGAGAATGTCAGTATCTACAACAGCACGCCTCAGAACTGGCAATAAATAAAATTGGCAATTACCAACATATTGGTTCGCGTCCTGTAACTATGTTGGCGAATTTAGTGCGGCAATTCGGTTATAAAATTGGCTTTCTACAAATGCCTCGTCAAGACGGAAAACGAGTACGACAATATCAACTTGAAGAAATTGAGCATATCCATCGTTATGTAACAAACCGTCAGTTAGCGGGTTTAAGTAGCGTGGTACGTTAAACGCCAGTTATGTGTTTTAAAGAAGAAAACAGAGGTTAGTGTGCCAGAAAAAAGGAGAAATTTAATGTCGTAATTGCTATAAAGAGGTTGCTCTATTTCAGGTAATTTTGTTTCTTGAATGCTGTTTGATAATGCACGTTTTTTCTCAACGTAAGATTCAATGCCGCGTTTTTCCATGTGATAAATTTGAACGCCTTTATTGTTTGGATGGTTCATGATTGCACGCTTGTGCGTATTCAAAATCGCGTCTTTCGATTGCTTTTTTTCGTTGTTCTTCTAACGTTAAATGACCATACAACCATCTATAAGTTGTCCAACGATTTGTTCTCAAATACTCGAAATCGTCAAACATTTTTGAACACTTTAACGCTAAATCTTTGCGCCAAGCTCGTAGCACATTTTTGTGATTCCATTCACGAACTTTGTATTCAAAACACGCAGCATTGACCTCTCGTAACGTGAGCAAAATATGAGCATGATAATTTCGATTACTGGCGGCATTATCATCGGGTTTGTATCCGCAATCATCCCTTTGCCCGTGAAGTTATCACGCACAAAATCTTCAATCAATTCCACCATGTGTTCGTGTGAAAACTCATGCGGAAAACTCACCTCAAGTGAACGGGCATATTGAGCATCTTTTCTAAACTTAGTTTCTTGCACCTTGTTCCAAATTCCCCCTCTATCATGCGTCCATTCAGGCACAATTTCAGGTGTAAAGATTTTAGAAAATAACACTTCGGAATGCCCCTTTCGGTAATCATAAATCTTACCCGATTCCCTATCTTTAATTTGCTTATTCGCAATATATGCTGCCGATGCCACAACACTTTTATCGGATTTTCTACCGATATTTTTTTCATCTATAAGCGAAATGGCACAACAGTCGTCATAATTTTTAACTCAAATTTGGTGATTTTTAAGCCGTTTTTTTATGACTGAATGACCATCAACGTATAAGTGCGCCCTATCTATTTTAAGGTAAATTTAAAATATAATAGTTTTATAGCTTATCATCGACAATTCTATTGTTCATTTCACTATTGCATAAAAATATGAAAAGTGTAAAATCGAAACACGAAATCCGCACTGTGCGGGAAATAGGAGAGATATGATGAGTGAAGAAAAACTACCAAAAGTCAAAGATATGTTTGAACACGAACATGTTACCAAGTACGATAATAAGTTATTTAAATTGATTGAAACGTACAATCAAGAAGTTCAAAAAGTTAAGGATGAAACAGAATCATCTAACATAGCTTTCTTTGATATAGGTAGAAAGTTAATTGAAGTAGAAAATGAAATTAACAATGATAATAAAGCAGAACCTAAAAAGGCTAAAAAAGTCTTTGCGGCATTCAAGCTAAGAGTTGCTAATAAAATCAATAAAAATATCAGTAATGTTGACAAAGTATTTAAAGTTGCTCAGTTTTGTGAAACTAAAACTTATGAGAAATACAAAGATAAATTGCCTAGTGGCTGGGGTACACTTTATCTATTGTTGAGTTTGAAAAATGATAAAAAAGAACTTGATACCGTGAAAATAGATAAACTGATGTTAGACACTGAAATCACACGAGATATTAAACGCAGTGAGCTAATAGAAAAAATAAACGTGCTTAAAAATCCTAAAAAAGTAATTAAAAAAGAAGTTGTTATTACAATTGAGGGTGGCGAGGAACCAACGCAAGAGCAGTTAGATGAATTACAACAACATCTGAATAAAACTAGATTATTTAAAAAACAATGGAATGTAACTACGCCAAAAATTAAACAAGAAGAATCCGTTAAAGATTCAGGTATTGCTGATTCTAAAAGTGATGAAGCTGATAATGATTCAGCCCCCATTGCGGATTCAGGCAATAAAGACTAAATTAAGATTTCCCAAGCACCTTTCGATACTTGGGAATCTTTTCTAGTGAACTGCCATACTCGGCATTTGCACCCCTTCAGGTAACTTCAAACTCACCACAGGTTTGTCTTTGTATGAATCCACTAACTGCGTAGGAATCTCACCTAAAAACACCGATGGTTTTGATGCAAAGTTGTTCCGTAAAGCTGCCGTTGTTTGGCGTGCGTAATAATCAAACGCTTTCTAGCCCGTGTGATACCTACATACATTAAGCGTCTTTCTTCTTCGAGGTTTGCATTTTTACTGGGGAACAATCCTTGCTCTAATCCAACCAAAAACACGGTATCAAATTCCAATCCCTTCGAGGCATGAAAGGTCATCAATTGCACCCCTACGCCTTTATCTTCTTCATTGGACAAACAAGCATGAGCTAAGAACTGTTCATGACTGCTCAAATCCAGCGAATCATCAACGTTGAACGTTTTAGCTAACTGCAACAGTTCATCCAAATTATCCAATCTATCTTGCCCGTCATCACTCCTCCCAAACCAATCAATCAAACCTGTTTCATGAATGATACATTGCACTGCTTCAACCAACGGTAAGGCTGGTATTACGTCATATAAGCGTTTAATCAACGACATAAATTCAGTCACCCCTTGCAAGGCTTTACCATTCAACGCATTTGTACCGACAACACTTTCCAATACTTGCCAGTACGAGAAACCTTTAGCACTGGCATAATTTGAAATCCGTTGTTTAGTGGCAAGTCCAATCCCACGAATTGGTGTATTGATGCAGTAATCAAACGCGCCGTTATCATGGCGATCCAACGCCAATTGCAGATAACACAATACCAACTTGATTTCTTTTCTATCGTAGAAACGTTGACCTTTAGCCACGAAGTACGGAATCTGAGCTTGCATGAGCATTTGCGCTATCACATCACTTTGTGAATTGGTTCGATACAGCACAGCTATTTCATTTAATGCCTGACCATTAGCCTGACATTTAGCTATTTCACTCGCAATGTAACTTGCTTCCTTTTCATCATCATTAGCCGAAAACAACGTGATTTTGTCACCCATCGCATTTTCCGTGCGTAACACTTTATTCATGCGTTGTTTGTTGTTAGCTATGACTTTGTTCGCCGCATCGAGTATCGTTTTACTACAGCGATAGTTTTGCTCTAATTTGACCAGTTCGTGATTGGGGTAGTCAGCTTGAAAGGTAGTCATGTTTTCAACCACTGCCCCACGGAAACCGTAAATGGACTGGTCATCATCACCAACGATAAAAAGGTTCTGTTTAGGCATCGTGAGTAATTTCAAGAAATCAAACTGAATTTTGTTCGTGTCTTGACATTCGTCCACCAGCACATAGTCAAACTTGTTTTGATAATGGAGCAGCAGTTTAGGATTCTCACGCAGTAGCTCATACGAGCGTAGTAATAATTCACCAAAATCCATCATGTTGTTTTCAGTACAATGCTTTTCATAAGCCCAATACAGTTGTTCAAACATATTCTCAGATTCCACAGCGCGTAGAGCCTTGTCCTTTTTAGCATTGATAAAACTCACTACTTTTCGTGCATCGAGTTCAATGTTTTTAGATTCGAGCAACCGTTTGATAATGCTGGTTTTTTGGGATTGTGAAATGACTTTGAACTTGGTTTTGATGTGCATCACCAGTATCTTGAAACATAGGCTGTGAAACGTACCCAGCCAGATACCGCTTACACTGTCTTGTAATTGACGTTCCAACCGTAGCTTGATTTCATTAGCGGCTTTGTTGGTGAATGAAATAGCCATGATGGATTCAGGCGGTGTACCGTGCTGCAAGATGTGTTGAATGCGTGCGACTAAAACTGAACTTTTACCAGTTCCAGCTCCGCTTAGTATCAACGCTGAAGCATTGGGTGTGGTGACTGCACAAGTTTGTTGTTCGTTTAACATGAGATAATACTCCAATTAAAATTGATAAGCATCGCCAAAGTCACTGGCAATGTGTGGTTCAAGGGTTTGTTTCTCAGGATTGAGTTCACCGTGTTTCTTGCATTCATACGCATCAATCGCCCAATACTCGCTATCAGGATGATTCTCTGGAATGTACAAATACGGGAACGCATAACCGTTAGGTGCTTCGTTATTGCGATAAATGCTTTTGACTTGTGGACAAATAGTTCGAGGCATTGTTACCACCACCGACATTCAGCGTTTAAATCTTCTTCAGGTTCGTCAGGTTCATAATCGACATCCTGTTCACATTTCTGCTCGTCTGGGTATTCTTCACTCATGTTGTCGTAA
Organism: uncultured Pseudomonadota bacterium; assembly: GCA_903867225.1. Lineage (GTDB taxonomy): Bacteria > Pseudomonadota > Gammaproteobacteria > Methylococcales > Methylomonadaceae > UBA10906. The sequence continues at coordinate 2,303 of CAIPQN010000080.1, read as the reverse complement.
ATGAACTGTGCGTCTTTGAAAGTCATGCTGTGTAAGGTTCTCATGCTTAATACTCGCTCGGTAAAAGAATGGTGGTTGAACTTCTATCAGCCTCTGTAATCACCCAAAACTTCACGTCTTGCACGGTGTACGCTGAAAATATGCGTGAACCTTCAGTAACGGCATCACGGTTTGATTGCTGGTCATCTTTATCCATTTCTGACCAGTCACCACTCATGTGTTTTCTGAGTAAATTCAGCGGTGAATAATTGAGCCGTGTAAGTTCGTCTTTCGCATAAGGCGTTTGAACTGTTCTGCCTAATGGAAATAATGCGGTGTAAGTAGCCATGTCAGTTATCCTTTGATGATGATTAAATTTGCCTCGTAAGCACGGCAAACGATGTGTGCAGATTTCCAAACGTGTTGGATAGACGGGTCTGTAATTAACGCTTGTAGGGCTTGTTCTGATTGAGCATCAAACGATTCAAAGAAGTGTGAACGTTCTTGTGACAGCAGATAATTCAGCAGGATTAGAAAATGGGATTCGATGTTAGGCATGAAAACCTCCTAAAAAATGGACATAAAAAAAGGGCAGCTATAAAAGCCACCCTTCGTGATTGAATCGATTGATTAACGAGTTAATGGGAACTGTAAGCTGTAGCGCAGGTTACATAACTCAATGAATTCGCTTAATGGCAACGGCAATAGATATTCGTCACCGCCTTCACAGTTAATGCGTATTACCACTTCATCTTTGGATGACTGGCGTTCTTCGACCGATAACGTGCGTTGTGGATTGGTGCTGCTGAACTCGTATATTTTCTTGATGGTGAAACTCCAGTAATGGATTTGAATAATCGGGTAACACTGGCTCGTGAGTATTAAACATTTCATTGAGCCAGTATTGTTCGTGTAAAACGCGGTCGCTTTCTAATTCAGTAAGCCACTGTTCTTTCACTTTTCCCATTGTGGTTACTTAATATCTAAGCGTTGTGAGGTTTCAAGATGCGTGTAAGGCACGATAGAACCCGCCTTGAGTTGTTCACCAATTGCTGACTTGTTGACCTTAATCGTCACTTCAGTGGTTTTGAATTCATCACTAAGCAAGGTTTCGTCTTCAACGATAACGCGACACGGATTGTTACGAATTTGAATTGTCATCCATGCGTTAGAGAGCTTAGGAACATTGACCTGTTGCATTTGAGTAAGCATATAATCATTCAATTGCGTGATGGTTTTATTCATGTAACGTGAACGTTTAGTGAACCTGTCCGCTAATTCCTTGACGTTAGCTTGCTCTAATTTCAAGTTCAAAATGTACCCTGCTAATGCAAAGGCTTTGGATTGAAAGTCATGCTTTAAGCCGCTTAGATTCACAGTAATGATGGTTTGTTTAGCGGATTCGTCTAACTCAGGGTTAGCTTCAAACACTTGTGCAATCGCTTCTAATACATCGCTGTACTCTTGGGTGATTTCGTATAACTTCGTCATGGTGTTACTCCTTAAAATTCAGGGTCGGCATTGGTGGAAGGTGCATTACCGTTAGGTTTGTCTTTGGGTGGGAATACAGAAAACCAACCGTTAAAATCCGCATCAATGGGTAATGATGAGAGTTTCAAACTGATACGCTCCTCACCTTTGTCATTCGTACCAAACACCAAGATACTGTGCTGTGAATAGAACTTTTTATCAGGTTGGTTTGGATTGGTTGTACCAAAGCAGATGTTCATAATTTTGTTTGTAGACATGGTTTTTCTCCGAAAGGGATTAGTTTGCGGTATTCGCAAAGGATGGGTTTTGCTTAACACTTCATCGAACAAGGTGTTAGGCAGTTGGTTTAACACAGCGATTGTCGTGTTAGTTTTGGATTGGGTGAGTTTGATAATCCAATTGAGACAGCGGACTTTATCAACGTTGTGTTCAGTAATCAGGTCTTCGATTTCTTTACATTGCACAGCACTGATTAGCACAGTTGGTTTGGTTTCTGGTGTGACAGGTTTCGATTCAGCTTGTTCCTCTAAGTCCATTGTAAATAATGAACTCAACGCACCTGCACGAATAACGGCATCGAGATAAGCGGATTTCACTGCCATCTTGGTAGTTTTATTCAACCCACCGCTGTTAGCATCAAGCGCATACGACCTTGCTCCGAATCCAACGGATACAACCTGTTGGTTTTCATCTAAAAGCTCGCAACACATCAACAGTGTTACCAACGGAGTAAAAATGACCCCCTAACGACGGAATAAAATTGACCCCCTTGATTCAAAATAGCGGTTTTTCTTTACCGCGAAATTATTATGTTGAATCAGGATGTATTTGTG
>CAIPQN010000079.1 GCA_903867225.1 uncultured Pseudomonadota bacterium | reverse complement strand
GAGGTCTATCGGGGGCTAGTCTGTGAAGTGAACGGTGCTGTAATGCCGTCAGCAGCAGAAACCAGCAGGTAGTAGCGATACACGCCTGCTCCTTAGCAATAAGGAATCCCCGTTCCCTTTAGGGCGGGGAGGATGTCAATGCCAGACTGGTTGAAAGTAGAGCTGCTTTTTCAAAAATTAACGACCCTCGAAATTTAAAAAAGTAAAATTTTTCCAAACTACAATTCAAATATGAAATCTATTTATGTTACTCAACCTACCCTTCCGCCATTAGAAGAGTTTTTGCCCTATTTAGAAAAAATTTGGGATAACAAAATTTTAACAAATGGTGGTGAATTTCATCAGCAACTCGAACAAGCATTGTGTGATTATTTGGGTGTAAAACATATTGCGCTTTTTACGAATGGCACGATTGCACTCATTACGGCGTTGCAAGCCATGCGAATTACAGGTGAAGTGATTACCACACCGTATTCGTTTGTTGCTACGGCACATTCGTTGTTTTGGAACAGTGTTAAACCTGTGTTTGTCGATATTGACCCTTTAACGCTCAATCTTGATCCTGAAAAAATTGAAGCTGCCATTACGCCACAAACGACAGCGATTATGCCCGTTCATTGTTATGGTTATCCGTGTGATGTGGCACGCATTCAAAAAATTGCTGATAACTACAATCTTAAAGTGATTTACGATGCAGCTCATGCGTTTGGTGTACAAGATAAAAATGGTGGCTTGTTGAATCACGGGGATTTATCGGTCTTGAGTTTCCACGCGACGAAAGTTTTTAATACGTTTGAAGGTGGCGCGATTGTTTGTCCTGATGAAAAAACCAAACGTCGAATTGACCATTTAAAAAACTTTGGTTTTGCAGATGAAGTGACTGTTGTTGCGGCAGGTATCAATGGAAAAATGAGCGAAATTAACGCCGCGTTTGGTTTGTTGCAACTCAAAGGCATCGACGAAGCATTAGCAAAACGCAGAATAATTGATGCACGTTATCGTGATGGTTTAAAAAATGTTGTCGGAATTCGTTGTGCAAATGTAGGTGAACACGTTGCGAATTATGCGTATTTTCCAATTTTTGTTGAACAAAATCGGGACGAACTTTATGAAAAACTTAAAGCCAATGGTATTTTTGCACGACGTTATTTTTATCCATTGATTAGTGATTTTCCGATGTATCGTGGTTTGCTATCGGCAGCACCCGCTAATTTACCAATAGCTCGCCAAATTTCAAATGAAGTGATTTGTTTGCCGATGTATCCATCGTTAGAAGGTGAAGATATTGAGCGTATCATCAATATCATTTCGGAATTTACTTTCTAATTTGTTTTTACTTCATCCAAGCGGTGAATATCGTGTTTCGCCTCCATTACCAGCGCATAACTCAAATGCTCAAAGGGACGAAACACCATAATTTTTCCCGAAATTTCGTCAGGTAATTTCACTTCTTCTGCATCTTCTTTTACAGGGTCAATAATTTGTTTTCCTTTTTGATAAATAGTCAATTCATGTCCCACAATTAAGCCATCTGCACTGCCTTTATCAATAACAACTACGCTATATAAACCAATCAATGCCATGCCATCTTTAACGCCAATAATGTGACCATCAACCATTTTTTCTGGTGGTTTTGGAAAAAAATTCAACGTATTTTCAACATCAGGACTCGGCATAATACGATCGCCTGTCCGAATTTCGTGCGTGCCTTTTGTGATAACTAATGTGGCTGGATTGCCATTATTTAGCATGGTTGCACTAGCAATATATTTTGCTTCGATGCCTAAAACTTCATTGGTATCGGCATCGTGATATGTTTCACCTGATCGATAAATCGTATAGGTATTTGCGATTTCGGTTAGATTTTTGACGTAAATTTTATCACCTGTTCCTGCCATCAAATGACCTTCGTGAAAACCTACAATATAGGGCGCGTTTTCCATCTCGCCTTCACTGACGATTTTAGGTGAGCTTAAAAAAGTCGCAATACGCTCGTGTGGAATTAGGTTAATTGGTATTTCAATGTCACTTTCACGCGAGCAGGGTAACACTTTATTATTTTTATCGAGTAAAAAATTTTGTCGTCCTTTTTCATAATCGCTAGGTTTTAAAACACACGGTTTGTCGGTTCGTAAATCTAACGGACGCGATAAACTCAATTGTGGTTTGCCATTAACGACAGTGAAATAAATCGTGTCATTTGGATAAATTAAATGCGGATTTTTAATTTGAGAATTTGTTATCCAAAGTTCTTTCCATTGCCACGGATGTTGTAAGAATTTTCCCGAAATATCCCAAAGTGTATCGCCTTTTACCACTGTGTATTTTTCAGGATGGGTTCGATTTAAAGCGATTTCATCTGCGTGACTAATTGCCGAAATGCAAAAATTTAGCAATAAACCAATTAAAAAAGGGGAGGGCGTAGAACGTGTATTTTTCATGTGTGACAACAAAATGAGTGTGATTTCGGATAGAATTCGCGTCTATTTAAATTTTTCAACATTATAGAGGAGAGTACCTTGAGTATTCTAACGATTCTCGAATTTCCAGATGAGCGATTACGAAAAATTGCCAAGCCAATAAAAGATATAGACAACAGCCTTCAAACACTTATCGACGATATGCTTGAAACTATGTATCACACGGGCGGTATTGGTTTAGCTGCCACGCAGGTAAACGTTCACGTTCGACTTTTGGTTATCGATACCAGCGAAGAAAAAAATGCACCGTTATGCCTTATCAATCCTGAAATTATTAGTAAAGACGGCGAATTTGAATACAAAGAAGGCTGTCTATCCGTGCCAGAAAGTTATGAAAAAATTATTCGTCCTGGTCATATTACTGTCAAAGGTTTAGATCGAAATGGTAAAGAAATCGAAATTGAAGCCAATGATTTACTTTCGACCTGTATTCAGCATGAAATCGACCATTTGAATGGCAAATTATTTATTGATTATTTATCACAATTAAAGCGTCAGCGCATCAAAACAAAAATCGAAAAAATGCACCGATTGGAAGGCAAAGCATGAGAATTATTTTTGCAGGAACACCCGAATTTGCAGTGCCGAGTTTGCAAAAGTTAATTGATTTAGGGCATGACATTTGCGCGGTTTATACCCAACCCGATAGACCTGCTGGGCGCGGGCAGCATTTGCAACCATCACCTGTAAAAGTATTGGCATTAGCGCACAACATTCCTGTGTTGCAACCGTTGACGTTGAAAACTGATGACGAATTCCAAACGTTTCAAAATTTTAACGCGGATTTGATGGTCGTTGTTGCTTACGGAATGATGTTGCCGCAAACGGTTTTAGATGCACCACGTTTCGGTTGTATCAATGGACACGGTTCATTATTGCCACGTTGGCGCGGTGCAGCCCCGATTCAACGCGCTGTGATTGAAGGCGATAAAGAAACGGGTGTGACAATTATGCAAATCGTGAAAAAACTTGATGCGGGCGATATGTTGCACAAAGAAGTTTATGCCATTCAACCCACCGATACGTCTGCAATAGTCCATGATGAACTTTCAAAATTGAGTGCCATTGGCTTAGAAAAAGTATTGCAACAAATCGAAAATGGAACGTTGCACGCTGAACCTCAAGATGAAAATTTAATGACGTATGCTGCAAAATTAACGAAAGAAGAAGCGGCAATTGATTGGTCAGAATCGGCTGAAAAATTAGTCCGAAAAATTCATGGTTTAAATCCAAAACCTGTCGCACAAACTATTTATAACGGTTTGGTGATGAAAGTTTGGAATGCAGAAGTGTTGGACGAAACAACAAATTTGTCAGCTGGACAAGTGCGTTGTACGACTAAAACGTTAGATGTCGCATCAGGTAATGGTTTTGTCCGAATTCATGAATTGCAATTACCAAATGGCAAGCGCATGAGTGCAACGGCATTTTTAGCTGCACATGATGTGAATGGCGCGACACTCGGATGAATACTCGATTGATTGCCGCTCGAACATTGGTTCGAGTTTTAGATGGTGGGCAATCGCTCACAGCCGCGTTAGAACACACTTTGTCTGCGCTCGAAAATCCTCAAGATAAAGCGTTTGTGCAAGCGGTTTGTTATGGCGTTTGTCGTTATTATCATCGTTTGCAATTCATTTTGACTCAGCTTTTAGATAAGCCGATTAAAGATGTCGAAATTTACGCGTTGGCACTGATAGGTTTATATCAATTAGCATTTATGCGAGTAAAAACTCACGCCGCTGTTTCTGAAACGGTTGATGCTACGCGCAAAAAATCGTGGGCAAAAAATTTAATTAACGCGCTATTGCGGCGTTATTTGCGTGAACAAGAACAACTCGAAACGCTCGCAAATTCAACGCCTGTTGCATTGCATTCACATCCAAAATGGTTGGTTTCACGCATCGAAAGTGATTGGGGTGAAAAAGCCGCACAAATTTTTCAGGCAAATAATGAATTTCCGCCAATGGTTTTGCGTGTTAATGCGTTACAAACTTCGCGCGAAAATTATTTGCAGCAATTAGCAGATTTAAGCATTGAAGCGGAAGCTGTTGAATGTTGTCCGTCAGCAATTCGATTAGTTAAACCCGTTGCTGTTTTTTCGTTACCAAATTTTGAAAGTGGCATGATTTCGGTTCAAGACACGGCGGCACAATTTGCAGCGACGTTGCTGGATTTAAAAGCAGGGCAGCGAGTATTGGATTTATGTGCCGCACCAGCAGGTAAAACCGCGCATATTTTAGAATCTCAATCCGATTTAGAATGCGTGGCGGTAGATATTGATGCAACACGAATGTTACGAGTTGAAACAAATTTGCAACGATTAAACTTATCAGCCCAATTGATTGTCGGCGATGCAACGCAATCTGAAGATTGGTGGGATGGAAACTGTTTTGACCGTATTTTGGTTGATGCGCCGTGTTCTGCGTTGGGCGTAATTCGTCGCCATCCTGATATTAAAATTTTGCGTCGTGCCGATGATTTAACAGCGTTACCAATGTTGCAAAGCGATATTTTAAAAGCAGCATGGTTAATGTTAAAAGAGGACGGTTTGTTAATTTATGCGACGTGTTCTATTTTAAAAGCGGAAAACGAAGACCAAATTGCAAAATTTTTGGCTGAAACTCCAAACGCACAAGAAATACCTTTCGATTTAAATCCAGCTAAACATGGCTGGCAAATTTTGACGGGTGAACATGGTTGTGATGGTTTTTATTATGCACGTTTACGCAAAGTGAATTTAGCGGCATAGTATTTGCTGTAATTTCGTTATTATTTTGCTTTATTTTATTTTTGAGAATTTCACATGACTAAATCTAAATCTAAAACTACTTCCACTTTTGAAGCCTTTTTAGAACAGGCTAAACAACAAGAAATGGACATTATTGCATTGTTGTCAGCAGGCGATTTATTAACGCCCATTCAGCAAATTGAACTTTATGAAACATGGATTAAACATAACGATTCACCTGTTCGTTATGCCGCCTATTTCAATTTAGCAGTGATTTTAGATCAACAAAATTTACCTGAAAAAGCAGAGCAAGCTTATCGCGATTCTATCGAAATTCACCCTGATTTTATTCAAGGACAATTCAATTTAGGTGCGACGCTTGAGCGTCAAAATCGTATTGAAGAGGCGTTAAATCAATGGCGCGGTATTATTTCAAAATATGAATATGTCGCGTTGTCAGACGAAGATAAAAAAATCTATATTTTGGGATTGAACAGTTTAGGACGATTATTAGAAGTTGAACGAAATTTTAAAGAATCAGAACAATTTTTAACCCAAAGTTTGTTGCTCAATCCAAATCAATCAAAAGTGATTTCGCACTGGGTGCATTTGCGTCAAAAACAATGTGAATGGCCCGTTTATAAATCTGTTTTAGGTGTGTCAAAAGCCGCGATGATGCAAGGAACATCGGCATTAGCGATGTTAAGCGCATCAAATGAACCGCAAGACCAACTTGAAAATTCACAAAATTTTGTCATAGAAAAAGTTGATAAAAATTTACCTCAATTGGTTGAAAATCAAGCACCCTATAATCATAAAAAAATTCGGATTGGTTATTTGTCATCCGATTTTCGCACGCACGCGGTTTCACTTTTAACCGTTGAAATGTATGAATTACATGACCGCAACAAATTTGAAATTTTTGGCTTTTGTCTAACACCGCCAGATGATTCAGCGTTGCGAGCAAGAGTTGTTGGCGCGATGGATATATTTATTTCCGTTGCCAATATGACTGACGAAGAAGCCGCACGTTGTATTCATTCGCATGAAATTGACTTGTTAGTCGATTTGCAAGGATTAACATCAGGTGTTCGTCCAAACATTTTGGCGTATCGTCCCGCACCAGTTCAAGTGACCTATTTAGGTTTTCCAGGTACTACTGCGTTACCGAATATCGATTATGTGATTGGTGACGAGTTTTTGATTCCACCAGAATTAGCAACGTATTTCAGCGAAACACCGCTTTATATGCCACACGTTTTCCAAGTTTCGGATCGTCAACGACCTGTCGGTGAAAAACCAACTCGGGCAATTTGTGACTTACCAGATAATGCGTTTGTTTTTTGTTCATTTAATAACAACTACAAAATCACCGAAGAAATGTTTGCGTGTTGGATGCGAATTTTAAAACGTGTACCAGACAGCGTGTTGTGGTTGTTAGCCGATAATGAGTGGGCGCATGAAAATATGGTGAATGCGGCAGTGGCTCATGGCATTGAAAAAGAACGGTTAATTTTTGCATCGCGTGTTTCACCTGCTGATTATTTGGCGCGTTATCAAGTCGCAGACGTGTTTTTGGATTGCACGCCATTTAACGGTGGTACAACAGCGAATGATGCGTTGTTTATGGGCTTGCCGATTTTGACATTAACTGGAAAAACCTTTGCATCACGCATGGCGGGAAGTTTGTTGCACTCGCTCGGATTTGATGAATTGATTACTTATAATTTTGAAGATTACGAAGAAAAAGCGATTGAGTTGGCGGCGAATCGTCCACACGTTGCCGATTTGCGACGAAATATCGAAGCGCGTCGTTCAACGTGTGATTTGTTCAATATGCCACAGCAAGTCCGTGATATTGAAATGTTGTATGAACGAGCTATCACGCAAGGTATTCCAAGTAAAAAAACAAAACACGTTACAACTTCAACGTCTTTTAATACGAGCGAATTTGCCGTTTTAAGTTTGTTTTATGGCATTGTGATTCGCATGAAATGTGTGTCGAAAGAAACCAGTCAGCCACACATTCACGCAGATTTTCAAGGTTCAACCGCAAGAATTACACTGAATCCTTGTGAACTGACGCAAAGTAATTTACCCGCAAAACAGGAGCGTTTGGTTTTAGCGTGGGTAGAAATCCACCAAGACGATTTGTTGGCAAATTGGGATTTAGTTCAACACGGACAAACGCCTGTTGTAATCGATGGTTTGAGATAACAAAATTTTTTAATTTTTAATATAAAGGAAAAGCAATGAAATCATTTTTACACGTTGGCTGCGGTCCAAAAAGAAAAGACCAAACGACTAAAGGTTTTGCAACTGACGACTGGAACGAAATCCGTTTCGACATCGATGAATCGGTGCAACCTGACTTAGTTGGCACAATGACGGACATGAGTTCTGTTGCCACAGAATCGGTAGACGCTTTATTTTCAAGTCACAACATCGAGCATTTATATCCGCACGACGTACCAGTGGCATTAGCTGAATTCTCTCGGGTGCTAAACGCTGATGGTTTTGTGGTAATTACTTGCCCTGATTTGGTGTCGGTGTGTAAATTAGTTGCAGAAGATAAATTAACCGAAGCCGCTTACACTTCCCCGGCGGGTCCAATTACACCATTAGATATTTTATATGGTCATCGTCCTGCAATGGCGCATGGCAACTTATATATGGCGCATGGCAACTTATATATGGCGCATCGTTGTGGCTTCACGAAAAAAACATTGACGGCTGATTTACAAGCTGCTGGATTTGCAACTGTCGGCGTAATCGATAGAGCTGAACATTTTGATTTGTGGGCAATTGCTAGCAAAAAAACAATGTCGCAAGAAGAATTTATGGAACTATTTCAATCGCAATTGGGTTAAAAGAGAATTTTACTGGAGCTAAACAAATGACTAGACAATCAAAAATGTACAAACACATTCTCCTCGCGGTCGATTTTTCAGAAGACACGGATTGTCTAGTTGAGCGCACATCAGGCATGGTTTTGCTCAATGACGCAAAACTCAGCATCATTCATATTTTAGATAACATTCCTATGCCTGACATAAGCTACGGAACTGTTATTACGCTTAATGATGAAACGGATAATTCGTTGCTTGAACAAGAAAAAGCCAAATTGAACGAAATTGGCAAGATTTTAAATGTGCCAGAAAATCAACGTTGGTTAATTTGGGGTTCGCCAAAAGAAGAAATTTGTGCGCTTGCCGAACAAGAAAACGTCGATTTAATTATCGTTGGTTCACATGGTCGCCACGGATTAGCATTATTATTGGGTTCAACCGCAAACGATGTTTTGCATTACGCGCCTTGCGATGTTTTAGCGGTTCGATTATCTAAATGATAAAAATACAAAAATTATTAAGTCACCGACGAACATTGACGATTTTATTTGTTTCTTGGTTTCTTTACAGTGTGGGAATACTCGGTTGGATGGCGTTAAATTCTTCTACATCGTCACACTGTTTTATGTTAAAAAATGAGAAGACATTATGAAAATTAACGAAGAAACGTTATTAAAACCTATACGCGCACAAACCGACAAAGTCATGATGATTACGTTAGGTTTTTTGTTTGTTATTTCTGTTGGCATCGGTTTGTTTTATGGCGAATCATTGATGACATTGCTCATTGCGGTTCCCGCGTTTGTAGTGCCATTTGTGATGTGGAAAATCGCGCCAGGTACATTTTTATTACGAATTGCCATTGCAACGGGCTTAGTTTTCAATGTCGCGATTAACATTCAATCTAGTCACGGCTTAATCGAAATGCACTTTGGGGTCTTTGCGGTTTTAGCATTTTTGCTTGCTTATCGTGATTGGAAGGTGATTGTTTATGCAGCCGCGTTAGTTGCTGTGCATCATTTAGCGTTTAATTTTTTACAAGCGGCAAATTACGGCATTTGGGTATTCAGAAATGGCGCAGATTTTGGCATTGTGTTTGTTCACGCCGCCTTCGTGGTATTTGAAAGCGCAATTTTAGTGATGTTAGCGGTACAATTCGAGAATGAATTGATGCGTTTGGCATCGTTGGCAAATGCCGCCGAACGTATTGCGAATGGTGATTTAACGTCAAAATTGGATACTAGCAAAAACGATGCTGTTGGGCTTTTATTGCAATCGGTAAATCGAATTCAAGAATCATTAAATCAATTTGTTTTCGCGCAAAAAAAATTGGCAAAACAACACGCTGATGGTTTGATTAGTGAACGAATTGATGCCGATAAATTGGTAGGCGTTTACAACGAAATAGCCACTGAAATCAACGAATTGGTGAAATCACATATCGACGTAAAAATGCACGTTGTTGATATTGTCACTGATTATGCTCGCGGTGATTTTTCAAGAGATTTTGATCGTTTACCTGGAGAAAAAGCGAAAATTACTGTGGCTGTTAATTCTATTAAAAATGCGTTAATTGCGATAAGCAAAGAAATTGAAAACCTTGCAGCGGCTGGCGCACAAGGTGATTTTTCAAAACGTGGGGATTCTCAGCATTTTAATTTCTTGTTTAAAGACATGCTAACCAATTTGAATGAATTGATGTCAACCAGTGAAGAGGCATTTGGTGATGTTTTGCGTATGTCGAGTGCGTTAGCGCAAGGCGATTTAACGCAACAAATCACAAAAAATTATCCTGCTGGCACATTTGGAAATATGAAAACGGCGTTAAATGGTACAGCCGAAAACCTCAAAGCGTTAGTTGGCGAAATCAAAGATTCTACCGACACAATTAACACGGCATCTCAAGAAATCGCGGCGGGAAATAACGATTTATCACAACGTACCGAGCAACAAGCGGCAAGTTTGGAAGAAACCGCAGCGAGTATGCAAGAACTTACATCAACCGTTCAAGCTAACAGTGAAAATGCGAAACACGCCAATGAAATGGCATTAGCGTCATCAGAAATTGCGCGACAAGGCGTAGCGGTTGTGAATCAAGTTGTCACCACGATGGAAGGCATTAACGAATCTTCGCGTAAAGTCGTTGATATTATTACCGTGATTGACGGCATTGCGTTTCAAACAAATATCTTAGCGTTGAATGCGGCGGTTGAAGCAGCACGAGCAGGTGATCAAGGACGTGGTTTTGCAGTTGTTGCGAGTGAAGTGCGTAATTTAGCCCAACGTGCGGCAAGTGCGGCGGGTGAAATCAAAGCCTTAATCAGTGATTCTGTCGATAAAGTGGAAGATGGAACGGCATTAGTGGCGCGTGCAGGTAAAACAATGGAAGAAATTGTTAATTCGATTCAAGATGTCACCGCGACTATTGGTCAAATTACGGCGGCTTCTTATGAACAAACTTCTGGTATTCAACAAGTCAATCAAGCCATTGGGCAAATGGATGACGTAACCCAACAAAATGCGGCACTTGTTGAAGAAGCGGCTGCTTCTGCTGAAGCGTTAGAAGAACAAGCGCGTCATTTGTCAGTCACGATGGAAAATTTTAAAACCACGGACGGACAATCTAAATCCAGTTCTGTACATACTTTTAGTACGAGCGAAGTCGGGAAATCTACAAAATCGGCAACTATAGTCAAACCAGTTAAAAAAGAAGCTGTCGAAATTGAGTCAGATGTCGGTGATTGGGAAGAATTTTAAGTTCACACACCTTGCGATGTTTTAGCCATTCGATTGAAAAGTCGCGTAACAATTTTAGGGAAATAAAATGTTTGAAAATATGAAACTCGGCACAAAACTCGTTGCTAGTTTTTTACTTATTGCTACATTTGGATTGGTTGTCGGCACAATCAGTGTGTTAAATATGCGGCAATTAAATAGCTATATCGATAAACTTTATACCAAAGATTTGTTGGGCGTGTCGTACATCAAAAAAGCAGAGAATGCTCGTTTAGATTCGGGACGACGCTGGCGCGATGCCATGCTTGCATCAACACCAGAAGATAAGCGTAAATATGCTGAATTTGTTGAAAAAAATATCACGCAATATAAAGAAAATATGCAAAAAGGCGGTGAGTTACTTTACACCGAAAAAGGCAAAACTATCTTACGAGAACTTTATGATGTTACCGCAGAATGGGAACAATTAACGCGACAAATGACCACAATGATTGTGGAGAAAAATTTAACTGAAATAACGCCTGAATTCAGAGAAATTTATAAAAAGCAAAATCCGTTAGGGAAAGTGATTGATGGAAAGATAGAAGAATTAAATCAATTAAAAGAAAACGAGGCTTCAAAAACAATTATCGAATCTGCGGATTTATATTTGCACAGTTTAATTTTGATGATTGTGTTAATAACACTTGGTTTTGTGGCGAGTACAGTTATTGGTTTAATGTTTTCGCGTTATCTCGCAAGACAACTTGGTGGCGAACTTAGTGATGCCGTTACACAAGTTAAAAATGTATCTGCTGGAAATTTAAACACGTCAATTACCTTACAACCGCGTGATAACAGCAGTTTACTTTATTCGTTGAAAGCGATGCAAAGCACCATCAACGAACTCATTTTGGCTCAACGTGTGATGGCGAAAAAACACGACGAAGGTTTTATTAGCGAAAAAATCGATGTTTCAAAGTTTCAAGGTTCATACAGTGAAATGGCGAGCGAAATTAACCGATTGGTACAAGCCCATATCGCCGTAAAAATGCACGTTATTGACGTTGTTTCGCAATATGCGCGGGGTGATTTTTCGAGTGATATTGACCGTTTGCCACAAGAAAAAGCGAAAATTACCGTAGCGATTGATTCCGTAAAAAGTGCATTAGCTAGTATGAGCAAAGAAATCGAAATGCTTTCTGTTGCTGGCGCACAAGGTGATTTTTCCAAACGTAGCGATACAAATCAATTTCAATTTATGTTTAAAGATATGTTGAACAATTTGAACGATTTGATGTCAACCAGTGACGAAGCATTTGGTGATGTTTTGCGTATATCGAGTGCGTTAGCGCAAGGCGATTTAACACAACAAATTGCAACGCAGTATCCTAGTGGAACATTTAATGATGTAAAAACGGCGTTAAACGGCACGGTCGAAAATCTCAAAGCATTAGTTGGCGAAATCAAAGATTCTACCGACACAATTAACACCGCATCTCAAGAAATCGCCGCTGGGAATAACGATTTGTCGCAACGGACTGAGCAACAAGCAGCAAGCTTGGAAGAAACAGCCGCGAGTATGCAGGAACTTACATCAACTGTTCAAGCGAATAGCGAAAATGCGAAACACGCGAATGAAATGGCGTTAGCGTCATCAGAAATTGCGCGACAAGGCGTAGCGGTTGTGAGTCAAGTTGTTACCACAATGGAAGATATTAACGAATCGTCGCGCAAAGTTGTTGATATTATTACCGTGATTGATGGCATTGCATTCCAAACAAATATCTTAGCGTTGAATGCGGCGGTTGAAGCGGCGCGTGCAGGTGATCAAGGACGTGGTTTTGCGGTTGTTGCGAGTGAAGTGCGTAGTTTAGCGCAACGTGCGGCGAGTGCAGCTGGTGAAATCAAAGCCTTAATCAGTGATTCTGTTGATAAAGTGGAAGACGGAACAGCATTGGTGGCGCGTGCAGGTAAAACAATGGAAGAAATTGTTAATTCGATTCAAGATGTCACCGCGACTATTGGTCAAATTACAGCCGCTTCTTATGAACAAACTTCTGGCATTGAACAAGTCAATCAAGCGATTGGGCAAATGGATGATGTCACCCAACAAAATGCGGCACTTGTTGAAGAAGCGGCTGCTTCTGCTGAAGCGTTAGAAGAACAAGCGCGTAACTTGTCTATCACAATGGCAAATTTTAAAATCGCAGGTGGACAAACTAAATCAAGTCCTGCACCCGTTGTAAAAACCTCTTTTTCTAGTAACGCAGCTGTGTCAAAAGCAAAACCTGTTACAACACACGCGATTGAAGCTATCGATATTGATTTAGATGGCGCGTTACAAAAGCATGTTGAATGGAAAGTAAAACTACGCTCGGCGATTAGCAATAAAGAAACACTTGATGCGGCAACGATTTCAAAAGATAACTGCTGTGATTTCGGAAAGTGGTTGCATCATGAAGAATCGCATTCAAAAATCGCACATTTACCCAGTTATCAAACCTGCATGAGCAAACACGCGGAATTTCATGTTGCAGCGGGAAAGGTTGCGGAAGTTATTAACGCCAAACAATATGAACAAGCCGATAAAATGTTGGAAAATGGTTCTGATTTTGTAAATACATCTACTGCGGTTGCAACCGCAATTATGAAATTGAAAAAAGATACCGCCGCAAAACCTGTAACGGTAGCAAAAGCTGTTAAACCTAAAGAACCCGAAGTAGAATTATTTACAGATGATTGGGAAGAGTTTTAAGTTGTGAATAAAATTACAGCGATTTATCCAGGTACATTTGACCCGATTACGAATGGGCATTTGGATTTAGTGGCACGCGCCTCACAGTTATACGATGAAGTGATTATTGCGGTCGCGGCGAATAAAACGAAAGCACCGTTATTTTCACTCGCAGAACGTGTGGCTTTAGCTCAAAAAACGACAGCTGAATTTAAAAATATTCGCGTGATTGGTTTTGATAATTTGCTGGTTGAATGTGCAAAAAAACAGGGCGCACGCGTTATTTTGCGTGGTTTGCGAGCGGTTTCTGATTTCGAGTACGAGTTTCAAATGGCGGGAATGAATCGCCGATTGGCACCTGAATTAGAAACGGTTTTTTTAACACCCGCAGAACAATATGAATTCATTTCGTCTAGCATGATTCGAGAAATTGCCCGATTAAAAGGCAACGTTTCGCATTTTGTGGCGGATTGTGTGCATCAACAATTGATTGAAAAATTTGCGAGATTAGACGATGTCATTGGCGATTGATATGGAAGAATGTGTAATTTGTGGGGCGTGTGAACCGTTGTGTCCGAATCAGGCAATTAGCCATGATGAAACTACCTTTTTGATTGATCCGAAAGCGTGTACGGAATGCCAAGGATTTCATAATACACCGCAATGTGTGTTGGTTTGCCCCGTCGATTGCATTCATCCTCTTGTAGAATTAACGCCGATTCCAACCGTTAAACGCGCAAAACTTTTTGATATGGTGATTAAATCGTTTAATCGCCCCGACGACAAATCTTATTAAACGAGGTAAAAAATGGCATTAATTATTGCTGAAGAATGTATTAACTGTGACGTATGCGAACCTGAATGCCCAAATGGTGCAATTTCGCAAGGCGAAGATATTTATGTTATCAACCCTGAATTATGCACAGAATGTGTGGGGCATCATGGCGTTCCGCAATGTATTGAAGTGTGTCCTGTCGATTGCATTAGCAAAGACCCGAAACACGTTGAAGATAAAGAATCGTTGTATCAAAAGTATCTAAAATTGATTGCATAAAAAAAGGGCGGATTTAAAATCCGCCCTTTTTTGTTTTAGTTCAATTTTGCTTTAATAAATTTCACAATATCTGTCATGGCAATATCTTCGGCTTGTTCATCGGTTCGACCTTTATATTCAACCGTACCCGCATCTAAACCTTTATCGCCCATCACCAATAAATGTGGAATGCCGATTAAATCCATATCCGAGAACATAAATCCTGCCCGAACTTTTCTATCGTCGAGCAATACTTCAATGCCTGCGTTTACCAATTCTTGATAAAGGTTTTCAGTGGCTTCGCGTAAACGTTCAGATTTGTGCATATTCATCGGACAAATTGCCACTTGAAACGGTGCTAAATTCGTTGACCAAATAATGCCGCGTGCGTCGTGATTTTGTTCAATTGCCGCTGCGACTACACGCGAAATCCCAATGCCATAACAACCCATCATCATGATTTGGTTTTTGCCACCTTCGTTAATAATGCCTGCTTTCATGGCTTCGCTGTATTTGGTACCTAGTTGAAAAATGTGTCCGACTTCGATGCCGCGTGCAATTGTTAATGTGCCTTTTCCATCTGGACTGACATCGCCTTCAACAACGGTACGAATGTCTGCAATTGGTGGCAACGCTAAATCACGTTCCCAATTCACGCCCTGATAATGTTTACCGTCTTGATTCGCACCACATACGAAATCCACCATCGTTATCACGCTTCGGTCAGCAATAATTGGAATTGTTAAACCTAACGCGCCAATTGAACCCGTTTGGCAACGACACGCACGTTGAATTTCTTCATCATTCGCAAATTGCAACGGTGACGCTATGCCTGCTAATTTTTCAACTTTAATTTCGTTCAATTCGTGGTCGCCACGCAATAACAACGCAACTAATTCACCTTCTTCTGCACCTTTCACGATGAGCGTTTTTAAACATTGTGTCGCCGAAATGTTCAAAAATTCGCACACTTCGTCGATGCTGTGTTGGTTCGGCGTGTCGATAATTGACATAGTTTGTTTTGCCGCTAAACGAGTTTGTGTTGGCATGACCGCTTCGGCTTTTTCAACATTCGCTGCGTAGTCACTTTCAGTTGAAAAGGCAATTGCATCTTCACCCGAATCTGCCAATACATGAAATTCGTGTGAAACTGCACCGCCGATTGAGCCAGAATCGGCAACAACAGCGCGAAATTTCAAACCAAAATGCGTAAAAATTGACGTATAGGCTGCGTGCATAACTTCATACGTTTCGTGCAAACTTTCTTCGGTCAAATGAAACGAATACGCATCTTTCATAATGAATTCACGCGAACGCATCACACCAAAACGTGGGCGAATTTCATCACGGAATTTCGTTTGAATTTGAAAATAAGTAATCGGTAATTGTTTATAACTTTTGATTTCGTGCCGTGCCATATCAGTAATAATTTCTTCGTGTGTTGGACCGAGGCAGAAATCACGTCCGTGACGATCTTTCAAACGCGCCAATTCTGCCCCGTATTGTTCCCAACGTCCTGTTTCTTGCCATAATTCGGCAGGTTGCAAACCTGGCATCAATACTTCTAACGCGCCCGTTTTTTCCATTTCGGTGCGTACAATTCGTTCAACTTTACGCAGTACCCGCAAACCTAGTGGCAACCAAGTGTACAAACCAGAAGCAAGTTTGCGAATTAGTCCAGCTCGAATCATCAATTGATGGCTAATAATCTCGGCATCTGATGGTGTTTCTTTGACAGTATTTAAAGGAAATGAGGAAGTTCGCATGATATTAAAAATCTCTAAAAGTGGTAAAAGTCGTTATTTTAGCGCGTCAGCATAATTAACAGACAAAAAAAAGCTCCCAATGCCTGAGGCAGTGGGAGCAAGAGGTCAAACAGGACAATGAGGAGTCAATGTTTGTTACAAAATATCAGGAGGTAGATATATATATTTGGGTTTAAAAACTTAACCGTAAATGTGACGGTTTAAATGCACGTTGCTAAAAATAGCGGCTGATGCAAATAATACAGTTGAAATAATAAATTCACCTGAAATAAAGCCTACGATGCCGACGATAAACATCAAACTAATCAATACGTCTCTAGTGAAAGTAGTCATGATAATGTCTCTATGGTTGGTGTAAAAAAAGGAAATAACTAACTTGGAGCGTACTATACAGACGCATCGTTTTATTGACAATACGGTGCTTTATTGATTCATAGTTTCCTTTTTGTGTATAAATAAAACCGTTTACCTGCCGATGATTGGTGTTGATATTCAAAAATCCGCTATTATTTCAAATCCTCAAAATTAGCTTTCGGTTATCATTCATCAATTACCACACATATATATAAATACTAATGAAAATTCTAATAATCGCACCATCGTGGGTCGGCGATATGGTGATGGCGCAAAGCCTATTGATTACCTTAAAAAATAATCAACCATTGTGTCAAATCGACGTGCTTGCGCCTGAATGGTCATTGGGTTTGTTGGCACGAATGCCCGAAGTTAGCCAAGTTTTCACCATGCCATTAACACATGGCGAATTCGGTTTAAAATCACGATTTTCGTTAGGAAAAAAATTACGTTCAGAAAATTACGATCAAGCGATTGTATTGCCAAACTCATGGAAATCAGCGTTGATTCCTTTTTTTGCAAACATCCCAAAGCGCACTGGATTTTTGGGGGAAATGCGTTTTGGATTGTTGAATGATGCACGAAAACTGGACAAATCCCTTTTAACAATGACGGTGCAACGATTTGTGGCGTTGGGTTTTAATTCACATGAAAAATTAACAACTTATTCATTTCCCGCTTTGACTGTTTCTGTGAATCAGCAGAAAGTTGTTATTGATAAATTCAGCTTGAATTTGAAAAATCCAATTTTAGTTTTATGTGCAGGGGCAGAATTTGGTTCGGCAAAACGTTGGGCAGAAACGCATTTTGCCGAATTAGCTATGCAAAAAATCGCCGAAGGTTGGCAAGTTTGGCTTATCGGTTCAGCAAAAGACAAAATTGTTACCGAAGAAATTAACAGATTAACTGATGGAAAATGCGTGGATTTCGCGGGGAAAACTGATTTAGCAGAAGCCGTTGATTTACTTTCGTTTGCTCATACCGTTGTTAGTAACGATTCAGGTTTAATGCACGTTGCGGCGGCATTGAATAAAAAAGTTATTGCACTTTATGGTTCATCCGACCCGAAATTTACGCCACCTTTGCATTCGGAGGCAATTTGTGTAACGTTAAATTTGCCCTGTTCACCCTGTTTCAAACGTGATTGCCCGTTGGGGCATCGACAATGTTTAACGGATATTTTGCCATCACAAATTGCTGAGTTGATTCATTTATGAAAAAAATAGCTATCGTTAAATTATCTGCGTTGGGTGATATTGTTCACGCAATGGTGGCTTTGCAATTTATCAAGGCTCATTTTCCAGATGCTCAAATTGATTGGTTAATTGAAAACCGTTTTGCGGATTTATTGCGAGATAATCCTCACATTTCAAACATTTTGACGGTCAATTTAAAAGCACTAAAAACGAATAGACGCGCAATTTTTCAGGAAATTAAAACCGTGAGAAATTACGCGCTTGAAAATTACGATTTAGTGATTGACGCGCAAGGCTTGTTAAAATCAGCGATTACAGCAAAATTATTAGGCAAAACTGTGGCTGGATTTGATAAAAACTCCAGCCGTGAGCCATTAACATCGCTATTTTATTCGCAAAAAATTGCCTGTGCTTATGATGAAAATACGATTGATCGCAATGCAGCGGTTTTATCAAAACCATTAGGTTTTTCGATTTCACGAGAAGATATTTTAGCGAAAAAACCGTTTTTGTTTTTTCACGCACCAACGATTGATCTGAGTGAATTTTTGCGACGTGATTTAAAAAATATCGTGTTTGTGATTGGTTCGACGTGGGAAAGTCGAAATTATCCAGCTACAAAATTTGTCGAAGTGGCTAATGAATTAAAACAAAATTGTTTGGTGATTTGGGGTAATGAAACAGAACGTGAAGCCGCTCAGAATATGGCAGCACAATCACCATTTGTTCATGTTTTACCTGCGTTAGATTTGAATGATTTGAAAGCATTGTTATCGCAAGTCGATTTGGTTATTGGCAACGATACAGGACCAACACATATTGCGTGGGGATTAAATACGCCATCGATAACGTTATTCGGTTGCACGCCAATTAGTCGCGTTTATCAAACTGCAATCAATAAAGTTTTAAAATCGTCGTCTATCGTGAATCCCCGAAAATTGAATAAATTAGACGATTCTATTAAAGAAATTAAAGCCGCAGATATTATTGAAGTTGCCAACGCATTATTGCAGTTATAAATCAGTTGATTTATGGTAGTCTCAACAAAATTTAATCCCTATTTTTATAAAGAGTATTTCATGACTAAATGCCTTTCTTGTGGACATTTGCGCCACGACCTTGAATTAAATTGTTCAAAATGTGGCAGTTTTTATTCCACCATCGTAGATGATTTTTTAACAGATAATATACAAACTAAAACCAAGGCGTATTTAGCCACCTCAAAGCGTATTTTTCTTGTTCTTGTTCTTGCTCTTGGAATAGTCATTTTTTTAGCGATTTTGGTGTTATTTTTATGAATTTGAAACATTATTTTGGTGTTGTTTTAGTTATTTTTAGTTCGAGTGCATTTTCTGCGGCAACGATTGAACATTGGCAAACGGAAAAAGGCACACGGGTGTATTTCGTGCCAACAGATAGTTTACCGATGGCAGATATTCAAGTTATTTTCGATGCAGGAAGCGCGAGAGATGGCGCACAGTTTGGACTTTCTGCGTTAACAACAGGAATGCTCGACACGGGTGCTGGTGATTGGAATGCCGAAGACATCGCGCAACGATTTGAAAATGTCGGTGCGAATTTTGGTGCTGCAAGTTCAATTGACATGGCAAATGTCACGTTAAGAACTTTGACCGAAAAACCGCTTTTCGATAAAGCCATTGAAACGATGCGTGTTATTTTGAGCAAACCGCGTTTTGCTGAAACTGATTTTCAACGTGAAAAAAATCGCACGTTGGCGGCGTTAAAACAACGTGAAGAATCGCCTGCTGAATTAGCAAGCATGACATTTTACAGCGCAGTTTATGGTGAACATCCTTACGCGCATCCGAATTTAGGCGTTTTGAATACCGTTGAACAATTTACGACTAACGATACGAAAAATTTTTACAAAACCTATTTTACCGCCTCGAATGCAATCGTTGTGATTGTCGGCAATTTGTCGAAAACACAAGCTGAACAAACCGCGAATTTGTTGGTTTCAGACTTGCCACAAGGTTCAAAACCTACGCCATTGCCAGATGTTCCTGCTTTGACAAAAGCAACGACGCAACATATCGAATTTCCATCGACGCAAACACACGTTTTAGTCGGTTTAACGGGAACGTATCGCAAAGACCCTGATTATTTTACCTTGTATGTCGGCAATCACATTTTGGGCGGCGGTAGTTTGGTGTCGAAATTGTTTGACGAAGTGCGCGAAAAACGTGGCTTGGCGTACAGCGCGTCGAGTGCGTTTATGCCGTTGTTGAAAGAAGGCGTTTTTGTGGCGAGTTTGCAAACCCGCAACGACCAAACCACGCAAGCCTTAGCTGTTTTGAATCAAACGCTCGTGGATTTTGTGAAAAATGGCGTGACTGAAACGGAATTGACAGCCACGAAAAATAACATTGTTGGCGGATTTGCGATGAAATTTGATACCAATAAAGAATTGGCAAATTACGTTTCGATGATTGGGTTTTATCAAATGCCACTCGATTATTTGGATACCTTTCAACAAAACATTCAAAATGTCACTGCCGCGCAAATCGCTGATGCTTTTAAACGGCGCGTGGATTTAACGCATTTACAAACGGTTACGGTTGGGAAAAAATAATCATGGCAGATAAAAAAAATGCAAAGAAAAAAGCCGATTCGCAAAATGCGACGATTGCCAAAAATCGTCAAGCGACGCACGAGTATTCTGTTGAAGAAAAATTTGAAGCGGGGCTAGTTTTGGAAGGTTGGGAAGTCAAAAGTTTGCGTGATGGGCGCGTACAACTCAAAGAAAGTTACGTCACCATTAAGAAAGGCGAAGCGTGGTTGCAAGGCGCACATATTTCGGCGTTACTTTCGGCTTCGACGCACATTAAACCCGAAGCGGTTCGCAACAAAAAATTGCTACTCAATCGACATGAATTAAATAAATTGATTGGCGCAGTTGAACGTAAAGGCTACACGATTATCCCGTTGGCGATGTATTGGAAAAACGGACGCGCAAAAATTGAAATCGGTTTAGCAAAAGGGAAACAATTGCATGATAAACGCGCGGCTTCAAAAGATGCAGATTGGAAACGTGAACAAGCACGGATTATGAAGAAGGCTTAGAACATCATGATTACGAAAGAACAATTGAAATATGAAATCGATGAACTCGAAGATAAACAAACGTTGGAATTGGTATATCAACTGATTCAAAAACTGAAACTATCTTCTCAAACGCCGATTGAAAAATACGCTCAACAACACGCTGTAATGGCTGATTTTTTTGGAATGCACAAAGAATTAGGCGTTGATTCGGTTGAAAGTGAATTACGTTTGATTCGTCAAGGACGGCGAGGCATAGAAAGTGATATTCGACACTAACATTTTCATTTACGCTGATCGAGGTGTTGTTTCTGCAAAAGAGTTAATTTTAAATGTAACAAATCGGGCAATTTCATCGGTGACTTACATGGAATACGTTCCGTTTTGTCGCAACAAAAAAGAGCTGATGACCTTTGAGAAATTGTTAGATGTGTTTGAATTCAAAATTTACGAAATCAACACATTAACCAGTTTGCAAGCACGACGCATTGTAAAAAATTTTGCATTAAGTCATCGGATTGAAATGGCAGATGCGCTGATTGCAGCAACGGCTCTTTTGCACGACGAAATTTTATGCACCAGCAACGCAAAGCATTTTTTACCCATCGAAGATTTAAAATTAGAAATTTTTTTCGCCCAATTGAAAGAGGAAACACAATGATTATTAACGGTGTCACGATAGACGCGACATTCGCCGAAGCCTTTCCGATGAAAGGCACGCGAGCGATTATCACCGCGCAAAATGAAAAATGGGCAATGATTGCCGCGCAAGCCATGACGGGTTTCGCCACGTCTGTGATTGCGTGCGGTTGTGAAGCAGGAATCGAGCGCGTTTTAACGCCAGATGAAACGCCAGACGGCAGACCTGGTGTGGCGATTATGATTTTCGCAATGGGTGGAAAAGGGTTAGCGAAACAACTCGAAACTCGTGCAGGTCAATGTGTTTTAACGTCGCCAACGTCTGCGTTATTCGCAGGAATTGACGGCGGCATTCGTATTCCATTGGGCAAAAATTTACGTTATTTCGGTGATGGTTTTCAAACGTCAAAAGTGATTTCAGGCAAACGTTATTGGCGTATTCCTGTGATGGACGGCGAATTTTTAGCCGAAGCCACAACAGGTCAAGTCGATGCAATTGGTGGCGGAAACTTCTTAGTTTTAGCGCAATCACAACCGCAAGCCCTCGCAGCGTGTGAAGCAGCAATTGAAGAAATGAAAAAAATCCCTAACGTCATTATGCCCTTTCCTGGTGGTGTGGTGCGTTCTGGTTCAAAAGTGGGTTCAAAATATAAATCTCTCGGGGCATCAACTAATGACGCATTTTGTCCAACCTTAAAAGGCTCAACTAAAAAAACGGATTTATCGCCTGATATTGAATCGGTCATGGAAATTGTCATCGACGGTTTGAGTAAAGAAGACATCGACAAAGCGATGCGGGTCGGCATTCAAGCGGTCTGCGATTTAGGTTCAGAAAACGGCATCATGCGAATCAGCGCAGGCAATTACGGCGGCAAATTAGGACCCTTCCATTTTCATTTACAGGAGATTATGGCATGAGCGCGTTAACGTTCACTTTAAAAACCCGTCCCGATCAACGTGTTGATATGTCACCACTTGTTTGTCATGCGTTGGAAAAACTCGACCCTACCGAAATCGCTGCCATCAAATTACATTGTGGAAAACGAAAAGTGCGCGTTGACGAACTTTTTACGATTAGCGGTTTTGATTCGACACACATTTTGATTAAAAACAGTTTTTCGAAACTGGATTACATCGGCAAAGACTTAGACGGTGGAATTATTCACGTCGAAGGCGATGCGGGCGCATACTGCGGCATGGGCATGAAAAAAGGCATTATCAATGTATTGGGAAATGCTGGAATTTACGCAGGTTGTGAAATGAAAAAAGGATTGCTTGAAATTAGTGGTAACGCGGGCGATTTCTTAGGTGGCGCGTTGGCTGGTAATAAAATGGGCATGAAAGGCGGTTTGATTTTGGTCAAAGGGAATGCTGGCGACCGAGTTGGCGACCATTTACGTCGAGGTACGATTTTAATCGAAGGCGGAACAGGGGATTATTGTGGTTCAAGAATGATTGCTGGCACAATTGCGGTCATGGGAAATACGGGTAAATTTTTAGGTCACAATATGCGTCGAGGCACATTGTTGTTATGGAATATGCCAAAATTATCGGCGAGTTTCAACGATTGCGGTTCACACACATTGGCGTTTTTGCCGATGTTATTCGATTCATTTAAAGAACTAAATTCACCTTTTGCCGAAAGCGAAAATGCCTTTAATCGCGTGCAACGTTTCGCGGGCGATATGGCAGAAATTGGGCGCGGTGAAGTATTGGTTAAAATTTAGCATTTTAAAATTAGGCGCATCGTCTTATAATCGTATCAGTATTAAAAAACACACTTTTTTAACTCCTAAACCAAGGAAAAATAATGAAATCTACAATACAAAAAGCACAACAAGGTTTTACCTTAATCGAATTGATGATTGTGGTGGCAATCATTGGCATTTTGGCTTCTGTTGCGTTGCCTGCTTATCAAAACTACACCAAAAAAGCGAAATTTACGGAAGTTGTTTTAGCAACGAATGCAGCCAAAATTGCCGTTGAAATTTGCGCTCAAAATTTAGGGGCTATTACGAATTGTACAGGTGGTAGTAACAGCATTGTTGATGCTGCTGGATCTGGCTATGTTAAAAGCGTAGCCACTGTGGCTGGTGTAATTACAGCAACTGCGAGTGATTTGGTTTTTTCCGCAGCTGGAGTTGCAAGTACAACAACAACTGGTTTTGCTGGGACTGAAACCTACATTTTGACACCAGTTTTATCAGGTGGAAAAGTTAATTGGACAGTTAGTGGTACTTGTTCATCTGTTGCTCCGCAACTTTGCTAATTCTTAGCTGATTCGCTTCAAACAAAACCGCCCTTTCAGTGCAAACTGGGGGCGGTTTTTTGTTGTGGTAGAATTTGGGTTTTTAATACGTTTTGGAGGATTTATGCTTTCTGTTCAAGTTATCGAAGACGCAATTCAGCAATTACCCGAACCTGATTTAGCCGAATTACAACGTTGGTTTTCGGAGTTTTATGGCAACATTTGGGATAAAAAAATTGAAAGTGATGCTGAAGCAGGGAAATTGGATGCGTTAGCTGCTGAAGCGTTAGCAGAATATCACAGTGGTTTGGTGACAGAATTGTGAGGCATTTTGCATCATCTAAGTTTTGGCGGTTTTTTGATGAGTTGCCGTTGAACATTCAAAAACAAGCACGCGACAGTTACAAATTATTGAAACAAAATCCACAGCATCCGTCGTTGCAATTTAAGTTCCTTAAAAATGGCAAGTTTCGGAGTGTTCGCGTGAGTTTGGATTATTGAGCGTTGGGAGTTCCTGTTCCAGAAGGCGTGCAATGGTTTTGGATTGGAAGTCATGCGGCTTATGACAGATTGATTGGTGATTGATTCAAATAAAACCGCCCTTTCAGTGCAAACTGGGGGCGGTTTTTTGTTGTGGTAGAATTTGGGTTTTTACATTTTTGGAGAATAAAAATGGGCTTAACTTACGCAAAGCTCAAACTTACTAATCTTTTTGGTAAGCAACAAATTGACATAGAGGCGTTAGTTGATACGGGCGCGACTTTTATGTGTGTGACGGAGGAAATTGCGTTGCAACTTGGCTTTGATACGACCGAAGTTTCGACACAAGTAGTCACTTTAGCCGATGGACATCAACGCAAAGTACCGAAAATTGCACCGATTGAAATTGCCTTTGAAAATAGAACGTATGTCACTGAAGCAGTTGTTTTGGGAAATGAACCGTTATTAGGTGTGATTCCAATGGAGGCAATGGATTTGGTGGTGCATCCACGTTTAAAAACGCTCACGATTAACCCGCAACATCCGAATTATCCCGTTGCATTAGTAAAATAACAGTCATCAAAAAACCGCCCTTTCAGTGCAAACTGGGGGCGGTTTTTTGTTGTGGTGAAGTTTTTTGCCTCATCATTTAAGGCGGATTTAATACACTGCATCGTAAAATCGTCGCTCCTTAACAACAAAACGTACAGTTTTATTCTCTAAAGTAAAAAACTTCTTATATTGCAATGAGGCGACGTAAGAGGCTGGCGAAGCACTTTGAATCTACTAAAGATTAACGATATTCAAAGTTCTTCATACGCGAAATTATTTTTTTGATTTTGCATATTGAAAACCAACCACCGAGCACTTTATGAAAAAATTGATTCCGATTTTATCGATAGCTGTTTTAGTTAGTTGTACGAATACAACGAAACCAAATTTAGCAACTCTTCCACAAAACATCATTCCATCAAGCGTTGAAACATCACCGCTACCAACACCCCCACTCGCGACGACAACAAAGTATAAAAATACAACTAACAAAGTCGCGTCAAAATCAAAAACAGGCGTTGCATCATGGTATGGCAACGAATTTCACGGTAAAAAAACCGCAACAGGTGAATTATTCGACATGAATGCGATGACCGCCGCCCACAATACTTTGCCGCTTGATTCCTACGCTGAAATCACCAACACCGAAAATAATCGCACCGTGATTGTCCGCATTAACGACAGAGGTCCTTTCTTTGACAAACGAATTTTAGATTTGTCTTATTCAGCGGCTAAACAATTGGGCATGGATGAAGCGGGGACAAGTAAAGTAGCGATTAAATCCATTGCACCTGAACAAGCCTTCAAACAATTACAACAACAAAACCAATCGGTATATTTGCAAATTGGTAGTTTTCGCGACAAAAAACTCGCGCAAGATTTATTGGTAAATCTTAAAAAACAACACTTGCCCGAGTCAAAAATTGCCTCGTCGAGCAGTAAAAAAACCACGCTTTACAAAGTTTTTGTGCCAATCCAATCTGCTCATAATGCAAGTAATCTCAATGATAAATTGGCTAAATTAGGTATTACAGCCACGCAATTTGTGACAGAAACCAATTAAATCAAACGATTGTCATGATACAATCGCGTTCAGTTTTATTCTGTTTTACTCTGACCGAATCCCATGACAATCAAATCCTTTTTTCGTTTTATCCTCGTTTTTACATTGATTTTTTCTGCGTTGTTTGCAAACGCAGAAGAGTCAGACATTCTCACGCCAGCTGCGCCTAAAATTGCCGCGAGTAGTTTCATTTTAATGGACTATTTTACAGGCAAAATTTTGGCTGAAAATAATGCCGACATTAAACTCGCGCCCGCTAGCTTGACCAAAATTATGACGGTCTACGTTGCCTTTCGTGAAATTAGCAGCGGACATTTAAAGCTCGATGATTTAGCAACCGTTAGCCAAAATGCGTGGCAAACAGGCGGTTCACGCATGTTTTTAGAAGTGAATAATAAAGTTTCTATTGAAGATTTAATTAAAGGCATTGTCATTCAATCGGGCAATGATGCTGCAGTAACACTTGCCGAACACATCGCGGGAAGTGAATCAACATTTGCCGAAATGATGAATCAACATGCTGCACGATTAGGAATGTTGAATAGTCATTTTGAAGACAGCAACGGTTTACCCGCCGAAAATCATTACACCAGCGCACGCGATTTAGCGATTGTGACTAAAGCCATCATTGACGAATTTCCTGATTATTACCGTTGGTTTTCACAAAAAGAATTCACTTACAACAAAATCACGCAACATAATCGCAATCAATTATTAGCGCGTGATGAAAGCGTAGACGGTGTAAAAACAGGTTTTACTGATGATGCGGGTTATTGTTTAGTGGCTTCAGCAGTGCGTGAAAATATGCGTTTGATTTCGGTTGTAATGGGAACAAGTAGCGCGAATGCTCGTGTGAACGAAAATCAAAATTTACTCAATTACGGTTTCCGTTTCTTTGAAGGTCATAAACTTTATGAAGCCAAAAAACCATTGGCAGAAGCACGAATTTGGAAAGGCAACATTCAAAATGTGCCGCTTGGATTAGCGCGTGATTTTAACGTGACAATTCCACGCCGCCATTATGCTGACTTAAAAGCTGAATTGATTATTGATAAAAAAGTCACCGCACCCATTGCAGAAGGTACAAAACTTGGCATGGTGAAAGTTACGTTGAAAAATGATGTGGTCGCAACAGCCGATTTAGTGGCGTTAAAATCCGTTGAACAAGGCAATATCTTCCAACGCCTTTATGACAACATTTTGATGATGAAGGAGAAATCCAATGACAAAAAATAAAAAAGTATTTTTAAACGGCGAATATATTGACGCTGATAAAGCCAATGTTTCTG
Source organism: uncultured Pseudomonadota bacterium (assembly GCA_903867225.1). Taxonomy (GTDB): domain Bacteria; phylum Pseudomonadota; class Gammaproteobacteria; order Methylococcales; family Methylomonadaceae; genus UBA10906. The sequence continues at coordinate 4,083 of CAIPQN010000079.1, read as the reverse complement.
TGATGGATAGAGGTTTTTTATTTGGTGATGGCATTTATGAAGTCATTCCTGTTTATCAAGGTTCGTTATTTCGGTTCGATGCTCATTTGGAACGCCTTGAAAATAGTTTAAATTTAACGCGCATTGAAAATCCTTATTCGCGCGACGAATGGCGCGAAATCATGTTGCCGTTAATTGACGCAACGAAAGACCAATACATTTATTTTCAAGTGACACGCGGTGCAGCTGAAAAACGTGATCATGCGTTTCCAATTGGCGTGAAACCAACCGTCTTTATGATGTGTAACGACATAGCACCTTTTAACGATAAAGAAAAAGGCGTGAAAGCCATCAGCGTTGAAGATAATCGTTGGAGTGCGTGCAATATCAAAGCGATTGCGTTGCTTGGCAACATTTTATTGCGTCAACAAGCGGTTGAAAACGATTGTGCTGAAGCGATTTTAGTACGCGAAGGTTATGTCACAGAAGGTTCTGCGAGTAATGTTTTCGCAGTCATTGATGGCATTTTGATTACGCCGCCGAAAAATAATTTTATCCTTGCGGGGATTACTCGTGATGTGATTTTAGAACTTGCAGCCGCAAACAACATTCCGTGTGCAGAAGATATTATTTCGCTCGATGCGCTAAAAATGGCGAATGAAATTTGGTTTGCCAGTTCAACGCGCGAAATTTTGCCAGTGATTGAATTGGATGGACAGCCTGTGGCAAATGGTCAAGTCGGACAACTTTGGCATCAAATGAATAATTTATTACAAGCCTATAAAATGACTTACGCGACGAGTGAAAAATGAGTGAAACAACCGAAGAAACCTTATTTGAATTTCCGTGCGAATTTGCGATCAAAGCAATGGGGAAATTCAGCAATGATTTAGATGTAACAGTGATGGAAATTGTCAGTCGCCACGCGCCTGATACACATAATCACAAAGTCCAGTCAAAACCGAGCAAAGACGGAAATTATGTGTCAATTACCGTCACGATTGAAGCGCAAAGTAAAAAACAGTTAGATGCGATTTATCAAGATTTAACTGACCATCCACACGTTTTGTACGCGCTGTAAAATTGTCTTAAATTATGAAAATTGCTGCTCGTCTTTCACTTTTATTTGCATTACTTCCTTCATTAAGCCCTGCTAATTCGCAAATTGACCACATCGTGGTGATTTATCTTGAAAACCGTAGTTTTGATAATTTATTTGGACTATTTCCCAATGCAAATGGTTTGAATGATGCGAAAAATACTTTTCCACAAATTGATGAATACGGAAATGATTACAAAACCTTGCCGACGGTTTCAGATAAACGTTTTCCTGAAAATTTGGCTAATGAACCGTTTAACATTGAAACTTACGTCAAATTAAACGAAAAACATCCCGATTTAACCCACCGTTTTTTCATTCATCAAATGCAAATTGATGGTGGAAAAAATGACCGTTTCGCGCAATTATCCTCGGCTGGTGGTTTGACGATGGGTTATTACGATTTATCGAAAACGGCTTTGTGGCAATACGCGAAAGAATTCACCTTAGCAGATAATTTTTTTCAAGCGGCTTACGGCGGTTCTTTTTTAAATCATCAATGGCTGATTTGCGCTTGTACGCCTGAATTCAAAGACGCACCTGCCGAATTACGTCAATGGAAAATTGATGCGGCAACAGGAAAATTAACGAAAGACCCGTCGGTTACGGCAGACGGTTTTGCAGTCGGAACAATTCAACCGACTTATCCGCCATTCGATTCTAAAAATCCAGCGAATCGTTTACCGCCTCAACATTTACCAACGATTGGCGACCGACTTTCTGAAAAAGATATTTCATGGGCATGGTATTCGGGCGGTTGGGATAATGCCGTTGCAAATAAAGAAACCGATGATAATTTCCAATATCATCATCAACCGTTTGTGTTTTATGCGAATTTCGCACCCGAAACAACCGAACGTGCTAAACATTTAAAAGACAAAAAACAATTGTTTAGTGATTTGAAAACTGACTTCCCACAAGTCGCCTTTTTCAAACCAGCGGGAAATAAAAATCAGCATCCAGGTTATGCCACTATTTTGGATGCCGACGACGAAGTGAAAGAAATTGTGGAAGCAATTCGTCAAAGTCCGATTTGGTCTAGCACCGCGATTATTGTGACTTACGATGAATACGGCGGTTTTTGGGATCATGTTGCACCACCACAAATTGACCGTTGGGGAGCTGGAACGCGAATTCCCGCCATTATTATTTCACCGTTTGCTAAAAAGAATTACGTTGATCACACGCTTTACAATACAACCTCTATTTTGAAATTCATTGAAAACCGCTTTGATTTGAAACCACTTTCCACTCGAGATGCGGCGGCGAATGGCTTACAAGGTGCGTTTGAAAAATAATGATTATTCGCAATTTAGGCATTCAATCGTATGAAAATGTGTGGCGCGAAATGCAGTGTTTCACTGAAACACGCACGCCCGAAACGCCAGATGAAATTTGGCTAGTCGAGCATTTTTCGGTTTACACGCTTGGATTGAATGGCAAGCGTGAACATTTATTGAATATCGGCAAAATTCCAGTTATTCAAACTGATCGAGGCGGGCAGGTGACGTATCACGGGGAAGGGCAGGCGATTGTTTATGTTTTGTTTGATTTAAAACGGCGGAATTTGAACAGCCAGCAAATTGTTTCCCACCTTGAAAATGCGATGATTCAAACGCTTGCCGATTTTCAAATTTATGCCGAAGCCAAAGCCGATGCCCGTGGTGTTTATGTCGAAAATAAAAAAATCGGCTCTATCGGTTTGCGAATCAAAAAAAATGGCTGTTATCACGGCTTGAGTTTGAATAACAACATGGATTTAACACCGTTTAATTTTATCAATCCGTGTGGTTATGCGGATTTGAAAATGACGCAGTTGGTGGATTTTGGAATCACCATTGAAACCAACGAACTTGCTCACAAAATTGTTTCCAACTTACTAAAAAATTTGAATGACTGATTATCAAGCTCCTTCCCGCACCACGCCTGAAACCCATCAACGGAACAGTGAGAAGTTGGCGCGAATTCCCATCAAAGTAGAAATCACTGAAACCCCGCTGCGGAAACCCGAATGGATTCGGATTAAATTACCGTCTGGACAAGAAACTGCGAAAATCAAACAGCTTTTGCGTGAAAATAAATTACACACCGTTTGCGAAGAAGCGGCGTGTCCGAATCTCGCCGAATGTTTCAAACACGGTACGGCGACGTTTATGATTATGGGCGATTTGTGTACGCGCCGCTGTCCGTTTTGTGATGTGGCACACGGAAAACCGTTGCTGCTTGATGCAGATGAACCGCGTCAATTAGCCGAAGCGGTGCTGAAAATGGCATTGAAATATGTAGTGATTACGTCGGTGAATCGTGATGATTTGCGTGATGGTGGGGCAGGACATTTTGCCGATTGCATCAAAGAAATTCGCCAGCAAACTCCGAATACAAAAATCGAAATTCTTGTTCCCGATTTTCGCGGGCGTATTGAAAAAGCGGTTGAGATTTTAGCAGCGCAACCTTGCGACGTGTTTAATCACAACATGGAAACGGTTCCACGTTTGTACACAAAAGCCAGACCTGGTGCAGATTACGAAGGTTCATTAGAATTATTTCGTCAATTTCACGCGCTACAACCAAACATTCCAACGAAATCGGGTTTGATGTTAGGAATTGGTGAAACGGAAAAAGAGGTTGAAACTGTCATGCGCGATTTATTGGCGGTTGGCTGTTCAATGTTGACCTTAGGTCAGTATTTACAACCAAGCAAATCGCATTTAGCCGTTGAAAAATATGTCACACCCGCACAATTTGATCGTTACGCCGCCACCGCAAAAGCCTTGGGTTTTAAACAAGTGGCGAGTGCGCCGTTGGTGCGTTCGTCTTATCATGCCGATTTACAGGCGAAAGCATTGGTTTAAAAAAAACCATAATTAACGCGATGTTCGACTTTTAAAATTCAACCAAGGTACTGAGATTTAGGGTTTTTCGTCCGAGGAACCGATTTAAAAAGGCGGCAAAGGTATGCGAGAGTATTTTACGGACAAAACGATTGGTTAAATGTACACAATCTC
>CAIPQN010000078.1 GCA_903867225.1 uncultured Pseudomonadota bacterium | reverse complement strand
GTGGTGGTGCGCCTTTATCCGTTCTGAAACAGTATATTGAACAACAGCAACGCCCTACTTAAATTTTAAAGCGGGGCTACGCCGATATTCCTTACATCCCCGACCTGAAGAGACGGGGCTTTGCGGAATTTTTGGTAAAACACGAAAGTGTGGTAGCTTTTGAACACGCGATGACGTTTGAGGTTTCAAAACTTGAAAACGGATTACAGAAGGGATTATTAAAAAAATATCCTGATATTGATGACGCGCTTTTTGAAGTGATTAAACACGGCTTATTAAATTCACCTCGAACACCCCAACGTATTAAAACTTACTGTTTGGAATGTTTCAGAATTTGATTGCTTGAGCATTGAAAAAGGTTGCCTATTTTCAGGCGGCGACACGATTATGGATTTATCGACAGGCAAAAATATCCACGAAACCCGCGAATGGATTTTGCGTAATTCGCCTGTGCCGATTGGAACTGTGCCAATTTATCAAGCTCTCGAAAAAGTGAACGGCAAAGCCGAAGATTTAACGTGGGAAATTTTCCGCGACACGTTGATTGAACAAGCCGAGCAAGGCGTGGATTATTTTACGATTCATGCTGGCGTGCGTTTGCATCACGTTCCATTAACTGCAAAACGTATGACGGGCATCGTGTCACGCGGCGGTTCGATTATGGCGAAAGGTGTCTCGCGCATCACACCGAAAGTTTCTTGTACACGCACTTTGAAGAAATTTGCGAAATCATGAAAGCCTACGACGTGGCGTTTTCATTGGGTGACCGATTGCGTCCAGGTTCGATTTATGACGCGAATGACGCGGCGCAATTTGGTGAACTCGAAACGCTCGGTGAATTGACCAAAATCGCGTGGAAACACGATGTGCAAACCATGATTGAAGGGCCTGGACACGTTCCGTTGCACATGATTAAAGTCAATATGGACAAACAATTGGAAGAATGTGGCGAAGCTCCTTTTTATACTTTAGGACCTCTCACGACGGATATTGCACCCGGTTATGACCACATCACCTCTGCGATTGGCGCGGCAAATATCGGGTGGTACGGTTGCGCGATGCTGTGTTATGTCACGCAAAAAGAACATTTGGGTTTGCCGAATAAACAAGACGTGCGCGAAGGCATTGTGACTTACAAAATCGCGGCACACGCGGCAGATTTAGCCAAAGGGCATCCAGGCGCACAAGCGCGGGATAATGCGATGTCGAAAGCGCGTTTTGAATTCCGTTGGGAAGACCAATTCAACATCGGTTTAGACCCTGAAAAAGCGCGTGAATTCCACGATGAAACCTTGCCAAAACAATCGTCAAAAGTCGCGCATTTCTGTTCGATGTGTGGCCCGCATTTCTGTTCGATGAAAATCAGCCAAGACGTTAGAAATTATGCGGCTGAAAAAGGCATTGCCGAAGAAGAAGCGTTAAAACTCGGCATGGACGAAAAATCGCAAGAATTCTTAAACGAAGGCGCGGCGATTTATCACGAGGTTTAAGGTTTTGTAATCAACGAGTAGCGAGTATAAAATCGCTGCTCATTGAGTTTTAGTATTTACAGGTTATAACTTTCAGAAAAAAGGAAAAATTATGAATTTCATAGAAATAACTCAAGATGGTGCTGGAATTGTAAAAAATAATGACTCTAGTATTGATGGAATAATTACCGATTCTGTTGATACATGTTGGATTTATGTTTTTTATGGTACTAAGTCTTTTGCAATCATCCACGATACAGGTCAACTCAAAATCTCAGAAATTTGTGACATAGCCAAGAAATGTGGCGAGATTGTATCTGTATTTTATGCTGTTAATCCTAAAGAATCAGAAGCAGCGCATAAAAAACTACAATTTACAGCGCATGAAGAACGAAGGAAGCAAATAAAAAATTTCTTAAAATTAGGAATTTTTACGAAAATTGAAATTCCAACTGGAAGTATTTGCTGTATGAAAAACGAAACAATACTTGTCGATAATGAATATGCTAAGAGAGGAAATATCAATAATATTCCTAATCGAAAAATCCGTGAAAGTATAAATGACTTAAATAATTTATTTTCGCCAGCAAATTCTCAATCATTAAACGTCGATTTTCAATTTGATGGCGAGAAATATACTGCTCTACCAAAATTATTGAATACAAGAGAGGTAATGACTGATGTTGCCACATTAAAGAGTCGGCTTGGAGATAATGATTATTTTGATTTTTTGAGAAAAGCGGAAAGTTTAGGCGTATTCAATCTGACTTAAAAGTATCGTAGACAATAAAATCTTTTACTTTGACAAACAACACGACCTATACCCCAACGCAATGATGAAAAACCTAAAATATCTCATTTACCGCGAAGGCGATTATTATGTTTCACAATGTTTAAACGTCGAAGTGGCAAGTTTTGACTTAACGATTGACGAAGCTAAAAGAGGCAACCGAACTTTATATTTGAAGACGAGAAAATCGCGTGATTAGCCGCTTATTTCACAGCAAAAAGGTGATTTATTACGAGTTTTAATTGATTGAAGGAATCTCAAATCTTGAATTTATTTGAGATTCTTTTTTAGTTGTAAAAATGCAGCCTAGAAATTAAGTCGTGTTATTATTACGCGATGTTCGACTTTTAAAATTCAACCAAGGTACTGAGATTTAGGGTTTTTCGTCCGAGGAACCGATTTAAAAAGGCGGCAAAGGTATGCGAGAGTATTTTACGGACAAAACGATTGGTTAAATGTACACAATCTCG
>CAIPQN010000077.1 GCA_903867225.1 uncultured Pseudomonadota bacterium | reverse complement strand
TGGAATAAGAGAATGGACTTGTGCCGAGTGTGGCACGACGCATGACAGAGATGTTAATGCGGCTAAGAACATTCTCGCGCTTGGACATAAGCGTCTAGCTGTAGGAATCACCGCCTCTTTAGGGCGGTGAGGATGTCAAGGACGATGGCGTGTGGCATTGCAGGTTTATCGGTTGCCGCTGATTCGTTATCAGCCATCAAATATGCAAAAGTGAAAGTTATTCGTGATGAACATGGTATCGCAACGGACTTTGAAATAGAAGGTGAATATCCTGCTTATGGCAACGATGATGACCGTGTTGATCAACTTGCGGTTTGGTTAGTTGAAACGTTTATGGACAAAATTCGTCAACACAAAATGTATCGTGACAGCACGCCTACGCAATCTGTTTTAACGATTACGTCTAATGTGGTTTATGGCAAAAAAACAGGCAATACACCTGATGGTCGTCGTTCGGGCGAACCGTTTGCCCCAGGTGCAAATCCAATGAGCGGACGTGATACCAGTGGTTTTGTGGCTTCGGGTGCGTCGGTAGCAAAATTACCTTATGACGCGGCGTTAGATGGAATTTCTTGGACGGCAACGTCAACACCTGATTCTTTGGGTCACACTATTTCGGATCGCGTGACTAATTTAACCAATTGTTTGGACGGTTTTTGTAGCGCAAACGGTTTTCACGTCAACGTCAACGTGTTGAATAAAGACACGTTACTCGATGCGATGAATCACCCTGAAAATTATCCACAACTCACCATTCGCGTTTCGGGTTACGCTGTAAATTTCGTTAAACTCTCGCATGAGCAACAGCTGGATGTTATCAATCGTACTTTTCACATTCACAGTTAACCCGTGCCGCATCATATAAAACCACACGGAGTTATCGCGCCCGCGAGTGTGGATGAAAGTGGCAAATTGTCGGGTTTTGTTCATTCATTCGATACGGGTGGCGCAGTTGATGGTCCTGGAATGCGTTTCGTGTTATTTGTGCGGGCTGTCAATTTCAATGTTTGTATTGCCACAACCCCGACACTTGGAAAATGCACAATGGCAAAATGACGCACGTCGATGACATTGTGGCGGAGATTGCGAAATACGCGCATTTTCTACGTTTTGCTGGCGGTTTGACCATTTCGGGCGGCGAACCTTTAATGCAAGCCTATTTCGTTGGCGAGATATTTTATCGCGTGAAACATGAATTGAAATTACATACCGCGCTCGATACACAAGGATTTTTAGCGGCGCATTTGGAAGACGATTGGTTTGAAAGTGTCGATTTAGTGTTGCTTGACATTAAACATATCGACCCCGAAAAATATGAGGCGTTGACTTCAAAACCCTTGCAACCGACGTTGGATTTTGCGCGGCGATTGTCAGCAATGAAAAAACCGATGTGGATACGGTATGTTTTAGTGCCAGATTACACCGATGATTTTGACGATGTGGAAAAGTTAGCCGATTTTATTGCCACGCTTCACGGTGTGGAACGAGTGGAAGTATTGCCGTTTCACAAAATGGGCGAACATAAATGGGATGATTTAGGATTGAAATTCCCATTAAAAGACGTTTCGCCGCCTTCGCCCGAATTGCTTAATCGTGTTATCGGACAATTTCAAAAACGCGGATTATTTACCTGCTAAAAAATGAGCCACTCACAATGAACGAAACACAAAATAATCAAAAAGTGAATCATGCTGAATTTTCGCTCGATTCGCTCATGCCAGCCGAGATTGCAAATAAAGCGGAAAGTATCGGCATTAAAAAGGCGCACATGGACACGCTCACGATATTTGTGTTGGCGATTCTGGCGGGAGCTTTTGTTGCGATTGGGTCGATGTTTGCAACCACCGTTTGGGCGGGCGGTTCAGCGTTACCTTTCGGTGTGAATCGTTTGTTGGGCGGGCTAGTTTTCTGTGTCGGTTTGATTTTGGTTGCAGTGGCGGGCGCAGAATTATTCACGGGCAACATTTTGATTGTTATGGCGTGTGCAAATAAAAAAGTTACTGTTAAACAGGTACTTCGCAATTGGTTCATTGTGTATATTGGCAATTTTGTGGGCGCGTTAGGCACCGTTGCGATTATGTTACTCACGAAACAATACTTATTTGGCAAAGGTTTGATTGGTTTTACCAAAAATTCCGCAAAGCCCCGTCTCTTCAGGTCGGGGATGTAAGGAATATCGGCGTAGCCCCGCTTTAAAATTTAAGTAGGGCGTTGCTGTTGTTCAATATACTGTTTCAGAACGGATAAAGGCGCACCACCAC
>CAIPQN010000076.1 GCA_903867225.1 uncultured Pseudomonadota bacterium | reverse complement strand
GTGGTGGTGCGCCTTTATCCGTTCTGAAACAGTATATTGAACAACAGCAACGCCCTACTTAAATTTTAAAGCGGGGCTACGCCGATATTCCTTACATCCCCGACCTGAAGAGACGGGGCTTTGCGGAATTTTTGGTAAATATAATTAAAAGCACAAAGTGTAGAGTACACCGCTAGCGCAATTAAAATTACTCTTTGCCACACGGAAAACCATTCGAGAAGAATGGCGACCATTACTAGCACGAACATTCCAAGACCAGACCTATTTTTAAACTCCGTCAGCTCTTCATCTCCCCGCGCTGGATTCAATGAATTTTTATCAAAAATTGGATTATTAAAAACTAAAGCAGAAAACGGCAAAAGAAAAATCATAAAAATATAAAACATTTTTGACCCACTATTTTTAGTAAGACACGAAAAGAAAAGCCGCCATTGAATTGATTTTCAATGGCGGCTTTTTTGTGAATTTAGCTTTTAATCGTTTTCTGCCAAAACCTGCTCAAATTGCGCCAACAAATCCGCAATCACCGCATTTTTCATTTTCATCGAGGCTTTATTCACGACCAAACGCGAACTGATGTTCATAATTAACTCGCGCGGCTCTAAATTATTGGCGCGTAATGTGTTGCCCGTATCGACTAAATCCACAATGCAATCCGCTAAACCCACGAGCGGCGCAAGTTCCATCGAACCATAAAGTTTAATAATTTCAGCTTGAACGCCCAAACTCGCAAAATACTGTTGAGCAATCGTGACGTATTTTGTCGCCACGCGCACCCGTCCCGAAATCGCAGGCGCATCTTTGTGAGCCGCCGTCATCAATTTACAACGGGCAATGTTCAAATCAATTGGTTCGTACAAATTTTCGGCACCGTGTTCAATCAACACATCTTTTCCCGCGATGCCCATATCCGCCGCGCCATATTCCACAAAGGTTGGCACGTCGGTGGCGCGAATAATCACGAGTTGAACATCGTCGCGGGTGGTGGATAAAATCAATTTTCGACTGGTTTCGGGGTCATCAATCGGTGAAATGCCCATTTTTGCCAACAACGGCAAGGCTTCTTCGTAAATTCGCCCTTTTGAAACTGCAATGGTAATCATCGTCGCAGCCTTATTTCGGGACACGACGAATGGTCGCGCCAAGTTGTGCCAATTTTTCTTCGATGTGGTCGTAACCGCGATCGATATGATAAATCCTATCGACAACGGTATCGCCTTCTGCGACTAAAGCCGCAATCACCAAACTCGCTGAAGCGCGTAAATCGGTTGCCATCACGGGTGCGCCTGTTAATTTTTTCACACCTGTACAAATCGCGGTATTCGATTCAAGGCGAATATCTGCGCCCATGCGTTGCAATTCATTAACGTGCATAAACCGATTTTCAAAAACCGTTTCCGTCACAATGCCAACGCCTTCTGCAACGGCGTTCATTGCACAAAATTGGGCTTGCATATCGGTCGGAAAAGCTGGATAAGGCAACGTGCGAACAGAAACAGCTTTTGGACGTTTGCCGTGCATATTCAGTTCAATCCAATCGTCGCCCGTGGTGATTTCTGCACCCGCTTCAACCAATTTCGCTAAAACTGCGTCCAACAAATCTGGGCGCGTGTCTTTCAATTTCACTCGTCCGCCCGTAATTGCTGCCGCGCAAAGATATGTTCCTGTTTCGATTCGGTCAGGCACGATATTGTGATGTACCGTTGTTTCACCTAATTTTTCTACGCCTTCAATAGTTAAAACGTCCGTGCCAATACCCGTAATTTTCGCACCCATTTTATTTAAGAAATGCGCCAAATCTGTGACTTCTGGTTCTTTCGCGGCATTTTCCATAATGGTGGTGCCTTCGGCTAAAACCGCCGCCATTAACAAGTTTTCAGTTCCTGTCACCGTAATTTGTTCTAACATCAAACGACAACCTTTCAAGCGTTTCGCTTTGGCGTGAATAAAACCGCCTTCGAGGTTAATGTCTGCACCCATTTGAATCAGCCCGTTGATATGAATATCGACAGGACGTGAACCAATCGCACAACCACCAGGTAAAGAAACGTGTGCTTCACCGAATCGCGCCAACAAAGGTCCAAGCACTAAAATCGATGCTCGCATCGTCCGCACCAATTCATAAGGCGCAACAAAACTGTTAATCGTGCTGGTATCGACTTGAATGTTCATTTTCTCGTCAACCGTCAAACCCACGCCCATTCGACCGAGTAATTCCATCGTCGTGGTAATGTCGTGCAAATGCGGAACGTTGCCGATGCTCACAGGCGCGTGCGATAACAATGTCGCTGCTAAAATAGGCAAAGCGGCATTTTTTGCCCCTGAAATTCGTAGTTCGCCATCAAGTCGTGCGCCGCCAGTAATAATCAATTTATCCATGAATTAGGTTGTTTTATTTAGTTTGAGTGAAAAATAATGGGTTTTATCCAACCCGCTGAGTTTAGCTAAATTGAGCAATTGTGTCGGCACGTTTTTAAAATGCAATTGTATACGGTAGTGGCGTGTAATTTTTATCCATTCAATCATCAATGCAAGCCCTGCGCTGTCGGTATTGGTGATTTGAGCGAAATCTAAAATGATATTTTTTCCACCACGCAAAAAAGGTGGGGATTCAATAAATTTTCCATGAATGCTGGCAAAAGTAAGTTCACCGTGAATCAACCACCGTCCATTGCCTTTGGAAACGATGTTCAATTTACTACTCATTTTTTACCTTTTTTATCATTCGTGGGCGAAGGCGTGGCTTTTTTTTCTTCAGCGGATTTGAATAAAAATTGTCCGAGAGCTTTTTCTAATACCAACGCCGAGTTGGTGATTTCAATTTTGCTGCCATTTTTCAAATACTCATCTGAACCGCCACCATCGAGGCTGACATATTGTTCACCCAATAATCCAGCGGTATAAACGCTTGCGGAACTATCGTCGGGTAATGTTTTGTATTGAGCATCAATATCCATTTTTACAACGGATTCGTAAGTTTTTTGGTCAAAAGTAATCGCTTTTACACTACCAATTTTTACGCCAGCGGCGGAAACAGCCGATTTCACTTTTAATCCGCCCGAATTTGAAAAACGTGCGGTAATTTCATAAGTATTTCCATGTGAAAACGAACTTAAATTACTAACTTGTAAACCTAAAAAAAATAAACTGGCAATTCCAGTGGCAACAAATAATCCAACTAACGTGTCTTGAGTGTGGGTGTGCTGCATAACTCAATTATCTCCAAACATAAGCGCGGTCAAAATAAAATCTAATCCTAAAATACTAAACGCCGAATTCACAACGGTTCGAGTGGTGGCGCGACTTACACCTTCGGCAGTCGGAATTGCGTCGTAACCTTCAAATAGTGCAATCCATGATGTAATAAAACCAAATACGATACTTTTGATTACGCCATTAACGATGTCGCCGCGAAAATCGAGATTGGCTTGCATTTGTGACCAATATGCGCCGTCATCCACGCCTAATAAACCTGTGCCAACCATTTGTCCGCCAATAATTCCTACTGCGCTAAATAATGCAGCAAGTAAAGGCATAGACAAAAATCCCGCCAAAAAGCGCGGTGAAATAATGCGTTTAATCGGGTCAATCGCCATCATTTCCATGCCCGATAATTGTTCGGTGGCTTTCATTAAACCTATTTCTGCGGTCAATGCCGAACCTGCTCGACCTGCGAATAATAACGCCGCAACGACAGGACCAAGTTCACGCACCAACGAAGTGGCAACCATCACGCCTAAGGTTTCTTCTGCGCCAAAACGCGACAAAATGTAGAAGCCTTGCAAACCTAAAACCATGCCGACAAATAAGCCTGAAATGGTAATAATCAAAAATGACAATACGCCAACCGAATGTAATTGTTTAAGTAATAAACGTGGGCGAACACAAACGCTCGAAATGCCCGCTAAAATACTGATGAGGAAAAAGCTGCCGCGTCCAAGTTTAGTAAAACTTTCGCGAGTACCTGCGCCCAAATATCTAAAAAATTCCATTACGAATACCGTTTCCGTTTAGCGTGCCTGTCACTTGGTGGACGTTGGCGTGAAGATAATGGCTTAAATGGTTTGTCAGAATGAAGTAAATCGTCCATATATTCTTTTGCTGGATAATGAAAATGCACAGGACCATCTGCCGCGCCATTCATGAATTGCTGAACCCATTCGGACGACGATTGCTTGATTTCTTCTGGCGACCCTTTGCCGATAACTTTACCTTCTGAAAGTACATAAATGTAATCTGCAATCGCGAGTGTTTCGTGAACATCGTGGGAAACAATAATACTGGTTAAGCCTAATGTGGTGTTTAATGATTTAATCAACAACACCAACGCGCCCATTGAAATCGGGTCTTGTCCTGTAAATGGTTCGTCGTACATTATCATCATTGGGTCTAAGGCAATAGCTCGCGCTAAAGCTACTCGTCGCGCCATGCCGCCTGATAATTCATTTGGCATTAAATCGCGTGCGCCGCGCAAACCGACCGCTTCTAATTTCATCAATACCAACGAGCGAATCATCGATTCGGGTAAATGTGTATGCTCACGAACAGGATAAGCGACGTTATCAAACACGTTCATATCCGTTAATAACGCACCACTTTGAAATAACATTCCCATGCGTTTTCGCAAAGTATAAAGTTCGTCACGTTTCAAATGATGAACATTACGCCCATTTACCGTCACCGAACCTTTTGCAGGAAAAAGTTGTCCACCAATGACTTTCAATAACGTAGTTTTACCTGTTCCGCTCGGTCCCATTATTGCGGTGATTTTGCCACGCTCAATTTCGAGTGAAATATCATCAAAAATTTTCTTTTCGCCACGGGAAAACGTTAAGTTGTGAACACTAACTAAACTATTTTGAGTGGAATCGAAATTATCCATGTAAGTTTACTTAAAAATGAAGTTAAAAAAGACCATAAATTATGCGCGTAAGTCTAACATCGCGCTTCACTACCGTACACTTTTCACACTTATTTTTATCTCAAAATAAATCTGAACGGCAATCACGTTTTCTGGTTAAATTTTCAATTCTCTCTTAAAACGGGAAACAACAAATTAAACCGCGTACCGTGATTAAATTCACCTTGATGTGATTCCACCAAAATATGTCCAGACGATTGATGCACGATGCCACTTAATGCCGACAATCCCAATCCCGTGCCTTCGCCTTGTGGTTTAGTCGTAAAAAATGGATCAAAAAGCCGATGAATAATTTTAGGTTCAATTCCTTCACCGTTATCGGATACGCTTAATTCAATAAAATCGCCCTGAATAACCGCAGCACACGCAATACAATAGGCTTTGACACCAACAACGTGATTCACTGCAAAACTAATAATTCCGCCATGTTCATTCATCGCATCTCGCGCATTGACCGCTAAATTCGTCAATACTTGCTGTAAATCACCTGCATCAATTTGAATGGTTGCGTCACTCTCGAAAAATGTTTCCAGCTTAATCACACTCGTCAACGCTGGTTGCAACATCAACAATGTTTCTTCAATTATTTGCTTCGTAGGCAACACATTCATTTTTCCTTTTTGCGTATCTTGACGACAATAAGTCATCATCTTTGCAATCAAATCCATTGCCCTTTGACCCGCAAGCTGAATTTGTTGCGTGTTCCCTTCAATTTCAGCTTGTAACGATTTATCACTCACATCTTCAGCCGCATATTTATTCATCTCGTTATAACCGAGCATACACGCCAAAATGTTATTAAAATCGTGCGAAATACCTGATGTCATTCGCCCAATACTTTCGACTTTTTGCATGTGCGTCATGGTACGAGTTAGCACTTCATTGTCGTGCAGCGAATCCTGTAATTCTATCGTGCGCTTTTCTTTTTCTGTGATGTCTTGAGCTTCCGCAATCGCACCAATTCTTTGCCCTTTTTGATTCACTAACGGACTAATCACGATGGTAAGAACATAATCACCCGCTGATATTTTTAGTTCAGCCGAACCATTTAAACTAGCGAGGGTGCTGATAACACCATCTGGGTTTTTATGGATTTTATCAATGCTTTGTCCAAGCACATTCGTTATATCAAAATCTGGTTTTGTATTTTTTAACAATTGGATTGCCGAATCATTCGCATAAATAATTTCACGATTATTATCGATAAAAACAACACTCGTTATCAAACTATCGAAGCCCATTTTAAATTGCGAAAGTTCATCATTTGTCACTTGAATCAGATATTGACGCTTCGCAGACATTAACATTCCGATGATGGTGAGCAGCGTCAATATAAATCCCAATAATAAAATCAACCAAACGTTTTTAGAACTATGTTCAATAAAATAATCAGGTGTCGGTACAATTTCAAGCTGCCACATTCTTCCACCGCCCACATCAAAACTGGTGCGACTAATCAGCGATAAATTATCTCTTGATTTTATTGTGTCGAGTGGCATGTGTTCGTAATCGTAACTAACAAATAATGTTTGCTCATTTTCAGGCGCATTTTCATCAATCAACCGATAAGCCAAACCTGATAAGTTTTGATGTTTAAATGCGTTGATAATCATGTCACTTGCTCGAAATACGACAAATACATAACTAGCAATCGCGTCACGTCGTTCTTCTAGCGTTTGGTGGGGTAAATTTGGATGATAAATTGGCGCAAAGGCAATGAAGCCTTTTTTTTGTTTAAAAACTTCATCTTGAAACAAAATAATGAGGGTTCCCACCGATACACTATCAGTATCTCTTGCTTTTTCAAACGCTTCGCGCCGCGAATCGTTTGAATTAAAATCAAATCCCATTGATTTTTCGTTACCTTGATACGGCTCTAAAAAATCAATTGGCACATATTCGGAGCGATTGTTTGCTCGGACTATGCTTTTATTTTCATCACGTTCAGTAATTTGATAGGTTGGATAGCCTTCTTTTTTTACTATTTTTTCGTAAGCAGCTCGATCAGTAGCCAAAATAATTGGCGACCATCCTACCGCTTGAATATCTTGAAAATCTCTTAATTGTTCAGTAGCAAAAATATGGAAATCATTTCTATCAACTAACGTTGATGACGCATAAAAGCTACTGAAAGTATGTAGTAAATTTAAATGTGATGTAACAGATGTTTCCATGACATGACTTAAACCTTTTGCACGTTCATCAAATTCCATTTTGATGCGTTCATTGCTGATTTTTATTTCATAAAAAACGGCTGTCACCGTAAGGATAAACACGACGACAATTGGTAATGTGATTTGCCATTTTTTACCTTGCCAAGCGAGATTTTCTTTTGAAAACCATATCAAAATGATTGGGGCAAAAATCATAATACCTAACGCATCACCGCCCCACCACGATAACCAATTCATAAAAAATGTGTCTTCGGGCATTAAACCCAAGGCAACCAATGACGAAACAGAAAGAGTCGAATTCACCAACGCACTAACCATTCCGCCGCAAAACAAAAACAGTAAAATGTTTTTCGTACTCGATAAAAAAGTGGGTTTTGCCGCGAATCGTTGTACTAAATACGCCGCTACAAATGCTTGAAGTGTTGCACCAACGGCTACACCCAACGAGATTAAAACAGCATTTACATTAACTGCAATAAAACTATTAAGACATAACGCGCCAAGAAAAATGCCCCACCCTGCCCTATTTCCATAAAGTAAAATGGCTGCTAAAGCGATACCTGATGGTGGAAAAATAACAGTTGCATAATTGGGTGGAATAACGAATAAATTACCGATTTTTCCAGCGATAAAATAAACGAAAACCAATCCAATAGTTAGGATAAAGTCTTTAAAAAATGGGCGTTGAGTCATCGTTTTGAACGTCATATTTTTTTGAGCCAATTCTTGTTTTTAATAGCTGAATAAAATGGTTGAATTCGGAATTTTACACCCCCCGATTTTTCAAATCGAGGGTGTAAGACGACGGGATTAAATGTAAGTCAACCATTCCGCATAAGTGTTGCTGCGACCATGAACCGCATCGAAATAAGCGGTTTGTAATTGCTCCGTAATCACACCACGACTGCCTGTTCCAATTTGACGATTATCGAGTTCACGAATCGGAGTAACTTCTGCTGCTGAACCCGTGAAAAAGGCTTCATCTGCAACATAAATTTCGTCGCGGGTAATTCGTTTTTCAATCACTTCATAACCCAAATCACGCGCAATGGTCATGACAGAATCGCGCGTAATGCCTTCTAATGCCGACGTAGTTTCAGGTGTGTAAATCACGCCTTTGCGAATAATGAATAAATTTTCCGCACTGCCTTCAGCGGCAAAACCTTGATGATCCAACATTAACGCTTCGTCATAACCATTGGCTTGCGCTTCTTGCAACGCCAAAATGGAATTGATGTAATTACCGTTGGCTTTCGCTTTGCAAAATGTGCTGTTGTGGTGATTGCGTGTGTAAGACGAGGTACGAATACGAATGCCTTTTTCGATTGCATCTGCGCCTAAATACGCGCCCCACGACCACGCTGCAACCATCGTGTGAACTTTCAAATTATCCGCACGCAACCCCATGCCTTCTGAACCCAAAAAGCTCATCACGCGAATATACGCGGTGTCTAATTTGTTTTTTCTGAGTGCGTCAATTTGAACTTGATTGAGTTCTTCTTTGGTTTGCGGCAGTTTCATATTCATGATGTGTGCCGAACGGAATAATCTATCCGTGTGTTCTTGCAAACGGAAAATTGCCGTGCCTTTTTCAGCGTGATAAGCACGCACGCCTTCAAAAACACCTAATCCGTAATGTAACGTGTGGGTTAAAACGTGAACTTTTGCGTCGCGCCAATCTACCCAATTCCCATCTTGCCAAATAAAACCGTCGCGGTCATCCATAGTCATTTTCTTAGTCTCCAAAATAATAAAAGTTAAGGTTTAAACGCGGTTTTCGCCGCCAAAAATTACTAACAAACTCGGTAAAAATTTTGCCAATTCTGCTGTCATGATTGAAAAATCGATGTCGAATTTTTCTTCAAAGGTTGATGCTTCCGATTCGCCGACTTGTTCTTGAATCAAGTCGAGGAATTTCAACCGTTTCACGCCTAAATTTTCATCCAACACAAATGACAAACGCTCTTCCCACGTCAACGCTAATTTGATGACTTGTTTGCCAATGTCTAAATGATTTTTGATTTCAGGCGCGGCTAAATCATGACGTTTGCAACGAATAATCCCGCCATCTTCTTCAGGCGCACGCAATTCACATTCGTCTTCAATCGTGATTTCAGACGGCGGTTTTTGATTTAACACCCATTCCGTCATCGTTAATACAGGTTTATCAACGGTATTCAACGGAATTGCAGCCAAACCACCTAGCGTTTTACGCAAAGCACTCAATAAATCTTCGGCTTTTTTGCTTGAGGCAGTATCAACGATGACAAAACCATTTTTCGTATCGATATACGCAAATGTATTGTGTGAAAACGTGAATGCGCGTGGCAACAATTCAAAAATCAAATTGTCTTTGAGTTCAGTTTTCGCTTTTTTAGAAAGTTTGTGACCTTCTTTTTCTTCGATTTCCTCAATTTTTTCTTGCAGCATTTCGTTCACCACCGAAGTCGGTAACACGCGCTCTTCTTTTTTTGCACAAATCATCAAAAAGCCGTTTGAGCTATGAACTAACTGCTCTGCACCTTTGCCGAGCGGTGCAGTCCAACCAAAACTAAAGGTTTGTTGACTGGCGCAAGGATGAAATGCCATTGTTTCGAGTTTTTCAGCGAGTGTTTCGTCGTTAAAAGGAAATTCTTCGGTTAAACGAAAAACACTTAAATTTTTAAACCACATTTATTATTCCTGAATTGGGAAAGAGTTAAAAGTAGCGCATTATCGCACAACACGACAACGTCAAATAACTGTGTTTTAACGTCACCAGTTCTTCCAACAAAAAAGCGCGTAATTCTCTAGTCAACTTTTCAAATTTGGCTAGAAAATTACGCGCAATGGCTTAAATCTGAATGACGAAACGTGCGTTTTTTTGCGCCCGTTTGATTTTTGAAACTAATTGCCCAATAAATCCTCAAATGGTTTTAACGCCCCTAAACTGGCATCACGTCCATCTTTACCCACAGCAGGCAGTGTTAAAAATAAATCTTGCGCTTGCTTCATATTTTTCACATCTGCATTTGTGCTATGTCCGTTAGGAATTAACAATTGCGGATGATCAAACGGCGCACGTTCAAAACGTACTCGTTCATCAGTAAGCGTTTTTAAGAATGCCACTAAATCAGATTTTTGTTCAGCCGTAATCGGCTGTTCAAATACAACGGTTGCAAAATGCGCGTTGTTGCTGAAATTGCCACCACGGAAATAAAAGTCCACAACTTGCTCTAACGTCAACAAACTACCGTTGTGCATATAAGGCGCGGTCAATTCAATATTGCGAAGAGAGGGAATTTTAAACGCGCCTTTAACAGCGGCTAACGCTCTGCCACCATTCACTTTTTTGAGTTCAGTTTTTAATACCGAAGCCTTTGGAATAAACGAATAAATCGAACTGTCGCCGCAATCACCCGTAATATAAGGGTCTTCGATTAATTCATTGTATTTGTAATCGAGCAAAAAGGGATTGTCCATGTCGCAAGTATTCACGACTATCGGGTCAACCATTGATTTGCCCGTTAACAGTTTTTGAACATATTGTTCACTAAACGACAATGGATTACCGAAAGGATCTTGACCGCCCACGCCTAAATCATTTTCTTCTGGCGTAACGCTCGTGTTTGCATAACCTTCATCCATAATGGCTTGCGCGACACCTTTTCCATTAAATGAGCCATTCAACGTTTTACGATTAACCAAACTCAATGAAGCTCGCGCATCTTTAGCGATAAAAAGGTCGGGGTGTGCAGCGGCGGATAAGGTTGCGCCGCGATGACAAATCGCACAATGCGCTTCAAGAAATATCGTTAAACCCTTTTTTTGATGTTCATCAAATGCTTCTGGAATTCTTGGATAAGTATCTGGAATGCGTGGTGAATCAAAAGGTGAATCATCAGAAATCAGTGTTTCTTGATAAAGTTGTAACGCTAAACCAAAAAATAACGAAAAATTTGCTTCCGTCAGATTGTAAGGCAACTCTTTTGTATTTTTAGGTTTGCCAAAATTGCCTTTGCCATTCCAATAACGTGGTGCAAAAGATTTTTGAATTAAATCGTTATAAGTGACATTCAAGCCTTTGCCTGATGGATTTTTAAGCGACGAAAGTACGCTGTCTTCAGCATGAATTTCTTGTGCGGCTAACGGCTGACGCGCCAACAATTTACGCCCCACATCTGAAAATGTCCGTTGCGTACAAGACATTTCACCGTCGTTAAGAACAGGCGCAACTGCTTGTGAAGCTAACGCCGCATTTTCTAAACGTAAAAATTCACTGACCACCGTGCCGTCTTCTTTTGCAACCCAAATTTTGGCTTTTTTATCTCGTTCACCAAACGGAGATACACCGTTAAAAATGTTGTTCGCACGACCATCCCAAAAATTTCGGAAATTAAATGCCGCGTTAATGACGCTTGGTGCTTGACGAGCCTGAACTTTACGCGTGTTTAAAGTGCTAGCATGAAAAATTTTATCTTTTACCGATGTGCAATTATCTGTCGCGCTACCTGTTTGATTTGCGCTATTAAAACGGCGCGAAAATACGCCCGATGACGATACGACATCATCAGTGTTAAATAATATGGCTGAAGTTTTATCGGTAGGGTCTGCTAATTGAAACAACGGAAAATCAGCGGTTTGAAGCGTGTAATTCACGCCACCGTCTGCACCTGAGGCGGTTTTTTCAAATGTGGAACCCGTTGGTTTTTTATGCGACGTTCCAGGTGATAATTGATTTTGAATACGTCCATCTGCACCTGCGTGAAAATGACACGATGCACACGCCATACCATCGCTTCCAACCGCTGAATCCCAAAATAAGGCTTTACCCAGTTGAATGGCGGCAGTTTTATCAATCACAATCGGCGCGTCACCATCAAGTAATCCAGGTGTTACGGGTATTGCCACACCTTTTAATGACGGTGGTGTATTGCCATGTGCCGCTACATTACTCGTCAACGATAACGATAACGAAAGCAGCGCAAAAAGCTGCAACGACTTTTCGGGTATCGAAAAACTGTGATTTTTATTCATAATTCGCCTAAGTTTGGTCATTTTTTAAAATTAGTGGTTAGTTTTACGATGGCGTTTATACAAAAAAATCCGCCGTAGTTAAACTATCGGCGGATTTTTTTTAAGCGTAAAGAATTATTTAACTTTTACGCTAACTGCAATGTTGTTTAGTGCAGCGTGATCAGTAATGTTTGAATCAGGATTAAAGCCACCGACAACAAACATATAAGTTCCCGTTTTAGCCGCTTTAAAACTCAGGGTTAATTTACCTGCAACATTGTCTTTTTTCGGTTTTAAATCAGCATCGTTCACTGTGTTACCGTCAACGTCATAACCATGAATTACATATTTCATTACAAGATTACCAATTGCCACAGCAGGTTCATCTTCTGTCATCGCACCAATTTTAGACATATTGCCGTTTTGGATATAAAAATGATCCAACACATAGTCATAAGGTGCAACACCTGAAACACCAGTAACCGCTGTAACAGCTGGCGTAGTATCAGTAGCTGGAGCGGCTTTAACAGCTTTAACAGGTGTAACGCCACCAGCTAACTCTGTCGCACCACGATACCAAACAGTCGCGCCAGGATGAATACCTTTTACTTCAGAATTTGCCGTGATAGTAACTGTTTGACCTTGGTTAGCTGTTATAAACCCCCAACCTGAATGGTGTGTCCAGCCCATATCACCGAATGCTGGATTACTCCAACTTTGACTTTTTGCTGTAAAAACAACGGGGGCAGTTGTTACATTCGTAAATGTCGGCATCGAACCTTTTCCTTTGCCAGGAATAGTTGCAGCAGTTGCAGAAATAGCGGCTAAACTTAAAGCTGCTGCCAAAATAACACGGTTCGTTTTAATCATAATTGTTCACCTTATAAAAGTTAAAAAATGGATTCGCGTAAAAATACGCTACACAAATCATTACAAAATAAGTGCCAAATAAAAAATCTTTATTTCTTAATGTGTTATGAATTTTAGGCGCGCGGTTTTTTTAAAAATGTGTGATATAACACAGTCAATTACGGTATATGCCACATAATCGTTTCGTAATTATTATTGCTGGCACGGCGCAACAGAGTTTTGCACCACGATGTTGGGGAATTTACTGCTAAAGTCTTTAGGTTTTAACGCCAATTTTGCTGCCATTTTTCGGGCAATTTCACGATAAATTTCAGCCGCGCGACTTTCGGGTTGTGAAATCACAATGGGTGCGCCAACGTCAGCTTGCAAACGAATTTGAATATCGAGCGGCAACGCGCCCAAACATTCGAGTTTGTTAATTTCAGCCATTGCCACACCACCGCCTGTGCCGAAAATCGCTTCTTCGTGTCCGCAATTACTGCAAATATGAACACTCATATTTTCGACTAAACCTAAAACAGGCACGTTTACTTTTTCAAACATACTGAAACCACGTTGCGCGTCGAGCAAGGCAATATCTTGTGGTGTGGTGACGATAATCGCGCCACTGACAGGAATGTTTTGCGAAAGTGTCAATTGAATATCACCCGTGCCAGGCGGTAAATCGATAATCAAATAATCCAAATCGTTCCAACGTGTTTCGTTCAACAACTGTCGCAACGCATTCGTTACCATTGGTCCACGCCAAATCATTGCTTGATTTTCAGAAACCAAATAGCCAATCGACATGGTTTGTACACCAAACGCGGTTTTGGGTTGCATAGTTTTGTTATCAAAACTTTCAGGTGCGCCAGAAAGTCCCAACATCATCGGCACACTTGGACCATAAATATCAGCATCTAAAATACCGACATTCGCGCCTTCCGCCGCTAACGCTAATGCTAAATTTACCGCCGTTGTGGATTTACCTACACCGCCTTTTCCTGATGCCACCGCGATTATGTTTTTCACATTTGGCAATGGTTTTAAACTTTGTTGTACTGCGTGCGAAGCAATTTTAACGCGAACAAAAACGGTCACTTCGCCACAACTGGCAACGGTTTTTAACAATTCAGTAAGTTCAGTTTTTAACGTTTCTAAATAGCTTTGCGCTGCGTAGCCTAATTCAACATCGACACGCACATTTGCGCCGTTAATTTCAATTTTTTTGATGGCTTTCGCGGTGATTAAATCGATACCGTAATGGGGATCGATGAAGGTTTTTAAAAGGGTTTCGATTTCTGTTTTGGTCATGTTATTTTTCAGTGTGGGGATAAACGCTAAATTTGAAATCTCCAGTTTTTTCAATGACCACTTTAGAACCAGAAACTAACTGATGGAGTTTAAAAAACTCCTTAACGCATTTTCGTTCGCGCAAAATATTCTTATCACCTGCAACATCCGTCATTACAGATTCGCCTATACCTAAATAATTTACTTCCAGTTTCTTAGGTGCTGGTTCCAATTTATTTTTACCACCGATGGCATCTTTTGGAATTAAGTCTAAAACAGTCGTTAAATAAATGTGGTTGTTACTTATGTTTCCTTGGGTGAGCGTAATAATTTTGAAGTTCATCAGGAGATACCTTAGTAATAGTTGACGATGACGCATTCACATAAAATGCGTCACCAGAAAAAGTTTTATTTCTTCGCAGATTCAACGGGGAAACCTGCGTCTTGCCAACCTTTAATGCCACTGATGACGCGATAAACATGGTGATAGCCCAATTCTTTTGTCCACATTGCTGCAGTATTTGAACGTCCGCATTTGTTGCCACCACAATAAACCACGACTTTATGATTCAAGTCATTCCCTAAAAGAGCTTTGTAAGCGTCTTCTGTTCCGCCCACCGCATCGTCTTTCCAGTGGCGCGTGAACGTTCCTTGAAATTCAAAATTGTTTGCACCCGCAATCGACGCTTCTTTGAATTGATTTTCAGGATGCGCGTCGATTAAAACGAAATTTTCTTTGTCATCAATCCATTTTTTCAAATCTGCCACCGACAATAATTCATAACCACCTTGATCAGCTTCGTGATGAATCTTCATCGCGATTTCTTCGATTTCATTTTCTTTGTAAGTTTGCGGTTCAGCAAATGCTTGTGATGCAAATAACGCGGTAAACATGACAGCTAAAAGTGTTTTTTTCATGGGTAAATCCTTTGTTTGTAAGTTAAAAAGAAAGTAACGCGGGTAATAAATCATCATCTTCGAGTTTCAAAAGCTCTGCGAATTGCTGACGTTTTTGTTCCGTTGCAAGCAAATAATCGTTTTCGAGATAGTTTTTCAGCAACAAGTCTAACTCTAAACTACCGCGTCGGCATTGCCAATAAAGTTGTGACGTTTTCATGCGTGTTACACCAATAATTTTTTAATATCGGCAATCGCTTTCGCGGGATTCAATCCTTTTGGACAAGTATCAACGCAATTCATAATCGTGTGGCAACGGTATAATTTAAACGCATCATCGAGTGCGTTTAAACGTTCGGCGGAATTCTCGTCGCGACTATCCGCAATCCAACGATAGGCTTGCAACAAAACGGCGGGTCCTAAATAACGCTCACTGTTCCACCAATAACTTGGGCAACTCGTCGAACAACACGCGCATAAAACACAATCATAAAGTTCATTCAATGCGGCGCGTTCGGGTTCACTTTGGAGACGTTCACGTTCTGGTGTGGTGGAATTTTCAATCCACGGTTTAATCGACGCATATTGTTTATAAAAATGCGTCATATCAACCACCAAATCTTTGACAACGCTCATGTGCGGCAATGGGTAAATTTTCAGCGTATTGCTTTCATAGTCCGCAAGGGATTTGGTACAAGCGAGCGTGTTTTTACCGTTAACATTCATGGCGCACGACCCACAAACGCCTTCACGGCACGAACGGCGAAACGTCAGCGAACCATCCAAATCGTTTTTGATTTTGAGCAAAACATCCAAAACCATCGAACCGCATTCGTCGCGTGGAATATCGAACGTGTCAATCCGTGGATTTTCACCTGATTCGGGATTCCAACGATAAACTTCAACGCGATAAACGTTGGCATCTTTTAACGCTGGGATATTTTTTTTCGTTACTTTTGAATTTTTCGGTAATGTGAATTCGACCATTTTTCAATTCTCCAAATTTTGTAATCGATGCAGCGTTTCGAGCAATCGCGCCACATCGTCAGCTTCATGCAGCGCGGAAAAGGTGATTCGTAAACGAGCTTTACCTTTTGGAACGGTAGGCGGACGAATCGCACTCACTAAAAAACCAGCCTCTAAAAGTTGTTGACTCATTTGCGTGGCGCGAAAGCTGTCACCAATCAATAACGGTTGAATCGACGAATCCGACGGCATCAACGGTAAATTTAATTGCGCCGCGCCCGTTTTGAATTGCGAAATCAACGCCTGTAATTTTTCTCTGCGCCACGTTTCGGTAATGACAATTTTCAAACTGGCGCGAGTAGCTTCGGCAATCGCAGGTGGTAAAGCCGTTGTGTAAATATACGTTCGAGCAGATTGGATTAAGGTTTCAATCAATGTTTCTGAACCTGTGATAAATGCGCCAAATGTGCCAAATGCTTTGCCTAATGTTCCCATTAAAATCGGTACGTCGTTTTGCGTTAAATTCAGTTCTTCAACTAAACCGCCACCCGTTCTACCCAAAACACCAAAACCGTGTGCGTCATCAACCATCAATAATGCCGTGTTTTTCTTCGCTAAAATTGCCAATTCGTGCAACGGTGCAACGTCGCCATCCATACTAAAAACGCCGTCGGTAACAATCAGTTTTTGACCATTTGCCGATGATAATAATTCTTCAAGTCGTCTTAAATCAGCGTGCGGATAACGTTTAAAATTTGCCCCCGACGATAAACCGCCATCAAGTAAAGAAGCGTGATTAAGTTTGTCTTCAAAAACAAAATCGCCACGTTCCATCAAAGCGTTGATTGTTCCCACGTTTGCCATGTAGCCCGTCGAAAACAATAACGCCCGTTCACGTCCTGTGAATTCGGCGAGTTCTTCTTCTAACGCATGATGTGCGTGGGAATGTCCGCAAATTAAATGCGCCGAACCACTACCCACGCCGTAAATATCAGCGGCATTTTTAAAAGCAGCAATAACGATTTCATTTTTTGCCAGCCCTAAATAATCGTTACTGCAAAAATTAACAACCGTTTTATCATCGATAATTCGCCTTGAACGATATAAGCCTTGAGCTTTTAAGATTTCGAGGTGTGTGATGTATTTTGATAGACTCATAAAAACTGACTCAAAACCGCTGCCTTTTTACTCACCGCTTGAACATCCAAAATACTGACAAAATAACCGCTGGCAAATTCTAAAATCAGCTTGATTTAATACGCCGTATTTTTTGATGACAACCGTTTTTGATACCACAAATGGTTTTCTAAAAATAAGCTTAGATTTTTTAGGAATGCCACCATAACTAAACATTGAATTGTCGATTTCAAATTCACCTTCATGTAAAAAATCTAATTGGCTACTGATTGGTAAACCGACAAAATCATTGAGAGGTAAATTATCTTTTAAAACCAAAACAGGACGATTTTTAGTCGTTTTTAGATCGCTAAAATAAAACTTACAAAGCACAACATCTGCTGTTTTTATATCCACACGTCATCCTCTTTATCTGACAACCATTCTTCAACATTGTTTGCGCTGTGATTTGAAAAAGCCAAGTTTTCAGTTAAATCAATTGGTTGCAATGTTTGTTTTTCGTAACGCTGCTTTATGAATAGGAAAAAATCATAAACTTCTTGCTGTGCTTGAATAGGCAAACATTGCCAATCTTGCTCTCTAATTGCTAGTTGCATTTTATTCTCCGTTATAAAAACTGCTTACGCATAACTCGAACCCGCCGATTTCAAACCTAATCGGTTAAACAATTTCAAATCGTGATTCGTCATTGGATTATCAGTGGTGAGTAATTTATCGCCATAAAAAATCGAATTCGCGCCAGCAAAAAAGCATAATGCCTGCATTTCATCGCTCATTTCATTACGTCCTGCCGACAAACGCACGCGCGATTTTGGCATCATAATTTTCGCCACGGCAATCGTGCGAATAAACATCAATGGGTCAAGTTGTTCCGTTCCCATCAGCGGCGTACCTTCGACTTGCACCAACATATTGACTGGTACACTTTCAGGATGTTGCGGCATATTCGCCAATTGAATTAACAAATTTGCACGGTCTAAATCACTTTCACCCATGCCGACAATTCCACCGCAACACACGTTAATACCCGAATTCCGCACGCGTTCCAACGTGTCTAATCGGTCTTGATAAGTCCGCGTTGTAATCACTTCAGAATAATAATCTTCGGATGTGTCTAAATTGTGATTGTAATAATCCAAGCCGCCCGCTTTTAAACTTTCAGTTTGTTCATCGGTGAGCATTCCTAACGTGACGCACGTTTCCATACCCAACGCTTTGACACCTTGTACCATTTCGACGACGCGCTCGATGTCTTTGTCTTTCGGTTTACGCCATGCCGCGCCCATGCAAAAACGTGTCGCGCCTTGAGATTTTGCCAATTGTGCGGCTTGTAAAACTTCGTCAATGGGCATCAACGGTTCAGATTTCAAACCCGATTCATACCGCGCACTTTGAGGACAATAGCCACAATCTTCCGAACACGAACCCGTTTTAATACTCAATAAACTACTGATTTGTACTTCGTTGGGATTAAAATTTTCACGGTGAATCGTTTGCGCTTTAAATAACAAATCGTTAAACGGTAACGCATATAAATCCAAAACTTCGGCTGCTTGCCAATCGTGGCGAATTACTGAACTGGTCATTTACAAAAACTCCTAAAAATATGATTAAAATTTTACAAAATTATCTGTCTTATTTAATACCGTCACGTTGTATTTTATGCGGCGACAAAGGCGTTGAACATCGTGATTTGTGTGCGGCGTGTTATTTAGAATTACCCAAAAATACACCCCGTTGCTATCGTTGCGCGAGCGATTTTGACGCGCCATATTCACAAATTGCCATTTGTCCGAATTGTGTCGAAAATCCGCCTGCATTCGATGAAACACTTGCGCCGTTTGTGCATCATCGCACCATTCGATATTTGATTATTCAACTCAAATTTCACAGCCATTATCCAAGTGCGCGATTACTTGGTAGTTTGCTGGCGGATTATTTAAAACAAACGGCGGAATTGCCCGATTGCATTATTCCAGTGCCATTGCATAAAAATCGTTATCGTGAACGCGGCTTTAATCAATCCATTGAAATTGCTCGCGTGCTTGCTAAAAATTTGTCTGTACCGTTAGATTTGAATAGTTGCCAACGACATCGTGACACCTCGCATCAAGTCGGTTTGAGCGGTGAACAACGTAACGAAAATATGAAAAATGCGTTTTCGGTGTCACCCAAATTTCACGCCCAACACGTTGCAATCGTTGATGACGTGATGACTACGGGATCAACGGTTCACGAGTTGGCGGCTGCTCTGAAAACAGCTGGCTGTCATCGGGTTCAAATATGGGTGTGTGCAAAGGCTCAGTAGTAATCAACGACGAGTCTGGCACATCGTGAACTTTTGCCAATGCCGCTAACAACGTGGCATCGTGTCCATAAATGTCGCTGTAAAATGTTAATTTATCGCTTTGTTCATAAAACGCGGTGGTATAAAAAAACAAAACAGGAATCGTCGTTTTCAAATTAACTTGATGATGCGTACTATTTGAAAGCGTTGAAGCAATCCGATCTTGTGTCCAGCCATCTTGATTTTTTAAAACAAATTTCGCTAATTCACTCGGATTTTGAACACGCACACACCCATGACTAAAATCACGACGCGGACGACTGAATAATGCTTTCGACGGTGTATCGTGTAAATAAACGCCTTCGCTATTAGGGAAAATGAATTTAATTCTACCCAACGCATTTCTGCCACCAGGACGTTGACGCACACGCATTCCGCCACCTTTTAATGAAATCACTTCCATATTTTGTCCCGATAAATAACCTGGATTATTAGCAAGTTTTGGCAAAATTTCTTTTTTCAAAATACTGGGTGGTACGTTCCAATAAGGCATAAATTCAACAGAATTCATGTCTGCCATAATAATGGGTGTTTGAGTTTTAAACGCTTTGCCTACAACTACATTCAAATTTAGAGGCTGCATATTTTCTTGATTAGTCGAATCAATTCCCCATAATTGAAACGCGGGAATGTTTACGATAATTGACTGCCCTGTTGTCATTTCAGGCAACCAACGCAAACGCTCCATTGCTAATTCAATTTTAATAATTCGCTCTATGGGGTGAATAATTTTTTTAACTTTACCTTTTTTATGAGGCTTTTCATCCGTCGATGGTAAGGCAACCAAAGGTTCCCGATACGTCGCTAATGCAGAACGCAACTGCCGATATTGTTGCAAATTAGGTTCTGCCATTTGTGCTAATTGTGCAATTTTACCTTCATCCAACGCAGCTTTAATGACTTTTGGGAAATCGATATTTTTTTGTGAACGAAGCTTGATATTAAATCCAACGCTATGCGGATTGATACGTCCATAATGAATATCATGTAAAAAACGCACTAAAGAAACAGTCAATGCAGTGTCATACAAAGCCAAATCTGCTGTCGATTCGGGTTTTAACATTTGAATAAATGGCAATTTTTGCTGCAATGCCATCACTGAATAATCGTCTGTTTTCAAACCTTCAGCGGCTGCGTTTGAAAGTAGCGCAAGAACATCAGCTACATTTTGTGGATTGCCCAACCAAAGCGGCGTGTAATTGGTTGTTTTATAAAGTGCATCTACATCTTCGGCTCGATATTCAAAATCGGCACGAGTTAGCAATGAATTTTCTTTCGTGTTTAAAATCGAGATGATTTCTTGGTTTACGGTTGTCGGCGAAGTAATCAATGATGTTGAATAATCATCAGCAAAAGCCACGTTTTGAAACAGTAAATACACACAAAAAAAATAGTGAGGTAAAGCGGGTCGTAACAACATGAAATAAACTCATTGGGCGCGTAAAAATTATATGTGTGATTTTAGCATTAACCACCAATTTGCGCTTTTTTCGTGTAAATAAATACAACGAATAATTTATTATTTACTATGAGCAGCCGATAACAAAGATTCGCCATATTCTTGGCGTATATTTTTTAACTTATTGAAATAATTGCGTTGTTATTTATTGGCTTTTATCTTGCTGGTACATAATCATATTCGAGGGCTTCTTCGTCCGATTCTGTTCACGGTAAAAAATATCCTGCATCCAATTATGAAAAAAAGTAATGTCCGTTATTTGACTACAGCATTAGCCGCAACTGCTTTTTTAGCCAGTTCACCCAGCAGTTCCGCGCTAGGGATTGGCGAAATGCACTTGCAATCTGCACTTAATCAAAATTTACAAGCTGAGATTTCTTTAATTTTGTCTGAAGGTGAAAAAACTAATGACCTTCAAATCGGTTTAGCATCTAATTCAAAATTCGATGAAGCAGGAATTCCTTGGACAGTATTTTTATCTAAAATAAAATTTACAACCACAACAGCAAATGGCAAAACTGCCATAAAACTGAGTTCTACTGAAGTATTAAAAGAACCATTTTTAGATTTTTTGCTTGAAATTAAAAGTTCAAAAGGCACGTTATATCGTGAATTTACAGTATTGGTTGATCCACCATCGGCGTATCAATCTACGCAACTTTTGCCAGAATCTACACCAAAAAAATCGGATTTAGCACAACGATTTATTTCTGCACCAACACCTTATTCATCTTCTGACGAAAGAACTTATGGACCCGTTCGCGAAAATGAAACTTTGTG
The DNA here is from genome assembly GCA_903867225.1 of uncultured Pseudomonadota bacterium. Lineage (GTDB taxonomy): Bacteria > Pseudomonadota > Gammaproteobacteria > Methylococcales > Methylomonadaceae > UBA10906. Next base: position 7,035 of record CAIPQN010000076.1, on the reverse strand, counting down.
GAGTATTGCGGCACAATTTAACGAACAAAATAATATATCCGTTAATAGAATGTTGGCTGCAATTTATATCACGAATCCTGATGCGTTTTACACTAACGAATCTCACGCTTTAATTGCAGGAAAAATGTTAAAAATTCCAGCTGAATTTTCAAACGTTAAACCTAAAAAATCGAAAGCTAAATCGAGTCATATTCAGACGGTTAAGCACACACAAAAAGCGGCTGTTATCACGGCAAATAAAGCACCGATTGAATCTGATGCAACCAAACAAAAAGTTGTTGAATTAGAAAAACAAGTATCTGTCATGCAAAAAACCATTGTTGAAAAAGATGCTGAAATGGTGGCATTAAAAACGCCAAAAGTAACAGAAAATCCTGCGGTGATTTTGCCTGTTGTTTCTAGTCCTGCAACTCCCGAAATTACTGCGCCAACTTCACCAATCACAATACCAACAACCGTACCAGAAGAAACTGTTGCTGTGTTACCTCAGCCGCTACCAATCGAAACACCAAAAGTTGCACCGCAACCCGCACCGATTGTTGTTCCCAACGTTCCATCAACAACACCCACTACATCCGAAAATTATTTTGGAATTCCAACTGATATGTATTATTACGTTGTAGGCGGCGCGGGTTCATTGTTATTAGGTGTTCTTGGTTGGCTACAAATACGAACACGAAACAAAGCAAAAAATGCTAACTCCGAAATTCTCCCTGAAACTCCAGAAAGTGACGTTAACGAAACCATGAACGATAATAACGAACAAAAAGCAACCAATTCTTTAGATAAAATGTTTGATGATGAATTTGATTCGTACCCGACTGATTTTGAAGAACTATCATTTGGATTAAATGATTTTACAAATAATACCGCCGCCGCTGCTGATAAACAAAGTGATGACGATATATTGTACAAAGCTGATGTTTATTGTTCGTATGGTAATCATGAGCTTGCCCAAAAATTATTGCATGACGAATTTATCAAACAACCTGACGCGCACAATTACGCCCTTCGATTATTGAAACTTTATGTGACTGAAAAAAACAAAATTGAATTTAAAAATTTTGTGTTTGAATTAGCTGAATTAGGCAAAAAAGATTTACCTGAATTTTGGACTCAAGTTTCTAATCTCGCGTCAGATTTTTACCCAGAAGCTTTGGTTTTCAATTCACCTGCTATTTCAGATGCGTCGATTGATAAAATGTTTTCAATGGATAGCGTTGATTTTGACATGATGAATTTCGACAATCCTGACGATAAAGAAATTATTTTTGGCGAATCAACCACCACTGAAGATTTTTTAAATAGCGAATTATTAGAAACTGAACAGAAAGAGCTAACTTTTGATTTAGATTTTAGTGGTTTTTCAATCGATGAAGTGACAGAACCCGAAGCGTTAACATTTGAAATTCCAACCGAAAAATCAGCTGAAATGGATTTAGATTTTAGTCATTTTTCAATCGATGAAGCAGCAGAACCCGAAGCGTTAGCATTTGAAATTCCAACCGAAAAATCAGCCGAAATGGATTTAGATTTTAGTCATTTTTCAATCGATAAAGCAGCAGAACCCGAAGCGTTAGCATTTGAAATTCCAACCGAAAAATCAGCTGAAATGGATTTAGATTTTAGTCATTTTTCAATCGATAAAGCAGCAGAACCCGAAGCGTTAGTATTTGAAATTCCAACTGAAAAATCAGCTGAAATGGATTTAGATTTTAGCGAGTTTACAAAGTCGCTAGAGACAAAAGCGGTTGAAATACCCGAAACAAAAGAGTTTAAACCGATTAACAATTCACTCAACTTTGAAAAAATCAGTCATTTAGAAGAAGAAAAAGTTTCACCAACTTATTTTAATTTAACCGCAGTGCATAATTCGGAAGAAAAAAAATTAGATTATTCAGAAATGAGTGATTCAGAATTTGCAGAATCATTGGCAGCAGAAATACTAGAAAAATGCAAAATCAAAGAACAATTATGCCGCCAAAAGATTGCTCAGGAAGTATTGAGTAAATTGTGTTAATCGGTAATTATTTCGCGCAAAACGGCTGTGGCATAACTTCCAGCGGGTAAATTGAATTTTAATTTGAAAGTATCATCATCGAATTTCCACGTTAGATTTGAAACATTCACCCGCAAAGCACGTCGATCATTTTCAAGCCCAAAAGCAATTAAACCTTTTGTTAATTCGGGAAAAAGCTCAAGTTCGTTTTGTTCTAAAACCAACGCTTCACCCGTTAAACGCGATTCACCTTTACCAAATAATGCGCCTGTTGGATGCAGCGCATTTTGTGTTAGTCGAGCGCGAATATCGTCATCCATTTCATCGCACGCAAAACAACTGTGTGAACCATCAATCATAAAAACATCGCCATCTAAACCTATTGCCCAACTTTCGTTTTCAATTCGCGCTGATAAAATGTGATTAAACAAAAATGACCGCACCGATGATAAATATAAACTACGTTGTTCACGTCCGACTTTTGCACCTTCAAACATCGCTAAGGCTTTAACGACATTTTGACTACCATTTCCAAACCGTTGCGTGCCGTAATAATTTGGCACACCGTGATTTTTTATCGCGGTTAATTGTTCAATTGTTTTGGTTTTATCGCCATTCCATTGCCGAATCGTCAGCTCAAAACGGTTATTTGCTAACGCGCCACGTTTTAATTTTCGAGCATGGCGCGTTACAGACAAAATTTTAAAACCATCAGCTTCAAAATTTTGCCAGTTTGGTTCATCGCCTTTCGGCAACCACACGCTAAACCATTGCGTCGTAATCGCATGGCGGTCTTTCATGCCCGCAAAACCAATATCACGTTGCCGAACATTCGCAAATCGCGCTAATTGTCGCGCCACATATTCGGTGTTTTCGCCTGTTTTTTGGATTTGTAGAAAAATGTGTTCGCCACTTCCCGACGGTTCAAACGCTAAGGTTTCTTCGACAATAAAATCTTCGGGAAGTGTGCGAATATCGCCCTGCCCTGTCGGTGAACCGTAAGCGAAAGCCCATTCGGGAATTATTAAGTTTTCACACATCACAAACCACTTTTCAAACTGGCTTGAATGAAAATATCCAAATCGCCATCTAAAACGCCTTGCGTGTTGCCGACTTCCACACCCGTGCGTAAATCCTTAATCCGTGATTGATCCAAAACATACGAACGAATTTGACTTCCCCAACCAATATCCGATTTGCTGTCTTCGATAAGTTGCTGACCTTCGTTACGTTTCCGCATTTCGAGTTCATACAATTTTGCTTTCAACTGTTTCATCGCGGTGTCACGGTTTTTATGTTGTGAACGGTCATTTTGACATTGCACCACAATCCCAGACGGCGCATGGGTTAAACGGACAGCAGATTCGGTTTTATTGATATGCTGACCACCCGCACCACTGGCGCGATAAACGTCGGTGCGAATATCCGCTGGATTGATTTCGATTTCAATATCATCATCAATTTCTGGCGACACAAACACCGACGCAAATGAAGTATGACGGCGATTGCCTGAATCAAACGGCGATTTTCTCACCAAACGATGCACACCTGTTTCCGTTCGCAACCAACCAAACGCATATTCACCTTCAAAACGAATCGTCGCGCTTTTAATACCCGCAACGTCACCTTGTGATTCTTCGATAAGTTCAGTTTTAAAACCTTTGCGTTCACCCCAACGTAAAAACATACGTTCAATAATCGAAGCCCAATCTTGCGCTTCTGTGCCACCCGAACCTGATTGAATATCCAAAAAGGCATTATTCGCGTCCATTTTTCCAGAGAACATACGCCGAAATTCTAAATCGGCAACGTGTTTTTCAAAACCTTCAACATCTTTGGCAACAATATCAACGGTGTCCGAATCATTTTCTTCAACTGCCATTTCGAGTAACTCTTCGGCATCGTCTAAACCGCGTGTCAGTTCAACTAAACCATTTACAATGAGTTCTAATTGTCCACGTTCTTTGCCTAATTCTTGCGCTAATTGGAGTTTCTCCCAAATTTTCGGATCTTCAAGTTCGCGTAAAACTTCGGTTAATCGTTCATTTTTTGTTTCAAAGTCAAAGATACCCCCGAAGTGCATCGACACGGCTTTTTAAATCAGAGAGTTTGTTTTTTATCGGATTGATTTCTTGCATGATTTTTTAATATTTGAAAAGTAAAAAGTTTAAACTTGCCAGGTCGCTAATTTCGCATCATCGTGAAAAGGTTTAACGTTTAAATCGCGTTTCTCGCCATTTTTTTGAGCAATTGTCATCGTGACAATTTCTTCATTTTTACCTTGACCGTAACGCGCCACAATGCTGGCAACTAATTCTAAATCTTCGGCAGTTGGCGTTCCATCAATTAAGGCAAGTGAACCTCGATGGCTATCGGGATTAATGCTAATGAATTCTTTGCGATAACCCTGCATAAAACGCCCTTCGCCTTCATCACGCGCAATAATGATTTTAAAATGGGGGGCGGGACGAATATGTCGCCCAACTTTAAGCAACATAATATCGTCGAATTCATATTCCTTATGCCCATTTGACTGCCACAAATCGACTAATTTCGCAGAATAAAATTTGTCCGTCAAAAAACAACATCCGCCCGCAGGTTGTGCGAAATTCTCAAAACCAAATGCTTTCGCCATTGCAAATTGCGGTTTGCGTGAACGTCCTGACAAATTACCCAATTTTTCACGATCTAACCAGCCTTCAATTTCTGGCAAAGTCGGTTCTAAATTTCTGGCACATAATGGACGCACTAACAAATCGTCTGCACCCGATTGTTTTGCAACGATGGGAAATTTCGATTTCGTTTGTGACATCGGACGCTGCCCCAAGACTTCGCCTGTAATAATAAAATCAAAACCATTTTCCTGAATCCATTGTTTTGCTTTTTGAACCATAAAAATTTTGCAATCTAAACATGGATTCATATTTGTGCCATAACCATGTTTCGGGTTAATCAGCACGTCTTTGTATTCGTCGATAACGTCAATAATATGAAGTTTTATACCGAGCTGTTCCGCTGACCACAGCGCGTTATTGCGTTTTGCTTTTTCTTTATCATTATTACGAATTGCGTGCGTGTGACCTTCAACACAAAAACCAGTGAAAAAGTTAATGCCTTCGACATAAATACCTTGTTCTTGAATCATTTTCACCGCAAGAAGTGAATCTAAGCCACCCGAAATTAGGGCGACTGCTTTGCGTTGTTTTGTCATGTTAATTTTTAATTTGTTATTCGATAACTTGAATGAAAGTTTCACCCGATTTAATCATGCCTAATTCGTCACGAGCGCGTTCTTCGACGGCTTCTTGTCCTTTGCGTAAATCTAAAACTTCCGCATAAAGCATATCGTTACGGTGTTTTTTTTCTTCAACTTGAATTTTTAAATCGTTTAAACGAGTTTGATAGATGTCAATTTGGGAAATGCTGCCGTCACCAAACCATAGTCGATATTGCAATTGTGCAATTAAAACAATGAGGATAAAAAAGATAATTTTCATAAAAATTGGCGTACAAATTTCAGTTTGTACGCCGCTCCATTTTTAAAGCATTTTGAACGCGCTACGACCTGCGAATTTTGCTAAATCACCGAGTTCTTCTTCAATTCGCATGAGGCGATTATATTTCGCTACACGATCCGAACGACTTAACGAACCAGTTTTGATTTGACCTGTTCCTGTTGCTACCGCCAAATCGGCAATCGTGGTGTCTTCAGTTTCACCAGAACGATGTGACATTACAGCAGTGTAACCCGCTTTGTGTGCCATTGTGACAGCTGCGAATGTTTCCGTTAGCGTGCCGATTTGGTTCACTTTAATCAAAATTGAATTGGCGATATTTCTGTCGATGCCTTGTTGCAAAATTTTTGGATTCGTCACAAACAAATCGTCGCCTACTAATTGAATTTTGCCACCCAATTTTTCGGTCATCAATTTCCAACCATCCCAATCGTTTTCGTCAAAACCATCTTCAATGCTAATAATTGGATAACGATTCACCCAATCAACAAAGAAATCTGCCATTTGTGCTGAATTGTAAGTTTTCTTTTCAGAGGCTAAATCGTAAATTCCATCGTGGAAATATTCTGAAGCCGCCGCGTCTAAACCAAGATAAATATCTTTGCCTGCTTCATAACCAGCCAGTTTGATGGCTTCTAAAATGACTTCGATTGCTTCTTCGTTCGATGATAAATTGGGAGCAAAACCGCCTTCATCACCAACTGTTGTGGCTAATCCTTTGCTTTTTAAAACTTTCGCCAAATTGTGAAAAACTTCTGCTCCATAACGAATTGCCTCGCGAAAATTTGGTGCGCCGACAGGTAAAATCATGAATTCTTGTAAATCAACGCTATTATCAGCGTGCGAACCACCATTGATGATATTCATCATTGGTACTGGCAAAATGAATTCGCCTGACGTATTTAATGATCGGTAAAGCGGTTGTTTTTTTGCATTTGCTGCTGCACGCGCAGCTGCCATTGAAACAGCTAGCGTCGCATTTGCACCTAAACGACTTTTACTTTCTGTCCCATCCAGCGCAATCATTTTTTCGTCGATAGCCGCTTGATCATTTGTATCCATACCAATAATTGCATCATGGATTTCAGTTCGTACATTTTTCACAGCATTCAAAACACCTTTGCCCAAATAACGTGCTTTATCACCATCGCGTAATTCAATCGCTTCACGCTCTCCCGTAGAAGCACCAGATGGAACCATTGCACTTCCAATTATGCCCGAAGCTAAAATCACATCTGCTTCAATCGTTGGATTACCGCGTGAATCTAAAATTTCTCTTGCTCTAATTTCAACAATCTTTGTCATAAAAATTACCTCCAAATAAAAACACGATTAAAAATACAGTATCGCACATTCTAAAAAATTATATTATTTGTCACTGATGTTACCAACGGCTGAATTTTGACCCCTTTTTAACAAAAAACATCGTTTTTAATTGACCCCCTATTGAAGTGTGGTTTATGACTTCAATCCATTGTCGTTATTGATTTCTACGATATTCTATTTTTCGTTAAATGGATT
>CAIPQN010000075.1 GCA_903867225.1 uncultured Pseudomonadota bacterium | reverse complement strand
CCAATACCGTAAGTGACGCTTTCGCCGAAGTTGTAATCACGTTCAATCATGAACAAGCTACCGCCCAAAATCGCGCAGTTCACGGTAATCAATGGTAAGAAAATACCAAGTGCTTGATACAACGCTGGGAAAAATTTATCTAAAATCATTTCCAAAATTTGTACCAACGCCGCAATCATACCGATACAGGCAAGCAACGCTAAAAAGCTCAAATCCACGCCTTTAATGCCAAGCCACGCGAGCGCGTCTTCTTTTAAAAGGGTGTGATAAACGAGGTTGTTCGCAGGGACGGTAATCGCTTGCACGACCATAACCGCAATCCCTAAACCCATCGCCGTCGAAACTTTTTTCGATACCGCGATAAACGTACACATTCCTAAGAAGAATGATAACGCCAAGTTTTCAATGAAAATCGCTTTAACAAATAAACTGATATAGTTTTCCATTAGTGATGTCCTCCATGCTCGCCGTGTGAAATCGACATGATTTTGAATTCGATGGCTTCACGTTGTTTTGGTTTCCATTCACGAATTGCCCAAATAATTAAGCCGATAATGAAAAACGCGCTTGGTGGCAAAAGCATCAAACCGTTTGGATCGTACCAGCCGCCGTCTTTGGTTAATTTCAAAACTTCAAAACCAAGCAATTTGCCTGAGCCGAAAATTTCGCGGAAAAATGCAACGATAACCAAAATCAAACTGTAGCCTAAGCCGTTACCGATACCGTCGATAAAACTTTCGAGCGGTGGATTTTTCATCGCATACGCTTCAGCACGACCCATAACGATACAGTTGGTAATAATCAAACCAACGAAAACCGATAATTGTTTGCTGATTTCGTAAGCAAACGCTTTCAATAATTGATCAACCACGATAACTAGCGACGCAATAATAATCATCTGAACGATGATACGAATGCTGCTCGGAATGTGATTACGAATCGCCGCGATTGCTGCGCTTGAACACGCTGTTACCATCGTCAACGCTAACGCCATAATGAGCGAGGTTGACATTTGTGACGTTACCGCAAGAGCCGAACAAATACCGAGAACTTGCAAAGTAATCGGGTTGTTCTCAACTAATGGCTCAACGAGAACTTTTTTTGTTTCATCATTTAAAAATTCGCTCATGATTTTGCTCCTTTAACCGTTCTGACTTTCGCCAAATAAGGCGCGAAACCTTCTTTACTTGTCCAATATCTGACCAAGTTAGTTACGCCTGTACTGGTTAAAGTCGCACCTGCTAAACCGTCCACTTGGTATTGTGAACCTGCTTTACTTGAATCGACTGTGCCTTTAATCAAACTTAACGCAGGTTCGCCTACGCCAGCTTCACCTAATGAACCTTTATCAGAAGACGCTTGTTCGGTTTCAGCATAGATTTTTTTGCCTTTCCAAAGCGCACGCCAGTTTGGATTCACAACTTCGCCGCCTAATCCTGGAGTTTCAGCTTGGTCGTAGAAGTTAATGCTTTGAACAGTTTGACCATCGGCTTCAACCGATAAGAAACCGTACAACGTTGACCACAAACCATAACCGTTGATTGGCAAAATGATTGATTTGGTCGCGCCGCCTTCTTTCACTAAATAGACTTTTGCTAATTTCGCTTTGAAACGAATGTGAGCAATGTCTTTGTCTTTAGAAATTAAAACGCTTTGCGCTGGATCTTTTGCAGCTTTACGTTGGTCATACGCATTCGCGTCGCCATCGGCATAATCGCCCGTTTCCAAATTGACCAATTTCGCTTCGATTTTTTCAGCAAACGCTTGTTCGATGTTGGTATCGGCTTGTAATAAACCAGCAACATCTAAAATGTTTTTCTTCATGTCGAGTTCTTTGTTATCAATTTGAAGCGGTTTTAAAGCAACCGCCGCCATCGAAACAAATACCGCACAAACCAAACATAATGAAACAGCGATAGCGATGGTTTTTTCTAAGCTGTCATTGCCTAACGCAAGGATTTTATCCGCGTAGGCTTTGAATTTGCGGTATGACTCGTACTGCTCAAGTTTTTCGCAAACTTTATTTAATTTTTCACATTTAGGCATGACGTTTCATCCTTCTTCTGATATTCGCTTGAATGACGAAGTAATCAATCGTCGGTGCAAACATATTGGAAAATAAAATGGCTAACATAATGCCTTCTGGGAACGCAGGATTCACAACGCGAATTAACACAGTCATGCCACCAACTAACGCACCGAATACCCAGCGACCTGTGTTTGTCATTGCGGCTGTAACTGGATCAGTTGCCATGTAGACCATACCGAATGCAAAACCACCAACCGTCAAATGCCAGTACCAAGGTAATGCGAACATGTGGTTGGTATCGCTACCGATAACATTGAACAACAATGAAGTCGCAACCATACCAGCAAATACGCCACCCATTACGCGGTAAGACGCAACGCGGGTATAAAGTAAGAATGCCGCGCCAATCATGATAGCGAATACAGAGGTTTCACCTAAACAACCAGGTTCAAAGCCCATGAAAGTTTGGAACCAGCTATAGTGTTCAGTGACTGCACTTAAACCGCCGTCAGCAGCTAAACCTAATGGCGTTGCCGCTGTATAACCGTCAACCGCTGTCCAAACTGAATCGCCAGAAATTGATGCTGGGTATGCGAAATATAAAAACGCACGACCTGTCAAAGCTGGGTTCAAAAAGTTTTTACCTGTACCGCCGAAGACTTCTTTACCGATAACGATACCGAAAGAAATACCCAAAGCGACCTGCCATAAAGGCATATCAGGTGGCATGATTAACGTGTAAAGCATTGAAGAAACTAAGAAACCTTCGTTGACTTCATGACCACGAACCGTTGCAAATAAAACTTCCCACACACCACCGACTGCTAATGTCACGATGTAAATCGGTAAAAAATACAACGCGCCGTGTGCAAAATTCGAGAATGGATTCATGGTGTTATAACCAAAAATCGACATAATCAAACCGCGCCAGTTATCAATTGACGTTTTGCCTAACGCTTCCATCGCTAAGTTGGCTTGATAACCTGTGTTATACATCGCCATCATGATGCAGAAAAACGTCGCAATCACAACAAACGTCATGGTGCGCTTTAAATCATTGCCGTCACGAACGTGCGTTTTACCGCGTGTGACATCTGACGGCGTATAAATGAACGTATCGACCATTTCATATAAGCCGTAATAACGCTCAAATTTCGCGCCTTTAGTAAAGTGTGGCTCTAATTTGTCTAAGAAATCTCTTGCCGACATTTAGCCCTCCTTCTCAATTTTGGTTAAATTCGCACGCAACACAGGTGCGAAATCATGCTTACCTGGATCAGCGAATGTGAACAATGACATATCTTCTTCATCGAGTTCCAAACAACCGAGCAATTGCGCTTGATCTGAATCACCGATAACCAGTGATTTCAACAACGGTGTTGCCAAAATATCCATTGGCATCAAGGTTTCATAAACGCCAACGGGAACGATTGCGCGATTACTACCATTTTTGTCAGTTGTAAGCGGATACAAACGCTCTTCGGCTTTGTTCAGGAACGGAAGCGAGCCATTGTTTTTCTTGTCTACACTTGATGTATAAACGTTCATTGCTGAGTATTTTTTGCTACCCGCGACAATCCAGCCGAATAATTCACGCGCACGACCTTCTTGCAAAGCCGAAACTTGCAAATGGTATGCACCTAAATAATCGAATGCGCCGTGTGCTTCGTGTCCATAAAGAACTGAACCTGAAACCACGCGACTTTCTAAATCGTCCGCTAATTCGCCAGCAGTTAAATCCCTCAAATTCGCGCCAACTTGTGTGCGAACTAAACGTGGATTTTTAACGGTTGGACCTGAAAGCGCGACCACACGTTCAACATTTAATTTACCCGTTGTGAACAATGCGCCGATTGCGATAACCGCTTGATAATCCAAATGCCACACGAATTTATTGATATTGACTGCATCAATAAAATGGATGTGTGTACTTGGTAAACCAGCTGGATGAACGCCACCGAATTCAGCAACCGTAACAGGTGCATTACCTGTTGGGATTTCTGCGCCCGTTGCTTTACAAACGTAGACTTTGCCTTCGATAAGTTTAGAAATAACTTCTAAACCGTTGGCAAAATCAGCCGCACGATCAGCAATAATTACGGCTGGATCAGCCGCTAATGGGCGTGTATCGATTGCTGTTACAAAAATAGAATGTGCGTGACTATCGATTGCTGGTACTTTGCCGTAAGGACGTGTACGAAGCGTTGACCACAAACCAGAAGCTACTAAATTATCTTTGATTTGTTGAGCAGAGATATTTTCTAATTCAGACGCATCATATTTTGCAAAAGACACTTCGTCTTTGCCTTTGATTTCAATCTCAACAGATTGTAAAACACGTTTATCGCCACGATTGATGGCTTTAACAACGCCAGAAGCAGGTGAAGTGAAATGAACGCCAGGATTTTTCTTGTCGCTAAAAAGAGGTTGACCAAGTTTTACCTTGTCCCCTTCGGCGACCAGCATGGTGGGTTTCATCCCAACATAATCTGACCCCAAAACGGCGACCGATTTAATGTCGTTCCCGTTTTCAATGGTTTGGCTAGGACTTCCCGTGATAGGAATATCTAACCCTTTTGTTATTGTAAATTGCATAATTGAAGGAAACTCCAAGCAAGTTGCAGAGGAATCTTCTATTTAAACTTTTGTGAAGGTAAAAATAGAAGGATGTAAAGACGTAAAACCGCGTTATTACACCATAAAAACAGTGGCTACTCAACTTGCAGCCGTCATGTAACACAATGGAATAACAGACAAAAACAAAGCGTATTTACTTTCATAAATACGCTTTGTTTTCAATGCAAAGAATTCTTTTTAATCTGAACTTGAATCGCTATTGCTCGAATCCGAATGAATTGGATGTGGATTTGAATGCGTTTCAAAAACAGGTGGTGAAGATGAATCTTCGTTATGTTGAGGCGTAATCAAATTTAAATTTGAGGAATTATCAAACGATGTTGGTTTCTGATAATCTGGATTACGCGGTTTACGGCGATTCGGACCTCGTCGCAAATTGTTCCGATTATTATTTTTACGCGGCACAACTTCAGTCACACCATCTTCATTGACGCTGTCGAAATTAGACTCCGTTGATACGTTTTCAGCGTTAATAGCAGTGCTTTCCAACGGTACAACAATATTTTCATCATTCGCTGCAACAGCTTTTGCACCACGTTGCTTTTGATTTCGATTATTTTTATTGCGGCGATTATTTTTACTTTTTGACATTTTTACGAATTCATTTGAAGTGCTAGCAGACTCATTCGTATCGCTAAAATCATCGACGATTTCAGTGTCTGAAATCGATTTAGTTAATTTATTCCAAAAACGCTTAATCAAAATTGCCGCTTCATTTTTGTTCTGCATTGGAGCAGGTGAATCGTGTAAAAACTCAGTAATCGCTGGTTTAGCCGCTGCGGAGGTAGATTTAATTTGCTGAACAAAATCAGGAATACTGATTGATTCTGCTTTAATTTGAGAATAACTACTTTTTTCTTCGTGGTGATAACGTTCTCTAATTATTTCAATATCGTAAGACGGCGTTTCTAAATGCTTACTTGGTAAAATCACAATTCCTACTTTTAAACGCTTTTCGATACGCTCAATTACGCTACGTTTTTCGTTAAGCAAAAATGCGGCACATTCAATAGGCAAATGCGCGATGACTTTCTCTACGCCTCTTTTCATTGCATCTTCTTCAATAACACGCAACACGGATAACGCTACCGATTCCACGTTACGAATCATGCCCTGACCTTTACAACGCGGACAAGGAAGTTGACTAGAATCACCTAATGACGGACGCATTCGTTGACGTGACATTTCCAATAAGCCAAAACGTGAAATTCGTCCAGTTTGAATTCTCGCCCGATCAATTTTAATGGCTTCACGCAAATGATTTTCGACTTGTCGCTGATGTTTTATGGATGCCATATCAATGTAATCAATAACAAATAATCCCCCCAAATCACGCAAACGTAATTGACGGGCGATTTCTTCAGTTGCTTCTAAATTGGTATTTAACGCAGTTTCTTCAATGTCGCTGCCTTTTGTCGCACGGGCAGAATTGATGTCGATAGAAGTTAACGCTTCGGTGTGATCTATCACAATCGAACCGCCCGAAGGTAATGACACTTCGCGGTTGTAAGCAATTTCGATTTGGGATTCGATGTGGTATTTATTAAATAACGGAATGGGATCTTTGTAGAGTCGAACTTTTGATAAAAAGCTAGGAATGACTTGCTTTAAAAAACTTTTGACCAGTTCAAATGCTTCTACATCGTCAATGAGAATTTCATCAATGTTAGTTCGTAAATGATCGCGTAATGCTCGAATAATAACGTTACTTTCTTGAAAAACTAAAAACGGTGCTGCCTTTTGTTGTGCCGAACGATCAATGGCATCCCATAATTGTAATAAATAATTTAAATCCCACTGCAATTCTTCAACATTTTTACCGCAGCCAGCGGTTCTGACAATCAATCCCATATTTTCAGGGATTTCTAATGCCCCCATCGCATCACGCAATTCATTTCGCGTTTCGCCTTCGATACGTCTTGAAATACCGCCTGCTTTTGGATTATTTGGCATTAATACCAAATACGTTCCCGCTAAACTGATATAAGTCGTTAATGCTGCACCTTTATTACCTCGTTCTTCTTTTTCAATTTGAACAATCACTTCTTGTCCAACACGAATTAAATCTTTTACGCCACGACGCGGTAATGGTTTGCCATCTTTATCTTTAGTGTCAAAGTCGGAAATAGGACGGCGATACAATGGAGCAATTTCTTTGAATGGTAAAAAACCATGTTTTTCCGCACCATAATTAACAAACGCAGCTTCTAAACTCGCTTCAACGTGCGTAATTGTTCCTTTGTAGATATTCGATTTTTTTTGTTCTTGAGATGGAACTTCAATATCAAAATCATAAAGTTTAGAACCATCAACTAACGCGACACGCAATTCTTCAGCTTGCGTGGCATTGATTAGCATTCTTTTCATGTAATCTTTTCCTTGTTGTGACCTGCGCTGCATTGGCGCGTGTGACTAAAAACTTGAGCGCATTGTTTGTATCTAGGCGGCTTATGTGTTGCTCTAATTAAAGAGGAAAACGAGGTTTTGTGCGGGTAGATAAGCGTTTTAGGTGATTAGTCTGCGAAAGGTCAGGCAGGTATTTGAAAACGTTCGTCTTGGGTCGAACGGTAAACCCGAAATTCAGTTTGAGCTTTAGAGCGTCTCAAAGTCGCTATTTTAATCATCGCCAAAATGTTGCCGTTGTTTTAGCGGCGGCGATTTTCAAGTTCGATTAAAACGTCGCCACTATAACAATCTTATGGTTTTACTTCAATTTGAAGTTAGTTTATCGCGGCGGTTACAGTTAGAATAATGACCTATTTTACGTTACTTAACATTTCACGAGTTCACATGAAAAAAATCCCTCGCCTTACTAATGCGTGTTATTTCTTTAGTTTCGTTCTCTTTTTTTTACCTTCATTAGTTTTCGCGCAAGATACGAGTAATCTGCAATTAGATTTGACGCATCATGTTGTGGGTTATTTGGCAGCGGCTTTAACGATTATTGCTTATATTGCCGCAATGTCTGAAGACGTTATTGCCTTAAAAAAATCTAAGCCGATGGTATTTAGCGCAGCATTGGTTTGGTTTGCTATCTGTATTTATTACGCGATGCACGGACAAGCAAAAGTTGCTTCGCTGGCTTTTGAAAGTAATTTATTAGCCTACATTGAATTGTTGTTATTTATTTTGGTCTCAATGACCTATTTAAACACAATGACGGAACGCGGCATTTTTGACGGTTTGCGGATTTTATTGCTCAACAAACAGTACAGTTATCGACAATTATTTTGGATTACTGGTGGGTTAGCATTTGTACTTTCAATGGTTATAAACGGACTTACTGTCGCTTTGTTAATGGGCGCAATTGTTGTCGCAGTAGGAAAAGACCAGCCTAAATTTATTGCTATTGCGTGCCTTAATGTTGTTATTGCTGCGAATGCAGGTGGAACAGTTAGTCCTTTAGGCGGTATTTCAACATTATTTGTTTGGCAGCATAAAATCCTGCATTTCTCCGAATTTTTTGCACTAATGATTCCTTGCGTCATTAACTTTTTAGTTCCCGCCAGTATGATGTATTTTTCTGTTCCAAAAGAAACGCCCAATGTTACTCAGCAAAAAATCTGGCTAAAAAGGGGGAGCAAACGAATTATTTTTTTGTTTGTCCTAACACTTGCCATCACAGTTTCATCAAATGTATTACTTGAATTACCACCTGCTGCGGGCATGATGGCTGGATTGGGTTTATTACAAATGTTTAGTTATTTTCTAGTGAAATCCGAAAAAGAAGAATTTCAGAACACGGCAAATGAAGTTGAAACATTCGATATTTTCAAAAGTATCGGTGATATTGATTGGGACACTTTATTATTTTTTTATGGCGCGATGATGATTATTGGTGCGGTTGGATTTGTGGGGTATTTAGATACTATCGCGCATTTTTTATTTGCAGAAATGAATGTCACGGTTGCGAACATTATGATTGGTCTATCGTCGGCGTTTGTTGATAACGGGACGTTGATGTTTGCTGTTTTAAGTATGCACCCAGATATTTCAGACGGACAATGGTTGTTATTAACTCTCACTTTAGGCGTAGGTGGTAGCTTACTTTCTATTGGTTCTGCACCTGGCGTGGGATTACTTGGGCAAGTAAAAGAATATACTTTTGGTTTTCACTTACGCTGGATGCCAGCTATTTTATTAGGTTATTTTTTAAGTATCGCGGCTCATTTTTGGGTTAATGCGGTTAATTTTTAATTTTTTATCGGTTTCTTATATGTCTTCAAATGATGCTAAACAACTTAATAAAAAGCAGTACGCTACACTAATCGCGGGAAGTATTGGCGTAGTTTTCGGCGACATTGGCACGAGTCCATTATATGCAATGAAAGAAATTTTTCGTGAACACCTGACAATGGAACCTACGCATATTTTAGGTGTGTTATCACTGATTTTTTGGTCGTTAATGTTAGTCGTTTCTTTGAAGTACGCAATCATTATTATGCGAGCAAATAACAAAGGCGAAGGCGGCGTGATGGCATTAACCGCGTTGGCTTCGTTAGCCACAAAAGATAATCCAAATAGAAAAAATTTGATTGTTTTGATGGGAATTTTGGGCGCGACGTTATTTTATGGCGACAGTGTAATTACGCCAGCGATTTCGGTATTGAGTGCGGTAGAAGGTTTAGATGTTATCTCGCCACAATTAGAGCATTTTGTTATTCCGATTACGCTGTTTGTTTTGGCATTATTATTTATGATGCAAGCAGGTGGTACCGCAAAAATCGGAAAAATTTTTGCACCTGTGATGATTTTTTGGTTTACCACGCTTGCGTTTTTGGGCGTGAATCAAATTATTGAGCAGCCACAAGTTTTAATGGCAATAAATCCCTATTACGCGATTCATTTATTAGCTGAATTGGGTGTAAAAGGTTTTTTAATTATGGGTTCTGTTGTACTTGTCATGACGGGGGCAGAAGCGTTATATGCTGACATGGGACATTTTGGTTTGAAGCCGATTCGTTACGCATGGTTTGGATTTGTGTTTCCCGCATTGCTGTGCAATTACTTCGGACAAGGTGCATTGTTATTGCAACATCCTGAAGCGATTGAAAACCCATTTTACCTACTTGCACCGTCTTGGATGCTTTATCCAATGTTGGGGTTATCAACATTTGCAACGGTGATTGCGTCGCAAGCGGTCATTTCGGGTGCATTCTCAATTACCAAACAAGCCATTCAATTGGGTTATTGCCCGCGTATGAGTGTTCAACACACTTCAGATAGTGAAATCGGACAGATTTACGTTCCAACTGTAAATTGGATGTTGATGTTTTTTGTAATTATTCTCGTTCTTACATTTAAATCGTCGTCAAATTTAGCGTCTGCTTATGGTATTGCGGTAACGGGAACGATGATGATTGATACGGTTTTATCGTTCATCGTGATTCATGCTTTATGGCGTTGGAATCCAGTCGTCAGCTATTTATTTTTAGGTTTGTTCTTGCTGGTTGATTCGATATTTTTATCATCAAATAGTTTGAAAATTTTATCAGGCGGATGGTTGCCTTTAGTGGTTGGTACTGTGTTATTTTTGCTGATGACAACGTGGATTAAAGGACGAGCGGCTCTAGCACAAGCTATCGACGACAAAAAAGTGTTGTTTGAAGAATTAGAAGACAAAATGAACACACATGAATTAGTGACGGTTAAAGGTACTGCAATTTATTTAGCACGAAGCCTACACGGCATTCCACAAGTGTTATTGCACAATTTAGAACACAATCATGTTGTTCATGAGCGCGTTATTGTGTTGACGATTGTAACAACCGATGAACCGTATATTGATGATGAAGAACAACAAATTAAAATTCGTCGATTTGGCAGTCAAAAACAGTTTTATCGCGTTAAATTGTATTTTGGTTTTAAAGAAAGTCCCGATGTGCGTTACGCTTTGACGTTGGCAAACAAAAAAGGATTGGATATTGATTTAAATAATGTGTCGTTCTTTGTTGGTAATGAATACATCATGTTTAAACGCCAGAGTAAAATGCCAGTGTGGCGACGCGGAATTTTTCTTTTCTTATTTAATAACGCGAGTAGCTCGATTGAGTTTTTCAAAATTCCAGTTGAAAAAGTTATTGAATTGGGTGTTCGCATTGAATTATGAAATGTAAATTCATAAAGCGATTGGCGAATTTGTTAGTTTTTTGGCTAAAGAAAAACAACCTAAGTTTAAAACTTAGGCTACAATAAGCCCGTCAGAAGACAGCTGTTGAGTTAAGAGATTCCTAGTTGTAGGTTGTCTGGTTATCAATGTTGTAAGTTCTGTGTAACCGTAATTTTTTTAGTTTTAGGAGTTTCAAAATGGCAACAGGTACCGTTAAGTGGTTCAACAATACAAAAGGTTTTGGTTTTATCGCACCTGCTGATGGCGGCGAAGACGTTTTCGTTCACCATTCAGTAATTCAAGGCGATGGCTTCAAAACTTTAAATGAAGGCGACACCGTCTCATTTGATGTTGAAACAGGTCCTAAAGGCTTGACTGCAACAAACGTACGCGCTAATTAATTTTAAATAGCGCAGTAATTTGGTGTGAGTTAAAAAAGCGTGGTTGAATTTGCAACCACGCTTTTTTTGTATTTAAAATGCTGGAATTGAAAATTATTTTAACGGACGATTTTTTGCATCTCGATTTATATGTCCAGCAAAAAGCAACACAGCATCAATAAATCCCCAGACTACGCCGAAACCACCAGTCGCAACACTAAAAGCTAATTGAGCTAATCCAAGTTTATAAAACCCTAAATAATGTCTATGTAAGCCAGTTCCAATCAAAATAGATAATAAATACGCAATCTTTTTACTTTTTACAGCTTCCACAGGCTTCATTGTTTCGGCAACCAAAAGCATATTTGATACAACACCGTCATTTACATTAAACGTGACTTCATCACCTTGATCTGGTGGCACACTCGATTTCCAACTTGTTGCATCGAATTCAAAAAAATCATCTTGGCTCTTTGCAATACCTGTTTGTTTTTCAATGTTATAAGATTCAATTTGCCCGATAATCATGTTAGTTTCCTTCCGTAGTTTGTGCAGTTAAGCGATTCAGTTTTTCAGTTAAAACCAATTCATCACATTGCAATTTTGTAACTTGTTCATAAAACATTTCCGCTTCAATTATTGAAGGCAAATCACGAGTTTCATCTTGTAAAAATTCAGCGATGTTAAGTTGCAACGTCGCTAAAGTTTCTTCATGCCATCTTTGTCCTGCACGAAATATCGATTCTAAAACCATATTAAATTTTATAGCCGCGATGCACAGCAACAATGCCTTGCGTCATATTGAAAAAGTTGCAACGTTCTAATCCAGCTTCTTCCATCATGGTTTTTAATTCTTCTTGTTTTGGGTGCATCCGAATTGATTCCGCTAAATAACGGTAACTATCTTCGTCATTTGCCACAAATTTTCCAATTTGCGGTAATAGTTTAAACGAATAAAAATCGTAAATTTTTTCGGTAATCGGGTCGATTGGGTGAGAAAATTCCAACACAATCACACAGCCACCAGGTTTTAATACGCGCTGCATTGAACGTAATGCGGCGGCTTTATCGGTAACATTTCTCAAGCCGAAAGCAATACATACACAATCAAACGTATTGTCGGCAAATGGCAAGCATTCGGCATTAACTTGTGCGTAACGAATACCCGTTAAACCTTTGTCAATCAATCGATCTCGTCCCGTGCAAAGCATCGCAGCATTTATGTCAGCCAATACGACTTGCCCAGATTTTCCGACTTTTTGACTAAATAAAGTGGTTAAATCGCCCGTTCCACCAGCTAAATCTAGTACGCTATAACCAGTACGAACTTGACTTAAATCAACCGCGATACGTTTCCAAATGCGATGTACGCCCATCGACATCAAATCGTTCATAATGTCGTAGCGTCCAGCAACTGAATCAAAAACGCCGCGAACTAGTTTGACCTTATCTTCGGTGGCGACTTGTTTAAAGCCAAAATGAGTGGTGTTTTGCGTCATGAGGGAAAATTTCCTTGCAGCTAGAAAAAAATAAAAGATTTGATTTATAAAGGACAAATTATAGCGTTAAAACGCTCAAGCAAAAGCGGGTTTTAACATTTAAAGCACCATCAGATTTTCAGCGCAATCGGTTTGCAATATATCGCCTTTACGTTGCAGCACAAAAAAAACCTGATTTAACGCCGCTTCTTTTGCATCATCGTTGATATGAAACGACGCAATCGCACCGTAAATCTTTCAAAAAACCGTACTCGTCGGATTGTTTCCATAGTTTTGACCAGAAATCTAGCGCGTCATACCGCAAAATGGGCTGTTTTTGGTTCAATCGTTCTAAATTCAACGCCAGGGCTTTATTCCAAACAAAACGACATCCACCAGT
>CAIPQN010000074.1 GCA_903867225.1 uncultured Pseudomonadota bacterium | reverse complement strand
CTTCTTCTACACAGCAATACACATAAATGATAAAGTCTTCAAGCGGCATGGCTCTTCTCCTGATTTGAGTTGCTTTTGGTAGAACAACTTTGCAGGAAAATGGGTCATGCTTTCAACTAAAAAAGTCGAACATCGCGTTGTAACCAGGAATTTTTAACTCACCTGTCACGATAGGATTTTCAGGTTTAGATAAATCAATTGCAAATAATGGGTCAGTTAATTTAAACGTCACAATAAAACAGCGATTACCCATAAAACGGGTTGAATAAATTTGCTCACCTTTCGCCAAATTTTCAATTTTTCCAACAGTTGTCATGTCTTTATTTAACACAAACAATGAATTATGAGATTCATTTGAGCCGCTATACCAATTTTGGGTTGTTGTTGCGATACGGAAATAATCGCCATTTTCATCCATCGAAAATTGATTTAATGCGGTGCCTTCTACTTCACCAGCGGCTGCAAATGTAACTGCACCTTTATCAATACCAAATTTATAAATTTGCGTTGTAACATTGTTTTGCGTAGGGGCGACATCGCTAGCACCACCAAAATTATATTTTGATGCTGATAAGTATAAATTTTGCATCGACGCATAAACCAATTCGCCTGCGCCCATATAGGCTTTTGTTGTTAATGCTTTATCAGGTTGCGCTAAATTTAAACCTGCAACCACCACATAATCTGGTTCAACAAAATCAGGAAAATAAGATAAATCAGTCACTGGCATTGTTCGAGTAGTTATTTTATCGGCTTTTGTTTCAACGATACTCGGCAACATATCAGCTGCTTTAATTGTGGCGGAATCCGTGTAACCATACATATAGTAACGAGGATAAGTGCGTGTTACGAAATACAAGTTGTCACCGATGCGACGTGAATCTAAGTAATCACCATCAACTGCTACATCACGGATTTTTTTTGGATTTGCGTGATCACTTATGTCATAAATTAAAGCGCGAGTTTGCGAATATCCACCCCACCAATAATTGTAAGCCATTTTTGCAGTTATAGCGGGTTGTGCCAAAGTTTGCCATGATGAACCTAAAACAACCAACGTGTTGTTTTCAATATAAATTCCAGATGGGGTGAAATTATTATCAGTAGGATATTCAACGTCGGAAGTTTGTGTGAGTTCAACGATTGGAAAGGCTTTTACAATCCGAATTTTGCCACCGTGAATTTGATAGATATAACCATCGTCACCCACTTTTACGATGTCACTTTCATCGACTCCCGCTACTTGAATATTTGTGTCGGAATGACTGACAGATGTTGTAGGCGTTGTGTTTGGAGCAGCAACTGCAACAGAACTCACTTTGCTGTCAGTTGCTCCAGCGACAGGCGCAGCCATTGTCGGAAAAATAGCATCATTCACCATGTAAATTGGTGAGCGATTAAAACGATTAGTTTGATGTTTCATCAACAAATTTGCTAATGTTAGCCGCGATGTAAGTTTTTGCGGCTTTAGTTTGCTTACGATGTTACCAACGGCTGAATTTTGACCCCTTTTTAACAAAAAACATCGTTTTTAATTGACCCCCTATTGAAGTGTGGTTTATGACTTCAATCCATTGTCGTTATTGATTTCTACGATATTCTATTTTTCGTTAAATGGATT
>CAIPQN010000073.1 GCA_903867225.1 uncultured Pseudomonadota bacterium | reverse complement strand
TATATATCTATATATGCAGAAATAGTTAAAATGCTTTAATAAAACAAAATGTTAGCTTGATTTACTTGTATCGCGCAAAAAACCTTGTAAAAAAGTTATGCACAGAGTTATGCACAGGTTTTTGTGAGTTATGCACAGAGTTATGCACAGGCAATCAATCTATGTTGTGACAAATAATATATTTAGTTAAATCAAATTGATACGTCGATAAATATTTTTAGTTAAATTACATCTATTTGATTTTTAATGAATTTATTTTTCTATTTATTTGAAAAATAATTTTTCATTGTTCGCATTCATTGCGGGTTAAGATGACAAAATGCGTACTAAATCGATGTAATCCTCAGATAGTTTTAAATCTATTTTTCTTAATTCTTCGATTTTTTTACACGCATTTATTACCGTTGTATGATTTCGTCCACCAAATGCCGCCCCAATTTCTGGAAAACTATGAGGGGTTAATTTTCGTGCTAAATTCATTGCAATCTGTCTTGGACGAACTATGGTTTGTAATCTACTTTCGTCTAGTAATTCATTGATTTCTAGATTAAAAAAAACAGCAACAGTTTGTTGTATATTCTCGATGCTCACAATTTTATCCTGTAAAACCGCCAAATCTTGAAGTGTATCTTTAGCAAAATCGAGAGAAATTGTTTCACCTTTAAATTCCGCAGTAGCAATCAATCGGCGCAACGCGCCTTCTAAATCACGAACGTTAAAAGGCATTCGTTTTGCAATAAAAAATGCAACATCAACGGGTAAATAAACTTGGGCGAGGGCAGCTTTTTTCATCAAAATCGCTTCTCGAGTAACCATATCTGGCGGATCAATTGACACTGACAATCCACAGCTGAATCGGGATTTTAAACGTTCTTCCATGCCTGAAATTTCTTTGGGATATTTGTCGCACGTCAATACAATTTGATGTTTGCTTTCAATCAAGTTGTTAAATGTATGAAAAAATTCTTCTTGTGAGCGATCTTTACCCGCGAGAAATTGAATGTCATCGATTAGTAACACGTCGATAGTTCGATAAAATTCCTTAAATGCGAGAAGTGCATTTTGTTGTATCGCTTTCACCATTTCCTGTACAAATCGTTCTGTGTGCAAATAAACAATTCTGGCATCTGGATTTTGAATTGAAACCGCATTACCAATTGCGTGCATCATGTGTGTTTTTCCTAATCCAGAACCACCATAAATCAGCAATGGATTATGAGTTTCGCCTATATTCTCTACTACTTGCAAAGCGGTTGCTCGCGCAAATTGATTCGATTTTCCTTCGATAAAATTTTCAAATGTGAATTTGGTATTAAGCGTATTTTGAAAATTTTGCGCGAAACTTTGGGCATCAACAGGATTACTTGGGACAACGGGGGTAAGCGAGTGCCGCTTAGAACCAACGTCTAAGACCAGTGTTAATTTTCCGTTAGAAAACTCTGTTACTGCTTCGTTTATTTGAGCAACATGATGTTTTTTAATCCAATCTAAAACGAAACGATTGGGCGCAAGCAAGTATAATTCCGCTTCCGTTTCGACAGCTTGCAGCGGACGAATCCATGTATTGAAATCAGTGCTAGGCACTTCATTTTCAAGTTTAGATAGGCAGATATTCCAAAGTGAACTCATTGAAATTTAGAGGGCATAGGTTTGTAAAATATGAAAAAACAGTAAGTTAGATTTAAATAACACAAGACTGTCCAATTGACATAGACGGAGGATTATCTTATCATCCGCGAACTATTTAATCTGTTTTTGTTATTTCAATTTAGGCTAAAAATCCCATGAAAAGAACCTACCAACCAAGTAAATTAAAACGCGCAAGAACTCATGGTTTTCGCGCAAGAATGGCTACACGCAACGGTCGTAAAGTTGTAAATGCAAGACGTGCAAAAGGTCGTGCAAAATTGACCACAAGCGGTTAATCGACGTATTTTATCGTGACGAAAACAGACTTTAGTTTTCCACAAAAATCTAGGCTTAAAACGCCTGCTGATTATAAAAAAGTTTTTACTAATCCGACGAAATCCAGCGACTCTTATTTCACGTTGCTGGCAGTTGAAAATAACTTCGATTATCCGCGTCTCGGATTAGTGGTTGCAAAAAAAAATATAAGAAAAGCCGTACACCGCAACCGCGTTAAACGCGTGGTTCGAGACAATTTTCGTCGTAACCGTCACACGATGATCAACATCGATATTGTCGTTTTAGCACGCAAAGAAGCTCTTGATATTGCGCCTTCATTACTGCAAAAGTCATTGGAAAAGCATTGGCTTAGACTGGTTTCTCGATGCAATTTTTAATCACAGCCCCTATAAAATTCTATCGCTATTTTATCAGCCCTGCTTTGGGAAATGTGTGCCGTTTTTATCCTAGTTGCTCGAGTTACGCGTTAGAAGCCGTTGAGCGTCATGGCAGCGTTGTCGGATCTTACCTCACTCTCAAACGATTATCGAAATGCCATCCGTTTCATGAAGGCGGCATCGATCCTGTCCCAGAAAAAATCGGTAAATAAGAAAATGGACAATATAAGATTTTTACTCATCGTTACCTTCGCAATGCTCGTATTTATGCTACAACAAGCATGGGAAGCGGATTACAATCCGAAGCCAGTTATTCAAGCGGCAATCGAAAATGTAAATGCACGCGATGATTTGCCAACAGGAACAACACCTGTGCAAGCACAAGCAGCATTGCCAGCAGTTGCTGCCGTGACAACAGCAAAAGTAATCAAAATTACTACCGACGTGTTAGCGTTAGAAATTAATACCGAAGGTGGTACGATTCAAAATTTGGATTTACTCGCTTACCCAATCGAACACGAAAACACAGCGTTGAATAAATTGCGTGAAATGTTTGGCTTTGCGATTCCTGAAATTAATAAATCTCCTGTGCGAATTTTCAATGGCGAAGCGACTAAATTATTCGTCGCGCAAAGTGGTTTGATTACTAGCGCAGGTTCAATTGAAGCCGCAAATCATCACAGTATTTTTACTGCCCCACAAACAGCTTATTCTTTAGTGGCAGGTCAAGAAAGTTTAACTGTGCCATTAACATGGACAGACACAAACGGTTTGCAAGTTACTAAAACGTTCACATTTAAACGTGGTAGTTACGAAATAGATTTAGCACAAAACGTGAAAAATGGTTCCTCCGCTGTATGGACAGGTCGTCAATATAGTCAGTTACTTAAAACCCCAGATACCGAAAACAAAGGTGGAATGTTGACGAGTGGAATGCGGGCGTATGACGGTGGCGTGATTTATACCGAAAAAAACAAATACCAAAAAGTTGATTTCGATGATATGCACGACGAAAACCTTGATGTTGCAAGCGTTGGTGGTTGGACAGCGATGATTCAGCATTATTTTGCCTCTGCATGGGTTCCACCTGCGGATCAAGAAAATCATTTTTACAGCAAAGAGTTAAAACTTGGTCAATATGTTATTGGTACTTATTCACCTGCTGTGACGATTGAAGTGAATGCGGAAGCAAATTTCGCTGCACAACTTTTTGCGGGTCCTAAAATTCAACCTTTAATGGAAAAAGTGGCGACAGGTTTGGAATTAACGGTTGATTACAGTGTGTTGACGTTTATTGGTAAGCCTATTTATTGGTTACTTAATCAAATTCATGGTTTGGTTGGAAACTGGGGCGTGGCAATCATAGGCGTAACGTTTGTAATTAAATTGTTATTCTTCCCATTATCGAATGCGAGTTTTAAATCGATGGCGAAAATGCGGAAAATTCAGCCTCGATTGAAAGAATTGCAAGAACGTTTCAAAGACGACCGTCAACGTTTCAATACCGAAATGATGGCAATGTATCGCAAAGAAAAAGTGAATCCATTAGGCGGGTGTTTGCCGATTTTGATTCAAATTCCCGTGTTTATGGCGTTGTATTGGGTGTTAAGTGAAACGGTGGAATTCCGTCAAGCTCCATTCATGTTGTGGGTTCAAGATTTATCGATTCAAGATCCGTTCTTTGTGTTGCCAGTGATTATGGGGATCAGCATGAAAATTCAACAAAGTTTGAATCCTGCACCAATTGATCCTGTACAAGCGAAAGTCATGAAAATGTTCCCGATTATTTTTACGGTGTTTTTCTTGTTTTTTCCAGCGGGTTTAGTTTTGTATTGGGTCATCAACAACACGTTGTCGATTTTGCAACAAACTTACATCACGAAACAAATCGAAAACGCGAAGTAATGTGTTAAAAAACACAGAAACTATTGCAGCAATTGCGACACCGTCAGGCAATGGCGGTGTCGGTATTATCCGAATTTCTGGAACACACGTTTTAGAAATCGCATCAAAATTATTTTCAAAAAATCTACCACCTCGAACAGCCGTTTATTCGCCTTTTCTCGACGAATTAGGCGAAACGATTGATTCTGGTATCGCACTTTATTTTCCCGCACCAAATTCTTACACAGGCGAAGATGTTTTAGAACTTCAAGGTCACGGCGGTGCGGTGGTTTTAGATATGCTTTTGCGGCGAGTTTTAGCGTTAGGCGCAAGATTGGCAAACGCAGGCGAATTCACCGAACGCGCATTTTTAAATAATAAACTCGATTTAGCACAAGCCGAAGCGGTTGCAGATTTAATTAACAGCACAACCGAACAATCCGTGCGCTCTGCACAAAAATCCATGCAAGGCGTTTTCTCAACGCAAATTCACGAATTGGTCGAAGAATTAACCTATTTGCGTGTTTATGTTGAAGCAGCGATTGATTTTGTCGATGAAGAAATTGATTTTTTAAGTGACGGTTTAATCGAGCGACGTTTGCAAACCTTGCTTAATCGAATTGAACAAATTCAAGCCACCGCCCAACAAGGGCGTTTATTGCGTGACGGTATGACGCTTGTTTTAGCAGGCAAGCCGAACGCAGGGAAATCAAGTTTATTGAATGCACTTGCGGGACACGATGCCGCGATTGTGACCGAAATTGCGGGGACGACCCGTGACGTATTGCGTGAACGAATTCAACTAGACGGAATGCCGCTGCACATTATCGACACCGCAGGTTTGCGTGAAGCTGATAACGTCGTTGAACAAGAAGGAATCCGTCGCGCTCATGCTGAAATGGCAAAAGCGGATTTAATTTTGTTGCTGATTGATTCGCGTGAAGCCGAAAGCGAAATTGAAAAGTTATGCACAGAGTTACCTACAGGTGTTGAGGTGATTCGCGTTTACAACAAAATTGATTTGTTGCCGCGTGAACCTGAAATTCAAACGACTGAAAACGGCACGGCGATTTATATTTCGATTAAAAAAGCTCTCGGTTTGGATTTGTTGACTTCGCATTTAAAAGAATTTGTTGGATTCAATGCGAGCGCTGAAAACGTGTTTATTGCCCGTCGTCGGCATTTAGAAGCCTTGAAAGCCGCCCATGAATTTGTTGAACAAGCGTTTTCACAATTACAAAATGCGTTGGCAGGTGAATTGGTTGCGGAAGATTTGCGCCAAGCGCAACAGTATTTAGGCGAAATCACAGGCGAATTTACGTCTGATGATTTGCTTGGGAAGATTTTTTCGAGTTTTTGTATCGGGAAATAATTGCTAGTTAAAGATTGACCACATATCGAAAAACCCGTTAAGTTAAAAACTTCACGGGTTTTTTACTTTCAAAAATTGGACTTCACATCATGGCATTAAAAAAATCAGAGCTTTATTCGTCACTTTGGCAAAGTTGCGACGAATTACGCGGCGGCATGGATACGTCACAATACAAAGATTATGTGTTGGCGATGCTGTTTATCAAATACGTTAGTGACAAATACGCAGGTTTGCCTTTTGCACCAATTAAAATTCCCGAAGGTGCTAGTTTTAAAGATATGGTCGCACTCAAAGGGAATTCTGAAATCGGCGACCAAATCAACAAACACATCATTGCACCGCTCAAAGAAGCAAACAAATTGGCTGAAATGGCTGATTTCAACAGCACCGACAAATTAGGTGATGGCAAAGAAAAAGTTGACCGTTTAACGAATTTAATCGCTATTTTTGAAAATCCCGCACTCGACTTTTCTAAAAATCGCGCCGAAGGTGATGACATTTTGGGTGATGCGTATGAATACTTAATGCGCCATTTCGCAACAGAAAGCGGTAAAAGCAAAGGTCAATGCTTGCGCGTTATGAAAGTCAGCCATTGATTGATAAGTACGACGTTTATCAGCATCTCATGGATTATTGGGATTCTACGATGCAAGACGATGTGTATTTGATTTCTGCTGACGGTTGGCAAGCGCAAACGGTTCGCTTACTTGAAAAAGGCAAAGATAAAGGCTGGACGTGTGATTTGATACCGAAAAATCTGGTAATTGCGCGTTATTTTGAAAAAGAACAGCAAGCGATTAACGATTTAGAAGCCGATATTGAAAACCTCGCCGCGCAATCAACCGAACTCGAAGAAGAACACGGCGGCGAAGAAGGGCTATTTTCAGAACTCGACAAACTCAGCAAAGCCACCGTTGCCGCACGTTTGAAAGAAATCAAAACCGACAAAGACGCGAAAGACGAAATTGAAGCGTTAAACCGTTGGCAATCGCTCTACAACAACCAAGCGGACGCGAAAAAATCACTCAAAGCCGCTGAAATCGCGCTTGATGCGAAAGTGTATGAAAAATATCCGACGTTAAACGAAACCGAAATCAAAACGCTGGTGGTTAATGATAAATGGCTCGCCACGCTTGAAGCCGCTTTTCATGGTGAAATGAATCGAGTCAGCCAAGCTCTCACGCAACGCATCAAACAATTAGCTGAACGTTACGAAACGCCTGTTTCTCAACACGTTCAAAACGTGACGGATTTAGAAGCAAAAGTGAATCAACATTTGGTAAAAATGGGGTTTTCATGAATTTAAACTTCACTTGGGACACACAAAAAGCCGCCACCAATTTAAAAAAACATCAGGTCAGTTTTGAATTAGCAAGCCGCGTATTTGCCGACCCGTTTGCGTTGGCTTGTCAGGATAGAATTGAAAACGGTGAATATCGTTGGCAAACCATTGGTTTAGTTGAAGGTTGTTTGATTTTATTAGTGGCTCACACCGTAGAAGATGAAAACGATTCCGAAGTGATTCGGATTATTTCCGCACGTCGCGTAGATTCAAAAGAGAGAAAACGTTATGAACAATCCAACCGATAAAAAACATTTTTCATTTGATACCAATGCGCCGTTGACCGCGCAACAACTCGCAGAAATCGCCACGCTTAATGCTATGTCAGATGACGAGATTGATTTTAGTGATATTCCGCCGCTGCCTAACGAGTTCTGGCAAAACGCCGTGAGCAATCCTTTCTACAATCCCACTCAAACCGTCATCACCAACGTGAGCGTCGATGTTGATATTTTGCAGTGGTTGAAATTGAAAGGACAAAATTATCAAGCGTGCATCAATACGATTTTGAAAAACGAAATGCTCCGAGAACGTGAACAAACCACTTTGCAGAATTTGACCCATGAACATTAAAACAGGCTACAAACAAACCGAAATCGGCGTAATTCCTGAAGATTGGGAAGTTAAAACTATCAAAGAAATTTCTAATCCCGTTCGTGGTGGTTCACCAAGACCAGCGGGTTCGCCGAAGTATTTTAATGGCGACTACATTCCTTGGCTTACAGTCGCAGCATTAACAAACATTCCAGAATCTCAGATTTTTGTTAGCGAAACTGAAGGCTATTTGACAAAAGAAGGTTCGTTGCACAGCAGAACGTTAGAAAAAGAAACTTTGATAATTGCTAATAGCGGCGCGACGTTAGGAGTTGCCAAATTACTCGCAATCAAATGTTGTGCAAATGACGGAATTGCAGCTCTGTTTGATGTTGATAAAAATGCAGAAAAACGCTTTGTCGTTTATTACATCAATTCTCTGACAAAAAAATTAAGAACTGTTATTGCTACTGGCAATGGACAGCCTAATTTGAATACGGATTTAATTGGGAACATTGCTATCCCATATCCCCCACTCCCCGAACAAACCGCCATCGCCGCCGCGTTATCTGACGTAGATGTGTTAATTAGTGAATTGGATAAACTCATCGCCAAAAAACGCGACATCAAACAAGCCACCATGCAACAGCTTTTGACGGGCAAAAAACGCTTGGCTGGATTTAGTGGGGAGTGGGAGGTTAAGCGGTTGGGGGAATTATTAAAAGTTCGTCATGGAAAAAGCCAACACCATATTTCTGTTAAAGATGGTACTTTTCCAATTCTCGCAACAGGTGGGGAAATTGGCAGAACAAATCACTACCTTTACAACAAACCATCTGTGCTTATTGGGAGAAAAGGAACAATTGACGTACCGCAATATATTGAGAAACCATTTTGGACAATCGACACGCTGTTTTATACAGAAATCTCTGAAAATGTTTCCGCAAAGTTTGTCTTTTACAAATTTCAAACAATCAACTGGCGTGGATATAACGAGGCTTCTGGAGTGCCGAGTTTAAACGCATCAACGATTGAAAATATAGAATCAATAATTCCTCCAACAAAAAAAGAACAAACCGCCATTGCAACCATTCTCAGCGACATGGACGCAGAAATTAACGCCTTGCAACAAAAACGCGATAAAACCGCACAGCTCAAAACGGGCATGATGCAGGAATTATTGACGGGGCGAATTCGGTTAGTGTCAAACAATATCATAGGAGAAACGCCATGATTACAGTTGTTGAAGAAGACCACATTATTCCAAATTCAGCAGAAGCCGCATTTATGCGTGCATATTTTCAGGCTCTTGAAAGTGGACGTAGTGTTTTGAAAGTTGAAAAAGGAATAATTTTTGAGATATTTCCTGATGGTTCACGTCGAAAAATAAAAGAAATTAACCAGCCAATACCAGTGCCATCAAAAACAAAACGGATTGTTAGAAATGAGCAAAAAAATACCACGATTACGAATGTTTGCAGGTGCAAACGGGTCAGGCAAAAGTACATTGAAATACGCAGTCATAGATATTGCATCACTTGGCATTTATATCAACCCTGACGACATCGAACGAGAAATTAAAACGCAGGGATTTTTGGATTTTTCAGCGTATCAAGTCAAAACAAACGCAGACGAAGTTTTGTCATTTTTCACCAATTCAAGTTTTCTGAAAAGTGCGAATTTACTCGATGAAACGATGAAATTAACGTTTGACGATGGCAAATTGAGTTTTGCAAATATCGAGGTAAATTCTTATTTTGCGTCTGTTGTATCGGATTTTATTCGCCATAAATTGCTTGAAAACTCTATTTCTTTCACATTTGAAACGGTTATGTCGTCGCCTGACAAAGTAGAATTCCTGCAAAAAGCGCAACAATGTGGTTTTAGAACTTACTTGTATTACATCACCACCGAAGACCCAATCATCAACATTTCGCGGGTTCAATATCGTGTCGAAATGGGCGGGCATTCTGTTCCTGAAAACAAAATTATTGAGCGTCATCAGCGGTCACTCGATTTACTTTTTGATGCGGTGCAATACAGCAACCGTGCTTATATCTTTGATAATTCGGGCGATGTTCATGTGTGGCTCGCCGAAATAACGGACGGCGAAGAATTAGAAATGAAAACGGATTTTATGACGACTTGGTTTAAAACGGCATTGTGGGATAAATTTTAATGGACAACATCGGCAAACCAGAACGCGTTACGCAAAACCGTGTGATTCAATTATTTCGTGATGAACTCAATTATCGTTATTTAGGCGATTGGCACGAACGCGAAAACAACAGCAACATCGAAGAAACGTTGCTTTCTGAGTATTTAACCCGAAACGGTTACAACACCGCGCAAATCAGTGGCGCGATAAAAAAACTCAAAGATGCCGCCAGTCAACACAGTCAAAATCTTTATAACAAAAACAAAGCGGTTTATAGCTTGTTGCGTTACGGCGCGGCAATCAAAACCAGCGTCAGCGAAAACACCGAAACGATTCATTTCATCGACTGGAAAAATCCGCAAGCAAACGATTTTGCGATTGCTGAAGAAGTGACGTTAAAAGGTGAAAACACGCGCCGCCCTGATTTGGTTTTGTATGTGAATGGCATTGCCATCGGCGTAATTGAACTCAAAAACAGCCGCGTTTCAATCGGTGATGGGATTCGACAAAACTCTCAAATCAACGCCCCAAATTTAACGAGTGGTTTTTCTCAACGGTGCAATTTATCTTTGCAGGCAATGACAGCGAAGGTTTGCGTTACGGGACAATCGGCACACAAGAAAAGTATTTTTTAACGTGGAAAGAAGACGAACACGAAAACGACCGTTACAAACTCGACAAGTATTTGCTGAAAATGTGTGAAAAATCGCGCTTGATTGAGTTGCTGTTTGATTTCGTGTTGTTCGATGGTGGCATTAAAAAGTTGCCGCGTGTGCATCAATACTTTGGTATCAAAGCAGCGCAAAAACATATCAAACAACGCAAAGGCGGCATTATTTGGCACACACAAGGCAGCGGCAAAAGTATCGTGATGGTTCTGCTCGCAAAATGGATTTTAGAAAATAATCCGAATGCGCGAATTGCCATCGTCACCGACCGCGACGAACTCGATAAACAAATCGAGCGTGTTTTTAACGGAGCAGGCGAGCCGATTCAACGCACCAGCAGTGGCGCGGAATTGATGCAATTATTGGGGCAACATAAACCGCGTTTGCTGTGTTCACTGGTGCATAAATTCGGCAGAAAAGACGTTGATGATTTCGATAAATTCATCAAAGAATTAGCGAATCAGCCCAGCAAAACCGTTGGCGAAGTGTTTGTATTTGTCGATGAATGCCATCGAACTCAAAGCGGTAAATTGCATCAAGTCATGAAAGCAATAATGCCGAATGCGGTTTTTATCGGTTTCACAGGCACGCCGCTACTCAAAAAAGATAAACAAACCAGCTTGGAAGTTTTTGGCAATTACATTCACACCTACAAATTCAGCGAAGCCGTTGATGATGAAGTGGTTTTGGATTTGATTTACCAAAAATTCCGCAAAGCCCCGTCTCTTCAGGTCGGGGATGTAAGGAATATCGGCGTAGCCCCGCTTTAAAATTTAAGTAGGGCGTTGCTGTTGTTCAATATACTGTTTCAGAACGGATAAAGGCGCACCACCAC
>CAIPQN010000072.1 GCA_903867225.1 uncultured Pseudomonadota bacterium | reverse complement strand
TAATCCATTTAACGAAAAATAGAATATCGTAGAAATCAATAACGACAATGGATTGAAGTCATAAACCACACTTCAATAGGGGGTCAATTAAAAACGATGTTTTTTGTTAAAAAGGGGTCAAAATTCAGCCGTTGGTAACAGTGATATTCCGTTAGCGAATGATGTTATTGAAAAAGGGGGTCACGCCATCAATCCACGCGGTGAACTTTATACATGTGAAAACATTAAAGAGCGTTTGAATATGCGTGATTTCATGGATACATTGCGCGGCAGTGGTATTCATACGAATGGCGCAGCACCACAAAATCCTCGAGATATACAAACCTTTGCCAATCAGTTGGATAGATTTTTGGCACAAATTAAAAATTACACAGGCGCATCAGCGTAGAAAACCTGTAAAATTCCGTTTTTTATTTAACACGTTGGAGAACACTGTGTTTAGAGGCACAACCATACTCTCGGTACGCCGAGGCGATAAAGTTGTCATTGGTGGCGACGGACAAGTGACATTAGGCAATACCGTCATGAAAGGAAACGCTCGCAAAGTGCGTCGTTTATATCACGATAAAGTCATTGCTGGTTTCGCAGGCGCAACGTCTGATGCGTTCACGTTATTTGAACATTTTGAAGGCAAACTCGAAAAACATCGTGGCAATTTAACTCGCGCTGCTGTTGAAATGGCGAAAGATTGGCGTACAGACCGAGCGTTACGCAAATTAGAAGCTCTTTTAACGATTGCTGATTCTAAAACCTCGTTGATTATTTCAGGTACTGGCGATGTGATTGAACCCGAATCACGATTTGATTTGATGGCGATTGGTTCAGGCGGTTCATTTGCTCAAGCGGCTGCCCAAGCGTTGCTCGAGAATACCGATTTAAGTGCGCGAGAAATTGTCGAACGCGCTTTAAATATCGCTGCCGACATTTGCATTTATACCAATCACAATTTGCGTATCGAAGAACTCGATATTGAACCTAAAGAGTAAAAATATGACTGAAATGACCCCCAAAGAAATCGTCAGCGAATTAGACAAACACATTATCGGTCAAGGCAGCGCGAAACGTTCGGTAGCGATTGCGTTGAGAAATCGGTGGCGCAGACAACAAATTACTGGCACGTTGCACGACGAAATCACGCCTAAAAACATTTTGATGATTGGACCAACGGGTGTGGGTAAAACCGAAATTGCACGTCGTTTGGCGAAACTTGCTCATGCACCATTTATCAAAATTGAAGCCACCAAATTTACTGAAGTTGGTTACGTTGGACGTGACGTAGAATCAATTATTCGTGATTTAGTGGACACGGCGGTCAATATGACGCGCCACACAGAGATGGAAAAAATGCGGACACAAGCTGCCGCCGCTGCTGAAGAACGCGTGTTAGATATTTTGATTCCTCGCGCTGAAGGTTGGTCGCCCGAAGATTCGCCAAATGGTGATGCGACACGCGAAAAAATGCGTCAAAAATTGCGTGATGGCGATTTGAACGACAAAGAAATTGAAGTCGAAGTCCAAATGGCTGCGTTTGGTGTAGAAATCATGGCACCGCCTGGCATGGAAGAAATGACCAGCCAATTGCAAGGTATGTTTCAAAGCATGGGTTCAGACAAAACGCGCACCCGTAAAATGAAAGTAGACAAAGCGTTGCAGGTTTTACAAGAAGAAGAAGCCGAAAAATTAGTCAACGAAGACGAAATTCGTTTGCGAGCCGTTGAAGCAGTCGAGCAAAACGGCATCGTATTTTTGGATGAAATCGACAAAATTTGTAAACGTTCTGAACACGGTGGTGGAAGTGGTGAAGTGTCGCGCGAAGGCGTGCAACGCGATTTATTGCCCTTAGTTGAAGGCAGCACCGTCAGCACAAAATATGGCGCGATTAAAACCGACCACATTTTGTTTATCGCATCGGGCGCGTTTCATGTCGCTAAACCCTCGGATTTAATCCCAGAATTGCAAGGACGTTTTCCAATTCGCGTCGAATTAAGCGCGTTATCAGCAGATGATTTTGTGCGAATTTTGACCGAGCCAAATGCGTCATTGACTGAACAATATACTGCGTTGCTCGGAACTGAAGGCGTAGAACTTACTTTTGCGGAAGACGGCATTAAACGTATCGCGGAAATGGGTTGGCAAGTAAATGAAACCACGGAAAACATTGGCGCACGTCGTTTGCATACGATGTTGGAAAAACTGTTAGAAGAAATTTCGTTTGAAGCGTCGGACTTAGTCGAGAAAAAAGTCGTTATTGATGAGGCTTATGTGAATAAATATCTTGGCGAATTGGTCAAAGATGAAGATTTAAGCCGATACATTTTGTAATTTTGAACGCAACAAAAAGCCCTCGTTCAGATAATCTGAACGAGGGCTTTTTAGTTTAAAGCGAAATTAGATTTTTATTTTTTAACTTCTTCAAAATCCGCATCAATTACACCATCATCAGCTTGATGTGTGTGTGAATCACCTGTGTGTGAATGTTCAGCTTCCGCGCCACCTTCTTGAGCATAAACACGTTCTGCTAATTTGCCAGATAATTCAGCTAACGCTTCAGCTTTTGCTTCGATGTCGGCTTTATCGTCACCTTTTACGGCTTCTTTTGCAGCGGCAATCGCCGCTTCAATGTTTGATTTTTCATCTGCTTCGACTTTATCGCCTAAATCTTTCAACGATTTTTCAGTCGCATGAATTAAACCGTCGGCATGATTACGCGCATGAACTAATTCCACCAATTTACGATCTTCGTCAGCGTGTGCTTCAGCGTCTTTTACCATGCGTTCAACTTCTTCATCCGACAAACCGCTTGAGGCTTTAATTACAATCGATTGTTTTTTACCTGTCGCTTTATCTTTTGCCGAAACGTTCAAAATACCGTTTGCGTCGATGTCGAAAGAAACTTCAATTTGTGGCACACCGCGTGATGCTGGTGGAATATCCGACAAATCAAAACGTCCGAGTGATTTATTGGCGTTTGCTTTTTCACGTTCACCTTGTAAAACGTGAATTGTTACAGCAGTTTGATTGTCATCGGCTGTCGAGAAAACTTGTTGCGCTTTCGTTGGAATGGTCGTGTTTTTTTCAATCAATTTGGTCAAAATACCGCCCATTGTTTCAATACCTAATGACAACGGAATTACGTCCAACAACAACACGTCTTTAACATCGCCAGCCAAAACACCCGCTTGAATCGCAGCACCTAACGCAACTGCTTCATCAGGATTTACGTCTTTACGAGGTTCTTGAGCAAAAATGCTATTCACCATTTCTTGAACTTTTGGCATACGAGTTTGACCGCCGACCAAAATGACGTGGTCAATATCTGACGCTGACACTTTCGCATCTTTTAACGCCATTAAACACGGTGCTTTGGTTTTCAAAATCAATTCTTCAACTAATGATTCTAATTTTGCACGAGTCAATTTCACGTTTAAATGTTTTGGACCTGTTGCATCAGCGGTGATGTAAGGCAAATTCACGTCAGTTTGTTGGCTAGATGATAATTCGATTTTCGCTTTTTCAGCCGCTTCTTTTAAGCGTTGTAACGCTAAAGGATCATTGTGAACGTCAACGCCTGTATCTTTTTTGAATTCGTCAGCAAGATATTCAATTACGCGCGAATCGAAATCTTCACCACCTAAAAAGGTGTCTCCATTTGTTGCCAACACTTCAAATTGATGTTCGCCGTCGATTTCTGCAATTTCGATAATTGAAACGTCGAATGTACCGCCACCTAAATCATAAACCGCGATTTTGGTATCGCCTTTCGGTTTGTCCATCCCGAATGCTAAAGCCGCCGCCGTTGGTTCGTTGATGATTCGTAACACATCTAAACCCGCGATACGTCCCGCGTCTTTCGTGGCTTGGCGTTGAGAATCGTTGAAATAAGCAGGCACCGTAATTACGGCTTGCGTTACTTCTTCGCCTAAATAGGCTTCAGCGTCTTTTTTCATCTTCATTAAGACGCGAGCTGAAATTTCAGGAGCAGCCATTTTTTTGTTGTGAACTTCTACCCAAGCATCGCCATTGTTTGCTTCAACGATGGCGTAAGGCACCATGTGAATGTCTTTTTGAACTGCGTCTTCTTTGAATTTACGACCGATTAAACGTTTAATCGCAAACAAGGTATTTTTAGGATTTGTGACTGCTTGACGTTTTGCTGATTGACCCACCAATACTTCGTCATCGCTGCTGAACGCAATGATTGACGGAGTAGTTCTCGCGCCTTCACTGTTTTCAATTACTTTCGCTACGCCGTTTTCTAATACTGCGACGCATGAATTTGTCGTCCCTAAATCGATACCAATAATTTTAGCCATGATGTTTTACTCCAAAAATAATTTTAAAAAATGTTCGTTATAGAATGTGAGGTTAAATTTTTTTATTTCAATGTTTACTCTGCAGCTTTTGCAACAATAACCATTGCAGGACGCAATAATCGCCCATTTAACAAATAGCCTTTTTGCAAAACACTGATAACTGTATTAGGTTCTGTACCTTCAACAAATTGCATCATCATTGCTTGATGATGATCTGCATTAAACGTCATTCCAGTTGGGTTTAACGTAACCACATTGAATTTTTCAAACGCGGATTCAAATTGTTTAATCGTTAATTCACAACCTTCGCGGAAACGTTTTACTTCGTCGCTGTCACCTGTTGCGAGTTGCAGCCCCATAAATAAACTATCCAAAACAGGCAACATTTCGCTGGCGAATTTGGTTAATCCGAATTTGTGAGCATCTTCCAAATCTTTTTGCGTGCGACGTTTCAAGTTTTCCATTTCTGCTAATGTGCGTAACATTTTGTCATTCGCATCAAGAGCTGCTTGTTTCGCACCAACAAGTTCTGCTTTTAATTCGTCAATGGTGTATTCGTGTTCGCCAACTTCGGTATGACTTTCGTGTAAGTCAATTTCTGCTTCTGGCGTAACTAAATTTTCTTCTGTTGTACTCATGTAATACGTTTTCCTGTGAAATTAAAAATAACGATGATTTCAAAATGGGGATAGAATTTTCGACTTTCAAGGCAAATGAAAATAATTTTTGGGCAGAATCGCTTATTATGAGAAAAAAGATATTGGTTTTTAAATTTATGAAACATATTCCTTTGCTATTAAGCGTTGCATTACTCACTACACAAAACAGTTACGCTAAAAATATCGATGTCCCCTTGCAATGTGTCGCATTCAGTCCGTATGTGAATGAACTCACTCCGAATTATGGCGCGAAACCGAATGCTGAAATTATAGAAACATTACTCGACGCATTGATTAAACAAACATCGTTTCGGTGCATTATGAGTTACGGCGTTTTGAACGGTTTGGAAGCCATTTTTCCAGCGGCAAAAAAACGCGGTATCAAAGTCATTGCGATTTTGTGGATTGATAAAGATAAGCGCGTTAATACCGATTCAATTGCTCATGGCATTGCATTGGCGCGGGAATATCCTGAAACAATTGTGCGGTTGAGTTGTGGTTCAGAAGTTCGCACACGGAATAATTACGAATTCGATAACGAAACCGAACGCTGTTTAAATGCGTTGCGAGAAGCAAAAGTGCAGCAACCGATTGGTGTAATTGACACTTGGTGGGAATGGTGTAATCGTTCGCAACTATGCCATGAAAATCAATTTAGCAAACAAGTCGATTGGATTGGAATTAACATTTTTCCATGGTGGGAAAATCGTCATGCAGATTTATTTCCGTGTGTAAATGCGAATGAAGCAGCAGATTTTCACTTAGCACGTTGGCAAGAAGTCAAAAAAGTCAATCCAACTAAAGAAGTGATTATTACTGAATTTGGTTGGGTTTCAGCACCAGAAGGCAAAGGACAAATTAACCTAAAAACCCAACAAGAATGTGGCGTTGCTAGTCAGAAAAATCAGCAATTCGTTATTCAATCCACATTTAAAAAATTAGCAGAAAAGAAAGTTTCTGCGGTAGCATTTGAGGCATTTTCAGAAAACTGGAAAGCCAACAATGAAGAAGGTGATTTTGGGCGATTTTGGGGCTTATGCGACAGCACACCGCCTTATACTTGCCACATTTCACTCAAACCTTAACCTTTATAAAAACTCAACGTGAAATTATTTTTACTTATTTTAAACGCAGCCTGTTTATTGCTTGCATCACAAACCATACAAGCCCGTCACGCCGAAATTTTAATTGATGCCGAAAATGGAAACGTCTTACATGAAATGGAAGCTGCACAATCATGGTATCCCGCATCATTGACTAAAATGATGACGATTTATATGACATTTGATGCACTCAATAATGGCGAAATTCATCTACACGATACAATGCGTGCTTCGCATCATGCCGCCCGTCAACCACAAAGTCGTTTGGGTTTGCATTTCAATGAACGCATTACTGTTGAAGAAGCTATTTTGGCACTTGTGACACGCTCGGCAAACGATGCGTCAGTTGTTTTAGCAGAGCATTTAGCAGTAACCGAAGATAATTTCGCGATTCGTATGACTGCAAAAGCCCATTCGATGGGAATGTATAACTCCTATTTTATGAACGCGACAGGATTACCAAACGATTGGCAAGTCACAACCGCACGCGATATGGCGTTGTTAGCATTAAAACTTCAACACAATTTCCCTGAGTATTATCATTATTTTGGCGCACATAGTTTTACATTTAAAGGGCGTGAAATGTTTGGAATCAATCGTTTTACCGCAACTTATAATGGTGCAGAAGGTATGAAAACAGGCTTTACCTGTAATTCAGGTTACAATTTAGTGAGTTCAGCAAAGCAAAATGGACGACGTTTAATTGGTGTTGTTTTAGGCGGACGAACCAGCAATGAACGTTACAACTTAATGATTAACCAAATGGATCATGGTTTCGATGGCAATTATAATGTAATCACAAACATTGGTACGATGCCGACAAATTCTGCTGGTTTACCACCGCATCAACTAGATTGTGCGAGTGGCACAATCCATTATGAAGAACCTGATGAGCATCATCACTCGCATCATCGTGGACATTCTAAACATACCGTTTCCAAAGCTCATCATGGTCGTCGTCGGCATCGTTAAAAATTAGCGTTCAAGTTCTTGCTGTAATTTTTTCAAGGCTTCACCTCGATGACTGAGTGAATTTTTTATATCAAAAGATAATTCTGCTGCACTGCAATCGTGTGACGAAACACCAAAAATCGGGTCATAACCAAAGCCGTGATGTCCTTGCGATTGTTCTAAAATATAACCGTCCCAACGTCCTTGCGCGATGATTGGACATGGATCATCCGCGTGACGCATCAAAACCAACACACAGAAAAAATAAGCGTGCCGTTGTGCTAATGGTACGCCATCTAATTCATGTAAAAGTTTGGTGATATTTTCAGCATCAGTCGCGCTCTGCCCTGCATAACGTGCTGAATAAATCCCTGGTGCATCATTTAAAGCAGCCACCACCAAACCCGAATCATCTGCAATCGCAGGTAATTTTGAAATTCTTGCCGCATGACGCGCTTTTAAAATCGCATTTTCAACAAATGTTGTGCCTGTTTCTTCGATGTCGGAAACATTAAATTGCGTTTGTGGAATTAACGCATAATTGGGCAATAACGCTTGAAGTTCTTTGATTTTTCCAGCGTTACCACTTGCGAGAACGAGTGAATTTGTTTGTATCATAAAAATACCATTATGGTTCGAGAAACGGACTGATTTTTGTGCGAAAACAACTTACACAAGCCACTTTGTTTTGTCATAAATCACCTATTCATAAATAATAAGACTTATAATTGTTTTAACTTAAACATTTTTATATTTCATATCAATAACTCCATGTCATTTTCTTTCATACCAAAACATCACATGTTAATCGGGGCGTTTTGTTTAGGAACAGTGTGTTTTGCACCGCCAATCATTGCAGATGAAAACCAATCATGGCTTGATTCTGTAAATGTTTCTGGCTATGCAAAAGTGGTAGCTGAAGCTCCTAATAAAGCAGCGACTTCAATTGCTTTAGATGATTTAAGTATTTTTGTTTCAGGAAAATTCAATCGTTGGTTCAATCCGTTTTTAGAAGCCGAAGCCTACAATATAAACATTTGGAAAGAGAGCGATGGCTTTCAATTTAACAGTGTTAATTTAGCTATTGAACGACTTTACAATAATATGAAACTCACCGATACAGACACGTTGCGAGCAGGTAAATTTTTAGCATCAATAAATCACTGGAACATTATTCACGCTGCACCGCTTGTTTGGACAACGAATCGCCCAATTACGTCCACTTATTCCCGCGCTAATTACATTACGGGCTTACAAATGCGTCACGAATTCGATGCACTTTCTGGGAATGCTTTAGAAGTTTATGTGCAACCCGCTGTTGAATTTAACCACAAACCCGCAAGTTCACACGAGCGACAATATGAAACAGTTGCAGGCGCACGTTGGATTTTAAATGAAGATTTAGATTATTACGTTGGCGTTGCATTTCAACACGCTCAAGTCGCACACAGCAATGAAATGCGAAATTCAATTAGTATCGATGGCAATTGGCAACATGAATTATTTGAACTAGAAAGTGAATTTTTATTTACTAAAGTTGATAGCAGTGAATTACATCAACACGGCAACGATTGGGGCGGCTATGTTCAAATGGTTGTACCAATTATCAATAAATTTGATTTGATTAGTCGTTACGAACATTTTGAATTCTCCAACAAACTTGAAGCCACGAATACTGAATTAGGTGGCATCGTTTATCGTCCGATGCCAAGTTTGTCGTTTAAACTTGAATGGCAACAAACGCAAGGCAGTACGTTTTATAATCAAACTGGACTTTATAGTTCGGTGGCGGTGTTATTCTAATGAAAACGTTACTGATTTTATTAACTGCGTCATTATCATTTTCAGTTCATGCTGATTTATACATCATTGCGAATAAAGATTTACCCATTGAAAAACTGGAAAAAAACGACATTTCTTCAATTTATTTACTCAAGAAAAAGCATTGGGATAATGGCGATGACATTATGCCGATTAACTTGCCCGCAACGGCTGATGCAAGAGCGCGTTTCACCGCACAAATTTTTGATAGTACGCCAGAAAAATTAGGTAGTTATTGGGATAAAATGCTGTTTAAAGGTGAAACACCGCCCGTTACTCAGAATTCTGAACAAGCGGTAATTATGTTTGTTGAACGAATTAAAGGTGCGATTGGTTACGTTGAAATAAAGCCGCAAAGTTCACAAATCAAAATTTTACAACAATTCAAATAAAAGGGTGTTATGTCACGGTTTTCGCTTTCAATTCGTTTAACGTTGTTTTTTAGTTTTATTGTTTTACTTGTCACTACTGCGTTAAGTGCAGTGGTTTTTTATCAAGCAGGTGAAAAAATAAATCAACAAATCAACCGCAATTTGAGTGACATTGCCAATCATAAAGCCTCTGAAATCAGTAATATGCTGTTATTTGAGCGCACAAATTTACTGGCGTGGCGAGCTTCTTCGGTGATGCTCGATGTGGTGGTCGATGATTTGGATAAACGTATTAACTCTGAATTGAAAAACTTGAAACAGTATTATCAATTGCAAGGCGATTTGTATGTATTTAATGCGTCGGGGATTTTAATTGCGTCTACCCAACACGGTGTCTTAAAAACAAAATTGCCAGAGGCGTGGCAAACACAAAAAGATTATCAGCTTGTTTTTAAACATGAAGTACCGTTTATCCAAGGCAACATTATTGCTCACGTTACGGCATTAAAACCGCCACAATTAAAAATGCAGGGATATTTAGTTATCACGCATTCGTGGGATGATATTAGTCGATTGCTTGCGCCAACCGATAGCCGTTTTGCATTGCGACAAGGGAACGATGCGACGGCTGAATTATTTACAGCAGACGGTGTTGAATCGATTGAAATGAATGACGATTTTGCGACTAAATCGTTATGGCTTTTTAAAGAAAATAGTTATTTAGGTTCGATTTCAAAACCCTTCACAGTCAACGATTTTAGTTTTCAAGTGGCTGCGTTTATGCCGAAACAACTCGCACTCGAACAGATATTTGAATTGACGCAA
This sequence comes from uncultured Pseudomonadota bacterium, assembly GCA_903867225.1. Classification (GTDB taxonomy): domain Bacteria; phylum Pseudomonadota; class Gammaproteobacteria; order Methylococcales; family Methylomonadaceae; genus UBA10906. The sequence continues at coordinate 1,650 of CAIPQN010000072.1, read as the reverse complement.
AATTTACTCGTCGCGGCGTTGTTAGTTGGTATTCCGATGATTTTGTTAGTGAGTTTACTCAGTCGGCATTTGGTTACGCCGATTAAGGAATTAACTGAAGCGATTCGTGGGATTGAAGATTCCAATGATTTATCGATTCAAGTGCAAGTTTCGGGGCGTGATGAAGTTGCAGATTTGGGTAATGCTTTCAATCGTATGACATCACAACTCGGTGAGCTATTTCATAAAAATATGATTGTCGAAAAAGAACTTGAAAATTTAAACGCGAATTTAGAGAATCAAGTGATTGAACGCACCGCACAATTACAAGAAACATTGCAAAAACTAAAATCCGCACAAGCACAATTAGTTCAGTCAGAAAAAATGGTATCCCTTGGACAATTAGTGGCGGGAATTGCACATGAAATTAACAATCCAATTGGTGCGATTTATGCCAATATGCCACCACTCGAAGAATATATTGATGACATCAAAGGCACGGTTGAAATCGCCCAAAGCTGTTTAGATGATGAGGGAACAAAAACGCTGAATGAGCATTTGGAACAAATTGATTATGCGTTTGTAATTGATGATTTGGGACAATTACTCAACAGTCAAAAACAATCCGCTGAACGTATTCGCAATATCGTTTTATCGTTGCGAAACTTTTCGCGGTTAGATCAAGGTGATGTGAAAACCGTATTGCTTGAAGAAGGCATTGATTCAACATTACAAATGCTATTACACCAATTTAAAAATCGAGTGGTTATTGAAAAAGATTATGCGTTAAATCAAATGGTGGAATGTTACGCGGGTGAATTGAATCAAGTATTTATGAACATTTTGGCAAATGCCATTCAAGCTATTCCAGATACGGGGGCGATTTTTATTACCACCGCAAAAGTAAATGAAAACGCAATTATCACTATTGCTGACAACGGAACAGGAATGCCAGACGATATAAAAGCAAAAATCTTCGATCCATTTTTCACAACGAAAGATGTTGGCGAAGGCACAGGACTTGGTTTATCTATTTCTTATGGAATTATTGAAAAACATCACGGCACATTAACCGTCGAATCGAATCAGGACAAAGAAAATCACGGCACACGTTTTATTATCGCAATCCCGTTAAAATTAGTTAAAGACGCTTAAAAAGGACAATTAAAAATGTACACATTATTACTCATTGACGATGATGCGGATGTTTTGGCAACACTCACGCGCAGTTTTCGTAAAGGCTATAAAACACTTTCTGCCAGCAGTGGTGAACAAGCATTAGAAATTCTCAATTCACAACCTGTTGATTTAATTATTTGTGATCAACGAATGCCAGGTATTGGAGGCGTAGAAGTTTTAACGCACGCGTCGAATGTTCAGCCAGAAGCCATACGGATTTTACTCACAGGTTACACCGATGTGGAATCACTGCTTGCGTGTGTAAATGACGCACACATTTATAAATATGTAACTAAACCATGGGTTCCTGATGATTTAAATTTCACGGTTGTTCGCGCCTTAGAGGCACTCAATTTACCAAAAATTCCGCAAAGCCCCGTCTCTTCAGGTCGGGGATGTAAGGAATATCGGCGTAGCCCCGCTTTAAAATTTAAGTAGGGCGTTGCTGTTGTTCAATATACTGTTTCAGAACGGATAAAGGCGCACCACCAC
>CAIPQN010000071.1 GCA_903867225.1 uncultured Pseudomonadota bacterium | reverse complement strand
GGAATAAGAGAATGGACTTGTGCCGAGTGTGGCACGACGCATGACAGAGATGTTAATGCGGCTAAGAACATTCTCGCGCTTGGACATAAGCGTCTAGCTGTAGGAATCACCGCCTCTTTAGGGCGGTGAGGATGTCAAATTTTTTACGCGAAAAAAAAACCGCCAACGCATTAAGCATTGACGGTTTTTGAGGAAAATGAAATTAACCTGCATATTTCACGGTGCAACCATAAGGTTTTGTGGTCGATTTTGAAATTGCTTTACCTGCGGCGAGTTCATTCAACGCGTCACTGATGTAATTTTCCGCTTTAGCAATATCTGCTTTATCAGCTGAAGGAATGCTGTCGATGCCGCCTTTGTAAGTCAATACACCTTTTGGATCGATAATGAAAAATTGCGGTGTATTTGTTGCGCCGTAAAGTTTGCCAATGTTGCCCGATGGGTCAAAAATCGTATTGCTTGGAGTTGCGCCACGTTCAGCATTTATTTTTTTCGCTGTTGCTGCATCAACAAAACCTTGTTTTCCTTCGGCTGAAGAAATCACTTGTAACCAAACAATGCCTTGCGTTGCCGCTTGTTTTTGTAAATTCGGAATGTTGCTTGTTTCATAATGCTTTTTGACAAACGGACATTCATGATTTGTCCATTCCAAAATCACAGTTTTGCCCAGAAAATCAGCTAAATTAACTGGATTACCATTTGCCGTGGCAGCATTTGAAAACAAAGGTGCTGGTTGATTTACAACTGGTTCAGCGTTGGCAATCATTGAGATAAACGCCAAAAAAAGCCCCGCGAAAAATAATTTATAAAAACGACGATCTAACATATAACTTCCTTAAAAATTTTTGTAATTGAATACAGCGTGATAGCTGTTTGATAATTTTTCATCACTTCAAATTTAATTCGCTACAACATACTAACCTCCTTTGCTGTAACCGTTTGAAGCACGATTTCAGGCGTGAGTATTTGTGGCAAAATGTCAGGAGGGGTATTTATTCCCGCTGGATAATACAAATAAAGCGGTACGCCACTGCGCCCGAATTCAGAAAGAATTTTGGTAATTTCAGCATCACGATTTGTCCAATCACCTTTCAAATAAGTAATGCCGCGTTTTTTAAATTCGTCTTTTACAGACGATTGGCTTAACGCAACTTTTTCATTGACTAAACAACTAATGCACCACGCGGCGGTAAAATTGACAAAAACAGGTTTTCCTTCTGCACGCAAAGTGCGTAGCCGTTCTGCGCTGTAATAAGGTTCATAATTTTTTGCTGCGGTGGTTTCACTGTTTTCAACTGTCACAGCAGCTGACGTTTCAATTCCAAAATAACCACCAATTAACGCGGTTATCAATGCAAAAATGGCAAAACCTGTGCTAATTCGTTGCGTAAAAATTCCAGAGAATTTTGTCGTTTCATAAAGCCAACCCGCCAAGCTAATTAAAACCATGCCGCCCAACGCAATCACAACTGAATTTACGCCTGCTTGTTGAACTAAAACCCAAACTAACCAAACCGCCGCTGCGTACATCGGAAATGCCATTGCTTGTTTTAATCTGTCCATCCACACACCAGGCTTGGGCAAATATCGTTGCAATGATGGGCTGTAACTGAGTAGTAAATAAGGCAACGCCAGTCCAAATCCTAAACTGATAAAAACCGCGAGTAAGGCAAAAGGCGGTTGGCTTAATGCAAAGCCTAATGCCGCGCCCATGAAAGGTGCTGTGCAAGGCGTGGCGACGATAGTTGCTAATACGCCCGTAAAAAAACTACCTGAATACCCCGATTTTTGTGTCAGTGAAGAACCTACGCCCATAATCGAACCACCGATACTAAACACACCAGATAAACTCAGTCCAACGGCAAACATTAAATATGCAACAATCAAGACAAACAGCGGTGATTGAAATTGAAAACCCCAACCAATTTGTGCGCCGCCCGCTTTTAACAGAATTAACAAAACGCCGAGCAAAATAAAACTGACCAAAATACCTGCGGTATAGGCTAATCCTTGTAACTTAGTTTGCGTTGGAGATTGTTGCGCGTGTTTGAGCAACGATAAGGCTTTAATCGACAGCACAGGAAAAACACAGGGCATCAAATTTAAAATAATGCCGCCCAACAATGCCAATAACATTGCCGATGAAAGCACTAAATCGGATTGTTCAGTCGTTGCATTTGGCACAACTTCATCTAAAACAACGTCAACGATGTAACCGCGTGTCGAAATATCACCATTATTTTCAGTAATTGCCAAAATACCTTTTAACGCATTACCTACTGTAATTGGTGAATCACCTGACTTTAATTGCAATTCCACCGAATCATCGACAATGTTTCGTGGTTGTTCGGCGTTATGTGTGATGCGTCCCCATTCTTCGGGATAAAAAGCAATGTTTTGAATGGAAGGCGATTTTAATTCGTCGCCAACAATTCGCAGTGTAAGAAAATCGCTGTTCTGTTTGAGTGTTATTTTCCATGGACTTGGAATAGGTAAGTTTGCGCGAGCTTGCTCAATCAAAAGACTACCGCGTCCTGTATCTGTATTTAAATCAATAACAGGCAATTCCAACACTAATTCAACTTCTTGAGGAATGCAGGCTTCTTCACAAACCAACCAATTTACTTTTGCTTTAATTGAAAATTGACTACCAACGACCGCATCTTTTGAAATTTTCAAACTCGATAACAACGTGACTTCGTTGTCATAACCAAAATTCACAACAGGTCCTAAACGAATCAAATGAGGTGTTGCCCATTGAATTTCACCCGCCGATGACCCCACAGGCAAATCGTATTCAATTTTAGTTGGCAAACCTGAATCGCCAGGATTTTTCCAGTAAGTATGCCAATGCGGAATGATGCGTTGATTTACGCCGATTAAAATTTCATCACCTGCATGAACTGCATTTACGGAGGCAATCAGTTGTGCTTTGACCTGTTCAGTTGCAGCTTCAAAAGATGCGGCATGAACATTAAATCCAATCAGCGAAAGCAATAAAAATAACAGCTTCATCATTTTTATTTTGGACGTGCTTCAAATTTATCAATGCCAGCTAAAGCACATTCTTCGTCAGTTTTTGCACCACCCACACCGATTGCACCAATAATTTCGTCACCGTTTTTAATTAACACGCCACCAGGACGTGCATTGAAATTGGGATTTGCCGCAATTTTTGCTGCTAGTTCTTTATCTGTGCCGATTTTGGCAAATAATTCACTGGTCGCGGTTTTGAAATGCAATGCAGTAACGGCTTTATTTGTACTTGATAAAACACCTCTTTCCGATGCGCCATCTGAAGCGAGCAACACTTTTAACACGCCAGCAGAATCCACAACACTCACACCACTAGATTGTCCGTTTTTGTCCAAGCAAGCATCAATTGCCGCTTGTGCGGCTTCAATTGAAGATTCTAATGTTGGACCGTGCGCCGCGGGTTGAGGTGGTTTTTTAGCCGCATCATTTGCAGGCGTTGGCGCAGCGTGTGCGAATGAAGTCGAAGCAACAAGAAAAAATGCCGCAAGGTGTTTGATTGTTTTGTTTGTCATGAAATATCTCTTGAGTAAAAAAATGGGGCAAAAAAACAGCTTTTACCCCGAGAGGATGCGTATTACACGCCATGAAAAATTACAGCCCGAAGAATCCAGATTTATCTGAATTAGACGTAAAAATAGATTTTAAGTTTTTAGCATTAGCGACAGTCGCGCCAGAATAGATGCTTAATTTTGCCGCAGCTGGATCAACTTTATCTTTATCTTTGATAACTGCATCAGCAACGCTTAAACCAAGAGTTTGTCCTTGATAATCATCATTAGCAAAATGAACCCCTAAATAAATGCGACTACGACCATTTTCGAGTTGCAATTGAGAAAACGTCGCTACGTTGCGTGTTGTTGCATCATTGTTTTTGATTGGTGTTGCGAGTTTTCCCGTTCCGTTATTTGTGCCAATTAACCAAGGTAATGTAGTGAGTGTTATTGCTGTACCTTTTTTGTCGATTTTGTCTGATTTAAAAACGGCTCTGAGTATCTCTGCTCCTGCTGCAATAGTTGTACTATGTCCACCTGTACTTGATGGATGCGAGGGTGTTGTTCCCAATGGTTTCCATTTGTACTCAGTCACACTGCCGTCGGCATTTGCGTTAATTGCCGTAATCGGTCGCCAAAATGTTAAATCGTATTTAGATTGCCACGCCGCAATTCTCGCATCTGCGACGGTGCTATCTAGTACAGCGAATAATTTGGCATTTTCATCAACGGTTAAACCACGACTAGATGAGGCAATTCGTGCGGCTTCGTTAATAAATAATTCAGCATCAGATTTATAATAAAGGGCTTGTAAAATTTCATCATCTGTTCGGCTGTTTGGATTTGCTGAATCTTGACCATGTGTTTTGACAAATTCTAATTCTGCGTTGTATTCCTCACTGCCAACGACAAGAGATGGCGGAACATCGGCAACAAGTTGTTGTTTTTTCAATGTTGTTAAACTAAATGGCGTAACATTTTTCCAGTTAAAATCAATGGCGGCGGCAGGTTTAATTGCACCTGTATCATCAAAACCTGTTGGCGCACCTGTAATTGGATCAACAGAACCCGCAGCACCATTGCTTGGTCGCCATAAACCGACACCTGGATTGCCAGAAGCATTAGGAACAATTGTTCCATCAGCCGCAACTGAAAGATTTGTTGATGGCGTGTAAGTCGTTCTAATAGCTGAAAAATCATTTGCTCTTGCGGCTAAAGCGGCTTTTGCGGCTGCTTGACCAATGGCAATCGCAGGGTCAGATGCACTTACACCTAATGCAGCTAAATCACTGGCTAATTGTGAATCTAACCAAGTACGGGTAGGTGTCCATGTGCCAGTTGTAGGATTCGGTAATAAACCAAGTAAAACATCATGTGCGGCTTGTGCTGCTGCCGCTTCAGCAGCAACAGAATTTCCTTTAATAGCAGCGGGAGAATCATTGTGATAGTAATAACTGCCCGAACTGAAATGATCGATAGCATTCACGGCATCAAAAACCGCCCGTGCTTCAATCGCTTCAATGCGTGTTGCGACGTTAGAATTTTGAGCAATACTTGCTGTTCCTGTTGTTAATGATGTTGCTCCTTTCGTTGCCCAAATGGTGTATTTATTCCAATCTGTCAAAGCATCAGCCAATGCGTTATGACTTAAAAAAGATGCTGTAATTGCGATTGCAAGCGTTGATAAATTATTTTTCATATAAAACCTCATCAAATTTAAAATTAGAAAGTAGAACGTAAAACTAAACCGACGTAACGACGCGCTCCGATACCGTCATAACCTACCGCACCTGTATTGCTGAAGTTATTCACACTGGTTGTGTAATGGGTATCAAAAACGTTAGTGGTAATTAAATTAACTTCGTATTTGTTTTTCTGACCTGTGAAAACACCGATACCTAAATCAGTCACTTGGTAAGCCTCTTGTTTACCCCACGACGACAATTGCGCTTCGAGATTTTGAGATGAGCGAATAACAGAATTTGCCCACGCATGACCCGTTAGACCACCAAATCCCATAGGTTTATGTAAATCAACTCCAAAAATCCCAGTTAATTCAGGCGCACCCACAACTTGTTTACCCGTGTTATCACAAACTTTTGCTATGTCAGAGGTGATTTCTGTTGGGCAAGTCGCCGTATGCCAATCGGTATACGTCGCATGATTGAACGCACCACCCGCATTAAATGTTAGATAAGAGGTTGGATAATAGGCAGAATCAACCTCAAGACCCATTGCGGTGATTTCAGGAATGTTACCTAATTGAGAGCGATAACCTGTTGATGTGGTTGGATCAACAACACTGGTGGTTGCTTGATAATCTGTTACTGTTGTGTGGTAAAGATTCACGTTCAACATGACTTTTTTATTTAAGAACAAACTTTTTGCACCTAATTCAAAATCAAGCGATTTTTCTGGTTTGACATAAAGTGTTGAACCATCAGAACTATTGAATTGAATTGAACCAGATTTCTCACCGCCTGCTGCTGACGTGTAAACCATAAGATTGTCATTGATTTTATAGCTAGGATTTGCGAGCCATGACGTTGAAAATGCGTCAAGACCATCGGCTTCTCTGTAAGCGTAACTATTTTTTAATTGTCCACTACGAATTGCATCGGCATTTTTATCACCAGTTGCTTTCAATTCTGAACCATCGTAATAACTTGCCGATTTTTGTGTTCCAGCGGTTTTACTTTCAAATGTTTCGCGTACCCCCAACGTTAATGTTGCTTTATCAGTGAGGTGGATATTTGCTTGGTCAAAAATAGCGGCACTGTCAGTTGCGGGAGAGGTCAATGTGGTTGAATACACATTATTTAGTGATGAAGTGAGTAAGCCATGGTTCGCCGCTGTATTCAACGCAGCATATTGCTTGTTGCTCGCATAAAATGCCCCCGCATCTTGTCCATATAAAGTACGAGATAATGAATCTGTTTCGGTGTGCATAAAGAATGTTCCCGTTTGATTGTCTAACCATTTTGTTGGCGACCACGCATAACGTAATTCTTCAGAATACTGCGACGTATCAACAAGTGTTCCGCCTCTGTTGATGTCAAATTGTGTTTCGTCACTGTCATTTTTTGCATCAAAATGTAATTGGCGATAAGCGGTAATGGACGTTAATGTTCCAGGACCGACATCCCAATCCAATTTACGTTTCCAGTTCGCTAATTCAGCAGGTTCGGTACCTTTAGTTATTTTTCGCACGTTGAAATTCCAAGCGTTTAATCAATAACTGCATTTTGTTGAGTTCTAAATTATCGACCGCGACTTTTTGTTGTAATTCAGCGCAGCGTAATTTTGCCGTGTCTAAATTTCCTTCTTGTATCGTATCAAGCAAATCATCAAACGCATTTTGAATTTTAACATTGCGGATTTCAGCGTTCATATCACACAACAACACATGATTTACATCCATACCGTAGAGGTTGTTTAATTTAGTCAGTCCGCCATCATCCAACGCATAAACCAACAAGTTCGGTGTTTCACTAATCACAATCGGTGAATGGGTTGTTAGAATAAATTGGCAATTCGGAAAGGTTTTATTGAGGTTGCCAATCACAAAACGTTGCAATGTTGGGTGCAAGTGCATATCGATTTCATCAATCAACACAATACCTTCACCATCTAACGGATTTTCCAATGCAGGATTCATCATTGCTAAACGTCGTGCAATATCACCCACCAGCGACATTAACGATTTTTCACCTTGCGAAAGCTGTCCAACATCTAACTTTTTGCCATTTTTATTAACCACCATTCTCAAACGCGGTTTGCGTTCAACGTGCAAATTGTCAAAATCAGGCATGAAGGTTTGAATTGCTCTGCGAACGGATTCTAATTGTTTGTCGGGTGGCATTCCAAGAGTGAGTTTTTTTTGAAAAAAGTCTGGCTGTGAAAATTGCGCTGTAAGTTCATCCGCTATTGATGCTTTTAATTCATTTTCAGCGTCTTCTCTGTCACGAAACCACTCAAAAAAGCGGCGAAAATCCACGCCTTGTTGTAGTGCATTGTCGTAACCATCAATTTGTTCAAAATTGTGGCGCGTTCTAATTTTCAACGGAATGTCTACCACGACGCGATTAACGGGGTAATACACAATCAATGGCAGGGGCGCGTTTTCGCTGTTATCTGTTAATTGTTGTCTAAAAATCTCAGCTAATCTTGATACTTCTGTTAATTGACTTTCGATTTTTTGTTTTGAATGTCCTTTACGAGTTCCCACTACGGTCAAAGTAAATGGACATTTGTTATAACTCAACCACAAATAAACTGTTGCTGAGGATGCACCATTTAAAATATCAGTATCATCAATGCTTTTTCCTTTTCCTTTTTCACGATTTATTCGCGCAATTAACCAACTTAAATTTAAAACTAACGCATCTAAAATCGCTGTTTTTCCCGCGCCATTATTGCCAATGAAAACAGTCGTGTTGTTGTCGTTATCCGCTTCAAATGAAATGTTTAAATCAGAAAATCTGCGGTAGTTTTTTAAAATTAGCGTTTTAATTTTCATACAACCCGTCTCAATATAAATCCTTAACAGTGACTGCTACTTTGTAATGAACATCAGAATCGCATAATGCAAAATGCTTTTCAGCACAGGAAATTTTCATATTTTCACTGCCACGGCGGTCATCTTTACTCAACGAGCCTTTCGTCTCGGTCACAAAATAAATGCGTTTGTCATTCTCGAAGACAATTGCCCAGTCTGGAACATAACTATCTATTGGCGTTGGAATCTTAAAACCGTGTGGAATCTTGAAGAAAAATTTAATGTTTCCGTCTGCTTCGCAATCAGTGGCAAATTTACGCTCAATATCACTATCGACTGGATAATAATTAAACGGCGTTTTTTCTTGATTTTTGACTTCTAGCAATCCGTCTAAATAAGTTTCTATTTGTTCAGATTCAAGTAAATTCATTTCATAAACAGCATCATTGATTTTGTGATATTCAATGCCATTCACTAACAAGCCATTTAACGCACTACGAATCGCGGCAACAACCGTATCTAAAAACATTTGTGGATTTATGGCGAGTTCGTTGTGACGCTGTGATTGTTTTAACACTTCAAAAACGGTGTTTCGGCTAACATTCACACGGTTTTGAATGTAGGCATAAACATCTGGAACAGGGTAAATACTATCGTCCGTTTGTTTGATGCTGATACCTGTTAAACCACCTGTAACACCTTCTTCATTTATAGTGATTGCTGCTTTACGCGCCACTAACAACGGTCTTTTAGTTTTAGGAAACTGATTCCAATCTTGCAAATTTTCAACCGATTGTTTAATCAAGTCCTCTGTTGAATACTTAACGGCATAACGGGTTTTATGTTTGATTTTGTCCCAAATTTCAAACAACAGCGGGTAATTTTCTGGTGTTAATTCTTTGGATAATTTGATGGTGCCTTTATTACGTTTATTTTTTATTCTGCTTTCAAACTTAACGCCTGTTTCACTTTCAATTTCATTTTGCAATGCCTTTGAAAAATCCTCGTAACTTTCATTGGCAATCACGGTTAAAACGTTAATCGACTTGTCTTTGATACGAACGCCGTGCGCGTTCACAGGCAAACGCAAACCCCGTCCGATTTCTTGACGCTTTTTTAACTCGCTTTTGGTTTCGTTTAAAGTGCAGATTTGAAACACATTAGGATTGTCCCAACCTTCGCGTAACGCGCTGTGCGAAAAAATAAACTGCAACGGTTCATCTAAGCTCAACAAGCGTTCTTTTTGAGTCATGATTAAGTGGTAAGTATCTTCGTCGGCTTTGGTGTTTTTTTCCTTTGAATCAATCCACAATTCGGTTTTCGTTTTACCGACCGTTTTTTTCTCGCACGAAAAATAGCCGTTATGCACTTGATCAACTGAAAAATTGCACAACCCTTGATATTCCTTTTTTTGAATCGTTTTATTAAAAGCCGCTTCAAACCATAGCGCAAACTTACCTTGAGCGGCTTCGCCTTCGGTGGAATAGTCGCGATAATTGGCAACTCTATCAATAAAAAACAACGATAAAACTTTGATGCCTTGCGGCTTTAATTTCAGTAATTTTTCAAAATGGTTTTCAACGGTACGTTCAATTTGAAATTTCAAAATATCGTCATTTAACCCGCCTTGTGCTTCACCTTCATGCAATACCAAGCCACCTGAAAATTCCAGTGTTCGTTGCTCCGCGTTAATCGAATTTAAAATAAAGCCTTCTTTGTAACACTCTCGACCTTGTGATTTTTCAAATAAATTATCACCCAAATTTAAGGTCAACTCTTTAGCATTCACGCCACTTGCGGCATTGATATAAATCGTGACTTTAGCTTGTAGATTACGTTTGCCTAGCATTAACTTTTTAAAAAGGAAACAAACGCCGCGCTGGCGTTGCTGTCGCTGGTAATGCCATCGACTTCAATTTGTTTTACCAGTCCTTTGTCGTAGGCTTGCACGGGGTTTAGGCTGTAAAGCAGATTGTAGAAATTTTTATGTGTCGCGCTGTAGCGGATTGAGCATAACGGGTTAAGATTCGCAATTGCCGCTTTTCTTATCTCGGTTTCCATATTTTGCGGCTCGTCGATAATTACTATCGGACACGAATGTTGAATATATTCAATCGGTTTAATGCCACTTTCGCGCATCGTGTTAATCACGTTTGAATCTTTGGCAAAACTGTCGATGTTAATCACTAACACTTGAATCGCATTAGACGTGGCGAAATTGCGTAAATTGGAATGGTTTTTACTGTCATACATCACCGCATTCACGGGCGTGTTGTTGTAAAGCTCTTGAAAATGCGTCGCTGTAATTTCTAAATTTTTAATAACCCCTTCACGAATTGCCACGCTCGGCACCACAATCACAAATTTTAAAAAGCCATATTGTTTATTGAGTTCAAAAATCGTGCGTAGATAAACGTATGTTTTGCCCGTGCCTGTTTCCATTTCAATCGTGAAATTTAACGGAACGTCGCCGCTTTCTTCTAACTTTTCTGAAAGCGTCAGCCCGTTATTTTCTTGAATCGCTTGAACATTTTTTAAAATAGCTTCGTGCGAAATTTCCAAATTATTCGCAATGCCATTGTCAGAAAAAACCAACGACGAAACGCCACTGTTTAAAGGAATTTCAAAATTTCCTTTGGCTAAAGGTTGCCCGTCAAAAATATCAATCACCGCTTTAATGGCTTCTAATTGATAATCTTGGTGTCCATCAAATTCTAATTTCATATAAACCGTTAAATAGCTAATTGCTCATGTTTAATCTGATTGGAATGCTCCGCCAGCCATTCTTTAAGTGCATCATTGATGCGCGTTTGCCAACCTTGCCCTGTGGCGCGAAATTGCGCTAAAACGTCCTCGTCGAGTTTTATTTCATTTTCTTGTGAGAGCGTTGTTTTTGAATTGAGTTGATGCCTCGCATAACGCTGTAATTCTTTTTTTCGTTGTTCCAAATTCGGTTTTGATTGCCATTCACCATTTTCAATGCTGTTTAATAATGCTTGTTCTTCATGGTCTAACTTAATCATGGCGTTGCTCCTAAGTATTTTTTGGTGAATTTACGACTGGGAATAATTGTTTTCAAAAATATCTCGGTCTCATTTTCAACATACGGCACAAAATAAACGTAATTGTTAATTTCAAAAATAAACACAGATTGATTCGGATATTTTTCTTGATTGGGATGCTCGATGTCATCAAGCAAATCGCCATTTTCTAAACGATAAAAAACATCTTCAAAACAGACGCTACGTTCTGCAATCAATTTTTCGTTTTTTTCGCTGTTCCAGTTAATTTTTTTCATTAAATAATCTGCAACTCACAGCCAGAATCTTTTAAACCCAACTGAAAATTAGTCAACGTTTGGTCATTATTTTTAAATACACGATTCAAACACACCACACGCTTAGGTTTTAGCGTAAAAATAAATTCTTTTACGCTTTCGTTGTAATCATCAAAAAAGAAAAGTAACTTGCCTGATTCAACGCTGTAAATGGCTTGCTCATCTACGGTGTGAGTTTCCACTTTTGTCGTTAAAGGCAATCCCGCTTTTAACAACAATACGCGATGTTCGACTTTTAAAATTCAACCAAGGTACTGAGATTTAGGGTTTTTCGTCCGAGGAACCGATTTAAAAAGGCGGCAAAGGTATGCGAGAGTATTTTACGGACAAAACGATTGGTTAAATGTACACAATCTC
>CAIPQN010000070.1 GCA_903867225.1 uncultured Pseudomonadota bacterium | reverse complement strand
GAGATTGTGTACATTTAACCAATCGTTTTGTCCGTAAAATACTCTCGCATACCTTTGCCGCCTTTTTAAATCGGTTCCTCGGACGAAAAACCCTAAATCTCAGTACCTTGGTTGAATTTTAAAAGTCGAACATCGCGTATTTCCTATGTGTTAGAGCGTTTAAAAGAACGTTTAGATGGTGACGTGGCATTCAATGCTTGTGAATTTCAAATCATTCATGATGAACAAGCCATCACTCAATTAGCGGATGTCATTCATTCGTTTGTGCATTGGAAATGCAATAAATTTCAATTTTTACGTTGGCAACCCATTCAACAACGATTACTTGCCAATGGCAAAGCAGTCAATCAACCAACCAACTGCCACTGCATTAAGCACTATCGTTTGCCCGTTAATTGAAAGCATTTTCCATTATCAAGGCGAAGCCTTATCTGCCGAATATCAACGTGCATTGTTTGAACACGAAACAAACATCGAAACCATTCGTCAAGAATCGTTCAAACTTATGCAGGAAAAAGCGAATTTGCAAGCTCAAGTCGATGCGTTACGTCGTCCTGAATTGGAATATCTCGTGACGTTTATGCCGCTTTTTTACGAAAACTTTTTTATGGCGGTCAATCCGCAAGAATTAGCGATAATGGGGGAAGTTTGCAAATACCCAATTTGCCATCCACTTACACCGAACCCGATAATGACACCGTGCAAGTGTTAAAACGGAAATTTTTAAATTTGCCTGAAACGGTTCGTCAACAAGTCATCGGTTTTGCAAAAGAAATTGCTCGTAAAGAGTTGAAAGTTCGTAGAATAATGCAATCGTTTTTTGAAATGGATTAAATCCACTATGAGCAAAGAAAAAGACAAAAAATCTAAAAACAAAAAAGAAAAGGAAAACAAAATTATGTCCGAAACGTCGTCTCCTTTGTTATCTGAAGAAACAGAAAACGAAACCGTTTCTCCCGAAGTTGTCCCGCCACTTTCACCAGAGGAAATTTTAATGTTTAGAAAACTTGTGTCATTTTTGGGTTCAATGTTCGATACGCAATCACCCGCTGAACCACAGGTCATTTATCAAGAAAAAATCGTTGAGAAAGAAGTCGAAGTTATAAAAGAAGTCATCAAAGAAATTGAGAAAAAAGTCGAAGTTCAATTGATTGACCCAATTAGAAATGACCTCTCATCATCGCTCAACGTGTTAAATCTTGTCAGAAACGATGCCGACTTTTCAACGTGGTGGGTATCGGCAAACGACAGTGAAGGCGAACAAATGCTTAAATTAACCGCTGTGCTTGCACAATGGCGCAACATCGAAGACGTATGGGACAAACTCGCCAGTCGATGCAAAGAGAAAAAACGCCCCGCCACTGAATCCGAACTCGCGTTACTTCATGGTGCAGTGGCAATTTTTAACAAAAGTTTATCCGCCGATAGCCAAGCCTGTTTAATGTCGGTTCGTATCGGTGATGAATACAATTACGAAAAACACCAACGTGGCACGTCACAAGGTGACAAAATTACTGCTGAATGGTTGCCTTCTTTACAAAATGCAGCAGGCGAAGTGGTTAAAAAAGTTGTCGTTGCCACGGCAGATTAACCTATGGCAATTCGTCCCGAACCGTTGCTTTATCAGTGTTCAACTTGTGATTGGCAAACCATTTTCGCACCCCATTCGGATGCGTTAGTTGAATCATCACCAACAACTTGCCAACAATGCGGTAAAAACGAACTTCTCGTTTCGCCCGCTTCTTCTTTAAACAAAATCAACGTGTGGTTACACGATTTATTCAACGGCTAAACAACATGAAACATCCTGTTAATTTTCAAGCACTCAAACAACAACACGCCGCAATTCAAGCGAAGAAATTTAAAAAAAATAAACTCTGGTGGGTGGGTGAAAGAAACAAATAATTCCGCTGTTTTTTCTCTTTTCGATGCGAATACAAAACAAATTTATTCTGCAAAAGATGAGCAAACTCTTTTGAATATAGCAGGATATATTTTTTTTGACACTAGATTTTGGTATGCAGAAGAAAAACAAACACAAAAACGAGTGCTTTTTGATTCAGATGACTATTCTATTTGGGTTTTATGTGAAAAAGATAGAATGACAATAGAAGAAGCAAATCAATTTTTAAACAAGTTCAATTTTTGTAATTTGAAAGGTTGGCAGTTGCCACAAAAATCTAAATTAGAAGCATTTGCTAAATCAGAATTCAATCCATTTCGTTTATCAAAATCGAATTATCAATTGTTCCAAATAGATGAATGGTTATGTGAGGGCGGCAGTATTGATTTGAATTCTCCAGATGCTTTAACTGTTGCACCTAAAGGACTTGAAGATGTTTTATTTATGCTTGATTCTATGCAATCAAGATTAGACGCTTTATCGGAAAAATACGCAATAGCAAGTCTTTTGGCTGTAAATACATATATGCAGAATAAGTCACTAATAGAGATTCTTCAGAATTGGTCGTTACACAGCATTGATGGTAATGTAAATCTTGAAAGTATAAATGTTGATAACCAATGGGCTAATAAAACGCACGAAGAATTTATTTTAGATGCAGGAGAAAAAGGAATGACGTTAGAAAGCATTGAGGGAGAAGAAAAAATCGAAAGTATGAACATTATCGAAAGATTCAAGGAAATTGATTATCGCAGTGTGCGTTTGCCCAAATTGGAAGAGTCGCAATTTACGATGGTTGTTTTTTTAACAATGCTTTCAGTTCTTCGATTTTAGCCAATGCTTGCTGTTCTCTTTGAATGGCGGCTTCTTTTTCATAACCCAGCGCGTTCTTGCTCTTCTACCTTTCTTTCACTGTCTAACCTAATCGAGTTCTGCTGACGTATGTAATCTTGTCGTGCTTGATAAGCGAAGTAGTTTTGTTCTTTTTCTGATTGTGACGTAACGTGTTCATCGCTTGCCTCATTTCTTCTGTTCCCATCCATTCAGGTAATTTTCAATTCCTCAATTTCTATATCACTCAATCCTGTCAGTTTAGAAATCATCGCAATGCTTAATCCTTCAGCTAACATTCCTTTAGCAATTTCAATGGTTTTTAATTTTTCGCCTTCTTCCCTTCCCTGTTCGATTCCTTTAGCAATCCCATCCATCATAGCGGTTTGAATCACATTTTCATTCACAGCAATTTTAAATTCCTGAGCTTCATAAATATCAAGTTCTTCGCGTGTCCAAGTGTGTTGTGCTGCGACTTCGTAGGCTTCCTGTAAGGCTGGAATGTTAGTGTTTTCAGGTACACGGTCTAAATCATCGGCGTGTTGCAGAAAATAAATCCATTTTTCAGCAGGGGTTTCGAGTTCAGATTCTGACTTGGTGAACTTTGGCAACTCAATAAAGTTGAACTCTAAATCTTTCAAATCATGTTGTTGTGTTTTCTTGTTCAAAATCAAATGCCGTGAAATGACATCATCATGTTCAAAGATACTGAAATTCAAGATGCCTAAAAAAATGACAGGCTTTAATAAATGATATTTCTGTGCTTTCTTGAGCTGTTGACTGTAGGACTTTGCACTGTAATAAACCGCACGTTTGACAAATGCCGATTCCTTTTCAACTTGCATTTCAACGATAAATTCACGTTTCAGTTTATCGGTGGCTTTTACATCCAGCGTGGTTTCCTTCAAACCTTTCAGGCGTGGAACTTGATAGGCGTTGTTGATGGTCACGCTAACAATCGGTGCGTCGAGTTCTAAAATTTCATTTAGAAATTCAATCAGAATGCTTTTGTGTGCATCGTTACCAAAAATCTTTTTGAATGCAATATCAGTTTTCGGGTCAACAAATTTCATGTTTATAGTTTCCATTTTGTTTTGTGTAGCATACCAGCACAAGTCAAAAGTGTAAAAAGGATAGCAGAGTGAGAGTAATGGCGTTAAACTGTCCACGCACCGACCAGTTCGTGTACACTCTCAACCCTTACTTTGTCCAATATGACTAACATTGCTCGAATCTATTGTCGTGTTTCAACCGATATGCAAGTTTCTGAAGGTGTTTCTTTAGAGGCGCAACAGTCCAAAGCTAACGCATGGTGTTTAGCGAATAATTATCATGTCGCTGAAATTTATGTAGATGCGGGTGTAAGTGGCAAACGTACCGATAACCGTCCTGAACTACAACGTGCCTTAGCCGATTGCAAAAAAGGTGAAGCACTTGTGGTGTATAGCTTATCGCGGCTCGCACGTTCAACGATTGATACCATTTCTATCAGCGAAGCCTTAACCAAGAAGAAAGCCGATTTAGTCAGCTTACAAGAAAAACTCGATACCACGACTGCGGCAGGTAAAATGATGTTTCAAATGTTGGCGGTCTTAGCAGAGTTTGAACGTAATCTTGTATCTGAACGCACTTCGATGGCATTGCAATATAAGAAGTCAAAAGGTGAACGAGTGGGACAAGTGCCGTATGGTTCAAGTCTTGCCGATGACGGTATTCAATTAGTGAATGATGCTTATCAGCAAAGTGTGATTGGATTTGTGAAGGAGTGCAAACGTAAAGGATTATCCATTCGTGCCACCGTAACAGAACTGACTAAAAAAGGATTTAAACCTCAAGGCGCAAAGTGGCATAAAACAACGGTAGCGAGAATTTTACAGAAATATCGCTGATTACTTACTCAACGTATGTTTTCATTTGTTTATGATTTCACCTGATTCAATGACTTTGATAGTAACTTTGATTTTATCAATACCAGTAATCTTAAGAATAGCGTGCTGTAGTTTTTCTATCGAACTATTCATAATTGAACTCGCAAGTTCAAAGCTAATTCTCAAGGTCAAATGTTTAGACGCTTTATTAAACGATTTAATGCTACAACATGATACCAATGTTTTTACATCACTAATCGGCAATAGATTCACAGAGAAAAAATAATGTTTCTCCTAACGTCAGTGTACTGCCTTCTAAACTGTTGGAATGATACGTCCAATCAACTTTTAATTTCTTAGCTATCATCAACCATAAAGACGGGTCATTATTTTTTAATGATGCAATCTGAGTATTTAATTATTCAGCTAAATCAAAAAGGCTTTGAACTTCAAAAGATATTTCTTTTTTATACAAGTTTTTCATTTTAGAAGTTTTTTAATTCATAAAACGCACTGGTGCGTTCTAGCACTTGTCCAATTTTGTATAAGTGCGCCTTGAGTTACTTAGTCAATTATCAAGCATAGGCATCCATAAGACACCTATGCGATTTACACCTATTCTTGACCTCTTATTTTCCAACCTTTATTTTTTAAATCTAATTTATTTAATAAAGAGAGAACATCGGCTCTTGATGTTTTATTTTCAGCTTTAGCATCAAATGTCAAAGTGATACTTTCAATAACTTCTTTTCCTTGACATTTCTTTACAATTTGAGAAATAACACTACGCGGTGTATTAGTAGTAACTTTAGGATTGGTAATAAATTTTTCAAATTCATTGTTTTTAAGCTGAGAAATGATAGCTAAAGTTCCCCAACCTTTTGGAAGTTTATCTTTATATTCCTGCATTTTTTCATGTTTAGCAATTTTGATAACTTTATTAAGGTTAGCAGAACTTTTTGTATTGCTTATATTTTCTAATACAAAATCTTTTAATTTCTTAAATTCAGTTGTATTCAACTCGTTGTCTGCTTGATATAAAAATTCTCCTATTTTCAAAAACTCATCATTAACGTCATCTATTTTTTCTGGCTCTATATAGTTACCAGAATCCTTACCCTTTTTGATTTCTTGTTTTCTGCGTTCATTTTCCTTAAATTCATCAAAAGCAAGTTTTTTGCTGTTGATTAGTTTATTTATTTTGTCCAAAAATTCATCGTATGTCATCTTACACTTCCTTACACTTGTTAAAAACGCACCAGTGCGTACTAAATAAAAATATAACATTAAACTAATTTTTAATAAAATTAAACAACTTTGTTTTTATATATAAAAAATATAAAATACAATCATGATTAACTTTTTAATACGATTATGATGATTGATAAAACAGAGTGGTTAAAAAAATACGTCAGTGGTGATGACCTGCCAAAAGCCATTGAAGAATTTGATGCAGCTTTTGCCATCGCGGCAAGTAACTTTGAAAACGATAGTTGGTTTGTTGATGATTGTGTAAGTTTTATTTATGACCATATCGCAGAGTACGTCGAAGAATTCACCGATGAAACTATAAAAAACGTGATTGATATTGTTTTTTCTGAGAATGTTGTTTATGCTATAGATGCGTCTGTATTAGACGATGACGACCAAGATTTGAAATTAACAAAAAGTCAGAAGGACTTTATAGGAGAAAATTATCGTGATGAATATGACCCAGAGGAATACGACGATAACAATGACTTTTTAGATGATGAATTTTAACACTTGATAGGATGCAGAGCTGATAAGTAGTGCAAAACGTCTAATGTTAGTCATATTGGACAAAGTAGATGAAGTTAGCTAATTCTGATGTCGCCTTTTGTAACAGGTAAATTCAAACTGCATCCAAGCAAACTATTTTTTTAAATGGCTAGGCATATCGTCGCTTCCTTCGTCGGTATGTCTGTAATAAGGTTCATTTTAATTGGTATTGGATAATCCATTCATCAAGTGCTACCGTTCTCGATAACGTGAATTGTCTTGTATTTTTCGTTCTAACTGTCTGTTTTCTTTTTTTAGTTTGTCGATTTCTTGAGTTTTAGTTTGCTCAATGTCTAATTTTTCACGTTCCCTGTCTTGCATGACATACGAATCAATCCCCTTTCGTTCCAATGCACAAATTATTGCACCTTTATGTTGCGTAGGTTCATGGTTACAGGCTTGTTCAGCATACTCAATATCCCCGCGTTCCATTGCTTTTTTGTATTGTTGTTTCAATGTTAAATGACCATATCCCCAACGCTCGGCGGCTTGTTCATGTCCGAGTAAGCGAAGTTTATTTGCACACGCAATCGCCCAGTTTTCTCGCCATGTATTCAACAGACTTTTCTTATTCCATTCCCTGACTTTGTTGCCACAAAATCCTTGTTCATTGACAGCGCGTAACGTGAGCAAAAGATGAGCATGATAATTTCGATTATCGCCTCCATTTTCAACATCGGGTGAATGAAGTGCAATGTGAGCAATCATACCTTGAGCGATAAACTCTTGCTTGCTGAACTCGATTAAAAGTTTGAGCATTTCATCTGTTGAAAGTTGATGGGGTAAGTTCAATTCAATTGGTCTAGCAAACTGAGCATTCTGTTTATATTCAGCTAGTTGTACTTGATTCCACAACGATTCAGCATCTTTTGCCCATACAGGTGCAATGATAGGTGTTAGTATTTCAACCGCTATCGCAGGAGATTTGTTTTTGCTGTAATCAAACGTCTTTCCTATTTCATCATCTTTGAGCTTGGTTCTTGAAATATAAGCGGCAGAGTTCACAACACTTTGCCCTTTGCTTCTACCAATGATATTTTTAACGCTTAAACGATAAGCACAAGTCAACACAAATTAAATCCAGTATGTCAAATCCAATAATAAAACAAAGACAAAATAGAGCGCGTATTAAACAGCTAGAAGCACAAGAAACGTACTCACTTTTGAAAAAAGATAAACGTCTGAAAATTTTAATTGGTACAGCTATTCTTGCAGAACTTCATGCACTTACCAGTACAGACCGTGAGGCTTATCAATCAAAGATGAATCAGTTGCGTGATACGCTCAACGAATACACATCTCGACAACGCGATAAAGAATTTCTAATGGAATTTGACTCAATCGTTAGTGATAAGCCCATATCTTGATGAAACAAAATACGGGTTATTGTCGTATTGAGTTCGATAGTCGTCATTTTCATAATACTTATTCTTAGTCATCAAAACAGGATGTGCATTGCCTGAAAAGAAAACGATTTGAGTGTCTTTATTGAGTGACATGATTTCAATGGGATAAAGCAAAGGACGTTCTTTATGCGTTATCTCAATTTTTAGTGGTTTATCTGGGATAATATCCCCCCAATAGTTTCTTAAGGAATCAGATGTTACTTTTTGCTCAATAAGCGTCGTATTGCCCATGCGCTTTGATATACGTTCCGCCGTTTCAATATCATTCGGCACGAAATACTGTTGCATTCCTGTGTTGGCTAAAAACGATTCAGCTTTCTCTTTATACAAATATCTTAGCTGATGAATGTCTTGCAAGAACATCCATAATTGAATGCCATAGTCACGCGCTAAACCAACGGCAGTTTCAATAGATGCCATTCGACCTAAAATCGGAAACTCATCGAGCATAAACAACACAGGCTTATCAGATTTTTTATGTTCTGACATCAGTGTATCTAAAGCAGATGTGATAAGTAACCGAAACCAGCGTGAATAAGCTAACAAAAACTTCGCAGGTAAGATGATATAAACCGTGATTTTATTTTTCTTTAAATCCTTAAAATTAAAATCATTCTCCTTCAAACTTTTAGCAATCTTCGGGTCATCAATAAACAACGTATTAGAAATGGCAGTTGAAATGACCGATGAGTTACTTCTATCGTCAGTTAAAAAACGTCTGGCTTTTTGTGCCATTGGTATAAAAGCATGGTTCGATATGGTTTCAAGCATCTTATTTAATGTGCCATCTGGTATATCATCGTCTGTGTCAATAAAACTATGATACGGCAAGGTTAAAATTTCTCTTACACGCACTAAATGTTTATTCTCTTTTTCATCATCACTTATGCAAACGTACATAATGATGCACACAATTAAATCACGAGCAGAGTTAGTCCAGTAAGGGTCACTATTTCCTATGTTATCACCTACCACTAATGCTTCAGCTAAAGCGGATACGTCTGCAACAAAATTATCATTCTCAGAATCTAAAAAAGCTAATGTGTTACCAACGGCTGAATTTTGACCCCTTTTTAACAAAAAACATCGTTTTTAATTGACCCCCTATTGAAGTGTGGTTTATGACTTCAATCCATTGTCGTTATTGATTTCTACGATATTCTATTTTTCGTTAAATGGATT
>CAIPQN010000069.1 GCA_903867225.1 uncultured Pseudomonadota bacterium | reverse complement strand
CGGTAATTTTGTTTGCCAATCTTTGGGTAATAAATTCGCTTTTTCGTGGATTTGGTCGATGTCGTAAGACAATGCAAGTGTTACCACATCGGCTTGCAAACCTTCAATTACCGCGCGAGTTTGTTTGCCACCGCCACCGTGTGATTTGTTGAATTGCAACGTCTTCACCTGTTTTTTCTTTCCAATGTTTGACGAAAATTTGATTAAATTCTTTGTATAACTCACGAGTTGGGTCATACGAAACGTTAAGTAAGGTTCTTTCCGCAAACGCATTTGAACCCAATAA
Organism: uncultured Pseudomonadota bacterium; assembly: GCA_903867225.1. Lineage (GTDB taxonomy): Bacteria > Pseudomonadota > Gammaproteobacteria > Methylococcales > Methylomonadaceae > UBA10906. The sequence continues at coordinate 3,073 of CAIPQN010000069.1, read as the reverse complement.
TAGTCCCAAACCGAGTAACGCTGATTTTGTAAATGTTTTCATGTTGATTTCTCCAATTTAAATTTCTTATTTATACTTCGGTTCGCTATCACTAAACGCATTCAAGCCACTACCTTCTGTAACTTATGCGACAACTAAATTTGATAATGACAAAACTGTGAGCGTGCTTGCTTTAATAAAATGTTTCATGTATTTCACTATCTCTAATCTTCGTTTTAAACAATATTTTTGTTTGTTGACAACATAATAGGCAATCAATGCAAAATTAGAAAATGGTATTTTTAGATATATCAATCTAAAAAATGAATATGCAAAACAAAGATATAGCTATCTAAAATATGCTCACGCATATTGTTTTATCTTATGCAATTCAGTCTACATTTGACCATTGGGTGGAATTTAAAAGTTGAACATTGAGTCATGAAATTCAGAGTCATACAAATTTTAATTTCGTTAAATCAAAACGTTGAGGTAGAGGATGATAAAAGTAGTTATTAAATTATTCATTTTGATAATATTGAGCAGTGTTTTTAATGTAAAAGCAGAAAGTATCGAACTTTTTTCCCGCGAGGGTTGTCCGCATTGCGTAGATGCGAAAAAGTTTTTGACGCAATTACAACAAGAACAACCCCTCTTACAAATTACAATTCATGACATTGAAAAAGAGTCCTTGGCTCTAGCACATTTGCAGATTTTGGCACAGCAACAAAATCTGTCCACACGAGTTCCCGCATTTTATGTCAACGGACAATTGATTGTAGGCTACACCGATGACATCACGACAGGACAATGGATTCGCTCTGTTTTGGCGCAAAAAAACGTATCGCAACTTTCGATACAAAACGATGTAGGAAGTTGTGAAATTCAACAATCACTCGAATGTAACGCGCCGACAACGGAAAAAGCTGAAACCTTTGAATTGAATTTTTTTGGACAAAAAATTACGCTTTCCCAAATGGGGTTGCCAATTTTTACGTTGGCGATGGGCTTGCTCGATGGTTTTAATCCTTGCTCAATGTGGGTATTGATTTTAATGATTTCGTTGCTCGCATCAATGCACAATCGTGGTCGAATGTTAGCAATTGCGGGAACTTTCGTGGCGATTGAAGGGCTGATTTATTTTCTATTTATGTCCGCGTGGCTGAATCTATTTTTATGGGTTGGCTTGTCGCGGGTTTCTGAAATTATCATCGCTCTGATTGCATTAATGGCGGGTGCAATTAACCTCAAAGACTTTTTCTTTTTTGGGCGTGGTTTGTCGTTATCGATTCCAACAGCGAGTAAAGCAGGAATTTATGCTCGAATGCGGCAAATTCTGAACGCTCAAAGTTTAGTCTGTGCATTGGTTGGCGTGACAATTTTGGCTCTTTTGGTACAAGCGGTGGAATTTATGTGTACGTCAGGTTTTCCTGCGTTCTACACTCGAATTTTGACGTTACAGCATTTGAATAGCATCGAGTATTACGGCTATTTACTGTTGTATAACGTGGCATATATGTTTGATGATTTGATGATTTTAACGATTGGAGTGGTGACATTAAGCCAACATCGCCTACAAGAAAAAGAAGGACGATGGCTTAAATTGATGAGTGGATTAGTAATGGTGGGATTAGGTGGGTATTTGCTTATTTTTACTTGATAAACTGCGACTATTACCAGCTGGGACTTTCCTTATAATCCTTGCTGCTTTCAAATTTCTAACCAAACAACACGCTCAAAACCCAAAGCTACGACGCTAAACGCTCGAATTTCTGTCAGTTGATAACGGTCTGAAAGTGATGCGGCATAAGTTTTCGCTTGCGTCGTCGCTTCGTCTAATTTCAACTTAATTAACGGTAATTCTGCCAATTCTTCTCGTGAGAGTGTTTTTAATTCCGAGCCTGTCATGCCTAGCTCTTTCAATCCAATATATTTGAACTCTAAAACTAAATCTAACGCTTGAAACTTTCGCATATCGGGACGGACAATTAAACTCAAATCGACGTAGCCTCGGTCTGCCTCGGCTTCTGACAACATCATGTAAATGTTATCGTTGAAGAGCAGGGTCATGAAGGCAATTTTGATGATTAACTCGTTGCTCCAACGATAATCGCGGTTTGAAAGGATCGGGAAGTAACGAGTTTCAAGAAAATCGCATAGCGGTTGTAAATTTCCTGTCATACAAAACGTTTTTGCTATTTGGCGAATATCACTCTTGTCCTCGTAATTAGGCAACAAAATTTCTTGTAATCGTTCAACATAGAGGCTTTTAGCTACTAAATTCGGAATTTTAAGTATTTTTTCACCATATTCTGCGTGTCCTGCAAAAGTTAAAATACCGAAGTAATACATCAGTGAAACCATAAAGGTTTCATCTTTCACAGCGGTTAACATATCTTCAACACCAAACCGCCGAGCAAGTTGAGGTATGACTACTGAATCTCCGCCACTCAACGCTTTAATCAAGACTTCTTCACCATGCGGTAATTTAGAAATATAAACTAATTTGTTGCGATCCATGCTCAGATTTTCGTCGAGCATAAACTCTGGATAAGTACCGTTTTCTTGTAGCTGCTTTAAAAAATATAACGTTAGAGTTGGGTTATAGACGCTTATTTCACTTTTTGAGCTAAAACGATAACCGTTATAAAACGTTCTCATTAAATTTAACGCATGACTTTTCTGCTCAGAATCCAATGATAAATTATGCAAAATTTCATTTAGTTCGATTTCAGTAAAACCACATAATTCATTAAATTTCGGCTCTAAATAGATGGAAGTGGCAACGTTATAACCGCTAGTCATATCACTTAACACAACAGGTGAAACGCCTGTGATGAAAACTCGATCTAATCCTTGACCACTTGCCGCAGCTTTTACTGCTTTGAACACTGTTTTTAATAAGCCTTCGCCATGCAAAAGAGCTTTGTATTCGGTATTTCGACTGGTTAAGACTTCATTGGCAAAATTGTCATATTCGTCAATGAGCAGATAGGTTTTGTAACGACAATTATGCAAAGTCAAAAACAGAGACTCCAAAGAAGAAATTGCGTTATTCGGATGAATAACTACCTCACAGTCTAAAAAATCTTTG
>CAIPQN010000068.1 GCA_903867225.1 uncultured Pseudomonadota bacterium | reverse complement strand
TTGTGGTGGTGCACCTTTATCCGTTCTGAAACAGTATATTGAACAACAGCAACGCCCTACTTAAATTTTAAAGCGGGGCTACGCCGATATTCCTTACATCCCCGACCTGAAGAGACGGGGCTTTGCGGAATTTTTGGTAAAACCGTAACGGTTTTGTTTTAAGGAATTAAGCCGCCTTGTCATGTGATAGGGCGGTTTTTTATAGGAAATAGAATGCTAAAAAATCAACGTATAAAAGTGTGCAGTGATTTTTTATCATTCACGCGATATTGCTGTGAGCGTGGTGGGCGCAAATTCTTCGTAAATTGGCATCATAGAGTTATTGCCGATACGTTAATGCAGGTAGTGCGCGGTGAAATTAAACGACTGATTATCAATATACCACCGCGTTATTCAAAGTCAGAACTAACCGTCGTTAATTTCATTCCGTGGTGTTTGGGTTTGTATCCTGACAGTGAGTTTATCTACATTTCATATTCAAAACGAGTTGCCGCAAAGCACGCTTATTTAGCCCGCGCTGTTGTAAAAAGTGAAGGCTATCGTGAGTTGTTTGGCGATGTATCGTTAATGGAAGATTCAAAGGCAAAAGATGAATGGCGAACAAAACAAGGTGGCATTGTGTACGCTTCGGGTTCAGACGGCACAATCACGGGTTACGGTGCAGGTAAAATGCGCGAAGGATTCGGCGGTTGTATTATTTTTGACGATCCGCTCAAAGCAGGTGAAGCAGAAAGTCCGATTCAACGTGAAAACGTCCTCGAATTCTACCAATCAACGGTAGAAAGTCGCTGCAATACACCTCACACGCCCATTATCGTTATTATGCAACGCTTGCACCATAACGACTTAAGCGGTTTTTTGTTGAATGGTGGTAGTGGTGACGAATGGCATCATTTGAAAATTCCTGCGATTAACGACGATGGTGAAGAATTATGGACATTCAAACATTCCATTGATGATTTGCTCAAGATGAAAGCGGCTAATCCGTACCATTTCAGTGGTCAATATCAGCAAGAACCCACACCAAAAGAAGGCGGAATTATCAAGTCGGAATGGTTCGAGCGTTATCGCGTGCTACCTGCTGAGAAATTACGAATCATTCAATCATGGGATACGGCTTACAAACCAAAATTACAAAACGACCCGAGTGTTTGCACAACGTGGCTGCAAACCAGTGGAAATAAGTTTTATCTGCTCGACTGTTTTGTCATTCGAGCGGAATACCCCGAAGTTAAACGATACGTTCAATCACTGTTTGAAAAGTTCAAGCCGCAGGCGGTTCTTATCGAAGATAAAGCCAGCGGGCAATCTCTTATTCAAGAGTTACGGCACACTCGCATTCCAATCATCGCAATACTGCCTGAAAGCGACAAAATCACCCGCTTAAATTCGGTTTCAACGATGTTTGAAGCACGGCAGGTTTATTTACCAGAAAGCGCACCTTGGCTGGCGGATTACGAGCATGAATTACTTTCATTTCCACTCGCCGCGCACGATGACCAAGTGGATAGTACATCGCAAGCTCTTGAATGGTTACGCTCTAAATCAACCAACGCGCTACCCAAAGTAGGCACACCAAGGACATTTTAGTTATGGCACAAGCACCCAAAGCACTTTATAACGAACAGGCAATTGATTATCTCATTCACCCGCTTTTTCAAATGGCTGACACTGATGAAACGCTTAAAAAGTTAGGCGTTCATCGTAAAGAACTGCGGGCATTAGAAGGCGATGATGAAATTACCGCTTGCATTGAAACACGGCGCGAAGCCTTGATTGCCACACCTTGGCGTTTGGAATTAGGTAAAAACCGTCAAAACACGTTTATTTGGAGTGAACTTGACCGTGTAATTGCATCGGTACTTCGCGGTGCTTTTAATGCCGTGCTTTATGGTTACAGTGTTCAAGAGGTTATTTATAGCAAATTGCAGGACGGGAGCATCGGATTAAAAGAAGTCAGTGAAAAACCGTTTGAATGGTTCGAGCCAAAATCCGATGGGCGTTTGCTGTATCGCTCAATGATGAATCCGATGGGCGAAGAAGTGGACAAACAGTTCAAATTTTTACTTTCAATTCGCAATGAAACTTACCGACAACCTTATGGCGAGGCGTTGTTGTCGCGTCTGTACTGGGCGTGGATGTTTCGCGTTAATGGCTGGAAATACTGGGCAAAGAATCTTGAACGCGCTGGCACACCGTTTTTAGTCGGTACTGCGCCAAATGAAACCTTAGCAGACGGAACGCTTGCTGTTGACCACCTAGCCAGTATTTTAAATGCCGCCGTTTCAAATACTACATTGGCGTTGCCCGACGGCTGGACGGCGCAATTTTTAAGTGCGACGCAAACAGGTACAACGTTTGAGCAGTTTGAAAGTGCGATTTTAAAGCGCATTCAAAAAGTCATTCTTGGACAGACGCTAACGAGCGACGTTGGGAAAACGGGAAGTTTTGCGGCGGCAAAGGTTCATGAAAATGTACTCAGTGACCGTAAGATGGCTGACATTCGTTTAGTCACAAAAACCGTTCAAAATTTAGTCAACGCGCTGCATACGCTGAACGGTTTTACAGGTGAGCCACCGATTTTCGTAATGGAAGATAATACGGGCTTAGAAATTGACCGCGCTGACCGTGATGCTAAATTAACGCAAGCGGGTGTTTTAAAACTTACGCCTGATTATCTGTTGCGTGTCTATGATTACAAAGAAGGTGATTTTGAGATTCCTGAAACACCTCCCCCAGCCTTTCAGGCTACCCCCTCAAAAGGGGGTGAAATAATAAAAGCAGTTGCTTCCCCCCCTTTTGAGGGGGGCAGGGGGGAGGTGCTTTTCGCGTCAAAAGAACCGATTAAATTCACTGCCGACCAGCAAATTATTGAAGACTTAGCGGATAACGTTCTCGAAAAATTGGGTAGTCCGATACCAGAACAAGCCATTTTCAATGCGATTAAAGCCGCCAAAAACTATGACGATTTAGCCGATAGATTAGCGGTTTTGTTTGCGGATACCGATACCAAAGAATTCAGAACTATCTTAGAACGAGCGACGTTCGCCGCTGATTGCATGGGTTTCGCAAATGCCTAATCCTGTTGCGATTGGCTTCAACGTTCCTTTTCAAGAAGCGATTGATTTCACGAAAAAGCGCGGCGTGGTGTTGCCTGAAAAGTATTACGGCGAATTGCAAGGCATCCACCGCACATTAAATTATTCGATTGCTGGCGTAGCGTCACTTGACCAATTGCAAGGCGTTTTAGATTCACTCGAAGAATCTTTGAAAAATGGCAATACGTTCAAACAATGGCAAAAAGATATTCGCGTTCAAGATTTAGGTTTGTCAAAAGCGCGTCTTGACAACATTTATCGCACCAACATTCAAACTGCTTACAATCGCGGACGTTGGCAACAACAAGTCGAAAACCAAAAAGCACAGCCTTATCTTATGTACGATGCCATTAACGATAGTCGCGTGCGCCCAAGTCATTTGGCTATGGATGGGATTATTCGCCGTGTTGATGACCCGTTTTGGGATACTCATTATCCAGAAAACGGTTACAGATGCCGTTGTCGCTGTATTTCTTTATCTGCTACGCAAGCCGCGCAACGCTCGAAAAATGGCACGGGTTTAAATCAGAAAATTACGCCAGAAATGACACCCGACAAAGGTTGGGATTACAACGTTGGTGAGGATTTGACGGCTGGGATTGAGAAGGCGGTTGCAGAACGAAATGCTAATGAACGTATCGCACGGCAGTTGAAAGCGGCTTTGAATGAGAAACTGGTGAAAGTACAAACAACCCCTGTTTCGGATGCGTTGATTTTGCCTGAATCAGGCATTGTTAAAGATTCCGCTAATTACGCATTAAAAACAATTAACCGTATTCACAGTGTTGCAGATACGTTACCAATGATTACATTAAGTGGCTCGGATTCCATAGCCGCTGAAGGAATTTATTCGCCTAAAAAATCAACGATTAAAATAAATAATCAGGCGATTGCACCAGAATCAACGGTTATTCATGAAATTGGTCATTTTATGGATTATCAAGCAATAGGAAAAGCAGGTACTTTTGCATCCATTGAAAATGAGCTATTAAGTGATTGGCGAAACGCGATTGATAATAGTCAGGCGACTAAAATTTTAAACCGTATTCCAAACAAATCACTTTCTGATTATTACCTTGATAGAAGAGAACAATTTGCGCGAAGCTACTTGCAATATATCACGCTAAAAACAGGCGATAAAAAGCTATTAAATGGGATTAACTTTTATCGAAATAATAGCCATATTGCTCACAAAAACGCTCACTGGAGCGATGACGATTTTAAGCAAATAGCAAAAGAATTTGATGCGCTATTTTTGATTTTAGGATGGAATAAAGATGACTGAAGAAGAAATTTTAAACGGTATTGAACAAGAAAATTTAACCACAAAAATCATTGAAAAAATCTTTACGGAATCCCCACAAAATGACTGGATTAAATTGATTATTGAGAATGTTCCAGACGCAGATGAATTTTTTGCACGCGAAAGAATTATGATTTACTTAGGTGGTGATATTGATGATTAAACTCCACAACACCGATTGCTTTGAAGTCATGGCAAAGATTGAAACGGGCAGTATCGACATGATTTTAACTGATAATCGGTTGCGAATTGGATTTGAACTATTTTGAAATGGCGAAAAAACGAATTGATAATTTTAATAGTGAACCTAAACAAGTTGAATTACTGGCGTGACAAAAAAAGGTTGGGATTATCACGTTGGTTCTGATTTGACGACGGGGATTGAGAAGGCGGTTGCAGAACGAAATGCTAATGAACGTATCGCACGGCAGTTGAAAGCAGCTTTGAATGAGAAACTAGCAAAGGCAGAACAGGTGCTAAAATCGGAGGCTGAAAAACAAATCGCTAAACAAACTACGATGACCGACTGGAAAGAATTAAACCTACCAAGTGCAAAGGAATTACTGAAAACACTTGAATTACCAGAATCACCCGCGTTAATCAATCGTGCTAATAATCATCAAGAAGCTCTTGAATTGTTGCGTAATGAATTAGGCGTTAAAGCAGGTGAGCAGAAAACAATATCAACACCAGTGGGCGATATTTTAATCAATGAATCGTGGTTATCGCATATCGTTGAAAAGCGTGATGCAGAACGGGAACGCTATGTGAAACTTATCATGCCAACGCTCAAAGAGCCTACAGAAGTTTGGCTTGCTGATTATGGCAATGATGATTTTAGAAAACGCTATATCAAGCTGTTTTCAACTGGAAGTAAGCAGATGCTGGTTGTGATTAGTATTTTGAATGATTCAGCAATTTGGAACATGATACCAATGCCTGTTAGGTCACTGGATAATCAAAGAAATGGGGAGTTACTTTTGAAAAACTACTAACAGT
>CAIPQN010000067.1 GCA_903867225.1 uncultured Pseudomonadota bacterium | reverse complement strand
CGTCCGCCACTCGTCAGCCTCCGAAGAGCTGCTACCGTTCGACTTGCATGTGTTAAGCATACCGCCAGCGTTCAATCTGAGCCATGATCAAACTCTTCAGTTTAAATCAGTTTTGCAACTCTAAAATGAGTTGCCAATTTTGGCTCGACTAGAATTAACTGACAATTTAAAAATTGCCGTGTAGTTTCTTAATCGATTATCTTGTTTATCACTCGATAACATCACAAGCACCCACACAAATTATTTTGATTTAAGTTTTTAAAGAGCTTTTTATCTTAGCTGCGTTGCCGTAGCTGAGTTTTAAAATTATAGCGATTTTTTTGAGTTTGTCAAAATTTTTTCAAATTATTTTTAATTTATTTCTTCGTAAAGTTCAAAGCATCTAACAAGATTTGTTCATTTGAGTTTGATTTAAAAGTATTTTCACTCAAAAAACGTCGCCACAAACGTGCGCCATATTCTCCATGAAATAATCCCAAAACGTGCCGACTAATACTATTTAATCGCACATCTTGATTATGTAATTGCGTCTGAATATAAGGCAATAACGCATCAATAACCTGCTTGCGGGACAAAATCGGCACATCATCACCAAATAAAACCGTATCCACCTCCGCCAATAAATATGGATTCTGGTAAACCTCACGCCCCAACATCACACCATCGACGTGATTTAATAGTTCTGATGACTGTTCTAATGTTGTAATTCCACCGTTAATCACAATTTCAAGTTGCGGAAAATCCCGCTTCAATTGAAATACCGTTTCATAACACAACGGCGGTATTTCTCGATTTTCTTTTGGCGACAACCCTTTCAACCACGCTTTTCGAGCATGAATAATGAAAGTTTCACAGCCCGCTTTTGACACCGTGTCAATAAATTGTGTTAATTCCTCATAAGAATCACACTCATCAATTCCAATTCGAGATTTCACCGTGACGGGAATTTTCACCACGGCTTGCATTGCGGCTATGCAATCGCCAACTAATTGAGGTTCAGCCATTAAACACGCACCAAATCGTCCATTTTGAACACGATCACTTGGGCAACCCACGTTTAAATTCACTTCGTCATAACCTTCTTCTTCTGCCATTCGCGTGCAAATTGCTAAATCATTCGGATTACTGCCGCCCAACTGCAACGCCACTGGATGTTCTTCGGCGTTAAATTGTAAAAATCGCTGTGTATTTCCATGAATCAATGCGCCTGTTGTGACCATTTCAGTGTAAAGCAAAGCATTTTTTGAAAGCAACCGATGAAAATAACGGCAGTGGCGATCTGACCAATCCAACATCGGCGCAACACAAAAGCGGTGTGAGAGTTTTTTCATCGTGCTAATAAGCCTTGACGAATCGCCTCAACCATTTCCTGCGTAAGAACTTGGCGGCGATGGTCGAGTACAACGCCATTCATACGCTGTGCAAACAGTACGGCGGTATGAACATAATCATCAAAGACCGCAACGGGATTATCTAGTCCATCAACCTGCATAAAGAATGTCACACCTGGACAATAAAATAATTCAATGTCTTCGTCTGGAAAAGGACCTGGTTCAACCATACTTGCCACACCAAAATGAACAAATCGATTTTCATCAACACGTTCAAAAATTTTAGTGCTGCCATATTCCAACCCCAATTTTTCTAGCGCATCAAAAATATCCACTCCATTAAAATCTTCATCGCCTTTGGTAATAACACTAAATTGAATAATGGCTGCTGAAACTGCTGGACGTGATGTAGGTTCTTCTTTTTTTACTTCTTTATGTTCCGCAACAAATTCAGGTTCAGGTTTTTCATCATCAACTATGCGAGGTGATGCAGGTTGGCGTACCTTCATTTGTTGCGTGTACACATTTTTAATTGCTTCCGTTACCGACATCTTTTTTACGGGTGCAACGGTATCTTTTTCTTCTACATGCTCATCATCAAATTCATCGTCAAATTCGTCATCATCATCATAAAACTCGAATTCATCTTCATGTGCTTGCTTGTCTTTGATGTACGATGAAATCACCATACCCACAATAATAATCAAACCTGTTGCAATAATTGCAATGCGTAACAATTCTTTATCCATTAATTTTTGCTCGACTTACTGCGTTTTAAAATACCGACGACCATACGGGATAAGCTATAGCAATCCATACCATCGGTTTTGTGATGATCTATTGTAACCTTATTATGAAAAAAATATAAAAACAGAACATCGTCGCATATAGATTTAATATGCTGAATCAATTTAATCGTTTATTTTTCAAAATCAGACTATTTTGAGACTTGCATTGTGCTACGCTAAAAATTTAATTTAGATTTTTTATGCGGCTATCAAAATGTGAAAGTCGTTTTTGTATTAACGCTAATATATAAATATCGAGTGGCTTGCATTAAAATGAAAACTTATTCTTAAACATGGCATTTAGAAATTTTTATGACAACAAAACCAAGCAAAGAACTAGAAACCTTCCCTAATCCACAAATCGACCGCGATTACACAATTCGTTTTGATATTCCAGAATTCACTTGTCTTTGTCCAAAAACAGGACAGCCTGATTTTGCGACGATTAAAATTGAATACGTTCCTGCTGAATTATGCGTCGAACTAAAATCACTTAAACTTTATATGTGGTCATTTCGTGAAGAAGGCGCATTTCATGAAGCCATTACCAACCAAATTTTAGACGATATTGTCAAAGTGATTTCACCAAACTTTATGCGTGTTCGTGCTGATTTTTATGTTCGTGGTGGAATTTACACAAGTGTTGTCGTTGAACATCGCAATTCCTCTTGGATTGCCCCTGAATTAGTGACGTTGCCGTAATTATGTTGCCGCCTAATTTTGCTGTTGCGCTGAAATACGAACTTGAAAAGGATAACGCGCCTATCGTAACGGCAAAAGGCGCACGTTTAACCGCAGATGAAATCGTAAGAATCGCTGAAGAACACAATATCCCACTCTATAAAGACCCAGAATTAGTAAAAATGTTGTCGAAAATTCCTTTGGGCGACGAAATTCCACAAGAACTTTATCTCGCGGTCGCTGAAGTTATTGCGTTTGCTTATGGACTGAGCAATAAAACCCTTGAATCCCCTACCCTATGACTTTGAAAAATACTGCTGTTGAATTGTTCCAAACCGTTTTGCCGCACCATTTATTATCGCAATTTGTCAGCAAATTCACGCACAGTGAAAATGTTATGTGGAAAAACTTTTTAACGCGCCAAATCATTCAACATTACGGCGTAAATATGGATGAAGCTGCAACATCTGATTTGAATACATTTAAAAGTTTCAATGAATTTTTCACCCGCGAATTAAAAGCTGGCGCACGTCCTTTGACAACAGAACGAGGCGCAATCGCAAGTCCTGCCGATGGTGTTGTTAGCCAAGCGGGAAAGATTGAAAGCGGTGATATTTTTCAAGCAAAAGGTAAAAGTTTCACCGTGACGGATTTATTGGGTGGCGATTCACAACGCGCTGAAAAATTTAACGATGGTGAATTTACGACGATTTATTTGTCGCCCAAAGACTATCACCGTTTACACATGCCAATTTCAGGAACATTGCGCGAAATGGTTCATGTTCCAGGGCGATTATTTAGCGTAAATGGCGCAACAACAGAAGCCGTCAATGGTTTGTTTGCAAAAAATGAACGAGTTGTCGCAATTTTCGATACTGAAATCGGACAAATGGCATTGGTGTTAGTTGGTGCAATTTTTGTATCGAGCATTGAAACGGTTTGGCATGGAGTCGTTACGCCACCATCGATTAAAACGGTACGAACTTGGCAATATGAAACCGACGCACCGACGTTAGAAAAAGGAGCTGAAATGGGTCGTTTTAATATGGGTTCAACCATTATCGTTCTTTTTGAAAAAGACAAAATGAACTGGAACGAAGATTTTGCCGCTGGAAAAACGGTAAAAGTTGGCGAAAAAATTGGGTCATAAAAAATCTATGAAAATAAAATCTTTATTCTGGCTTCTTGTTTTTGCTCAAGTTGCTCAAGCTGAAAGTGAATTCACTGACGTTTCAATCGAAGAATTGATGGACGTAAAAGTTACGTCAATTACTAAAATGCCAATGTCGTTAAACAAATCGCCCGTGACTGCTTATGTTATTTCACAAGATGAAATCACTCGTAAAGGCTACCGTTTTTTGACTGATATTTTAAAAAATATCCCTGATATTCACGTTGCGAATTTAGCTTCGACTGAAAAAGCAGGCGTTGAAATTTATATTCGTGGCATTTTCGCTAACGATAAAATTACCGTTTTAGTTGACGGCAATAAAATGAAAGCTCCCACAGGTGAACCGACGGCGTTTTTTCACACGATGCCACTGATTGATGTGAAACAAGTTGAAATCAGTTTAGGTTCGTCATCGTCAATTTATGGCGGTGATGCCATGCTTGGTACAATCAATTTAGTCACCGAAACAGGCGAAGGAATTCACGGCGTAAAAGTCAAAGCAACAGGCGGTACACAAGACACTGGCGAAGTTCAAGTTGCTGCTGGTGAAAAAATTAACGACGATATTAACGTAGCTTTGTCAGGTAGTTTTCATCGCAGCGCGTCTGAAGATTTAAAACAAAATTACCCCGAAATTTACGGCAAAGTCGATAAAATTGATTTAACCGAACAAAATCACAACATTCATTTCAAAGGCAATTACAAAGATTTAATGCTTAGTTATTACCGCGTTTATAACAACGCAAATACCAGTCCGTCATTTAATCCTGCACAACCGATAAATTACGATTATTCGGGCAAAGCTTTTTTTGCAACGGTTAATCAAATGGCAAACGCCACTTATAACTTTGAAATCAATCCATTTTGGCAAGCCAAATCGAGTTTGAGTTATGAAAGTACCGAATTAGAACCAGGTTCAAGTTATCGAGCGTGGGGTGCAACCGCCCCAATTTCTTGGATGGGCGATGCAATGCGTTTTTCTGAAACGGTTGCTTATTTAAAAGGCGACATTAACTGGTTAAGCGGAATTGAATTGAGTTTTATGGATTCAACGCCTAAAAATAGTGTCGATCCGAGTTCACTGATTAAACACACCAGTTACGAAAATTACGCCGTTTATAGCCAAGTCAATTACGATTTAACTGAAAAATTAGCGTTAAATGGTTCGGTGCGAATGGACGCGGATTCGCGTTATTCACCCAGTTTTAATCCGCGTGTCGGTTTTTCGTGGCAAGCGTTCAAAGCCTTACGTTTCTTTGGCGCGTGGGGAACATCGTATATTGCGCCCTCCCCTTATTTGATTTATGAATCGTGGAATACGCCACAAGATCCGATTTATCATCGCGCAAATTTAAATCTGCAACCTGAAAAAATGATGACTTCTGAATTAGGTTTTAATGCCGAACCGTTCAAAAATAATGCGTTTAAATTATCTGGATTTTATACACAAGGCAAAGATATTGTGCGCGTCGTTAATAATGTTTTTACTGGCAAACCGAATATCAATGATAATTTAGCCACGTCTGAAACCTATGGACTACAAGTCGGCGATTCACAAAAGTTTGAAAATGGCATTAGTGCAGATATGAATTACGTCTACACGTTAGGTCAACAAAATGCCGAAAAATTAACCAAAATGGTTGGCATGACGAATGCTCCCGAAAATATGATTAAAAGTAATGTCGAGTATTCGCTTGATAAATTTACATTGAGATTTACAGGACGATGGTTTGATAAAGTCAGAACGCACGAATCAAATACGCTTTATAAAGGTGAACGAATGCACGGCGCGACGATTTTTGACTCGAATCTGCATTACGCTTTACCGTTGCAATCGGCTGAATTTAGTATTGATTTAGGCGCAACGAATTTACTGGACACGAAATACTATAACGTGAATATGAATGATAATTTTGCCGTTATTCCATTACCCGATGGCAACGCGTTGAGTGGTGGTTTACCTCGATTGCCGCAAGAAACCCGCAGACTTTATTTAACGATTGGTTTGTCTTATTAAAATGTTGATGGTTTTTCGCTTACTGATTTTGTTTGCGTGTATTTTATTTTTTGGCAAACCTGCGTTTGCCGATGAGGAAACCGAGCGCGAAAATAAAATCAAAATCGCTTATTTGTTCCATTTTTCGCAATTCACCGAATGGACTACAAAACCGTCAACGTTTAACTTTTGTATTTATGACGATATATCTTTTAGTTCGTTATTGAAACAAGCGTATGTCGGAAAGAAATTGGGTGATATTCCTGTCAATGTACAAAATATCACCGAAAAATCGAATGTCGATAATTGCCAACTAATCTATTTTCCAAATTTAGTATCCACCGAATTACTTTCACATCTGAACAAAAAACCAATTCTGTCGATTGGGTCACAAAAAAACTTTGTTGAACAAGGTATTATTTATTTATTTGAAGAAGAGCAAAAAGTTCGCTTTTTTATTAACAACTCAGTCGCTATCGCTTCTGGTTTGAAAATTAGCTCTCAGCTGCTATCGCTTTCTAAAGAGCCACAACCATGATATTAAAAAATCATTCAATTAAATTAAAAATTATCTTTATTTCAGCATTTAGCAGTAGTGTTGCTTTAGTGGCGTTTGGTTTCATTTTGTTTTATTACGAAACAGCGTTTGTAAAAAAAGAATTGATTCGTAATCTGCAAACGCAGGTTGAAATTATTGCTGAAAATAGTTTGGCATCATTGGCGTTTATGGATAATTCCGCCGCGCATAAAACGCTTGAGGCGTTAAAACATAATTCCGATATTTTATTTGCAGGTTTGTACACCACAAATCAGCAACTTTTAGAGGCGTACCATGAACCAAATTACTTAGAAACCATCGAATTACAAGACGATGAATTACTGAATGCAAAGCGTCTTTATGAGACATCAGAATACATTCAAATTATGTACCCTATTTATTTAAATAATGATTTACTTGGGTATTTAATTTTACGCGCCAATTTCGCATCGTTTAATGCCAAGCTGCAAGATTACAGCGTCATTATTTCAATTTCATTGGGCATTACGATTTTAATGGCGTTATTTATGGCGGGATATTTACAACGGATTGTGTCGCGTCCCATTATTGAAATATCGAAAATTATTCATCACATTACGACCTCAAGAATTTATGATGTGAAAATAACCAAAACATCGAATGATGAATTTGGAACGTTAATTTCAGCGTTTAATGAAATGCTTTTTCAACTAAATGCCAGCTTTGAAAAACGTGATGAAGCAGAAAAAGCCTTATCTGATCATTTGAATAACCTACAAACTATCATCGATGAACAAACGCTCGATTTACAAACTGCTTTAAAAGATGCCGATGCGGCGAATCAATCTAAATCGAACTTTTTGGCGAATATGAGCCATGAAATTCGCACGCCGATGAATGCAATTATGGGTATGGTGCATTTAGTAAAACGCACCGCAATAACGGCTAAACAGCGTGATTATCTTAATAAAATAGATTCTTCAACACATATATTGCTCACGATTATCAACGATATTTTAGACTTTTCTAAAATTGAAGCGGGCAAAATGACATTAGAAAAAACGACGTTTTCACTCGATAGCGTGTTGGCGCATTTACTCGATACGCTAAAACTGCAAGCGGAAGAAAAAAATATCGGCATTGAGATTGAAATTTCACCCGAAACGCCGCGTTATTTTGAAGGCGACGCGCTACGATTGGGGCAAATTCTATTGAATTTAACCTGCAATGCGGTGAAATTTACCGAGCATGGAAAAGTCACGATTACCGTCGAATCTAAAAACACAAATGAAAATGCGATTGAGCTTCTTTTTTCAGTGCATGACACAGGCATTGGCATGAAAGAAGAGCAAATTAATGAATTGTTCCAACCCTTTTCTCAAGCAGACAGCTCGACCACTCGGAAATATGGTGGAACGGGATTGGGTTTGATGATTTCAAAACAATTAGCAGAGTTGATGAATGGCAACATTTACGTTGAAAGCAGTTACGGCGTTGGCAGCACGTTTTCGTTAAATGTGACGTTAACAGAAACATCAGGTGAATTGTATCAAGCTCAAATAGATGAAATTCCTGCGTATGAAAATCAAAATTATCAAGAGCAACGTATTTTGTTGGTCGAAGATAATGAAATCAATCAGCAAGTCGCGGTGGAATTATTAACGATAATGGGATTGTCTGTTAAGGTCGCCAACAACGGTCAAGAAGGCGTTGAGATGGCTTTGGCTGAATCGTTTGATTTGATTTTGATGGATATTCAAATGCCAGTGATGGACGGTTTAACGGCGACTCAAACGATTCGCGCTGAGAAAACATTGCAAAATTTACCGATTATTGCGATGACAGCGCATGCAATGCAGGGTGACAAAGATAAAAGTTTAGCCGCTGGCATGAATGACCATTTAACAAAGCCAATTGAATTAAATAAATTGGTGGCTATTTTGAATCGCTGGTTAAAAATAGACGTTAATTTTGTTAGACCTACGCCTGAAAAAAATTCAGAAATACTGAGTTCTTTGCCGAACGAATTACCACCATTTGATTTAGCAGCCGCCGCACAATTTACGGGCGATAATCCACGATTACTGCATCAATTATTATTGAATTTTGCAACACGTTACGCAGATTCATCAGCTGAATTCGATAAATGGCTTTCAGAAAAAGAATTTACGAAAATTGAACATTTGGCACATTCAATTAAAGGCGTAGCGGGAACATTAGCCGCCAAAGAATTGCAACAAGCGGCTAATCATTTAGAGCTTGCGATACGAAATAAGCAATTTGATAATCTCAATGTGCTTGTGTCCAATTTAAAAAATGCGTTAGCTGAAGCCATTGATGCGACTACGTTATTACCGTCAGTTCCCGATGAAATAACGAATGGCGTTTTATTAGATGCGCCTGATTTCTTGGAATCATTAACGAAATTTAATGCGGCACTTCATAGCAATAATTTCAACGCCGTCGAATTATTTAAACAATTAAAACCGAATTTAATTCACAAAGGTTTTAACTCTGAAATTCAAGAATTGAATAAATGCTTAGACACATTAAATTTCAAAGCCGCGTTACTCGTTTTGGAAAAAATAAATTTTAACTTATTGAAAGAGGTGTAACGATGTTGGCAACAAATGCGATTTTTCGCCTATTGATTGTTGATGATGATCCAAACAATATCCGTCTATTAGCAAGTATCTTCGATGATGAGCATCACGAAATTTTATTTGCCACAAATGGTTCACAAGCCATACAAATCGCACTGAAAGAACAACCTGATTTGATTTTGCTTGATGTCATGATGCCAGAAATAGATGGTTATGAAGTGTGTCGTTTTTTAAAAGAAGACTTATTAACGAAATCTATTCCAATCATCTTTGTAACTTCACATTCAGACACAAAAGAAGAAATTATTGGTTTAGAAGCGGGGGCTGCGGATTACATTTCCAAACCATTTTGCCCTGCGATTGTAAAAATCCGTGTTCATAATCAAATTGAACTAAAACATGCACGAGAACAACTGACACGTTTAGTGATTACAGATGGCTTAACAAACATTCCGAACCGTCGTTGTTTTGATCAGCAACTCGAACATGAATGGCAACGTGCCAGTCGAATGAATCAATCGTTAGCGGTGGCAATGATTGATGTTGATTGGTTTAAAAAATATAACGACCACTATGGACATCAAGCGGGTGACGATTGTTTGCGTCAAGTAGCAATGGCATTAACGCAAGGAGCAAAGCGTGCAAGTGATTTTGTAGCGCGTTATGGTGGTGAAGAATTCGTTTTGATTTTACCAACAACACAACATGAAACTGCGTTAATGGTGGTGGAAAATATTTGTCGAGCATTGAGTGAGTTGGCGTTACCGCACGAACTGTCGGAGTTTGGTTGTGTCACCATTAGTGCTGGCGTTGCGGTGTATGTAGCAAATGAATGTGATTCTGCAGAAAGTTTGATGAAGAACGCAGATAAAGCGTTATACACCGCAAAAAATCAAGGTCGAAATCAAGCGGTGTTATATCAGCGAAACCAAGATTAGGTTTATTTTGATTTTAATGCGGCAAATGCCGATTCATAATCTGGCTCGTGTGCAAGTTCTGGCACGAGCTGCGTATATAAAATTTTGTTTTGTTCATCAATAATCACAATAGCTCGGGCGGTTAATCCTGCCAACGCGCTATCAATGATTTGTACACCGTAATCAGTGGCAAAAGTGCTGCGAAATGTTGATAAAACTTCAATTTCATCTAAGCCTTCAATTTCACAAAAGCGGCATTGAGCAAATGGCAAATCTGCTGACACGATTAACACAACAGTATTTTCAAAATTTGCCGCTTTTTGATTGAATTTTCGAGCAGACGCAGCACAAGTCGGCGTATCTAAACTAGGAACAATACTTAAAACTTTTCGTTTTCCTGCGTAATTTTCTAGCGTAATGTTTTTAAGTTCGATATTTGCTAACGAAAAATTGGGCGCATCGCTACCGATCGCAGGTAATTCTCCGCACGTTTGAATCGGGTTTGTTTGAAATGTAATAGTTGCCATAAAAACTCCTCTGTAAAAATTAAACCGAGATGAATTTTAACCCAATAATCAACAACAATACCGCTAAAATCGGACGTAAAAAGCGTTCAGGTAATTTTGCACTCAAATGACTACCGACCCAAATACCAGGCAATGAACCAATTAACAAACTGCCAAGTAATAAAAAATCGACATTCCCCAACATCCAATGCCCAAAACCCGCCACGGCAGTTAATGGAATTGCGTGAGCTAAATCTGTTCCAACGATTTTCACCGTCAGCATTTTGGGATACAAAAATAATAATACGACAGTACCTAATGCACCCGCACCAACCGAAGTAAGTGTGACTAAAACCCCTAACATTGCGCCTGTCAAAACAGTGGCTGGAATTTGCCAACGGTCAAAACGTCCACGTTTGATTTCGTCGATAGCTTTGTCTTTTTCCAATTCGTTTTCAGTTTCTTCTTCTACTTCGGCGATTGCGACTAAATTAACAGCGTTTTTTTGATTGCGACGAATCAAAAGACTACGCACCAAAATCGATGCTGCCGTCAGTAATAACGCAACACCCAAAGTCAGCGTAATCATGCCAGTGGTTTCTTTACCAATTTTAGCAAAGTGGTTTAATGCAAATAATGTCGCCACCGCAAATGGCAAACTACCTAATGATAACCAACGAACAATGCGCCAATCGACAGAACTATGCTTGGTGTGATGCACCCATACGCCACCTGTTTTTGTTAGTGCGGCAAAAAGTAAATCCGTTCCGACGGCTGTTGCAGGCTTAAAACCAAATAAAAAAACCAATAATGGTGTCATCAATGAACCACCGCCAACCCCCGTTAAACCAACTAAAATGCCAACTAATAAACCCGAAACGATGTAACCACTCAACAAACTTAAATCCATAACATCCTCTAAAAATTTTAAATCTGATTATTCGCAGCATCGTAGAGAAATAGACTCAAAAAAGAAAATGCTATTTTTCGATTCTTATATCTAAAAAAAGGATATGACGTTTAAATCAGAATTTGCTCAATGCTTTTTAATCGCGCTACATCCCAATGCTCAATCGCCCATTTCAAAATGTTGTCTACTTTTTCGTTTTCCAATTCCAGCGGCGGATTTTGTTTTAACCAACGTAATAATTGAAATAACACTCGATTTGGCGTAGTTAAATCAACAGCAGTCGCTAATGTGCTTTTGCTCAATTTATGACCTTTCGCATCGACTAAAATTGGAACGTGTAGATAATGAGGTATAGGTAACTTTAAAAGTTGCTGCAAATAAATTTGTTTTGGTGTTGAATCAAGTAAATCAATGCCTCGAACAATATGATTTACCTCTTGTCGAATATCATCAAGCACAACGGCGAATTGATACGCGATGATGTTATCTTTGCGTTTTAAAATGAAATCACCGTGTTGCATCGCTAAATTCTGTGAAATCTGACCATGTAAATAATCGTCGAAAATGATTTCTCGATTATCTGTTTTAAGGCGTAATGAATGTGGGTCGTTGGCTGGAATGTGTTGGTTTCGACACGTTTGTGCGTAAATGCTGGTCAAATCTTTGCGTGAACATTGACAACGATAAACCTGTTGCTTTGCTATCAAATCCATTAGCACGGCGTGATAATCATCAAGATGCCAACTTTGATAATCTACCTCGCCATCCCAATGTAGACCAAGTGTTTCCAGTGTTTGTTGAATATGATTTGCAGCCCCCGAAACATTTCGAGGCGTATCTAAATCATCAAAACGCAAACGCCACAAACCTTGATGAGTACGAGCCTCTAAGAAACTCGCTAATGCTGTATAAACTGAACCTAAATGAAGATGACCAGTCGGTGAAGGTGCAAACCGACCAGTGTATTGCGAATTGAGCATTAGCTCATTTGTCTTTCACGAATTTCATCAAGTGTTTTGCAATCGATACATAATGTTGCTGTTGGACGCGCTTCTAAACGACGAATTCCAATTTCAATTCCGCAAGTTTCACAATAACCATAATCGCCTGAATCAATTTCTTTGATTGCATCTTCGATTTTTTTAATCAATCTGCGTTCACGGTCACGAGTGCGTAATTCCAAACTAAATTCAGATTCTTGCGTGGCACGATCATTTGGATCAGGAAAGTTGGCTGCATCGTCTTGCATGTGCATAACGGTACGATCAACTTCGTGCATCAATTCTTTTTTCCAATTATTAAGAATGTTCTCAAAATGTTTCAATTGAGCTTCATTCATGTAATCTTCGCCGTCTTTTTCCTGATATGGCTCGAAACTAAATGGAGATGCGTTAGTTTTGGCTGTGCTGGTCATCAATTAACTCCTAACAAAATTTAAAACCGCGCATTTTTAGCAGAATAGCGTGGGGTAAGCAAGATAAAACCTCGAAATTCGGTTATTACCAATTATTCAATCACTCGCAATCCGCCCATATACGGCAACAATACATCTGGAATATGAATACGCCCGTCAGCATCTTGATAATTTTCCATCACTGCAATCAACGTGCGTCCCGCTGCGAGTCCTGAGCCATTCAGCGTATGTACTAATTCGGGCTTCCCTGTTTCAGGATTACGCCAACGTGCTTGTAAACGGCGTGCTTGAAAATCTCTAAAATTACTGCACGATGAAATTTCACGATACGCATTTTGACCTGGCAACCAGACTTCTAAATCGTAAGTTTTGCTCGAAGAAAAACCTGTGTCGCCCGCACACAAAAGCATTTTGCGATATGGTAATTTTAATTTTTGCAAAATCATTTCAGCATGATTGGTTAAATCTTCGTGTGCTTGTGCTGAATCTTCTGGTTTTGTGATTTGCACAATTTCAACTTTTTCAAATTGGTGTTGACGAATCATCCCGCGTACATCACGCCCATACGCGCCTGCTTCACTGCGAAAACATGGGCTATGACAAACGAATTTCAACGGTAAATTTTTTGCATCGACAATCACGTCACGCACGATATTTGTGACAGGAACTTCTGCTGTTGGAATTAAATAATAATCTGGGTTTTCACTCGCTTTAAACAAATCAGCGGCGAATTTTGGCAATTGTCCCGTACCGCGCAAACTGTCAGCATTCACCAAATACGGGACGTAGGTTTCTTGATAACCATTTTCGCTGCTGTGTGTGTCTAGCATGAATTGAATTAACGCGCGTTGTAGTCGTGCTAATTGCCCATTTAAAACCACAAAACGTGAGCCTGTGATTTTTGCACCCAATTCAAAATCCAACAAATTACGCGCTGTACCCAAATCAACATGGTCTTTGACTTCAAAATCAAATTTAGGTTGTTCCCCCCAACGACTAATTTCAATGTTGTCATTTTCGTCTTTGCCTTCTGGAACAGAAATGTCGAGCAAATTCGGAATGCCTGACATTAACGCATCAAGTTCAGTTTGAATTTCATTTAATTCGGTTTCAGCGGCTTTTAATTCATCGCCTAAATTCGCTACTTGGTCGAGCAAAGGTTGTGCATCTTCGCCTTTCGCTTTGGCTTGACCAATGGCTTTTGAACTTGAATTACGCGCATTTTGTAATTCTTGCGTTTTGGTTTGAACCGCTTTGCGACGCGCTTCTAATTCACTGTAATTTTCGGGATTGAACGCAAAATTGCGCTTTTTTAATCCTGCAATAACAAAATCTAAATCTGTTCTAAATAAATGAGGGTCTAGCATTGAAAAGTTACCTTTTTGTTAAGAATTGAAAATTAAAATTTATGTTTGATAGTGGGGATATTTTCACTATTTTTCAAATTTCGATAGTTTTTAATAAAAATTAGGGCGATGAAATTATGTAGTCAATGAAATTGGGATTGTAAGCAATTAAGTCTTTTAAAAATTGTTTAAATGGCAATCGATAAGTTTTTTCGAGTTGAATGGCGCGTTTTTGCAATGCTTTTCGTGAATAAATAGGTGTATTTTCATGAAAAAATAAACCAATAACATTCACCATGCCGTGGACAGGTAAAAATAATAATTTAGCCTCAAATAAACGACCTAACCATGAAAATAATTGCGTGAATTGCTCATTCGTATTCCATAAGTTAATCACTAAAATACCTTCTTTTTTAAGCATTTTTTTACACGCAGCGAAGAATTCTGGATTGCATAATGCTTCCGCTATACCGTTTGAATCAAAAGCATCGAGCATAATTATTCGATATAATTCATGCTGTAAATTTGCACGTTCTTTTACATATCTTGCACCGTCATCAATGACCATATTCAATCGTTCTTGTTTTGGTAAATCAAAATAATCATGGGCAATTTCAGCAACGGCTGCTCGATATTCAACCGCTTCTACGCGACAATCAGGAAATTTTTGCAATAAATACTTTGCTAATGAACCGCCACCTAAGCCAACCAGTAAAACATCGTCATCTTTTATTTCTTCAAATAACAACCAACTCATCATTGCTTTTGTATAAGCTAAATGTAATTGATCGGGATTTTGAAGTGACATCGCACTTTGTTGTGCAAACGAACCGAAATACAACGAACGCACATTGTCTACGTCTTTGACTTCGATACTACCGTCTTTGTCTTCGGTTTGAAAAATAATTTGTTCAGCCATTTTTATTTATAAATAATGTTTTGGAGTACGCTAGCATTGTGTTTAACCAAATCTTTCAAAAAGCGTGTGAATTCCATTTGATGTAATTGTTCCAAAACAATAGCGCGAGTGCGTAAATCCTTTAGTCGATATGTCGGTGTCTTCTCGTTAAATGCCAAACCAATGATATTGCCACGTCCTGTGACGGGTACAAATAATAATTTCCAATTGAATAATCTACCAAGCCACAACGCAATTTTTTGAAATTGTGGACGGCGCACTCCGCCCCAACAATTAATAACCAAGATTCCGTCCTTTTTGAGTAAGGTTTGGCAGCGTTCAAAAAATTCAAAATTACAAATCGCTTCAGCCATACCTGTAGCATCAAACGCATCAACCATAATCAGGCTGTATAATTCACGTTCACTATCAAGACGTTTACGAACATATTCCGCACCATCGTCCACGATGACTTTTAAACGGGCATCATCAAACGGCAAATCAAAATGACTGCGAGCAATTTTGACGACACTTTTACGATATTCAACAACCTTAACTTGGCAATCGGGAAATTGATGCAATAAATACTTGGCAAGTGAACCACCGCCTAAACCAATTAACAACGCATCATCGTTTAACGTTTCTTTAAACAACATCCACGTTGACATTGTTTTTGCATATTCCAAATATAATTTATGTGGATCGCTAAGTAACATCGAACTTTGGCGCGGCAATGAACCAAAATGCAATGAACGCACGCCATCTGCTTCAACGACTTCTAACGCGCCATCATCGTCGTAATCTTGATGAATCAATAAACCATCATATTTGTACATGGTATTGTTATTAAACAATCGTTTAAATTTACTATCTTGCGTATGTGGCATATTAACGATTCGCCTTCGATTCAATAATTCCGCCGCCTAAACAAACTTCATCTTGATAAAAAACAACGGATTGCCCTTCCGTGATAGCGCGTTGCTGTTGAGTAAAAGTGACCTCAATTTTTCCATTATCTAGCGGTTTAACCACACAATCCTGATCTTCTTGGCGATAACGCGTTTTAGCTTTGCAATGTAATGTTTCGGTCAGTGGTTTATTGCTACACCAATCAAGTTGGTCAGCAATAAGGGAATTGTGCAGCATCAATGGATGATTATGCCCTTGTCCCACGATTAAAATGTTATTTGGTACATCTTTATCCAAAACGTACCACGGCTCATCAGGCGCATCTTTCACGCCACCAATGCCTAATCCTTGTCGTTGACCAAGTGTGTAATACATTAAACCGTGGTGTTGCGCGATAAATTGACCTTCTGGTGTTCGCATTTCACCTGCTTGCGTCGGCAAATAGCGTTTTAAAAAATCACTAAATTTACGTTCGCCAATAAAACAAATTCCCGTACTGTCTTTCTTTTTCGCATTTGAAAATCCTGCGCGTTCCGCCATCGCACGAATTTCGGGTTTGTGTAAATGTCCTATTGGAAAAAGCGTGCGAGAAAGTGGCTTTTGTCCGAGCGTGTAAAGAAAATAACTTTGTTCTTTATTTGGGTCTAAACCTTTGAGTAATTGAAATTCCCCGCCTTGCTCTGCAACCCTCGCATAATGTCCTGTGGCAATATAATCAGCACCTAAATCATCAATTGCATAATGCAAAAATGCTTTAAATTTAACGTGCTTATTACATAAAATATCGGGATTAGGTGTGCGTGCTGCTTTGAATTCGGATAAGAAAACCTCAAACACTTCATCCCAGTATTCAGCCGCAAAATTAGCTGTTTTTAATTCAATACCGAGCGTGTCACACACTTGTTGTGCGTCGGCTAAATCTTGCATTGCCGTGCAAAATTCTGTGCCATCGTCTTCTTCCCAATTTTTCATAAACAAGCCAGTAACATTATGACCTTGTTCAAGTAACAGCAATGCAGTAACAGACGAATCAACGCCACCAGACATTCCAACAATGATGTTTTTACGCATAATCAAGAAAGGATTTTAAAAGTGAAAGAGGATAATTTTGACCGCTCAAATAATCATCAATAGAACTTAAAACGAGCGGACTACGCAAAGATTTGGTTGCAACTTCGTCACGAGTTAGCCAATGTGTAGCAACAATTCCTGTGTCTAAGGCTTGCGTAGACTGATAATCGTAACATTGACCAACAAAGCAAAAACGCACGAATGTTGGATTATTTGGATTACGTCGCCACAAATGCACACCAGAAATATATTCAGGAGTAAAATTCCAAGCGGTTTCTTCTAACACTTCACGTTTTATGGCGGTAATTAAATCTTCGTGTTCTTCCAAATGTCCAGCGGGTTGATTGAATTGCAATCCATAAGGCGTGCTTTCTTCAACCAATAAAAAATGTTGCTCGCGTTCAATAATTGCGGCGACGGTGACGTGGGGTTTCCAAACCATAAAGTAAGTGAATTTCGGTGTTAAAAGTGATGATTTTACGCGAATTAGTAGGTTAATGCTGTTAAAAATAGCATTAGTGATTGACGAGGCGCGTGTAATCAAGTTTAATACACCTATGCCCAGGTAGCTCAGTCGGTAGAGCAAAGGATTGAAAATCCTTGTGTCGACGGTTCGATTCCGCCCCTGGGCACCATCAAAAATTATTCTTAGTTTTCCCTCAAGTTTTAAAATGCCCAGGTAGCTCAGTCGGTAGAGCAAAGGATTGAAAATCCTTGTGTCGACGGTTCGATTCCGCCCCTGGGCACCATTATTGTCAACATTTCATATTTGCCAAAATTCTAGTCACGCCTTCTGGTTCTGCTCTGGCATCGATTGATTTCGATGTTGAATCGTTATGTTTGCGGCGTTGTCGTATGTGAGTGAGCTATTTCGTCAACGGTTCAAGTCAAAACGCTAGGTTTCTTCTGGTTCACGCGGAAAACTGAATAACTTATACGAACTAAGAGTTGAATGCCTAAGTGTCCTTTTGCGGGATGCTTAGGCTGATTCCATTATTTTTTTTGTTCTGTCAATTCGATGATGCGTTTTAGCAACACAATTTCTTTGCCTTTTTCTACGGTTACAGAGTTGCTATAGCGGTCTTCAGTGCATGAATAAAACTTTGAGCTTCAATATCTCCAGCCATGTGTATCTCGACACCAGAATCAATAGACCTTGTAAATGGTATAAATGAGGATGCTCCGTTTTCCAATGTAATTTTAAGAACAACGCCGCCTCTGTCTTGAACATCTATACTACGAAAAACTGCAACAGTCACATCTCCTATTGCTCCACCTTCAAATGGAACAGATATTGAATGAACGAGTTCGGTTGAAGCTCTTTCATCAGTTGTATTATCTTCGCATCTGCCAATTATTACTGTATTACTCATTTGTATCTCCTGATTTATAACATGATAAAAATTATTTATAAGGTAAAAAGACACATTTCTGGTGGCTTTTTAGGTTGTAAATTATTTAATGACGGTTTTTCCCAAAAGAGGTCAGCTTTTAGACGTTGTTTTACAGTTCCATCTAGCTTTTCAAAAAACTGTCCGAACTATTGTTACAAATTCTGATAATTCGTTAGATTCTGATAATTTGTTCTGGTCAACATTTAGCTCTTTCAAAGCAATTAAATTGTGTATAGATTTAGGTAAGTTAGTCAATTGATTCTTTGATAAATTTAATTTTTCCAAAGCAATTAAATTACCTATAGATTCAGGTATGCCGACTAATTGGTTATTATTCAAAAATAGAAGTTTTAAAGCGGTTAAATTACCTATAGATTTGGGGATTCTCACCAAGTTGTTTTCAAATAAATCTAGTTTTTCCAAAGCAATTAAATTACCTATAGATTCAGGTATTCTCGTCAATTTATTTCTAAATAAATCTAGTTTTTTTAAAGAAGTTAAGTTGCCCATAGATTCAGGTATGGCTACCAACTGATTTTCTAATAAACGTAATTCTCTTAATTTAGTTAAGTAGCCTATAGATTCTGGCAGCCTCGTTAATTGGTTCCGAGCTAAATCTAATTTTTCTAACGAAATTAAATTTCCTATAGATTCTGGTATGTCTAGTAACTTGTTATCGAATAAATATAACCCGTCTAAAGAAATTAATTTTCCTATAGATGTTGGTATGCTCGTTAATTGGTTCTCATCCAAATTTAGGTATTTTAAAGCAGTTAAGTTACCTATAGATGCTGGTATGTTAGTTAATTTGTTTTCAGCCAAACTTAATGATTGCAAAGCAGTTAAGTTACCTATAGATGCTGGTATGCTTGTCAATTGATTCTGATCCAAACTTAGGTATTTTAAAGCAGTTAAGTTACCTATAGATGCTGGTATGTTTGTTAATTGGTTCTGATACAAACTTAGCTCTTCCAAAGCAATCAAATTACCTATAGAGCTGGGGAGATTTACTAATTGCCGCCCGTTTAAACTTAAATATTCTAAAGCAGTTAAGTTACCTATAGATTCGGGAATGCCGATAAGTTCTATACCCGAGTAATCTAACTCTAATTCCTTTAACTTCAATAGGTCTGCTTTTTTTCGAGGTAAATACTTTTCTGGGATTTTACTTTTTTCTGCCCATGCAATCAGGTCATCTACCCAAGAATCGTCTTCACATTCTGTTGGTACGTCTGCATCATAAATGTTTTCTAATATGATTTCTCCTTTCGCGGCTTTTCTGATACTTGCAATAGCGACTTCTATCGAGCAATTGAAAAATTCTTTATTTTCGTGAAAGCCATTATTTTTAAGAATTTTATGCGCTAGTTGCTCAACATCTCGTGGTTCGTTAACTAATATCTCGTAAGCAACTTTAAAAGGATGAGGTAGCCCTGTCGTATCTAATTCTTTGGCTCTAAGTTCGGGATCTTTTGTTGAGAATCCTACTTTTACAAAATTAGGCATAGACTTTGTTGTCAGTATATAAACCCATCCTTTCATTTTTATATTCCTGTGTGAGACTTTAAGCAGTTAATTAGAGTCGCTTATGATAGCAAAAAAGCACAACGCAGACACAGTGACCATCCAAGTCCCCATGCCGTCAATAAGTCAGGTTAATTGAATTATTACCGAACTTCATCCCGACCAAGTGATTCTCCATCCCTGATGTCGATACCATTCAAAGCCTCATACTTTCTAGTGTTGCCAAAGTTGTTCACAACCAAGTATGAGAGCGAGGGATTGAAAATCTTTGTGTCGACGGTTCGATTCCGCCCCTAGGCACCATTATTTTCAACGCTGTGTCATTTTTTCTGAAATTTCTTCTTTTCAAACCAAACCTCTGGTGTCGTTCTGGTAACGTGTCGTTTCCATTTTGTTGTACACTAATATTGAGCGGCTATCATAAACGCGGCATTTCTGAAAATGCCATGTATTATCTCAAACAACTTTTTGGTACCTGTTTATCATCATGTTCGCTTGCTACTCCCGTGGGAGCAATCCCATTTTAAGCCTTAAGCAGCAGTTCAAATTTATCAACAGGAAGAGGTTTACTTTTAAAATAACCTTGATATTCATCACAGCCTTTTTCGCGCAAAAATTCAAGTTGTTCCAACGTTTCAACGCCCTCTGCAAGCACTTTAAAACCAAGCGTGTGTCCCATTGAAATAATCGTTTCAGCAATTGTCATATCGTCTTCTTTTTCAGGAATATCATCGATAAAACTTTTGTCGATTTTAAGCGTGCTAATTGGAAAATACTTCAAATACGCCAGCGAAGAATAGCCTGTGCCAAAATCATCAATTGAAATACTTACGCCAAGTTGTCTTAAATTATCTAGCGTCGTGCGAGTTTTTTCGTGATTTTCCATCAAGCCTGTCTCCGTTAATTCAAGCTCTAAAAATTGCGCGGGAAATTGTGTTTTTGCTAGCACTTTTGTTACCGAATGAACCATGTCACTATGACTGAATTGATGTGGCGACACATTCACAGCGAGCTTTAAAGCAGGAAACCCCGCATCAATCCAATGTTTACCTTGCCGACATGTTTCAAGTAATATCCATTCACCAATAGCGATAATAAATCCCGTTTCTTCAGCAAACTTAATAAAATGCCAAGGCGTTGCAAAACCAGGAATAATAGGAAAGCCGCGAATTAAGGCTTCAGCACCAATAATGGTATCGGTTTTAATATCAACTAATGGCTGATAATTCACCAATAATTCATTACGATCTAAAATGCCACGCAAGATAGATTCAAGTTCAATATGTCGCCGCGCAGCAAGCGTTAACTCTTCTGAAAAATATGCAAAACAATTTCGTCCGTTGTCTTTGGCTTTGTATAAAGCAATATCAGCGTTATCCATAAGCAATTGCGGCGTAATTATTTTATTTTTAGTTTTGTCATGTTGATCAAAAACACTAATCCCAATGCTCACACCAATATGAACTTCTTTGTGTTCCATTTTATTTTCGATGTTTAAATAAAATGGCTCCATCAAACTATTGATAATTTCTTGTGCAATTTCAGCGGCATTGTCGATGTGTGTGATATTTTCCAGCAATACGGTAAATTCATCGCCCCCTAGACGAGCTGTCATATCGGAATTGCGTAACCGATTCAATAACCGTTTTGCGACTTGTTGCAATAATTGATCACCCGCTAAATGCCCTAAACTATCATTTACTGGTTTGAAATGATCTAAATCGAGCATAAGCAACGCCATTAATTCACCATCTCGTACACTACGCTCAATTCCGTGTTGCAACCGCTCTGCCAATAAACGGCGATTTGGCAAACCCGTCAATGGATCATAAAACGCTAATTTATGAATTTCCGCTTCAGCGGTTTTATGTTCAGTAATGTCACTCATCGTACCAATGTAATGACTAAGAACCCCATTTATCTTGACCGATGTGACGTTTAACCATTCTGGATATACTTCACCATTTTTACGGCGATTCCATAATTCACCACTCCAAAAACCTGTTTTTTGAATACAGCACCACATTGTTCGATAAAAATCTTCATCTTGGCGACCAGATTTAAGAATGCTTGGATTTTGACCAATCACATCTTCAGCATCGTAGAGTGTTATTTCACTAAACGCTTTATTAACCCGCAAAATTTTATTTTCAGCATCGGTAATAATCATGCCTTGCTGTGATTCAAATACGGAAGCAGCAAGTTGTAACGCGGCATTATTTTCTTGTAACTGCTGATGCTGCTGGTAGATTCGTAAAAAAACGTGAACTTTCGCTTTTAAGATATGATCATCAATCGGTTTGGTTAAATAATCGGTTGCCCCCGCACTGTAGCCGCGCATTTTGTCTGTATTTTCTTTAAATGCGGCGGTTAAAAAAATCACTGGTACATCTCTTGTTTGTGCATCAGCTCGAAGTTGTTCGCAAACTTCATAACCATCCATTTCTGGCATTTGAATATCAAGCAAAATAAGTGCGTAATCAAATTCTAGGGTCATCGACAGTGCGTCAAAACCGTTATCGACTTCGTGTAACTCTGCGTCAATGCCTTTTAAAATCGTGCGAATGGCAAGGCGATTATTTGGATTGTCATCAACAATCAGGATTTTAGCTTTTTGCATTATTCTTTCTCGTCCACACACACTAATAAACTAATAATTTCTTCAATGCTGACTACATAATCAACATTCACTGCTTTAATTACGGCATTTGGCATGGTATTAAATTCTGTTTCAGCGGGGTTTAGCACGATGCACAAGCCCCCTAATTTCTTAACAAGTGCCATTCCATCGGCACCATCCGAATTTGCACCGCTTAAAATCACGGCAATTAAATCATTTTCAAATACTTCTGCCGCACTGGAAAATAATACATCAATACTTGGACGCACTGATTTCACGGGCTTGTCTTCAGAAAGTGAGAAATGATGGTTTTGCTCAATGAGAAGATGATAACTCGGCGGTGCGATATAAATATGACCTTCAACAATCGGCTCTTTATCATGAACGATGCTTACGGGAAGATTTGTCACGCAATCAAGCACTTTATCAAAATTACTTTGGTGGTCTTTTGGTAAATGCGCGACGATAGCAATCGGCAACGAATAATCGTTAGGTAAGTGCGTTAATAATTGTTTTACAAGCGGCATTCCACCTGCTGACAAACCTATGACCAACATTTTATACATGAGAAGTAATGCCCATTGTTTTGCGATAAATTTGAAGTGAATAATCGAGTAATTCTAAACGTGGATGATGTTCATTTAAATTCAAGATATTTTCACCGCTGCCAAGTAATAAATAACCGCCACGTTCTAAACTCCGAGTAAATAAACTCACCACATGATTTTGTAACTCTTCACCAAAATATAATAAAACGTTACGACACACCACAAATTGCACCTCTTTGAATACGTCATCGTTGACTAAATTGTGCTGCACAAATTCCACGTTTTGTTTGTAGTTAGCACGAATGGCAATTGAGTTTTTTTGCTCAATAAAAAAATCAGCAAATTCACCTGTTCCTCCTGATTTTTCATAGTAGTTTTGCCAAGGATTTAAATTTCTCATCGCCCAACAGCCTTTTTTCGCTTCATGCAAAAATTCAGGATTGATGTCGGTGCAAAAAATGTGACTACGTTTTGCTAGTCCTGCTTCATGCAGCAAAATCGATAAGCTATAAGCCTCTTGTCCAAAACCGCAACCTGCTTGCCAAATGTTAATTCGCGGAAAACTTGCCAACAATGGAATGATATTTTTACGCAAATATGCCCACACAAATGGGTCGCGGAAAAATTCTGACGTTGGCACAGAAATACTGTTAATCACCGTTTGTGCGACAGCTTCATCATAAAGCATTATTGGTATGAGCTGTGTTAAATGCTCAAGTTCAAAATAAGACATTAAATCAAGCAATCGCCTTTTCAAAGAAGCTCGCGCATAACCCGTAAAATCATAGCCGTAACGTTCATTCAAAGCGTGCAACAATAAATTTACTTCCACATCTTGAATGTGGTGATTTTTCCATTTGATGAGAGCGGTCATAAAAGTGTGTTCATCATTTCAATTAACGCGGGAACATCAACAGGTTTTGATAAATAACCATTTGCTCCAGCATCTAAACAAAGTGAATCATCGCCTTTCATCGCTTTTGCAGTAATGGCGATAATGGGCAATTTGTCATAACCGAGCGCACGCACACGCCGTATCAATTCATAACCGTCAATATCTGGCATCATAATATCAGTGAGGACAATATCAAACGTTGTGTGTTCAATAAGTTCTAAGGCTTTGAGGGCATCGGGTGCAACATCAATTTGAAATCCTTTTGCTTTTAATACTTTGGTTAAGGCGAAAAGATTTCTCGCATCATCATCAACCAATAGAATTTTTTTACCTGTTAATAATTCTGTCAAGGGTTGAATAACAGTCGAAGGCAAATGATTAAGCAAATATAAAACTTCTTCGCGCAACCTTGAATTGAGTGCATTTTTGGTGACGATACTTTCTGTTACACCTTTGAGTTCAAATACTTCATTTTCAGTTAATTCTCGCGCTGAATAAACAATCACGGGCAGTGGATTTAAAAATTGTTTTGCTTGTCCAATCCAATCAAAACCACTCATATCAGGTAATTTCAAATCTAAAATAACCATATCAATGTGTTGTGATTGTAAAAATTTCAATGCTTCGCCGCCTGTTTCAACTGCTGTAATTTTTACTGGCACATCTTTTAACAAATCAGCGACATTTTTTCTATCTATCGAATTGTCTTCAATTAACAAAATTTGTGAAAATTCTTTACTCACATTTTCACTGACGATAACAGGTAAAACAGCGGCATGACTGTGTTGCGTCATGATTTTTAATGATTCAACAATGGTGTCGCGAGTCACAGGTTTTTTCAAAAATCCTAATGCCCCAAGTGTTTTTGCCTGCCCAGTATCAGAAGAACCTGACATGATAAATACGGGCGTTTGAGCAAGTTGTAAATTTTCTTTAATTTGCCGTAATAACTCCATGCCGCTCATTTTTGGCAATCCTAAATCTAAAAATACGCCCATAATCGGTTGTTTATCTAATTCAATCAAGGCTTTTTCAGCAGAATCTACCGAAATTACGCTAAAACCTAACGCCGTAATCATGCGTCCTAAAATAGCAAGCAAGCGCAAATCATCTTCAACTAATAAGATATTTTTATTCTCAGAAATGTCTTCTTTGAGCTTGATTAAAATAGGTTCAGGTGGTGCAACAACGTGATGATGATTGCTTTCTCTGCTGGAAGTATTTGAAAAGATATTTTTTAAATCAACCACAAATTGACTGCCGACACCGATTTGACTGGTAACGGAAATCTCACCATCAAGCAAATTGGCTAAATTGCGACTAATCGCAAGACCCAAACCTGAACCGCCATATTTACGGCTGGTTGAACCATCAAGTTGTTGGAATGCGCCAAAAATATGATCAAGTTTTTCAGCTGGAATTCCAATCCCCGAATCTACAACGGTAATTCTCAAATTGTCATTGAGTTTATTAAAAATAACTTTAACCGTTCCCAAATCCGTAAATTTAATCGCGTTCGTGAGCAAGTTGGTCAAAATCTGTGTTAGACGCTGTTTGTCAGTGTAAATTGACTCTGGAACGTCGTGAGCAATTTCAATTTCAAACTGTAAGTGTTTCTTTTCAGATTGCGGTAAAAAGACTCGCCGCAAATAAGTCATCATGTCTGTTAGCGGAAAGGTTTCTTTGGATAATTCTAATTTACCCGCTTCGATTTTCGATAAATCTAAAATATCGTTAATTAACGTCAATAATTGCGTGCCGCTTTCACTGATAACGCTTGCTGATTCAATTTGATCGTCATTCAAATTATGCTCATCATTTTCAGCCAAATTTTTCGATAAAATCAAAATGCTGTTTAACGGCGTGCGTAATTCATGCGACATATTTGCTAAAAATTCGGATTTATATTGATTTGAGCGTTTCAATTCTTCCGCTTTGGTTTTGGATTCTGCAATGAATTCTTCAAGCTGCTTGCTTTGCGTTTCAAGCAATTGATTTTTGAGTAGTGTTTCTTCTTGTTGAGCGCGGAGTTCTTCTTGGCTTGAACGCAATTCTTCATTTTGCGAGCGCATTTCTTCCGATTGTCCGCGTAATTCTTCGGTAAATGCCTGCAATTCAGCGTTACTTTGTTGCAGTAATTCTTGTTGCTCAAGCGTTTTTTGTTCGGCAATTTTCTTTTCAGTAATATCACGCGCCGCTGCAAAAATTCCCGCTACGTCACCTTTGCTATCGTAATAAAGACTGGCGTTATAAACCACATCCGTAATTTTGCCGTTTGCATGGCGAATAGCAAGCTCGTAATCGCTGACAAATCCGTTTGCAAAAACTTCTTTATAACCATTTCGTGCATTTTCTGGCTCAGTGAAATAGTCGCAAAAATCACTGCCAACTAATTCATCACGTTTAACGCCTGTGACGTTTTCCGTCGCGGCATTTACGTCCATAATTTTGCCATCAATGCTAATTGTGACGAGTGGATCTAAACTCGCTTCAATCAAACTTCTTGCATAATGTGAACTTGCACTAAGTTCGGCGGCTTGTTTGCTCGCTTCAATCAACAAAACCGCATTATGTTCAGCGGCTTGTAAATTTGCAAAATGTAGCCCTAATGCTTCGGAAGCTGCTTTGAGAAATTGATGTTGTTTGGTAGTAAGCGTTACCGTTGCGGCTAATTCAAAAACGGCAAGCACTTTGTCTTTGTACGGAATGGGATAAATAATTAGCTCTTGTGGTGAAAATTCAGCGAGTCCCGTGCTAATAATTGTTAAACCCGCTGGCACTGGCGATAAAATAATGGCTTGATTACTTTTTACACATTGTCCAAGCAAACCAATTCCTGTTTCAAACGTTGTTTCAGATTGATTACTTCGCGCTAGACCGTGTGTTGTAACACGACGATAAATGCCATTTCCAGCGAGTAAATAAATTGTCCCAACGGGAATTGATAATAAATTGCACAGCAAATGCAAAACTTTATTTGTGGCTTGCTCAATCGTGCTTTCAGCTGAAACAGTGCTGGTTAAAATAGATACGTTTTCGCGTAACCAATGCTCGTGTTCAACTTGTTGAGTAATAACGTAAAATGTTTCGGCGGCTTTAGCAATTTCACCAACTTCGTCAGTGCGTTCTAATTCGGGAACGTCGATTTGTTCACCGTTAGCTAAACGAGTCAGCGCATCGGTAATTGATGAAAGCGGACGAGAAATTGAGCGACCACCCCAAATGCTCAGTCCAACGGTTAGGAAAATTAAAACGCTTGCAACGAGAAGCAAAACACGTTGCAAATTTTCGTATTCACGCAGAATTTCAGAACGTTCCATTTTTGCAATAACGCCCCAACGTACTTGATTACTGTCTTCTTTTGCAAAAGGAATGAAAGGTTTAACACTTGCTAAAATTTCAATGCCCCGATAATCGGGCGCAACAAGTGTTTCTGTTTTACCTGCTAAGACTGTTTCAGAAGGAAGGGTTTTTATTTGCTGTTTTAAAATGGTGCTTTCTTTTTTAAAGCGTGAATCACTGAGCATCCAACCGTCTTTACCAACAATAATGACTTCGCCTGTTTCGCCCATGCCTGTTTTATCCATGACCAGCGCATTAACTTGTGTGATAGGTAATTGAATCGCAACCACACCAATCAATTGATGTTTCTCGTTATCAAAAACAGGCATTGCAATAAAACCTGCTGGCAGCATTTTCTTAGGTTCGTATTTACTAAAATCTGAAAAATTTAACTGCCCTGAAACGGCATTATCAAGTAGCGGTACAACCGCTTGCGCGAGTCCAGAATTTTGCCAAACGCCCGTGCGTAAATTGGTTGCGAAATCGGATTCATGTTTTAAACTAAAAACAACATTGCCTTTAATATCAATTAAATACATATCGTCCCAATCGTAAATATCATGACGACGCATTAAAAATTGCGTGGCTTGATGTTGAATTTTGTCGTAGGTCGTAAGAACAGGCGAAGTGTTAATAACTAAATACTCTGCACCATTTGCGGGATAATTTTGTTGTAATAGTGTTTGAACATTGCCACCTAATTTAGAAAATTCATCACTTAAATTTTGAAGTAAAACAACCGTTGTTGGTGATGTTGAAAGAAGAGACATTTCAGCATAAAGCATCTCAGACCAACGAGTTAAAGCGTTGTGCCTACTTTCTAGCATGACATTGAGCTTTTCAGTTGCCGCAGATTCTAAGGCGTTTTTGGTGAGATACGAGGTCACGCCTAACGTAATCAGCATAATCACTAAAGTTTGTGACAGCATGATTGATAACAATCGAGTTTTTATTTTCATGTTTTTCAGAGAGAAATTAAAAGGTGTTTGATTTCAAACGGACGAAGCACAAGCGTAACTGATGATAAACCCCATCGGTTCTACGCGCTAAAGCGTATGCTAAAATTTTTTCTGTGACTATCCAATTTGTCATATATTTTTACATGAATCTGACATTCGTCTGACAATTTAACGATATGATTTTTTGCGCTCGCAAACCTTTCTTTATATACCGCAATCCACACATGTTAATCATTTTAACGACAAAAAATTATTAAAGTATTTTTTGTGAACTTCGTCACAAAAAATAGCATTGTTATTTTGATAAAATTCAAACAGAATTAGCCCATTCATTGGCATCAGTATTTAAAAAGGACAACGTATGCTTGTTAAAATTGACAAAACCTCCCCAAAACTAATTGCATCAACACCCAAAGCAGGTGGTTCTGCAATTAATCCCCATCAAGATATTACGCTGGTTTTTGATGAACCTGTTAAATCGGGTACTGGAAGCATAGTTATTAGTAACGGCAAAGATATTCACAAAATTGCCATTACTGATGCACAAGTTAAAATCAGCAACAAAACTATTACAATCAATCCAATCGCTGATTTACTTCCTAATAGTCATTACACCGTTAGTGTTTCTGCTACAGCAATTCAAGATGTGGTAGGTAATAAATTTTCAGGAAAATCATTCACCTTTGATACTGTTGATACGATTGCCCCTGTATTGAAAACAACTAACCCAACGAACGGCAGTAAATTAGTTTCTATTAATCGCGATATTAGTTTCACGTTTAACGAAAAAATCAAACTTGGTGACGGCAATATCATTCTGTCAAATGGTACTGATGTACTTAAAATTTCTGTCAATGATCCTCAAGTAAGTGTCAGTGGAACTAAACTCACATTTAATCCAATACACGATTTTGTTTCTGGTAGTTCTTATACCGTTAAATTAGAAACTAATGCAGTGAAGGATTTAGCGGGGAATGCGTTTACAGAAAATGGTGACGGTTTTAAGTTTTACACAAAAGCAGAAATGATTGTGGACAAAAC
Source organism: uncultured Pseudomonadota bacterium (assembly GCA_903867225.1). GTDB lineage: Bacteria > Pseudomonadota > Gammaproteobacteria > Methylococcales > Methylomonadaceae > UBA10906. The sequence continues at coordinate 12,287 of CAIPQN010000067.1, read as the reverse complement.
AGCACCACTTTTAATGCAAACGACACCCAATGATAATGCGACCTCTGTATTGGTTAATACCGATTTAAAGTTGGTTTTTAACGAAACCATTAGAGCGGGTGCGGGTGACATCGTTATTAGTAACGGCAAAGACATTCGTACTATTTCAATTGCCGATAAATCTCAAGTTACCATCAATGGGAATACTGTCAACATCAATCCTAAAGCGGATTTATTGGCTGGTGGTAATTATAACGTGCAACTTTCCACGGGTGTGATTCTGGATAAAGCAGGAAATACGTTTGCTGGAATTTCAAATGCAACAACTTTTGATTTCACCACAAAAGCGGCTGTTGTGCCTGTTTTAACAACAGGTAAAGCAATTGACGGTTATTTGAGCGGTTCTGATGTTTTTGCAGATGAAAATGGCGATGGAATTCAAAATGCTGGTGAAGCATCTGCCAAAACGGATAAATCTGGAAATTTCACATTAACGAATGCAAAAGGCACGCTGCATATTTCAGGCGGAATTGATTTGTCTACAGGCAAAGCATTTAAGGGGGTATTGAAAGCACCCGAAGGTTCGAGCGTTGTCACGCCGCTCACTACCGTGCAACAAGGTTTTATTGATGCTGGTCAAACACCTGCACAAGCTCAAAAATCAATCGCAACAGCTTTTGGTTTTGATACCAACAAAGTGGATTTAACCAAATACGATCCAATTTCTGAATTAGTCAACGCTAGCATTACAGGAAAAACAGATCCTGTTGCAGTACAAATGATGGCAAACACCGCCAAAATTGCGAATTTTTTAGTGACAGCTTCTGAAATTTTACAAGGTGCCGCTGGTGTAGATACGAGTAGTAAAACGAATAATTTATCAATTCAATCCGCTAGCGATGCCTTAATAAATGCACTGGTTACGGCTGTTGAAAACAAAGCAAAAACTAGCGACAGTAAAGTTGATTTGGCAGATTCCGAACTGTTAAAAACCGTTTTAATTACAAGTTCAGAAAATTCTCACACTGATAAAAACTTTACGCCGACTGAATCCGCTGATTATCAGTCAAAAATTAGCAAAATGGCTGACACAGTTTCTGTTATTTTAAAAGATGCCGCAGATAACATTACCACTGCTGTTAATACAGGCGGTAATGCGTTAACCCTGCTCACAAATATGGCTAAAGTTACTGCATTTACACAAGGAAACATTGGTTCTTCGTTACAAACTTTTGCACAAACCTTCGATCCAAATAGCACAAATGCAATTAGCGTATTAAAAGCACAAGAAACAGCGTTGACTGGCACGGTCGCAGATACCAGCGCAGCAAATATAGTCGTGACACCATTTTCTGGCGTATCGACAAATTTTGTACCGCCTGTGGCACCACCTATTACAGTGAATCCTCCTGTGGCACCTCCCGTTACTCCACCTACTACAGTCACACCACCTGTGACTGTGCCAGTTACTCCACCTACTACAAATACACCGCCACCCGTTACTCCGCCCACTACTGCGATAGTTCCGCCTCCTTTTGATAATAGCGGTAGCAGTTCAACTCCTGCTGCACCAGCACCAGTAGCACCTAAATCTATTCTTACTTACACGCCAAGCACGCTTGTCGAAACGTCAGCAAATGATGGTTCTGTCGCCACAACAGTAACACTATCGTTAATGACATTAACGGGCGATGCTTTCAAAGGCACAAATGGACAAGCATTAACAGGCGCGGTTGTAACGAATGTACCAACGGGACTTACGGCGACGGTTACAAAAGTAAATAACACGACTGCGACGTTAACCTTAACAGGCAAAGCAGTCGCCCATGCGAATTCAAATGATATGTCTAATTTAACAGTGACACTTGGAAATACCAGTTTCATTGGAGGAAACGCAAGTAATGTAATTGGTGCAACAAAACCCAATTTAAGTATTGATTTTAATGATTCACCTACAATCACTTATTCCACTACAACATTTGCGGAAGCCACTGCAAATGACGGTTCAATTGCAACCACCGCAACATTGACTTTAACAGGCGATACTTTCAAAGGTACGATTGGACAAGCAGTGACGGGCGCAGCAATTACAAATGTTCCCATTGGATTAACCGCATCACTCATCAAAGCAACGGATACTACTGCCACGTTGACATTAACAGGCAAAGCAGTAACTCATGCAAATGCTCAAGATGTGAGTAATTTAACTGTGTCGTTAAGTGATACCAGTTTTGCTAATAATAAAGCGGTTTCCGTAGTAGGTTCGACTAAAAATAATTTGGTGATTGATTTTGCAGATGCTGTTCCAAGAACGATTACTTACTCACCAGCTCCTACAATCACTACACCCACAACACTTGCCGAATCAACTGTTAATGATGGTTCAATTTCAACGGCAGTCACGCTGACATTAACGGGTGATACGTTTACAGGAACGATAGGGCAAGAATTGTCAGGCGCGACGTTTAGCAATGTGCCACAAGGTTTAACCGCCAAATTAACAAAAGCGAGTGCGACTACGGCAACATTAACGTTATCGGGCAATGCAACTGCTCACGCGAATATCAATGATGTGAGTAATTTCACCGTGGCATTGAATGACAATGCGTTCAGCAGTGGAAACGCAACAGGTATTACAGGTACAACTAAAAATGATTTGAAGATTCATTTTACAGATACTATTGTCAAAACATTAACGTACAGTTCCACGGTTTTAACAGAAGCTGTTGCCAATGATGGTTCAATTGCAAACTCAATTACATTGACTTTAGTGGGTGATACGTTTTCAGGTTCAAATGGACAATTAGCAGGTGCAACTGTGACGAATGTACCAATTGGTTTAAATGCAGTTGTGACTAGAACGGGAGATGATGGTCACACCGCCACATTGACCCTAACAGGAAAAGCGGCAGCCCATGATAATAGTCAAGACATTAGCAATTTGACTGTTACGTTAGCTAACAATAGTTTTATGGGTGGTAATGCTTCTGCGGTAACAGGCGCAACAAATAATGCAATTAAAGTCGATTTTGCGGACATTGGAACGATTCAAACAGGGACGACAGGAGCGGATGTTTTGTTTGGCGCGGAACTTAACGACATTATTTACGGTGGTGGCGGCACAGATATTATCAATGGACGGGCAGGGCGCGATACTATCGACATCACTGATGATTCTAGTGCTTCAGCGAAAATTATTGTTGCGGCAAAAAATCAGGGGGTTGATACCGTAATTGGATTTAAAGGTAGCGCAACAATAAACAACGTACCAGCAATCGGTGGTGACGTATTAGATTTTTCAAGCATCGTGGCGAATCTATCCAAATCTGTTGCAACAGGTGTGACATTAACAGGCAATTTAGCAGCAAATAATGTATTTATTTTCACGTCAACGCCCGTTTCAATTACGGATGCCGCTGCTCGTATTGCAAGTGATAACAATGTATCAGCAACTAATGGTTATATCGTTATCGCTAACTCACAAAATAACAACGCCGTGACTGTTTACCATTCCGCAGATTTAGATAAAAACGGTGCTACAACCGAGTTAGTTGTTTTATCAGGTACCAGTATCAATACACTTACAGCAGATAACTTTTTAATATGACATTCAATATAATCAATGGCTCAAGTAAAGGAAATTTCACATGACTCTTAGTGTAAATAGTACAACTAAAGGATTTACTGATAACGATGGGTATTTCATCACCGAGTACAATGCGGATTCTAAAATTACGAGTATTACGCCAATCGTTGGCAATTCTGTCTACACCTACCAAAAAGATGGTAAAGAATACAGCTATAAAGTTTCTGCTAGCAGTGGTGCAGTAACCAGTTACAGTATCAAAACGAAAGTTGATGACAATAATTCAAATACCATGAATTACAACTCATCGGGTATTTTACAAACGTCTGTTAAGCAAGAAGGTGTCAGAACCACTACAACAAGCTATAACTCGAACGCTGAACCGACAGTTACGACAACAGGGTTTAATTTTGGTTCGTCATCATCAGCTTCTGATTCAGTTGGAACTTATTATCTTGACGGAACAACTAAATACTACGTTAACAACACTACGGATAAAACCGTTCTAAAATACAGCACAACTTATACTGGCTCGAATACTTACACCGATTGGCAAAATCATAGCATCAGAAGCGATTACACCAGTACAACGACTTACGACGCAACGGGTAAAGTCATTTCAAGTGGTGGTACTAATATATCTACAGATACAGATACAAATGCTACAAATACTCAAACGGATATAGATCTCACGAAGTTGGGAGTTCAAATAGATTCATCCAGCTACACAACCATTGAAAACAGTAACGGAACTCACACCCAAAAGTCTGATTGGACAAATCAGTGGGGAACGGGAAAGTCAGAAACTGATTACGATGCGAAGTGGCAGGTTACAAAAAGCACCAATGGTGGAACAAATACTTGGACTGAAACGTGGAATAACAACCGTGTAATCACCAACACTTACAGCAACACGGTTACTTATGATGCTGCTGGCAAAGTTATCGACAACAGCGGTTTAAATGAATCAAGGGATTCAACAACTGGAAAAGTAACGTATTCGTCAATGTGGACAACGGCAGATAACGTTAGCGTAACAAGCAATAATGTAACAACAGTAATTCCTCATGTTCAAAAAAATACTTGGCAAGATGAAAATGGCAATCTTGGTAGTTCTGATTATAGCTATGATGCTAATTGGCAAATGCTTAAAGGCACAGGTAGAAATACTTATACTGATTGGAACGGCAAAGTAATCATCAATACTTACACCTACGACAAGGATGCCAATGGTTATCATGGTACAAATACTTCGAGTAATGGCGATTCATCCAAATACGGCACAACTGATAAACTTGACACCATAACAGGCAATGTGACAGGTCATAGTAATTGGTCTGAATGGTCAAATTCATGGGGAACGGGCAGCTCAAGTTCTGAATATGACGCGAGCTGGCAAAATATCAGTTACACCAGTACAAACGAATCCATCGACCACAAAAACAAATCCACCTACAGCTCGACGAATAGCAAAGACAGTTCGGGAGTTTTAACGGGTTACATTGTGACAAACAGTTGGGATAACGAGGGTCATAAAGGTTCATCAAAAATCGAATACGATACGAATTGGGTCGTTAAAACAAACACTGTCACCGAAAATGGCAAAATCACCGTTTATGATGCAAGTGGCAATATTATCAGTAGTTCGTTCGATGTCACTGGATTAACAGGTGTTACTGATGCAACGACAGGATTGGTTGTTTATAAAATTACTGACCCGATGGATAACAGTGTTACTGAGTTTTACATGAGAGGTGACGCGCTCGATCACTATAACATTACACATAACAGCACAAGCACGTCTTCGGGTATTACCATTCAAAGCAGCGATACCACGACTTTTAATGCAAAAGGTAAAACGATTGAACGCAGCGGCACGACTACCTCAACGATTGATGCTACAGGTACTGAACGAGATTCTTCTAGTTACAAAATCATTGATAAATTTGATGCGTCCAGCGTTGTCAAAGGTCACACCACCAGTTCAACATGGGCTGACAGATTAGGTAACAGCACAAAATCAACGTTTGAATATAACGCTGATTGGACAAAGATTGTCAGTAGTTCTAACGAATATAATTCTACTTACATTGGCACCGATAACTTGTCACACGTCAATCGCACAACAGCCTCAAAAGTAACGAATCTTGACGGAACCATCATCGAAAGTAACAGTTGGGATAATGGCGCAGGGAGCAACGGCAAATCAGAATCTGTTTACAGTAGTGCGTTGGTTCTAATCTCTAAAACTGTTACTGATGGAGTGAAAATAACGTCTTACACTTATGGTGCGGATTCAGCTGTTACTTCAACTGTTATTTCCATTGATACCACTGGGCTGACGGGCTTGTTTGACGCTCAAAGTAAATTAACGGCTTATAGCGTCACCAGCAACGAAGGCAGTATCACCACCTATTATGTGGACGGTGCGAGTAAAAATGTATTGGTCAAATATAACGTCAGCAATAGTCGTTCAACAACTTTCGATACGATTACTAAAATCGACAAGAGCATTACAACTTATGATGTGAAAGACCATCCGCTCGAAACAAATGACACCAGTATTTCCACTTATGTTGTTGGCACTGGTGTTGATGCGGTCACGCATACAGTCGAAACATCAAGCAACAAAACCCTTTACAACTATGACCAAAACGGAACGTTGCTTGGTCTTACAATTACTTCAACATGGAAAAATGAAAATGGTGATAGTGATAGCTCCGTTGAAGAGTACGATGCAAGTTGGCATTTGTTATCTAACACAGTCAACAAAAATGGAATTATCACTGTTTACGACGAAAATGGTCTGATTGTCAGTTCGTCTGATGATGTTTCGACGTTGGGAATACAAGGGGATGATGAAAATGGTTTTAATGTTTACAGTAAAACTGACGTGGCAACAGGTGTTGTCACCAAATATTATGTGACTGGCACAACGCTAGATCATTACACAACTACAACTTCCAACGGTTCAGTAAGTAACACCACGATTTTTGATGCTAACGGTAAAACGATTGGAAATAGTAGCTCTGGTTCAAATTGGTCAAACAGTTCAAGCACAGTTGATAACCTCGATGGTACACACACAACCGAGAACACTTGGGTAAATGGAATCAAAGCAGGTCGTTCAACTAGCACCTACGATGTGAATTGGAATTTAATGACCAGTACCATCACTGAAAATGGCAAAACCACTTTTTATAACGACAAATGGGAAGCGATTAGTACGTCGATTGATGTTATTAACGACGGTGGCACTTACAAATTATTAGGTGTGATTGGCGTTTCTGATGGTGCAAATACTGTTTACACCTTGACTGATAGCGGTAATGAAACGAAGTATTATGTTGATACTGCATCGTTATCTACAAGTCCATTAGTTCCTGTGTTAGTTAAATATAGCAATAGCTACAGTGGTACAAATGATTTAAATGGCATCACCAGCACTTACAGTGGCATAACGACTTTTGATGCTCTCGGTAAAATGATTGATAGTAGTGGCACGAACGCCTCAACTTATATGGTTGGTTCAGTTGTGCATACAAGAGATTCATCAAGTTACAACACATCTACTCAATTTGCTGGGAATGGAATCACTGTAACTGGTCACACCAGCACTTCAACGTGGTCAAATGAATCTGGAAACAGCGGCAGTTCGACAAACGAATACGATGCAAACTGGCAAAGTATTCGTAGTACAAGCACCAATACATCTATTTCTGGTGGGCATAAAAATACATCAACAACCACATTGATTAGTCATTACACAGTCGGTGTTGTAACGAGTTACACCCAAACAGATATTCAAAATAACGGCAGTACATGGAATAGTTCCTCTAACACATGGAATACTGATGGTCATGAAATTTCAACGGTTAAAGAACTTGATGCGAATTGGAAGGTATTTTTAATTGCCACCACTGAAAATGGTAAAACAACAACGACTGCCTATGATGCGAATGGCAATGTGACTAGCACAAAAACATTGATTGACGTTGCAAATTTGGGGGTGGGTGTAACAGGTACTGGCAACGACGCTGTTTTTACTGTTCATAGTTTCACTGATGACGATGGTAGCGTAACGAAATACTACGTCACAGCGGCGACGAAGTTAGTACATCATTACACCGTCACAACGACTAAAATCAACACTTGGACTGATAAAGTCGGAGAGGTTACAACCACTACTGATAGCACTACCTTTTTCCATGCTGACGGTACAGCGTATGGTAATGGTGGTACAAGTTCTGATAGCGGTGCGGTAACAGCTTCATCAAGCTATGAAAACATTGATAATTCTGATGGGACACACACCAACAAATCCACATGGTCAAATGAATCAGGCAGTGGCGCGTCAACAACTGAATATACCGCCGATTGGAAACTCTCTAGCTATGTAAATACAGAAAATGGCAAAACCGTAACGACGAATTATGCTGCCGATGGCACAACCGTTACTGGTACAACAACAGCGATAAGTACAACTCTAATCGATGGCGTTTATGCGTTGGTTGGTAGTGATTACACATTCAACGCTCCCAACGGCACGATCACAAAGTATTACATGAGTGGCTCCACATTAGACCACTACAGCGTAACAAGTGTTGGCTCGAGTTTGGTAGGTGGCGTTACTACCACTTACAGCATCACCACTAATTTCGATGCTACTGGAAAAGTAACGGGCAACATCAATAAAACAAGTTGGACAGATACTGACCCTGTTGTAGAACATGAACGATTGATTACAACCGTTGATCACGCTAATGGTTCACACACTGTTACCAGCCAAAATACAGACGGCACCACACACATTACAGTATCTATAGATGAATACACGGAAAATGTGGCAGGTGACTGGATTTTTAATGGTCGTACTTTCACCGAAAATCACAAAACAACAGTGTACGATTCAACAGGCGCAATCACGAATGTGTCATTTGATATGAGTGGCGTAAATCCAGAGAATAATTTGGTTGATGGCTTAACAGTTTATTCATTAACCGACACAACCGACGGTTCAACAACGAAATGTTATTACGAAACGGCAGTTTCAACTTTGGTGCCTAAATACTACATAGAAAGCTCAAGCGTTGAGAATGGTTCATATACTTCCACGAAATATCATGGCAATGATGTTGTTGACGCTTACACAATAGGCTCTTCTATCGGGAATTATTCATCTGTTGCAACCTACAATTCGGGCTGGATTTTACAAGGTACTGTCGTCAAAGATGGAGCTAAAACCACTTCGTATAACGCAGCTGGCGGGATTATCGGCACACCAACAATTGATACGACTTATGTTGGCTTAAATCAAACATCTGAAACGATTGGTACTGCTCCTGATGCCATTACTTACACGGTCTACACAGACGGCACTATCGCTGATGGTGATACAGTCACTAAATACTATATGACTGGAAGTTCATCGTTGGTTTTAGACCATTACAGCGTTTCAGAATATAGCGTTTCGGGTACTGATACAGAACGCAACACTACCGTTTTTGGTGCCGATGAAAAAGTTATTCAAACTGAAACAGGTAGCGGTTCTGGCATCGGCAATAGTTATATCGAAACGTGGTCAAATACGACAAAAACGGTTGATGTTAAAAGCGGCGATTCAATCACTGGTCACACCGTTACCAATAACTATAACGATGACGGAAGCACCAGTGTCGTTGTGGATGAATATGACGCAAACTGGATTTTTATAAGTAGAAAAATGACTGACGCAAGTGGCAACATCATTACCGTAGACAAAAATGGCGGCACTGGCGTAACTGAAAATGATACGTCTACTGTTGGATCACTCACTGCTGTTCGAGATTACACCACCTCTTATGATCAAGACGGTTTCAAAACTAGCTACATACAAAAATTCAGTTACACCGATAGTGTCGCTAACGCAACGGGGACTGAAACCCGAATCGAAAATTACGACGTATTATCTGTAACAGATAAATATACACTTCGGGAAGGCTCAATAAATTGGACATTCAGCGGTGATAATACAACCACTACAGAAGTTTGGTCTGACAAATACAGCTATGATTTAGATGGTGGTTATTCAATAGATGCCAAAGACGATTACACAAATCGTGACGGCTATGTGTTTCACTCCCATTGGATTGAAACGTATGACGCGGACGGTACGTTAACGAACACAGTCACCACGACTTCAGGCGACTACTCTGTGAAAAGTACAAATTCTGATCCGACACTTCCATTCGATGCTACTGGGACAGATATTGTTTTCACCATTACCGATGGCAGTTACACATTTAATATCGATGGTTTTGATACAGGTGATAAATTGGTGTTTGCAAATAAGGAGTCGGCTCCCACTATCGCCAAAAGTGCCTTAACCGATGAAATTGGTGATACAACTTATACAATCGATGTAACTTGTGCAAATGCCACGATTCATTTAACGGGGATTGATTCAGCGCAATACGAAAGCATTTCTAATTCTACTTACGATGAATTTTTGAGTGCTTTTCCATTAACCGTGTAACTTTGAATTAAAGCAAATCCCCCAGCCTTGCAGGCTGCCCCCTTCAAAAAGGGGGCGAAAGATTAAAAACAACAGCTTCGGCTTTTGATTTTAATGGTTTCCCCCTTTTTGAAGGGGGACGCGGCGATAGCCGCAGGGGGATTTGCTTTTAGTTTCAACACTACATTTTTCTAAACCCAGCGAACTTTTAATTTTTATAGGATAAACGCTATGACTGATTTACTTGCTCCAATTTCAACCGAAGCAGCTCCAACTGCTTCGGATTTAATCCCTACTACTCCAACTCCAGAGGTACAAACTATGACTGATTCAACTTTAATTGAAACACCTGTTGCTACTGAACCAACTCCAATCGTTTCAGCTCCAACTGAAACACCTGTTGTCGAAACGGCTCCAACCGCTATCGACACCGTGTTATTCGTTGATGCCAGCGTTAGCAATTATCAAGATTTGCTCGTCGGTTTAGGCAACAACGTCAAAGTCGTTTTACTCGACGCGCAAAGCGAAGGCGTTTTACAAATGGCTGCCGCGTTACAAGGACGCAGCAATTTAGCCTCGATTCAAATCCTCTCACACGGTAGCAACGCTTCTGTCGAAGTCGGTTCTAACGTTTTAAACAGCAACAACCTTGCCAGTTACACCAACGAACTCGCCCAAATCGGCTCGGCTCTTTCGGCAACAGGCGATATTTTGCTATTCGGTTGTAATGTCGCGCAAGATGCAGCGGGCGTGGCGTTCGTCAATAACTTGGCGGCGGCAACAGGCGCAGATGTTTCGGCTTCAAATGATTTAACAGGTTTGGGCGGAAACTGGACGTTAGAAGTTGCCAGCGGTGCGATTGAAGCGGCAACCGTGATTACGGCAGAAGCGCAAGCGGGTTATACGGGGACTTTGACAGCAGATTCAACTGGTACAGTCATTGAAGGTGGAACAATGACCGACACTGACACCCTAACTAGCGGGTTTACTGGTATTGATAGTTCGAGTGTTGTTGGCGTTGTAATAACTAGCGGTGGTTCGGCAATTCCTAATATCAGTAATGACACGCTGTTGAATATGCTCACTCTTAGTGCTGGAAGTAGCAATGACGCGCCTGTTTGGAGTTTCGCCGCTGGTGCTGAAGGCTTTAACGAGTTGGCGAAAGATGCAACGTTGGTACTCACCTATGATGTTCTGTTTAAATACACTGACACAACAATTTCTGACGCTACTAAAACAGTTCAAATTACCATTACTGGTATCAACGACAACCCAACCACAGCCGTTGTGCCATATTCTGAAGGGGTTACAACAGGCACCGCATTTGTTAATTTGATTGAAAATTCTGATGGCTCTGTCAAAACTATCAGCCTAGCAGACGCATTCACCGATTCTGATTATTTGGACACGCTCACTTACACAATCAGTGTAAGTAAAGACGGTGGCGCAGCATCAACACCTACATGGATGGCAGTAGATAACACCAACGATTTAATCAAATTTGTTGAGGTAGATGGTGGTACTACTAACTATAAATTTCTTGCCTCCGACGAAGGCAGTTATGCGATTACGGTCACAGCAACAGATTCAGTTTCTGGTTCAACACCCAGCACAAAAACCTTTAACTTAACGGTTGCGCCGTTTGCAATGGGAACGCTGTTTGTTAGTGACGAAGCGGCTGATTACAACGGCACGTCGGCAGCAAGAGTATTTAATGGCGACACTGGTTCGACTGTCATTGACACGGTTACGTTCACAAATGAACCTGCTGCTGTTGTAGCTGATTTAACGGCTGGTACTTTGGCTGGTTCTACTACTGGCGTTACTTATGCTTTCTCAGGTATCGATAACTTAATCGGTAGCAGACAAGGCGACACGCTGACAGGTGACGCGAATGCCAACGTACTTTCTGGTGATGATGGTGCTGATTCATTAGTTGGTGCTGCGGGCAATGATACGTTCTACGGTGGCTTAGGCAATGACACCATGACGGGTGGCGAGGATACCGATACGTTCTATGCGGATGCTGGCACTGATACGATTACGGATTTTGATACGACGGCTGACGTATTAGATATTTCAGCGGGTGCAACGGCGAAAGTCACCGATTTGGGTGGAGCAGTTCATACTTTTGCTACTGCGGTAACGAATAGTGGCACAGGTATTTTAGACATCACGATTGCGGCGGGAACCAGTACCGTCACGGGTTCAACAGGGGCGGATTCGATT
>CAIPQN010000066.1 GCA_903867225.1 uncultured Pseudomonadota bacterium | reverse complement strand
GTCAGGATAGCAATGATGGGCATCGAGGGTCAGATTTTGGCTTTCTAATCCTGTTTCTTTAATAAATTCTCGTACGGTGGTTATTTCGCTGGATTTATTTCCAACCTGTTTTGCTTGGGCTACATCAATTCGACTATCGTGTGCAACCGCATGAATGACGGCTTGTTTTTCATGTGTAGGCGTACTAGGAAAAGCAAGTTGAATCTGGTGTTCTTTTACTGATTTTTTAAGATATTGTTTTCTAAGTAAATCATCGTTTCGCTTTAATAATTTTGCTAATGCACTGAGCGTAAAAAAATGATTTTCGCAAACATTCAAAATGATGGATTCCATAATTTCTGGCGGTAGTCTTTTCTTTTCTCTTGATTCTGAGGCGATGTTTTCCAATTGCAATCGTAATTTTTGAGAAAGTAAATCAATGTCATCGATAATTGGAGCGTTAAGCAAGCATGATAAAAGACACCCGTTTTCATCTCTATCAGAAAATTGCGTCTCTTTTTTTCAGTGATGTTATGTCCTAAGCTAACAGTGTTATACCCAGAGCTAATATCGTTATGTCTGAAGCTCAGTATTTTTCTGGAAATACTTGCTCAGGCGTAAGCATTTTTTTCCCTGGTAAGTGATAAGTTTTTCCTCTTGATTGTCCCGTATCGTCAAGAAAACCATCTCTCACCAATTTTGCCAAACTTAGGCTCAAATCAGTGGATGTTGTCCGCAAATTTCAGCAAGACGGGCATGATTAACGACTTGCTCAATTGCTGCGGTCGCAAGTATTTGATCGCGCTACAATTTTTAGGACACATTTTTAACAGAAGCCAAAAGGTGTGTCATGAAAACTGAAGAAAACAAAAACAAAAGCCGTTACACTCAGGAATCTAAAGATTCGATGGTTAAGTTAGTAACGGAGTCGCGTGAACCGATCAGCAAAATAGCAGCTGACGTTGGCATTAACAAAAAAACCTTGTATGGTTGGGTGATGAAAGAAAAATCTTCACAAATTCAACTAGATAAAGCGATAGAGCAGACCTTGCAAGAAGAAACTAAACAACTCAAAAAGCAACTCGCGTTAGTGACGCAGGAGCGCGACATCTTAAAAAAAGCGGTGGCGTACTTTGCAAAGGAAACACTGTGAAGTACGCATGGATAAAAGCAAACGAAAAGAAATTTCCGATTCACATGATGTGTGCGAGCTTAAACGTGGTGCGTAGCGTGTATTATAAATGGCGAAATACCCCACAAACCGCGCATGACGAGCGAGATGTGACCTTGATGATCTGGTGCAAGAAGAATTTAAAACAGGTCGTGGTGTATACGGCGAAATGCGTGTTTGGAAGGCACTACGAAAAAAAGGCATTCATACTTCACGGCGACGTGTAGGACGCTTAATGGCACAAGCAGGCTTAGTTTGCATTACCCGAAAGCCTTACAAAGTAACGACCGATTCTAAAAACATGACAAGCCGATTGCTAAAAATAAGCTCAAACCGTCGCTTTAATCCTAAAAAACCAAACCGCGTTTATGCAGGCGGCGATATTACCTACATAAAAACGGATGAAGGTTGGTTATATTTGGCGATTGTGATGGATTTATTTTCACGTCAAATCGTGGGTTGGTCGATGGCAGATCGCATGAAAACCTCATTGGTCAATGACGCTTTGCAAATGGCAATCCAGCAACGAAAACCACCTCGCGGCTCACTTTGGCATACGGATCGAGGTAGCCAATATACCTCCAAAGAACATCGCTATTCCACTCGTGAACAAGCCAGAGCATCGATTTTTGAATATATTGCTGTTTTTTACAATCGCATTCGTATTCATTCCGCTAACGATTATTTATCGCCTGTTGAATTTGAATTTCAACACGCTAAAAATGATTCTAATTTCTCTGTCCTAAAAAACGTTGCATGATCAGAATTTGATTCATTCGATTTTCCTATCAAACCATTTGAACCAAATACAGGAAATTGCCCGTTTTCAACTCTATCAGGGCTTGTTCTGCCATTGGAAAAAGTTATCAGTTCACCTAAAGTTGTTTTTCTAAATTCCAAACTCATAACCCAGCTCCTTTTTGCACAACGGCATATTTCGCCAAAATCTCTTCGTGGAACGATTCAGGAATCCGCGCCCAATCCACCAACTGCACGATAATCGGGATATTGCTTTCAACAAAGGCTTCTTTCACGTCGTCTAAATTAACTTGTCTTTGCATCAAATCATCAGGTTGACGCACCACCAAATCGAGGTCGCTGGCATCGTAATAATCGCCATTGACGCGGCTACCATACGCCCAGACTTCGGCATTCGGCAGATGTGCTTGCAAAATGTCTTGCACCATTTTCAAGTAGGTTTCGGGTAGAAAAAGTGGGGAATCAGTCGCTGACATTTTGAGCCTCTTTGCCGAGTTTGCGTTCTAACACATTGGCGAGCGTTTCAATGTCAGCCAAGAATTCGGGAATTAACGTTAAGGTTTCATCGGCGAATTTCTCACCGTAATCATGCGCGGTGCTGTTGCGATTGTCGCGGTAACGAAACCAACGGCTAACTTCGTCGAGTGTCATTAAATCATGCGTCGCGGCAAGGCGTAGCACTTCTTTAACAATCATGGATTCTAATTTTTTGCCGCCATGTCCAAAATGCTTGAGGGCTTTCTTGAGTAATTTAAACGCGGTTTCTTGCGTTAGCTCATAACCTTTGATGATGGCGTTACGGAATACTTCCTGCTCGATGTCATCTTCAGCGGCGCGATAAAGTACCAACGACGAGTTGAGCGTTTTCATACAGCGGCGCAGGTGGTCAATGTTTAGATATTGCATTGATTTAATCTCATACAACTGGCGAAAAGTTCGCATAATTTAACGACTGCGAATCTTGTTGTGACGAAGGATTTTCAGATTTTTTGCCAGCGTCTTTGCAATCCTGCAAATACTCTTCGATGGCGGCATGAAAAGATTGCTTTAATTCTTCAACGGATACGCCATCAAACGCAATCATGTCACGCTTAATGTTGACCACACGCCCGAAGAGCGTTTCGTCTTCTTCGCTGTAACTGATTTGTGCTTCATAGTTTTTATACATCATGACTAAAACCTGCTTTTTCTAAGAATGATCATGCAACGTTTTTTAGGACAGAGAAATTAGAATCATTTTTAGCGTGTTGAAATTCAAATTCAACAGGCGATAAATAATCGTTAGCGAAATGAATCCGAATGCGATTGAAAACAGCAATATATTCAAAAATCGATGCTCTGACTTGTTCACGAGTGGAATAGCGATGTTCTTTGGAGATATATTGGCTACCTCGATCAGTATGCCAAAGCAAGCCGCGTGGTGGTTTTCGTTGCCAGATTGCCATTTGCATAGCGTCATTGACCAATGAGGTTTTCATGTGGTCTGCCATCGACCAGCCCACGATTTGACGTGAAAATAAATCCATCACAATCGCCAAATATAACCAACCTTCATCCGTTTTTATGTAGGTAATATCGCCTGCATAAACGCGGTTTGGTTTTTTAGGATTAAAGCGACGCTTGAGCTTATTTTTAGCAATCGGCTTGTCATGTTTAGAATCCGTTTTTGCTTTATAAGGCTTTCGGGTAATAGTTACAAATTCCATAGAAAATTATTCCTACGGTCTTCTAAACGTTTCAACGCAAATAGCTCAAACCGCTTACGCGATTTGAGTCTGACATTCACTCGGCGTTCGTATAGCACTGTTAACTCGCAGTGCTTCTTTCAAAATGTTTTCACTGGCGTTTAAATCGCGGTCTTTTTTCAAACCGAACGCCAAACATTCAAAAACTCGGTCTGACAAAGTTAAATTCTCGTTTTTCCAACCACAACACGAGCAGATTTTAGAACTCGCAAACCAGCGGTCAACTTTGACCACTTCTTTGCCATACCACGCCGCTTTGTAAATCAACGCGCTATAAAATTCCGCGAAAGCCGCATCACTAATGGACTTTGCCAATTTGTGGTTTTTCACCATCCCCGCCACGTTCAAATCTTCAATGCCAATAAAGTCATAACGATTGATGATTTCAGTGGTTTTTTCTTGAATGAAATGTTTGCGCCGATTGGCAATTTGGTTGTGAATTCGAGCAACTTTTAACTTTGCCTTTTTGCGGCGCGACGACCCTTTCTTTTTGCGTGAAAGATGACGTTGCGCTTGTTTCAATTCCGCTTAGCTCTCGCGGAAAAACTGCGGATTTTCAACGGTAAAACCGTCACTACCCGTTAAAAATGTTTTGATGCCGATGTCTAAACCGATGAATCTGCCTGTTTTGGTTTTTGCTAAAACCTCACAGTCCACCAGCACCGAGGCGAAAAATTGACCGCATTTATTTTTAGAAATCGTCACCGACATAAACTTACAACCTATAGGAACGGCGCGGTCTAACACCAGTTTTACTTTACCAATTTTTTCAAGTTGAATCGTGTTTTCACGAAGAATAAATTTCTGATTTGGCAAGCGATAACTTTGATTAGAATCACGGTTTTTGAACGACGGTCTGCCGATTTTCTTTTTACGCGACTTTGAAAAATAGTTCTTCTTGAATGTTTTAAAATCCATTTCTTTTTGTTGCAATGCTGCTGCACTGACTTCGCGCATCCAGTCAAATTTTTGTTTGAGTTGGGTTGACGTTAACGATTGCAGTTGTTCAGACTGATTTTTATCAAATTTATTGAACACTTCAACGTTGTGATTCCACACCGCGCGCACACAACCGAATGTTTTGTTTAATAAAACAGTTTGTTTTGCCGTTGGATAAATCCGATATTTAAACGCTTTGAGTATTGTCATTTTCGAGTTGAGAAATCAACTTTTCAGTTTGGCGTTTGCTTCTGCGTCGCCCGTATAGCCTGGCGGTGAAGGACGTTACCAACGACACAAAATCTTGCATTAAATCACTTTCATCTTCGACGACTTCGTTAATAATTACAATTTCACCGTGCCACAAATCGTTGATGTAGTTGAATCCGAAGCGTGTTAATCGGTCTTCATGTTCAACCACAATGCGGGTTACAGACTTATCGAGCAACAACTTTTTCAGTTTTTTACGGTCATCATTTAAGCCGCTGCCACATTCTTCCACCACCATTGAGACAACCCAGCCTTTTGCCGCGCAAAAATTTTGCACGCGCTTGGATTGGCTTTGTAAATTCGATTTGTTTTCAGATGATGAAACCCGCGCATAAACGGCTGTACGTTCCGCTTTGATGTTGACTTCATCCTCCACAATAATCATTCCCGACGGGAGTTTTTTCGCATTCGGAATTAAACCTGCTTTAAAATGATTCCAAGCGGTTCGATAACCCATGCCGTGCTTTTTTGCATAATCTGATAATTTCATCTGAATAAAATACTATACTTTTCTATTTTATGCTACGGATAATGTAAAAGAATAAGATACAACTAGCCTGCTTGTGCCATTAAGCGTCCTACACGTCGCTGTGAAGTATGAATGCCTTTTTTTCGTAGTGCCTTCCAAACACGCATTTCGCCGTATACACCACGACCTGTTTTAAATTCTTCTTGCACCAAGATCATCAAGGTCACATCTCGCTCGTCATGCGCGGTTTGTGGGGTATTTCGCCATTTATAATACACGCTACGCACCACGTTTAAGCTCGCACACATCATGTGAATCGGGAATTCCTTTTCGTTTGCTTTTAT
>CAIPQN010000065.1 GCA_903867225.1 uncultured Pseudomonadota bacterium | reverse complement strand
TTTCTACGATAAAGCAAAAGAAGAAGCCTTAAATCAAGGATTTTTTGTGTTGCAACGTAGCGGTGAAATCGTTCACACGGATGCAGCTGAAAATTTGTTGGTGTTGTAAAGCGTGTGGTTGTTTGACCTGCTTTGTTTGATATGCTGTGAAAAACTAACCGCCTTGCCGCTGTGAAAAGTGGGGGGCGGTTTTTTTGTGGGTGCGTGGTAGAATTCGCACTGGAGGTTTTTATGGCGAAGATTGATGAGGTAAAAGAAACGTTGAACACTCTGCGAACACTTTTGAGTTTGTTGAGTGCGTTTATGATTGCTACGGCTGGAGCGTTAGGCACACTTTTTCAACGTGGCGAAATCGGTACATTGTTTTGGTCAAGTGCTTTTTTCATGTTGATATTTATTTTTGTGGGACTCATTATCGCTCGCAAACTACATCAAAAAACAAAAGAGATAGGGGAGTTGTAATGGCAACTTTAACAATTTTAGTTATCGGAATTGGAATTGCTGGGATGTTTTGGTATTTAGCAGAAGTTGCATAAGCGGGTGGTTGTTTGACCTGCTTTGCTTGAAGCTGTAAAAAAGAAACCGCCTTGCTGCTGTGAAAAGTGGGTGCGGTTTTTTTGTGGGTGCGTGTATAGAATTTGGGCTGGTTTTTAACTCGAAGGCAATTCATGAACACATCAACAAAATGCAATGGCGGCAAATCCAGAGATTGGCAAATTGCTCAATTGCTAACCGATTCAAAAATTCATGGTGGAACTTATCGCGCGGCGAAAAACATAGATGATATTCATATTGCTATCAGTCAATATGCGCCTGATCCTGAATTTGATTTTACGCATGAAATCGGTCACTTTTTAGATCATCAATCGATTGTTCCGCCACGTCATAATAACGTGTACCACCTTTGGTTTTGCGTTTTGGCAATAATTCACCCGTTGATTCCCACTTTCGTAACGTGTCTGGTGTTGTTCCAAGCAACTCTTTGCGGCTTCGCCTATCTTCACTAATTTCTTGTCCATAATAATATATTAGCATAGATAATCATAGATTTAAATAAACTGTTACTTACCCATTTTTAGGATTTCTCGATACATCTCAGACTTAGCTAACTGCTTTTTAAGCTCTTGAATTTCATTTTTTAGCGGTTTATTTTTCCTTTTGAATCAATACCTTTATGTTTCCGAATCCATTTGTACAGCAGACCCACAGGAATTCCCAACAATGCGCGAATTCTGTTGGGTTTTTTCCTTCTTCCAGCACCATTTTCACTGCGGACGTTTTATATTCTTGAGGGCATTTGTTTTTCATTTTGTGACACCTAATTTCGATAGATAATTCTACAAAATTTGTGTCCTGATTAGTGTAGCGGAATCAATATATGAAGAACCTAAAAATTTAAACTGGACATTAAACTTAAAACCTGTACAATTTGCCCACTAATACGGGGCTATAGCTCAATTGGTAGAGCGCAACGCTGGCAGCGTTGAGGTCAACGGTTCGATTCCGTTTAGCTCCACCAAGTATTAAAATTCTAAATCTAGTCCCCATCGTCTAGTGGTCTAGGACACCGCCCTTTCACGGCGGTAACAGGGGTTCGAACCCCCTTGGGGACGCCAAATTTAGATTTCCTTTTAATAAATTTCAGCACATCTAGTCCCCATCGTCTAGTGGCCTAGGACACCGCCCTTTCACGGCGGTAACAGGGGTTCGAACCCCCTTGGGGACGCCATTCTTCGCTATACATTCTCGCTTATTCTTAAATAACTCCTAAATTTACACGCAGGAATTCTGTCATGAGTCTTTTGCCTGAACACTTAAAATACGCTTTGTCTCACGAATGGGTGCAAATCGAAGACGATAATATCGTGCGCGTTGGCATTACTGATTTCGCACAAGAGAAGTTAGGCGATTTAGTGTACATCACCTTACCTGAAATTGGTCAATATGTTACAGCAACCGAAAGTTGTGCCACGATTGAATCAGTAAAAACCGCTTCCGATATTCACAGCCCTGTTTCTGGTGAAATTGTTGCAATCAATCAATCAATCGCTGATGACCCAGAAAAAATTACAGATTCGCCTTATGAATCATGGTTATTTTGCGTCAAAACTAATGATTTGTCTGAAGTCGAAAAATTACTTTTAAATACTGAGTACCAAACCATGATTACAGCATAATTATGGCAAATCAAAACGCAAAAGGTTTAAAACGCATTTACAACGCCGCATTTTTTTCAGCCGCAGGTTTCAAAGCTACTTGGCAACACGAAGAAGCGTTTAGGCAAGAAGTTTTGTTGCTAATCATTTCTGTTCCAGCTGCAATTCATTTAGCTAAAACATCAATTGAAATGTTGTTGTTAATTGGCAGTGTGATTTTAGTGTTGTTAGTTGAACTATTGAATTCTGCTGTTGAAGCGGCAATCGATAGAATTGGTTTTGAGCATCATGAACTATCTGGACGCGCCAAAGACATTGGTTCAGCTGCTGTTATGCTTTCACTAATTTGGGCGGCAATTACTTGGTCTGTTATTTTAATTTTTTAAGAGGTAATCATGAGTGCGTTAATTTGCGGTTCAATGGCATATGACACCATTATGGTGTTTCAAGATAAGTTTAAGCATCATATTTTGCCAGAAAAAGTTCATATGTTGAATGTATCGTTTCTCGTGCCAACAATGCGTCGTGAATTTGGCGGTTGTGCAGGAAACATTGCTTACAATTTGAAATTATTAAACGAAGAACCCTTAATTATGGCGACCGTTGGGCATGATTTTGAGCCTTATGCTAAATGGTTAAATCAACATAAAATCAAAAATCAGTATATTCGTCTTATCGAAAATCAATTCACTGGACAGGCTTATATTACTACCGATGAAGATGATAATCAGATTACGGCGTTTCACCCTGGTGCAATGAGTTTTTCGCATGAAAATTCAATTCCAACCGATAAAAATTCTATTCGTATTGGTATCGTTTCACCTGATGGTAAAGACGGTATGCAGTTGCACGCTAAACAATTCGCCGAATTAAAAATTCCGTTCATTTTCGATCCAGGTCAAGGAATGCCGATGTTTAATGGGGCTGAATTATTGACTCTTATCGACCAAGCGACATGGTTGACACTGAACGATTATGAAGCCGAATTGATGCAAGAAAAAACGGGGTTGAATTTGGCGCAACTGGCTGAAAAAGTGAAAGCGTTAATTGTTACGCAAGGTGGCGAAGGTTCGACGATTTACACCGATGGTAAACAAATTAAAATTCCAGCTGCACCTGTTGCAAAACTTTCTGATCCGACAGGTTGCGGTGATGCTTATCGTGCAGGTTTGTTGTATGGTTTATTGAACGATTTAGATTGGCAAATCACTGGTCGCATTGCGTCGTTAATGGGTGCAATCAAAATCGAACATTACGGAACACAAAATCATTCGTTTAATTCTGAAACGTTTAAACAGCGTTACCAAGACAGTTTCGGCAGCAGTTTCTAAATAATTCATGCTTAACAATACGCAAAATTTGCTCGATATTATGGCGCAGTTGCGTCACCCTGAAACGGGTTGTGCGTGGGATGTTAAACAAGATTTTGCCAGTTTAATTCCTTACGTTATCGAAGAAGCCTATGAAGTAGTTGATGCTATTGAGCGTGAAGATTTAGAGGATTTGCGTTCTGAATTAGGTGATTTATTATTACAAGTCGTGTTTCATTCGCAAATTGCCAATGAGCGCGGCTTGTTTTCGTTTGAACAAGTTGCTGAATCGATTGCAGATAAATTGATTCGTCGTCATCCTCACGTTTTCGCGGATGCTGTTTTTGAAACTGATGCCGAACGTCATGCCGCGTGGGAACAGTCCAAAGCAGATGAGCGTAAAGAAAAAAATCCCGAATCAAAAAGTGTTTTATCTGGCGTGGCGCGTTCACTGCCAGCCCTTTTAGAATGCGAAAAAATTCAAGATAGAGCCGCACAACATGGTTTTGATTGGAAAACAGTGCCGCCCGTTTTCGACAAAGTTTTGGAAGAATTAGACGAAGTCAAAGAAGCGTGGGAATCAGGCAATCAAGCGCATATTCAAGAAGAAATTGGTGATTTATTATTGGTCGTGGTGAATTTAGCACGACATTTAAACGTTAATCCTGAAATCGCCTTAAAACAAAGCACTCAAAAATTTTCTAAACGTTTTCATTACATTGAAAAACACGTCGCTGCATCGGGACGTGTTTTAAAAGAATGTAAATTAGACGAATTAGACGCGCTTTGGAATGAAGCAAAACGTTTGAATTCAGCTAATTTTTAAATCGTTGCTAATTTTTACGCCCCAAACGATAAATCCAACAACGCATTATCCAACTGACCTGCACGGAAACTTTTACCCGATTCAACTGCTGTAACAATCACACTGGCGGGACTAAATAGCATTGCATCGATTTTGAAAAAGTCGTAATCGCAGGCTTTAAAAATTTCCGCAAACGGTTTGCCATAATCTTTTGATGTTGAACTTGGTAATTCTTTTGCCAATTTTTCAGCCGCTTCATCACTACCTTTTACAAATAAATGCACTTGACCTGCAAATAAAATTGCATCATTAGTGCGCCCCATCGCTTTGACAAAATTCGGATGCGGCGGACAAATTGGCGCAGAACCGCTGCCATCAATAATGTTTTCTAATGGAAAATGTAAAGCGTGTGCTTTGTGCATTGCAACTTCTAAAACGCGTGCCACAACTTGAACACCACCCGCTAAACTGCTTGTAGGCGTGACGATAATCGTTAATTTCGCTGGTGAAATACCACACGCGGCGGCTACTTTTTCAATAATTGCAAGGGGTGGAATCGCATCGTTTTCAATCACCAATGTCGCTGCATCGGCTTCATCGTGATACGCCAACTCTTGATACAGTTCTTCAACTGGAATTGTTTGCCCTTCTTTTTGTTTAGTCGCCATTGCACGCGCAGGACCTGAACCGAGTGCGTAGTATTTTTCATGTGACAAACTCCAGCCTGCATATTGACTACCTAAACAACCTAAAACGGGATTGCCAGTGTGAACATTTACCGATAAAGGCCAATTTGTGGTGTATGAACTATGTGAAATCGATACCGTTCCCATGCCGCCTAAACAAATTTCAGCAATAATTCGTCCTGCTTCTAATCCACCCGTGTGTTTAATTCCCGCATCAATTACGGTGCAACCATTTTCCAAAACCTCAACACCGACACGCAACTTCGCTGCATTTTCGATAAGTTCTTGAACTAAAGGTTGAGTAAGTTTATTCACACTTGCTTGTTTCATCGTTAAATTTCCTTCTAATTTTTGAATGTTAATTTTTAGCTTTTTTAATACTAAGTTAGAGGTTTTCTCAATCGCAATCATACTGCAAATAGGTTGTTTTTTGTGAATTATCACGCCTGTAGGCGGTAAATCTTGACAAGATTCTAACCACACAAAATTTTTTGGAATGATGATTGTCTGATAAGCGTAAATAATTTGATACGCAGAAAAATCTGTTATTCGAGAAAGTTCCGTTTTTAGCGTCAAATGTGCTTTAAACAATAATGCGTTATAAAGTTGCATACTTGCAGACGGACGTGGATTGACTTCCAAAACAAAAACTTCATTTTCAGTTTGTATAAAATCCAATGAATTTAATCCGCGTAAATTGAAATGCACAACGATGGATTGTAGCCACGAATAAATCTGCGTTTTTTGCAAATCGGTTAAATCACTGTGATTTGAAATACCCAAAAATAGAAAATCATCTCGCGTCCATTGTCTATTAAAACCAATAATTGTGGCGGTTTTACCGTTCGCTAAAAATAAAACTGAACCCGCTTGCCCATCGTAAAAATGTTGCCAATAAATATCTTTTTTTTGTGAATTGATACCAACGCCGCCTTGACCTCGAAGCGGTTTGGAAAGCCAATTTTTTGATTCATTTGGAAAAGAAAAATGTGTTTCAGGATACGGAATTTTTAGTGAATCTAACGCCGCAAAAAATGTCTGTTTATTTTGCACAGATTCAAAAACAGCAGCAGAATTTCCTGCAACGTTAAAACGCTTTTCTAAAAAATATAGACTCTCAACGCACGTTTCAAAACCGCTACCATAAACTACACCAGCGATTTCATAATTTGTAAATTCATTCAAAGCGGTAGTCAGATTTTTAATCGAAAGAGAATCAACTCGCACTATTTTTTTTGCATAACGCGAAGTATCAATATCAGCAAAACAATCAATCACTAATACATCAAATCCTTCACGCTGCGCCGCTTGTGCAAGCATTCGCCCTGATGTAGCGACGATTAACCAGACATTCATCGAGTTTGAATTTTATGATTTGTACGACTTGCCATTGATAAGCGTCTAATTTTGCGGCGTTCAAAAAACTGCACGCCCATAAACGTCAACCACGATACAAACGCCAATCCAGTTAGCAAACCACTGTATGCCATTTGCCAAGGAATGCCCGCTGTCATCATCGAAAATTCTGACATTCCACCAATTCCTGCAATCACATTCAATGGCATAAAAACCAAACTAATTACAGTTAATCGCTTCAAATCTTTATTTTGATTCACGTTAATAAAACCGACCGTTGCGTCCATTTGGAAGTTAATTTTATTTACCAAAAAAGACGTGTGACCATCAAGCGATTCAATGTCACGCAAAATTTCGCGCACATCTTCATGTTGAGTTTCAGATAAAAATTTACCTCGCATTAAAAACGATAACGCTCGGCGTGTATCCAATACATTTCGCCGAATCCGCCCGTTTAAATCTTCTTCTTCCGCGATCGCAGCCAGAATTTTCGCCGCTTCTTCGTCTGTCATATATGATTTGAAAACCTGCCGTCCGACGCCTTCTAATTCCATGTAAATATCTTCGAGCGCATTCGCGGAATACTCAACATCGGCGGCATATAAATCAAGCAGCAAATCTTTCGCGTTTGAAATGTAATCTGACTCAGCGCGGGCGCGTAAACGCTGCAATCGAAAAGCGGGTAATTCTTCGCTACGAACTGAAAATAAAATGTCTTTTTTTAACACAAACGCCACCGCAATGTTGCGTGACGCATCTTTGCGGTCGAGCAAAAAATCAGAATGTAAATGCACTTCGCCATTATCCTCAACGTAAAATCGCGCACTTGTTTCTAAATCGGTTAATTCTTTAGGATTCGGTAAATCCACGCCAAATACATCTTGCGCCCAATTTAAATGTTCATCTTCGGGCATCACTAAATCAATCCAAATGGGTTTTGCGTGGGCTAAATCGGCTTTCGTTTCGATAGGAATTTGTCTTAATAAACCTTCGTGTAAATCGAAAATCCGAATCACCATATTTCGATTACGCGCCCGAAAATCTGCTGCCAATTCAACCCGTGTGTCATACGGCATCACGATTAAAATTTCTTCTTTTTGTGGTTCAGCAATTAAATCCCAAATAATTTGTCTATCTTCGGGAGAAAATATTTCCAACATTTGTGCCATCGACTGAGCATCGAGTTGATCAAGTAGACGTTGTAACTCCACTAAATTTTGTTTTCGCACCAATTCTTCAACTAAACGATGCCGCGCAAGTACGCCACGCACATTTAAAATGGTTTCTTTGTTGTTAATTTCGTCGTGATTACTCATAAGTTTTTAGTCGCATGGGTAGGTGTTACTACTTTTATTGATGCTCTGAAAGCTAGATAAATCAAAGCCCGAAAATCTGATATTTTATTTTTCAGCAAAAACTATAATTTTTATCACAAACCTTCCCACGGCGTATAAAGTCCCGTTACATCTACGCCAAACATATCCAAAATCCGTCCGACTGTTTCATTCACCATTGCCATCAATGAATCTGTTTTGCTGTAAAACGCTGGCATCGGTGGAAACATAATCCCGCCCATTTCTGTGACAATACCCATGTTCCGAATATGTACTAAATGCAACGGTGTTTCGCGTGGCATCATCACCAATCGACGACGTTCTTTCAGTACCACATCCGCGCCACGGGAAATTAAATTATCACCAAAACCATGTGCGACGGCTGCCAAGGTTTTCATGGAACACGGCGCAACAATCATACCTTCTGTTTTAAAACCACCGCTGGCAATCGTCGCTGCAATGTCATGAATGCCGTGCGTTACATCAGCTAACGCGTTTAAATCATTACGGGTCATATCAAGTTCATGTTTTAGATTTACCAAACCCGCAGACGAAATAACTAAATGTGTTTCCCATTCAGGTTGAGTTTGTAAAACTTGCAACATTCGCACGCCATAAATTGCACCTGTCGCGCCAGTAATCGCAATGATTAAGCGTTTTTTTACACTCATTTCGCGTCGTCTTTTTTCTTGAACTTATAAGGCGCAGCGGTAGGTTTTACCGTTTCACCTTCGATGATTTTATCTTTGTCGTCTTCGTGTATTTCGTCAGATTCGCCTTGTCCTCTTTTCATTTCAGAACGAAAATTGCGAATTGCTGCGCCGACATCACCGCCGACATTGGTTAATTTTTTAGTGCCAAATAACAAAATGATAATGCCTAAAATTAAGGCTAATTGCATCACGCTAAAGTGCATTTTTTTCTCCTATTTCTGTTCACGTTGGGCTTTTTCATCCAAACCCGATAAGCCAAAACGGCGATTTAATTCATCTAAAACATCGCTGGGATTCAAACCTTGTTGTGCCAATAAAACCATGCAGTGAAACCATAAATCTGCTGTTTCATAAATAATTTGCTCTGCATCACCATCTTTTGCAGCAATGATAACTTCGGCGGCTTCTTCACCGATTTTTTTCAAAATCGAATTCAAGCCTTTTTCATACAAACTAGCAACGTAAGATTTATCAGCTGTTTGTTCTTTGCGCTGCTCTAAAACTTGAGCGAGTTGTATTAACGTATTGTTCATTTCATAGTCCTAAAAGTGAAAATTGTTTTTGCCATTCAGGAAGAATTTGTTGCTCCAAAAACTGTTGGAATTCACTCAATTCTGAATACGCGCCACAAACGTTGATAATATAATTCAAAGTACGCGGAATGGATTTTAAATACTCGGATTTATCATCACGCAAATGTAATCGCGCAAAAATACCACACACTTTCAAATGCCGCTGCATTCCCATTAAATCAAACCAGCGTTTAAATTGTATGAAATCACATTTAACCACGTTCGCTGTTTGTAATTGCTGAAAATAATCACACAGCCACATTTCAATCTGTTCATCTGACCAGTCGATATAACAATCGCGCAATAATGAAACGATGTCATACGTCAACGCGCCCAGCACTGCATCTTGAAAATCCAAAACGCCTAATTCACCATTTGGCAAAACCATTAAATTACGCGAATGATAGTCTCGATGTACACAAACGGTAGGTTGTTCCAACGCTGAATCAATCAAAATACGTTGCACGTTTTCCCACAGATTTGGCGGCAATTCAGAATCTAAAAATTGCTCGACAAACCATTCTTCAAACAACGCCATTTCACGACGCAATAATGTTTCGTCGTAACTTGGTAAATCGGCATTCAACAAATTTTTATGCGTATGTAATGGCAACAAATCGCGTAATGCACGTCCATAAAGTTCGGTTGCGGTGTCGTTATTCAATTTATCAAGCAACCATTGCGAACCAAAATCTTCTAATAAAAGAAAACCTTCCGCTGCGTTATGTTGCAATAATTTAGGCGTGTTCACATTGGCTTGTTTAAACAAATTCGCAATCCTCATAAAGGGTGCAATATCTTCTTTATCAGGCGGCGCATCCATTGCAATGAAGGTTTCACCGTCAATCGTCACACGAAAATATCGCCGAAAACTCGCATCATTTGAAGCGGATTCACAATTCTCTACATTAAAAAGACAATCGTTTTCGAGCCAATCTAGCAACGTTATTATTCTCAAATCATTTAAAATCATGTTGTTTAGTTAGAATGCAGTGGTCAAAATAGGTTAAAATGCCGCTCAAAAGCACTCCTGCATTCTATCATCACTTAGCTATTTAGACTTAAATCCCCTCTATGCAACGACCTTTATTCTTACTTTTATTATCTACCTTATCCTATGCCAGCGAAGCTGCGACAAATGCTTCGGCGTGGAATTGCGAACAAAGTAAAGACGGAAAAGAATGGGTTTGTAGTGGAGACACAAAATCTGCTGAACCTGTACCAACCACTCAAATTGAAACTCCGATTATTACGCCTGAACCGATAGCTGTTCAAAAAACGGCTGAAACAGCGGTACCCATTGAAGTTGAAAAACAAGTGACACCAATTATCGCGCTACCGCCGATTGAAAAAGTGATTGTCAAAGAAGTTGAAAAGCTACGTCCTGTTTCGATTCAAACAGAAAATTCAACTGCCCCAACATCTGGTGAATGGCAATGTGGTGCAGATGCAAAAAGTAGTGAATGGAATTGTCAGCAAACTAAAAAATCAAATTCAACCGAAAACCCTGAGCGCGAAAGTGTCGCAGAGATTAAAAGCGTTTCGACAAAAAGTGATAATTCACGCGGTTTAAGTATTTTTCCAGCGGCTTTTGATACCACGCAGGAACAGACGTTTGACGTTTTAAAATCGCAACTCAAAATCGACCCGTGGCAACATTGCACCAATCCCAACGCACCAAAACAAATTCCAATAATTTCAAATAAAGGTGAACGCACGCACTCGCCAATTAACGTGAAATCGAATTATTCTGAAATTTTTGAAAACGAAATCAGTAGTTATTTTGGCAATGTTCACATTGACCGTGCCGATCAACAAATGTCCTCCAATGCGGCGAATTACGACAGCGTGGCAGGAAAGTTAGATGTTCAAGGCGACGTTTATTACAGCGATGACGATATGTCTGTTCACACCAATGCGGCGACATTTAATTTATCAAACGATCAAGCAAAATTACGCGATGTACTTTTTATTGCGCCAAGTGCGCCATTGCGTGGTCATGCAGGAGCAGTTTATCGTGATAGTAAAAACATCTCACGTTATCAAGATGTCGCTTACACCAGTTGCCCAACAGGAAATCAAGATTGGGTGATTCACGCTTCCGAATTAGAAATCGACAAAGAAGAAGGACGCGGCTCGGCTAAAAATGCGTGGCTAGAATTCAAAGGTGCGCCTGTTTTTTATTCACCGTATTTAGCATTTCCAACCGATAGCCGTCGAACTTCAGGGTTTCTCGCGCCATCATTTGGTTCAACACAACGTAGCGGTTTCAATATCAGTACGCCGTATTATTTCAATATCGCAGAAAATTATGACGCAACATTTAGACCGCGTTATTTAACCAAACGCGGCATTTTACTTGCGGGTGAATTTCGTTATTTGACTGAATCTTCACAAGGTCAAACCAGTGTAGAAGTGTTACCGAATGATTATTTGCGACAAGATAAACCACGCTTTTTTGCGTCAATGAAAAACACCACAAAATTCACAGACCGAATTCAAGCAAATGCGGATTTGAATTTCGTTTCCGATAAAAATTATTTTGCAGAGTTGGGCAGCGCGTTGAGTATGCCGAATTTTAGTTATTTAAAAAGTCAGGCGGATGTGGGGTATTACGGCGATGAAATTAGCGCAGTTGGACGAGTGGAAAATTATCAATCCATCGATAAATATCTGACGGGCGAAAAATTGCCTTATCGCAAATTGCCGCAAATTAATGTGAATTTGAAACACGCTTTTGATCAATTACCTGTGCCAATAAATGTTGCGATGGAAAATGAATTTGTTTATTTTCAACATACCAGTTTGCAAAATGGACAACGTAGCAATATAAAGCCGTCGATTAGTATACCGATGCAATCGGCGAGTGCTTACGTTACGCCGAAAGTTTCATTGCAATATACCAATTACTTTTTAAGCAAGCCTTTAGACCCCAGTTATTCTTCACAAATTTCGCGCACGTTACCGATTTTTTCAACTGACAGCGGTATGACGTTTGAGCGTAATTTGAATTTAGGTGGCAAAGGATTTTTAAATACGTTAGAGCCACGTTTATTTTATTTATACATTCCGCGCATCAATCAAAACGATATTCAGATTTTTGATACAGCTGTTTATGATATGTGGTTTAACACGTTATTTCGTGAAAATCGTTTTAGCGGCATCGACCGAATGCAAGACGCAAATCAAGTTACAACGGCGATTACTTCGCGTTTGATTGACGAGCAAACAGGCAAAGAACGAGCAAAATTTAGTTTAGGAAACATCGTTTATTTTCAAGATAGAAACGTTACGATGCCAGTGATAAATCCCAAAACGGGTGAAGTGGAAAAAGATACAGATGGTAATTCCAAATTTTTTGCACCTGAAACCAGTCGTTTTTCAAATATCATTGGTGAATTAAGTACACGAATTAACGACCACGTTTCAATTGATTCGGGTTTGCAATGGAATCCACAAACTGCTGATATTAGTCGCGGCAAAGCCATTTTACATTTAACCAATCAGCCCAACGAAATTTTGAATTTGGGTTATCGTTATCGTGAAAACACGTTGGCGAATGTTACGCAAAGTGTTTCAACAGGCATTTCCCAAACTGACGTGTCGTTTCATTATCCGATTTACGATAATTGGTCAGCGATTGGACGTTGGCAATACTCGCTACTTTACAATTCAACGCAAGAAAGTTTTTTCGGTGTTGAAAAAGAAAATTGTTGCTGGAAATTCCGCGTAGTGGGACGACGTTATCTCAACAATTTAAACGTTTTTGCCAGTGATGCAGATATACAAGGCACCAGTCAAACAGGCGTATTTTTCCAAGTCGAACTCAAAGGTTTAACGGGCATGGGCGAAAAATTAGACACATTCTTAGAACAAAACATTTACGGTTATCGGTCAACGCAATAATGAACAAAAAGAAAAATCAGCAAATCGCCTTCCTTTGTGGCGCGTTACTTTTTCCTACTTTCGCATTCGCCGAAGTGTTAGATAATATCGTTGCAGTCGTTGAAGACGACGTAATTTTGGAAAATGAATTACAAAAAGAAGTTTCAACTATTGAACAACGCATTGCTGCAAGCAAGTCACCGCTGCCGCCCTTATCGATTTTGCGTCATCAAGTTTTAGAGCGGATGATTATTGATAAATTACAGCGTCAACTCGCAGAAAAAGCAGGCATCAATATCAGCGAAGAAATGTTGAATTCGTCTGCGGCGGACATTGCAAAGCGTAACAATATGTCACCCGAAGAATTTCGTGTTGAACTCGAAAAACAGGGCATGAGTTACGCAGCGTTTTTGGAAAATATGAAAAATGAAATCGTCGTCAATGAATTGCGCCAACGTGAAATTGGCGGACGAATCAAAGTGACTGACCGCGAAGTGGAACATTATTTAGAAACTCAAGGTAAAGTCGGCGAAGATTTGGTTCAATATCATTTGGGGCATATTTTAATTGCATTGCCCGAAGGTGCCTCGTCAAACGCAATTCAAAAAGCCCAAGAAAGAGCCAATGAGTTAGTGAAAAAATTACGCTCTGGACAAGATTTTTCTCAATCTGCGATAGCTGAATCTAATGACGGAAACGCGCTCAAAGGTGGTGATTTAGGCTGGCGAACATTGAAAGATATGCCAACATTATTTGTCGGTGAAGTTGGAAAATTACGTCAAGGTGACATTTCTGAGCCACTGCGAAGTCCAAGCGGTTTTCACATTATTAAAATGCTCGAACTCAAAGGATTGGCTGACGGTCACACCGTTGTTAAAACAAAAGTACGCCATATTTTGATTAAAACCAATGAGCTTGTGGACGATGCAGAAGCAAGCAAACGCGCTTGGACATTGAAAGAGCGTATTTCAAGTGGCGACGATTTTGGAACATTGGCGCGTGCCAATTCGGACGATAAAGGTTCAGCAATTAAAGGTGGTTCGCTGGATTGGGTAGAATCGGGTGCATTGGTTAAACCGTTTGAAGAAGCAATGACTAAATTAAAAATTAACGAAATTAGCGACCCCGTTCAAACGCAATTTGGCTGGCATATTATTCAAGTTTTAGACCGCGAAAATCGAGATAACAGCGCGGAATTCAAAAAGAACCAAGTCCGTGATGCCATTCGCAAACGCAAAATTGAAGAAGAAACTGAATTGTGGATGCGAAAATTACGCGATGAAGCCTTCGTTGAAATCAAAGAAAATCGCTTGTAATTTTTTATGGTTGAAAATAATACGTTTGAAATCATTGTTGGTCAGCTACGCGGCATCATTAAACACCGTCATCTTGATGGAAAACGCAATGCTGTTTTAATTTTAGCGAATGAACTAGAGATTAGTCCGCTGGATTGTGCCGCTGCATTGTTGTCGCTGCATTTTGAAGGCGATGTTACGTCACCGCCGCCCCCGCCGATTCAAACCGTTACGGTTGAGCCGCTCGATTTGCCACCGATTAAATTACAGCGTTATCGTTTAGATGTTGGTAAAAAACAGCGCGTTGAACTCGAATGGCTTAAAACTATGCTGATTGAAGAATCAGGCGTTGATAGAAATAACATTCAAAACATCAGCATTCGTAACGATTACACGTTATTAGAATTGCCTGATGAAATGCCGTCCGACATTTTTTTGCATTTGAAAAACATTGATGTGAATGGTTATAGGCTCAACATTAAACGATTAAAAGTGCGTAAATCGACACCGAAATCTAACAGCAATCGCTTCCGTCGTAGACGCTAAATTATGATTAAAATTGAATATATTAAAAATCCTGAGCAACTTGATGATTTGTGTCAGCGTATTGAAAATGAGCCTTGGATTGCGGTTGATACCGAGTTTTTGCGTGAAAAAACCTATTATCCAAAATTTTGTTTATTGCAATTAGCGACACCGAATTGGGTGGCGTGTGTTGATCCAATGGCGATCCCCAATTTAAACAAACTTTTTGATGCAATTTATAACCCTGCTGTTATTAAAGTTTTTCATTCTTGCCGCCAAGATTTAGAAATTTTTTATCAATTAACAGGTAAATTACCCACTCCGATTTTTGATACGCAAATTGCTGCACCCTTGTTGGGTTTTCAAGACAATGCGGGTTATGCAATGTTGGTTTCGACTTTTTTAAATATCAATTTGAATAAAGCACACACGCGAGCAGATTGGAGTCATCGTCCGTTGAGTGATGATGAAATTAAATATGCAGCAGATGATGTAATTCATTTATGTGCCATTTATCAGCACATGACGAAACAATTGACTGAATTAGGGCGAATGGATTGGTTAATTGATGATTTTGCAGCATTAGAAAATTCTGAACAATATAAAACAGAACCACAAAATGCGTGGTTAAAAGTCAAAGGTAAAAGTAAATTAACGGGCAAACAATTGTCGATTGTTCAAGCCGTTTCGCAGTGGCGTGAAATTACCGCACAAAAAGAAAATCGTCCTAAAAATTGGTTATTGCGTGATGAAGTGTTGTTTGATTTCGCAAAATTACAACCCGAAACCACGGAAGCCTTATCAAAAATTCGTGGTATCGGTGAACGAGCGGTGAATTATTATGGTAAAGAATTGTGTGCGTTAATTAAAAAAGCGAAAAATACCCCGCCCATTCCAATACCCGAATATACAAAAAGTATTTCTGGCAAAGACCAACAGCAAGAAGCAATTATTGATATTTTGTTTTCATTAGTGCGAATTCGAGCCGAAGAAAATAGGTTGAATCCATCAATTTTGGGGACTCGCAACGATTTAGAAGCATTGTTGAACGGTAATATCGAAGATTGTTTATTGTTACGCGGTTGGCGTTTTTCAATGGTTGGAAAAGAATTACAACAATTGCTGCGTGGTGAAGTACATTTAAAAATTAAAGACGGAAATTTACAATTTATTAGTTAAAAAACGGCTTTAATTCTGCCGTTTCGTTTCTGTTAAATTTGCAAATGCACGCGCCACATTTTCTGTTTGTGTTGATTGTAAAATGTCTTGTACGCGCCCATTGGCTTTAATTTGTCCACGATGTAAAACAATCAAATGGTCGTCTGGATAAACTTCGTCCATTAAATGACTTGCCCAAAGCACCGCGATTTTTTCATCCGCTACGAGCTGATGCACATAGTCAACAATGCTTTGACGGCTTGGAATATCAAGCCCAACGGTCGGTTCATCGAGTAACAACAACGCGGGTTTATGCAACAACGCTCGCGCAATTTCCACACGTCGTTTGTGTCCACCATTCAATTGCCGCACTTTTTCGCCGCGTCGTTCATACATTTGCAAACGCTCCAATTCTTCTTGAATGCGTTGTTTAGCAAGTTTTGAACTCATGCCATGCAATGAACAGTGATAATTCAAGTTTTGAACCACCGTTAAATCCATATCAAGCGTAGTTTGTTGAAATACCACGCCCAAACGCGCTAAGGCTTGCCGCGACTGTTTTTGAATATCAAACCCACACAATTCAATTCGACCTTCGTGCGTGTCGTACAAATGTGTAATCAATGAAAACAACGTACTTTTTCCCGCGCCATTTTCACCAAGTAACAACGTGCATTCGCCAGCGGCAATTTGAAAACCAACGTTATCCAGAGCTTTTTTCTGACCGTAAGAAAAAGTTAAATTTTCAACTGTTAAAGCGATTTGTTTCATTGCAATCAACGCAGCGGTATCGACAAAAACAGTATTCATTTTTTATCAACGCCATAAAGATAATGGTCATGATTTAACGCGAAATCCTCAATGCCCGTATCAATACTCGGCAAATCAATGTTTGCATTTGTCCACGGGTCATTATCTAAAACCGTTTTTTGCGATGAAAAAAGAGTGAAAGATTTCGCTTCGTTAATTAAACGCTGCTCAACTTCTTTAATAATTTGCGTTAAACGCTCTTGCGGCAAAGTATCTGGGACGTTAATTGTTAGTTGCATGAAATTCCTCGTGGATATTAGTACGTTTTAATTTTAATAGCCTCGCTAAGCGACCTAAACTTAACTTTTTCTTTCAGTTCATCCAGTTTAGCTCTCCTGTCTCTCTCAGACAGACCCCATAAAGAATTTATCTCCTCTCGAGAAACACCAAAGACAGAATTTTCTTTATCAATTTTAGCTTTCAACTTTTCATTTTCAGCTTTGAACTCTTCAACTTCTTCGCCTTTGGCTTTCAGCATTTCATTTTCGATTTTGAGTTGCTCAATTTCACCTTTGAGCGATTCAATTTCTTCATCATTTGAATTTTGCTCAAACGTTACGAGCTGGTAATCCTGCATCGCTTCGCGTGCATCTTCCTCGCTAACTTCGCTCACAAAAATTTCACACAAATTTTTGAACAGTTTCACATCGAGTTCGTTTTTGTCTTCGAGATGTTGAGCGCGTAAGGCTTCCATTTTTTCAGCCAATTCATCAAGTTTGCGAACTCGCAACCATTTCGCTAATTTGCCTGAATGAAAATGCGTGAATAATTCGGGCGATAAATTTTCTTCGAGGTCGTCAAGCGTGCGGAGAGTGATTTCGCCGTTTTTAAGTTTTAAATCGAATTTGATTGTTTTCATGGTTTTTCCTTTTGAGTGAATAAAAGTCGAAAATAACACACTTAGACGACAAATCGTGGTTTTTAAAAAAATAATTTTACGGTTTTACGGTTTTACGACCAAACCCCAAGGATAATTTCCAACACCAACCGATTTTGTGACTGTTTGTGATTCTAAATCGATAATCGACACGTCGTTGCTTAAACCATTTGCGGTGTACAAACGTTTTTTATCCGTTGAAAATGCGACATTCCAAACCCGCGAACCAACCAAAAGATATTTTTCGACTTCAAACGTTTGCGCGTTAATCACGGCGACACGATTTGCTGTACCGAGCGCGACATAAGCGCGTTTGCGCTCTTTATCAATCGCAATGCCAACAGGTTGAATTTTGTCATTCGGCACACCTTGAATCGCAAAGTTAATTGTTTTAATCGGTTGTTTTGTTTTGGTATCTAAAACCATCAGAGACCCCGCCATTTCTGACGTAACCCACAATTGTGAACTGTCTGGCGTAAATGTTACAAAACGCGGACGCGCATCAACGAGTGTATTTTCAACAATCGTCTGCGTTTTTACATCAATCCAATGCACCATATTTGTGGTTTCGGACGCGCTAATCAGCCATTGATTGTCTGCGCTAACACAAATGCCTTCAGGTTCAACGCCGACTTTGATTTGTTTGCTGATTTTCTTTTGCGCCAAATCAATCACTGTGACCAAACTATCGTCTTCATTGGAAACATACATTTTGTCGCCAGTTGGACTTAACGCAAAAGTTTCAGGGTCTTCGCCAGAAGGTAATTTGCCTGTTTGTTTAAGTGTTTCAGCGTCGAAAATTTTGATGGTGTTATCGTCGCTGGTTGCGACATAAAGCGATTTATTATCGGGACTTAATGCAATGCCGCGTGGACGTTTGCCAATTGGAACGGTTTTTAACAATGTGCCGTCAATTGGATTCATCACGGCAAGCGCGTTGTCTTTTTCGAGCGTGACAAAAACGGTTTCTGCGTTTGCGTTAATGGCTGCGAATAAAGCGAAGATTAAAAGTTTTTTGTTCATGTTTATTTTTCCAATTTGCACGTTGATTCACTTTGGTCAAAGCCAAGCGTGTCTAATTCAGTTTTAGGATGTAAGAAACCTTCAATTGGTGCGACGGCAACTAATGAACGTGGTGCGACCAGCAAAATTGATTGGCGCAATTGCCCATCCCACGCGCGAAATGACAACGCATTGCCTTTGTAACCTTGTAAAGTAAATTGTGGACTGCGTAAATAATCCCGAATAATTTTTAAATCAGCGGATTTTGTTCGTGTTGCGGCTTCACCAATAGCGCGAACCGCTAAATACGCACCATAATCGGGTTCTTCCATATTTCGTTTCGCCAAATCTTGGAAACGGTGTTGAATTTGCGTTGCGCCCCATAAATCGTGAGTCGAATGCCACGCTGTCGCAATTAAACCTTGTGTGCCGATAATTGGACGAGAGAGCCACGTTCGATAGGCTAAATACTCACCAAATAACCCTTGTTCATCTGCAACCACTAACACGTCGTAATCATCGCTTTGCGTAAAAACGGAAATATCCGATTGTGCGCTTTTACGCGCATCAAATGTATGCTCCCATTTTTTTTCGGTGACGATTTTCATGCCGAATCGTTTTGCGGAACGTTTTAACGCAGTCGCAAATAAAGCATCTTCGGGGGTATTACCAACCACTAAGAACCATTTTGACCAACGTTTTTTCATCATGTATTGCGCCAACGCATCGGCTTTCATGGCGCGACTGGGTAACAAATGCAGCGTATTTTGGCGGCATTGTTCGTTACGAAGCGAATCATCTACCGTTCCAGCATCGAATAAAAGTGTGTCTGAATTCGTCGCTAAATCTGAAATCGCCAACGTGTTTGCAGCGTTCAAATTGGTAATAACATAATGAAATTTATCGGAAATGTTTTGTTTGAAAATATCCGCAACATTGCCTTCGACTGGAACGTTAAATTTATGTAACACAAAATTCTGATGCGTGAATTGCCCCGTTGTGTTGTTGTCACTAATTGCTAATTCCGCACCTTCAACGCCTTTATTCGCCACAAATAAATCGAGATTCGACAGCGTTTCAGTTGGAGGCGTTTGTTCTTGATTAAGAAACGCAATATCAATAATTTGTGCGGTAGGAACGGGCGGTGATTTTGGTTTGTCTTTCGTTGCTGCAAATAAAGGCAAACTCATCACAGTGAACAAAACGGCAATAAATGTTTTCATAATCGTGATGACGTTAAAAATGTAACAACGAATGAACGCGATAATCTGCGAGTTTTTCACGTCCATTTAAAAAATCTAATTCCACCACAAATGCCAACGCTTCAACGGTTGCTCCCAATTTTTCAACCAATTCGCAACTTGCTTTGGCGGTGCCGCCCGTCGCAAGTAAATCATCAATCAACAAAACTTTATCGCCTGTTTCAAACGCATCAATGTGCGCCTCTAAAGTTGCCGAACCATATTCCAAATCATACGAAACACTTTGTACATCGTAGGGTAGTTTTCCTGGTTTTCGCAACGGCACAAATGGCAATCCCATTTCCCACGCAACCAAACTTCCAAAAATAAAACCGCGTGCTTCCATGCCAGCAATCACGCTAATATCGCTACCTAAAAATGGTTGAATTAGTTGATGTACAGCGAGTTTTAACGCAGAAGGGTCGCGAACTAACGGTGTGATGTCTTTAAAAATAATGCCTTCTTTTGGGAAATCGGGAATATCACGGATTTTTGCTTTTAGTCGGTTCATTTTATTTTAATAAATTAAGTTAAACGGACACGCGGATCAACCAACGTGTAAGAAATATCGGTAAGTAATAGCCCCAGAATATACAAGACTGAACCCAAAAAAACCATTGCGCGAACAATGGCAAAATCTTGGCTACTAATCGCATCAATGGTGTAACTGCCTAATCCTGGAATACTAAAAAACGATTCCATAATCAAACTTCCCATAAATAACAGCGGCAAAATCACTACCACACCTGTCAAAATCGGAATCATCGCATTGGGTAAAACGTGACGAAACAAGGTTTGTGTTTCTGTCAGACCTTTGGCGCGAGCTGTGCGAACATAGTCTTTTTCAGCTTCTTCTAAAAACAGCGTTTGATACCAACGTACACCTGAACCAATTCCTGTAAAAACGCCGATGGCAACGGGTAAAATCAGAAATTTAATCATCGCCAACCCATCGTCATAACCTGAAATTGGCACGAGTTTAAAGACTTTCGCGACTAAAAATTGCCCGCTAATAAT
This sequence comes from uncultured Pseudomonadota bacterium, assembly GCA_903867225.1. Classification (GTDB taxonomy): domain Bacteria; phylum Pseudomonadota; class Gammaproteobacteria; order Methylococcales; family Methylomonadaceae; genus UBA10906. The sequence continues at coordinate 41,865 of CAIPQN010000065.1, read as the reverse complement.
GTAAAACAACGACGAAATCGACATCAACATCACACACAAAATTATGCCAATTCGCTCAAACATTCGGCGACGAAATAACACCATCAATAACGCTGCGCCGATATTGGCTACTAACCCAATCAACAACGTCGGCAACGCTAACGCTAAACTGGGAATGGCGCGTTCTTGAATATCCGCGCCAATGTTTCGCCCACTGTCTGACGTACCGAATCGAAACAACATCAAGCCCACCGATTTTGAATAAAAAATCGTGTCGGTTAATTTCGCGCCACCGTCAACATTTGAATTCCACAACAATGGTTTGTCGTAACCGTGTTGTTGTTTCCAATTTTGAATCGCTTGTTGCGTGACGTGTTTTTGTCCGAGCTGCATTCGCGCCATATCGTCAGGGCTATTTACCACAAAAAACAAGGTGAACGTCAACACGTTTACCGCAAATAATAGCGGCAAAGCGTACAAAAGTCGGCGCAAGATGTAGCTAATCATAAATTCTGATTTTTTGTAACGTGCATTATTTTTCTCGCGCAAGCGTTCAAGATTTTTACGCCAATTTCGCTTTCAAAATTTTATTGATTTCAGCGGGATTGCCTTTGCCTTGCATCGCTTTCATCACTTGCCCGACAAAAAAACCAAACATTTTTTCATTGCCGCCACGATATTGTTCAGCTTGTTTTTCGTTTGCTGCCAAAATCGTGTCGATAATCGCTTCAATCGCGCCCGTGTCGGTGATTTGTTTTAAACCTTGTTTTTCAATAATTTCATCAGCGGATTCTGAACTATTCCACAAAAATTCAAATACTTGTTTGCCAATTTTTCCTGAAATCGTATCGTCAGCAATTCGTGCCACTAAACCCGCAAAACGTTCTTCGTTAATCGGTGATGCTGAAATTTCCAAATCAGCGCGATTTAATGCAGCGGATAATTCGCCCGTAATCCAATTTGCACAAATTGCGCTTTCACAACCTGAAATTTTCACTACATTTTCAAAATAATCCGCCATATCACGCGAGCTAGTTAAAATCGTCGCGCTTTCATCGTTTAATTTGTAATCCGTTTTGAAACGCAAAAGTTTCGCTTCGGGTAATTCGGGCAACGCAGCTTTGAGTTCCGCTTTGAGTTCATCGCTTACAAACACAGGCAACAAATCAGGGTCAGGAAAATAGCGGTAATCGTTCGCTTCTTCTTTACTTCGCATTGAGCGCGTTTCGTCTTTGTCGGAATCGTACAAACGGGTTTCTTGAACGACTTTTCCACCATTTTCAATCACATCAATTTGGCGTTCAACTTCGTGGTTAATGGCTTTTTCAACGAATTTGAATGAATTGATATTTTTGATTTCGGCACGAGTTCCGAATTCAACTTGTCCTTTTGGACGCACGGAAACGTTAGCATCACAACGAAACGACCCTTCTTGCATATTGCCGTCGCAAATTCCTAAATAACGTACAAGTTCATGCAATTTTCGCATATACGCAACGGCTTCTTTCGCAGAACGCATATCAGGTTCAGACACGATTTCTAACAATGGCGTGCCAGCGCGATTTAAATCAATGCCTGTCAAACCGTGAAAGTTTTCATGTAACGATTTGCCAGCGTCTTCTTCTAAATGCGCTCGCGTTACGCCGATGCGTTTCGTTTCGCCTTCAACTTCAATATCTAAAAATCCTTTGCCGACAATTGGTAATTCAAATTGGCTGATTTGATAACCTTTGGGCAAATCGGGATAAAAATAATTTTTGCGAGCAAATACCGAATACGGCGCAATTTCAGCTTTAATCGCCATGCCAAAAATGACTGCTTTTCGTACCGCATCTTCATTCAAAACAGGCAAAACGCCTGGCATTCCTAACGAAATAACGCAGGCTTGCGTATTCGGTTCTGCGCCATAAGCCGTCGCCGCGCCAGAGAAAATTTTAGTTTTTGTGGCTAATTGTGCGTGAATTTCTAAACCAATCACGACTTCCCATTGTGTGTTCATTTTGTTCCTTTGGATAAATTTTTTGATTACTCGGCAAAAACATCTGCTAAATCAATTTGTAAATCGGGAAAAAGGTGTGGTGAAACCGTGTCTTCATCAGAAAACATCGCAATCAAATCGTATTTTTCAGTGTGTTCGTTCAATACAAATTGATGCACGGCTTTTTCATACGGATAAATCAGCCAATACTCGCGCACACCATTTTCTTGATACAGCGCGTATTTCAACTGCATTTCACGTTTTGAATTGCCTTTTGACAGAATTTCGATAATCCAATCTGGCGCACCGTCGCAACCTTGTTCAGTTAGTTTTTCAGGGTCGCAAATCACACACAAATCAGGTTGCACAACGTTGTGTGTTTCTGTGTTGGTGAGAAGCGATTTTTGTCGATTGTATAATTTGACATCGAATGGGGCGGCAAAAGCGGTGCATTTTTTATTCTTAAAATACTGAAATAATGCTCCGTTTAATTGCCATGAAATCCTTTGATGGCAAACATTTGGCGCAGGACACATCGCCATAATTTTGCCTTTGATCAATTCAACGGTTTCATCGAGTTGCCACGTTAAATAATCGGCATAACTGTAAAAACCGTTTGCATCGAGGTCTGAGAGTTTCGTTACAGCAGCCATAATTATTACCCCAAATTTGGCGATTGTTTATGCCAATCAGTGACATTTTGATAAGCGTGCGCGACGTTCAACAAACGCGCTTCGTCGAAATAATTGCCAATCACTTGCAAACCAACGGGCAATCCGTTGATTAATCCAGCAGGAATCGACATTGCTGGCAAACCTGCTAAGTTAATCGCAATCGTGTAAATATCTGCTAAGTACATTTCAATCGGATTCGCCAATTTCTCACCGATATTAAACGCAGGCGTTGGCGTAACAGGGCTGAAAATCACATCAACGTCATTCAACGCATTTTTGAAATCTTCACTGATCAAACGGCGAACTTGTTGGGCTTTCAAATAATACGCATCGTAATAACCTGCTGAAAGCGCGTAAGTTCCCATCAAAATGCGGCGTTTCACTTCTTTGCCAAATGCTTCGCCGCGTGAACGAGTGTACAAGTCGTTTAAATCCGCAGGATTTTCACACCGATAACCAAATCGCACGCCGTCAAAACGGGACAAATTCGATGAACATTCTGCCGACGCAATAACGTAATACGCAGGAATCGCATATTTCAGATTCGGCATTGAAACTTCTTTGATTTCTGCGCCCAATTTTTTGTATTCGTTAATTGCTGTTTCTAATGTTGCCGCCATGTCCGCATTCAAATCAGCGGTAAAAAATTCTTTTGGCAAACCGATTTTTAAACCTGCTAATGGTTTGTTTAAATCCGCACAATAATCAGGAACAGGTGCATCAACGCTGGTGGAATCTTTCGCGTCAAAACCCGCCATCGCTTGCAACAAAATCGCGCAATCTTCCGCACTTCGCGCCATAGAACCACCTTGATCCAAACTCGATGCGTAGGCAATCATGCCGTAACGTGACACGCGCCCGTAAGTCGGTTTGATTCCCGTGATGCCACAAAATGCGGCGGGTTGACGAATTGAGCCACCCGTATCTGAGCCTGTTGTACAAACCGCGAGTTGTGCTGCAACCGCCGCCGCTGAACCACCTGACGAACCGCCTGAAACGGCATTTTTATTCCACGGATTTTTCACCGCGCCATAAAAACTGGTTTCATTTGATGACCCCATTGCGAATTCATCCATATTTAATTTGCCCAAATTTACCGCGCCAACCGCGTTTAATTTTTCAACAATCGTGGCATTGTAGGGCGCGATAAAGTTATCGAGCATTTTTGAACCACAAGTCGTTTTCACGTCTTGGGTACAGAAAATATCTTTGTGAGCCATCGGAATACCCGTTAATAATTCGGCATTTCCTGAAGCGATTCGAGCATCAGCGGCTTGTGCGGCGTGTAACGCTAAATCTTCCGTCACGGTAATAAACGCATTTAAATCGGCGTGTTGTTTAACACGATTTAAAAAATGTTGCGTCAGTTCAACGCTAGAAAATTCTTTGGCGCGTAAACTTTGCGCGAGTTCTGAAATAGTTTTGTTGTGCATATTATTGAGTTTCTCTTTGTTGAAATAATGCGAAATTTTACCGTTTTTAATGGGCTTTGCGGCGAGTTATTTTTTAACCTTTATTGCAGCCTTTTGGCAAAAGCCACGATGTTTTTAAAACATCGTTTTTAAATTCTGAGTTTGAGGGGATTTTTTCACCCGTTTGTCGCTCTATTTCAGCGACTGAAACTAAATAACTATCGAGTTTCGAGCGTTGTGCGGAAGAACTATTTGGTACAATCCACGCAATGACTTTTTCATTATTTATATCGCCACGAATCACAACTTTCCAATAAGCATCAGGCGTTTTAATGCCGTGCGATTTTACGAAATAATCGTCTTTTGAATTATTTCCCCAAATCACGCCGCCAATGACAAGTAACTCATCAATATCACGGTAGCATTCAATAATTTCTTCGGTTAATAACCACGCGCCACGATTCATTGTTGCCGCTTGTGGCAAAATGTTTGCCATCGAATTACTGTCTGAAATCGCTTGTTTTGAATAATCCAAATGATTCGCTGGCACTAAATGCCCACGATCATAATTGCGACCGTAGGCATTTGCGCTAGTTTGTTGACAATCTTTTGGTACATTTTTATCGAGAAAAAATTTTTCAAGTCGAGGAAAACTGCCTGTATCGCGTTGAGCGTTATATTGAAATTTCACTGCGCCACGTTGATTACAATCGAGCCATAAAGTGAAGCCTTCATAATCCACACGTTCAATTTTTGCAGGCATTTTCACAGTTGCCGCTTCAACGCTGCAAGCATTACAAAAAATAATGAACGGTAAAATTAAACAAATGTTTTGAAATGATTTCATCTTTTATTTCTCGTGTTGTTGCGCTAGATAAAATTGAGCCAATGCTAAATCTTCAAAGCGTGTGATTTTAATGTTATCTGAACGTCCTTCGACAATTTTTGGTGAAAATCCTTGAATTTCTAACGCGCTGGCTTCGTCTGTAATTGCACCATTTCCTTGATTTATTTCTAACGCATTTCTCAATGCGCCATAACGAAACATTTGCGGCGTTAAGGCTCGCCAAATTCGGTTTCTATCGTGCGTGCTAAGAATTTGCACTCCGTCTACGTCTTTCAATGTATCGTGTGACGACAACGCCAAAATTCCACCAATTTCATCATCTTTTAATTCAAAAATTAGTTTTTCAATATCTTCTAGCGTAATACACGGACGTGCGGCATCGTGAACTAAAACCCAATCATTTTTGTTTGCTTGATTTTCAATTTCAATCAACGCATTTAAAACCGAATCGGCGCGTTCTTTTCCGCCTTTCGCACGAATGATTTTTTCGTGTTTTGAAATTGGCAAATCGTTCCAATAACCATCGTCGTCTGAAATCGCCACGATAATTTTTTCAAAAATTTGCGCGTTGCACAGCCGCGTCAACGTATGTTCAATAATGGTCTGTGTTTCTGAAAGCGAAAGATATTGTTTTGGACAATTTGTATTCATACGCTTGCCAACGCCTGCCGCAGGCACAACGCCCCAGAATTTAGTTTTTATCATCGTTTATCTACACATTCAAATTCAAATTTTTCAAAATCGCCAAACTCGGGGCGGCTTGATTCATCGTGTAAAAATGTAAACTAGGTGCGCCGCCATCCAGTAATTGCTGACATAAACGACTCACGACTTCCAAACCAAATTCTTGTACTGCTTCGCGATTATCACCAAAACTTTCCAATCGTTTGCGTAACCAGCGTGGAATATCTGCGCCACACATTTCCGAAAAACGAAATAATTGTGAATACTGCGTAATCGGCATAATTCCAGCTGCAATCGGAATCGTAATTCCGCCTTTTTCACACTGCTCAATAAAATGAAAATACGCTTCAGCATTATAAAAATACTGCGTCACAGCTGCATTTGCACCTGTATCTACTTTGCGTTTGAAGTTTTTAAAATCATCATTGAAATTTGCAGCTTGCGGATGTACTTCAGGATAAGCCGCAACATGAATATCGAAATAATCGCCTGTTTCAGCGCGGATAAAATCAACCAATTCATTCGCATAACGAAATTCACCTGCTGACATCGTGCCTGATGGTAAATCGCCACGCAAAGCGACAATTTTAGAAATATCATGTTGTTTGTAATCGTTCAAAATTGAACGGATATTTTCTTTTGTTGAAGCAACGCAAGATAAATGTGGTGCGGCGGCAATACCGCGTTTTTGAATATCAATGACGGTTTCAAATGTTTTATCGCGCGTTGAACCACCTGCGCCAAAAGTAACCGAGAAGAATTCGGGATTTAATGTTGCGAGTTGTTGCTGAACATTTTGCAGGCTAATTGCGCCTTCTGGTGTTTTTGGCGGATAAAATTCAAAACTAAATTGTGGCGTAGACATGAAAGAACCTGAAAAAGTTAAAAACGAAAGGCGCGACTTTAGCGCATTAAAATTAAATCTCAAACAAAATATCTAACACTTCGGAAAGCGTTGTGACGGCATGAATTTCTAAACCTGCAATCGCTTTCTTTGGCGCATTTCCTTTTGGAATGACGGCTTTTTTAAAACCGTGTTTGGCGGCATCATTCAATCGCGCATGACCATTCGCAACAGGACGAATTTCACCGTTTAAGCCTAATTCGCCGAAGAAAAAAGCGTCTTGTGAAACGACTTTATTTCGTAAACTTGAAACGATGCTGGCGACAATCGCCAAATCGGAACTGGTTTCCGTGACGCGAATTCCGCCGACAACATTTGCATAAATTTCGTCACTCGCTGTAGAGATTCCACCGTGGCGCGTCAAAATGGCTAATAACATCGCTAAACGATTTTGATCTAAACCAACGGCTAAACGACGGGGATTGCCATATTGACAATCTGTGACAAGAGCCTGTATTTCAACCAATAACGGACGTGTTCCTTCCCATAAAACCGTTACAACGCTTCCTGCCGATGGTTTTTCAGCACGATTTAAAAACATCGCTGACGGATTTTTAACTTCTTTCAATCCTGAATTATCCATAGCAAAAAAACCTAATTCACCGATGCTGCCAAAACGATTTTTGTCCGCGCGTAACACGCGATAACGCGCATCATCAGTTGATGACAACATCACTTGTGTATCAACAATATGGCTTAACGTCATAGGTCCTGCAAGCGAATGGTCTTTTGTGACGTGACCTACCATGAAAATAGACACATCATGTTGTTTTGCATATTGCGTTAAATAACTGGCGGATTCGCGCACTTGTGATACGGAACCCGCCGCCGATTCCGATGTTTGTGTGTGCATTACTTGTATCGAATCAATCACTAAAATTTGCGGATGAATTTCGTCCAATACATCGCAAATTCGTTGCACCGACGTTTCAGCCAACATCAAAATGTTTTCTGCGGGTAATTTTAAACGATTGGCGCGTTCAGCGATTTGTTGCAAAGATTCCTCACCCGAAACATACAAAACTGAAATATCCTGTGCAGCGATATTGGCAATCGCTTGAAGCAATAATGTACTTTTTCCTGCACCAGGTGCGCCGCCGATTAACACGACACTTCCACGCACAATACCGCCACCTAAAACACGGTCAAATTCTGAAATACCGCTTGAAATCCTTTCGGCTTCGGATAAATTGACATCGGATAAGCGTTTTACTTCGGAGCGATTTCCCGCATAACCACTGGCAGCAGGACGCTTTTCATTCGCAGAAGCTAAACGGATTTCTTTAATTGTGTTCCATTCCCCGCAACTGGTGCATTGCCCGTTCCAACGGGGATAATCTGCACCGCATTGGTCACAAACAAAAGCCGTTTTTATTTTTTTACTCATTTCGATTCACTATAAAAATTAAGCGTATTTTTAACAAGAGTTTAGCCGAATTATGCGATAAAATGCCTTAAACATTTTTCAATTTAGATTTTCAGTATCACGTTGGAGTTATTTCATGCACATTATTTTGTTAGGCAGTCCAGGTTCGGGTAAAGGCACACAAGCGCAATTTATTACCGAAAAATACGCAATTCCTCAAATTTCAACAGGCGATATGTTACGCGCCGCTGTTCGAGCTGGAACACCGCTTGGCGTTGAAGCGAAAAAAGTGATGGATGCGGGACAATTGGTTTCTGACGACATTATTTTGGGTTTGATTAAAGAACGGATTACCGATGATGATTGTAAAAATGGCTTTTTACTCGATGGTTTTCCACGCACGATTGTTCAAGCCGAAGGTTTGAAAAGTATGGGCGTTGTGATTGATACAGTCATTGAAATTGATGTGCCAGATGAAAATATTGTTAATCGTATGGCTGGACGCAGAGTGCATTTAGTTTCGGGACGTAGTTATCACATTGAATATAATCCGCCCAAAGTAGAAGGTATTGACGATGAAACTGGTGAACCGTTAATTCAACGTGATGATGATAAAGAAGAAACGGTACGAAATCGTTTGCGTGTTTATCACGAACAAACGAAACCGCTCGTTGATTATTATTCGGCACCTGAACAAAATGTAAAATTTAGTTCTATTGCGGGCGTTGGCAGCGTGGATGAAATTACCGCGAAAATTTTTGCAGTTTTAGGATAGGAACATGGCAGGCAAAACCTTATACGACAAACTTTGGAATGACCACGTTGTTCATACGGAAGATGATGGTTCATGCTTGATTTATATCGACCGTCATTTGGTGCATGAAGTCACTTCGCCGCAAGCCTTTGATGGTTTGCGTTTAGCAGGCAGAAAGCCTTGGAATGTGACGCGAAATTTAGCGGTGGCTGACCATAACGTACCTACGAATCATCGTGAGCGTGGCATTGCTGACCCTGTTTCGCGTTTGCAAGTCGAAACGCTTGATAAAAATTGCGCCGAATTTGGCATTACCGAATTTGGCATGAGCGATATTCGTCAAGGCATCGTTCACGTTATCGGTCCTGAACAAGGCGCAACATTGCCAGGCATGACAGTCGTTTGCGGCGATTCGCATACTTCGACACACGGTGCATCAGGTGCGTTAGCGTTTGGTATCGGCACATCGGAAGTTGAACACACTTTAGCCACGCAATGTTTAGTTCAGAAAAAAGCTAAAAATTTATTGATTTCAGTCAACGGTGAAGTCGGCAAAGGCGTGACGGCGAAAGACATTGTACTTTCAATTATCGGCACAATCGGCACAGCGGGCGGCAACGGTTTCACGATTGAATTCGGCGGTTCTGCAATTCGCGCGTTATCGATGGAAGGACGCATGACCGTTTGCAACATGGCAATCGAAGCAGGCGCACGCGCTGGTTTAGTCGCCGTTGATGACGTAACAATTGATTATTACCGCAATCGTCCGCTTTCGCCAAAAGGCGACGATTGGTTTATGGCAGAACGAGTTTGGCAAAATCTGCATTCAGATAAAGATGCCGTTTTCGACAAAGTCATTAACATCGATGCAACGAAAATCAAACCACAAGTGACATGGGGAACATCGCCTGAATTAGTCGTAGCGGTTGATGCTGTTGTGCCAAATCCAGCTGATGAAACGGATGCCGTGAAAGCGCAAAGTATGCAACGCGCCTTAGATTATATGGGTTTGCAAGCAGGTCAAAAAATCACGGATATTCAAATCGACAAAGTGTTTATTGGTTCTTGCACGAATTCGCGCATTGAAGATTTACGCGCGGCGGCGGTTGTCGTTGAAGGCAAAAAAGTTGCCGCCAACGTCAAACAAGCGTTAATCGTTCCTGGTTCAGGTTTAATCAAACAACAAGCCGAAAGTGAAGGCTTAGACAAAATTTTCATCGACGCAGGTTTTGAATGGCGCGATGCAGGTTGTTCAATGTGTTTGGCGATGAATGCTGACCGTTTAGAAGAAGGCGAACGTTGTGCATCAACGTCGAATCGTAATTTTGAAGGACGACAAGGCTACGGCGGGCGCACGCATTTGGTTAGTCCTGCAATGGCGGCGGCAGCTGGGATTGCGGGGCATTTTGTGGATGTGAGTAGTTAAAATTTTAAAAAATCAGCATTTTCAAAAGGCGAATTTAATTCGCCTTTGTTTTTAGTAGCTAAACCTTCATCTATGATGGCATTTTCATCTCCAACAAACCATTCACCGAATCGTTTAAAAAACTTGCTATGACAAATCACCAACCGCTTTCTAAATACGCGATTCATAAACTTTTGCAATTTTTATTGACGCTTTTCGAACAACAAAAATCGTTTGAAACGCTATTTCACATAACAGAAAAAAACATCGCAAATTGGTTGGTCGAATTACCTTTAGTTTTTGATTTGGTTGATTTGAATACGCAAAAAATCACAGTTCCAATTGAAGAAGCCTTAAATCTTGCAAGTCCACAAACGCCAGTTATCGGTGTATTTAAAAATGGAGGCTTATTGGTTTTTTACGGTTTTAAATCGGGGAATTTTCGAGTTGTCCATATTCACAAAGAACAGTCTGAAGAACATTTATTTTCTTTAAAAGAAGTCTTGAAATTTTTAAACGAAGATGAAAAAAGCTCATTTGATTTTTTAATGATTCAAGCAAGAAAGCCATTCGAGCAAGTTGTCAGTCACGAGCATGAACATTTAACGCCCTTTGAACGTCTAACCAGTTTATTAAAAACTGAACGTACCGACTTATGGTTAATTTTTGGTTTGGCAATTGGTTCGGGTTTATTAGCGTTATCTGCACCGATTGCAGTGCAAGCGTTAGTCAATACCGTTGCAATGGGCGGCATGGGACAACCGTTAGCGGTTTTATCAACAATTTTGTTCATCTTTTTGGCATTTTCAGGGGCAATTTATGTTTTAGAAGCCTATCTTGCTGAAATTATTCAACGCCGTTTATTTGTGCGATTGGCAACGGATTTGGCTTATCGAATCCCCAAAATATCACGTCATTTACACGACAAACATCGTGGTGCTGAACTCATCAATCGTTTTTTTGATATTCAAACCGTCCAAAAATTCTGTTCAGGTTTATTGTTAGATGGTGTGCGCTTGCTGATGCAAACGCTCGCAGGTTTGACGTTATTGGCGTTTTATCATCCGTTTTTACTCAGTTTTGATATTTTTTTATTGTCTTCGATTGCGTTTATTTTATTTGTGTTGGGACGTGGCGCGGTAAAAACGTCAATTGCCGAATCCAAAGCAAAATATGCGTTAGTTGATTGGCTAGAAGTTTTGGCGGGTAACAAAAATACGTTTAAAACCGCAACAGGCGAGCAACTCGCGCAAGAACATACCGACATTTTGGCGCATGATTATTTACATGGAAAAACCGCGCATTATCGAATTTTGCTTCGGCAAATTCTGGGTTCGATGACGCTTTATGTGTTTGCAAATACGGGACTTTTATCAATCGGCGGTTATTTAGTGATTGAAGGGCAATTAACGCTTGGGCAATTAGTCGCGGCAGAATTGATTGTTTCAACTGTTTTAGCGTCACTGATTAAATTTGGCAAACATTTAGAAAATTTTTACGACTTGCTAACTGCCGTTGATAAAATTGGGCATTTGCTTGATTTGCCGCTTGAAAATGAAAAAGGCACGATGGTTTCATTTTCAAAACCTGTGGCGATTGAAGTCGAAAAACTGTCATTTCATTATTTGCCAACCCGCGATATTTTGTCGAATTTAAACTTTAGTGTGAATTCAGGTGAAAAAGTCGCGTTATTTGGTCAATCCAGCTCAGGCAAAACAACGCTGGCAGAATTACTTTTTGGATTACGCGCTGGACAAAAAGGCGAGATTCTTTTCGATAAAATTCAATTACAAAATTTTCATTTACCAACGTTGCGCGAACAAATTTCGTTAGTTAACGACATTGAAATGATTGAAGGTTCATTGTTTGAAAATATCGTTTTAGGACGTGAACACATTCACCATGAACAGGTCGAAAACGTGTTGCGTGAATTAGGATTATTTGACGAACTCATGGCGCAATTTGGTCAAACACTTTTATTGCCGCTTTCAGTAACAGGTTCGCCCCTTTCCAAAACTCAGCAACGTTTAGTTATGCTGGCGCGAGCGGTAATCAATCGCCCTGTTTTAGTGCTAATTGATGGCATATTTGACGAATTTGATGAAAAAATACAAACGCGATTGATGGCGTATTTTTTAGACAAAAACTCGCCTTGGACATTGCTTATTTTTACGAAAAACCCTGCCATTGCGTCACAATGTGAGCGTGTTATTTCACTCGATAGAGCTTAATTTTCATGTCAAATCCATCCGTAACGCCCCGACTTTCTGCGTTTAACGCAACCAAAACACCTCGTCTTGTCAGCATTTTAACGCGCGGTTGTGTGTGGTTATTTGTGTTGATTCCTGTGTTATTGCTAATTTCGCCTTGGCAACAAAACATTCGCGCTTCTGGAAAAGTCACCGCTTTCGCGCCAATTGAACGGCAACAAAAAATTGAATCTCCTGTTTCTGGACGCATTACGCAATGGTTTGTGCGCGAAGGCGCGAAAGTCAAAGCAGGTGATACGCTGGTCGAAATTGTTGATGTTGACCCTGATTTATTGCCACGTTTAACGCAACAACGTGACGCGGCAAAAATAAAATTTGAGGCAAAACAAGATGAATTACGCGCCTATAAATTGCAAATTGATAACTTAATTTCCACTCGTGATTTGCAAATTTCCACCGCGCAATACCGTTTAGATGTGGCAAGGCAACGAGCAAAATCAGCGCAAGAAACCATTTTATCCACACAAGCCACTTTGGATACGGCAAATTTGCAACTCGAACGCTTAAATCGGCTTTTGGTTGATGGCTTGGTTTCAAAACGTGATGCCGAAGTTGCCGAGCGTGACAAAATTATTGCATTGCGAAATTTAAATAGTCAGCAAGCGGCGTTAAATGGTGCAATTGCCGAGCAACGCGCCGCTGAAACTGAAATTGGGCGAATTCGCAGTGACGCGCAAGCGCGTATCAATTCGGCAACGGCTTCGATGAATAAAACCCAAAGTGAAGTCGAAGATGCGCGGTCGAGTTTGTTAAAAAATAACATTGATGTGTCACGCCAAAGCGCACAAATTATCAAAGCTCCGCGTGATGGAAGCGTGTTGCGTTTATTGGCAAATCCACAAGGTGATTTAGTGCGTCAAGGCGATGCGCTGTTGATTTTAGTACCTGATACAAATGTAAAAGCGGTTGAACTTTGGGTAAATGGTAATGACGTGACCTTGATTACAACAGGTCGTCATGCCAGATTGCAATTTGAAGGTTGGCCCGCGTTGCAATTTGCGGGTTGGCCAGAAGTGGCGGTGGGTACATTTGGTGGAAATGTCGCGTTTGTCGATGCCACTGACGATGGAAAAGGTAAATTTCGCGTTGTCATTACGCCAGATGACGCTAGTCAAGAATGGCCATCGGAGCGTTTTTTACGACAAGGCGTGCGTGTTGAAGGTTGGATTTTATTAAATCGCGTCACGATGATTTATGAACTTTGGCGACAACTCAATGCGTTTCCTCCCGTTTATACTCCTGAAAAACATGAAAAATAAAACACATTTCACGCTCAAAGCAGGTTATTTTCTCGGCTGTTTATTCACAACCAGCTGTAGTTATTATTTAAACGGTTCAGATTTCGCGCCTGTGAAAGAAAAAGCACAGGCACGTTTAAGCATTAAAGAAGGCGTTGAACTTGATAAAGTTACAAAATCGCCGCCTGAAACTCGTGAACAAGCCTTACCAAAATTTAACGAACGTGATGTTAAAACGGAAAAAAAATTAGATTCGTCGAAAGAATCAGTTGAATTCACGTTAGCAACCGTTCGTGCTTTGGCATTGGAAAATAATTTAGATTTAAAAATTGCTGAAATTGATCCAAAAATTTCCGCCACGCAAGTGAGCGAAGAAGAAGCGAAATTCGATGATTTAATTTTTGCCAAAGCGAAATATGGCAGAAAAGATACGCCTAAACAGAATATGGATGTCGTGACTTTTACGCCAACAGGTGGTAGTTCGTTACTCAAAAATGAAACTGACAAACTCACCGCCATTGAACAATTAACGCAAGTTTTAGACATGGAAGCAGGCATTGTGATTCCACTTCGTACAGGCGCGAAAGTCACGTTAAGTTCGCCTTTTGATGAGAAAAAACAATTTAAAGGCGTGCCTTCGACGCAATATCAAAATGCGTTGCGTTTTTCAGTCAGTCAGCCTTTGTTGCGTGATGGCGGTATTGATACCAATGTCGCAGGAATTCGGATTGCAAAATATGAACAGCAAATTATTGACGTGAAAACCCGTTTGCAATCCATTCGCGTTTTAGCCAGCGTTGAACGTGCTTATTGGGCAATTTATATGGCGTGGGGCGAATTAGATGTGCGTCGGCAACAATATGAAAATGCGTCCGATAATTTGGTCATGGTCAAAAAACGGGTCGCAAACGGTTTAACGGCAGCGGTTGAAATCAATCGTGCTGAAATTGGGGTTGCAGAACGGCGTGAAAGTTTAATTACCGCGAATACCACGTTAAAAATTCGCCAACGCCAACTGAAATTATTGCTTAATGACACGAATTTAACGCTCGATTCTCAAACGTTAATTATCCCGAAAACCACGCCAACACTGCTACATTTTGAATTTGATAGAAATGAATTGATTCAAAAAGCTCTTGCGGGACGTTTAGAACTTTTAGAATTAGAATTAAAACTGGCTGCGGATTTAACCAAAATTGATTATTTGAAAAATCAAACCTTGCCGCTGTTTATGCTCGATTATAATTACGGTTCGTTAGGGCGTGACACGGGTTCATTTGATGGCGCGTTTAATCAAGCGATTGACGGGAATTATTCAGATTGGTCGGTAGGAATGCGGGTTGAAATTCCGTTGTCGAATGAATTACGCAAATCAAAATTAGAACGCGCGGTGCAAGAGCGATTGCAACGTTTAAGTACGCAACAATTGCGCGAATTGACTGTAAAACGTGAAATTTATGACGCACTCGATACGACTGAACAGAATTGGCAACGCATTTTAGCGGCGCGGCAAAATGTGATTTTAGCGGGTCTGAATTACGATGCAGAGTTAAAACAATTTCGTGAAGGTTTGCGAACCATGACCGAAGTTTTAGAAACCTTGACCCGTTGGGTGACGCGCAATTGCGCGAAGTTCGGGCAATTTCTGATTATCAAGTGTCTTTAATTGATTTGGCTTTTGCGACAGGAACGTTGCTTGGACATAGTCGCGTGCAGTAAAACTTTTATCTTAGTTGAAAATATAGGTACGATATGTCGTTATTTAGCATGATTTGCTACTGAATTTTACTGACTGGATACGTTAAAAATGCGAGCTTTTACTACTTTAAACTCAATCGTCGCGCCACTTGACCGCGCAAATGTCGATACCGATGCGATTATTCCAAAACAATTTTTAAAATCGATTCGCCGCACAGGTTTTGGCGTTTATTTGTTCGATGAATGGCGATATTTAGACCAAGGGCAACCCGATATGGATTGCACCAACCGCCCGATTAACAACGATTTTGTGCTGAACAAACCCCAATACAAAAGCGCACAAATTTTATTAACACGCGAAAATTTTGGTTGTGGTTCATCACGCGAACACGCACCTTGGGCATTAGAAGATTACGGTTTTCGAGCCATTATCGCGCCGAGTTTTGCCGATATTTTCTACAATAATTGTTTCAAAAATGGCTTGTTGCCGATTGCTTTAGACGCTGAAATCGTTGATAGTTTGTTCAAAGAATTAAACGATGATTATGCGCTCACGATTGATTTAGCCGCGCAAACCATCACCACGCCAAGCGGCAAAACGATTGCGTTCGACGTTGATGAAAATCGTAAATTTCGTTTGCTTAACGGTTTAGACGATATTGGTTTGACCTTGCAACACGCCGATAAAATTCACGCTTACGAAACCGAACATGCCAAACGTGCGCCGTGGTTGTTTCGGTAGTTTGTGAGCCGCAATGCCAAAACTTTATGAGTATTTCGGTTTAATTATCATGTTTTACGCTAACGAACATGAACCTGTTCATGTTCACGGCAAAAGTCAAGGACGTGAGGCACGAGCAGAATTTATTATTGTTGAAGGTGAGGTGATTGAAATTAACTTCGCAGATGTAACAGGACGACAACCGTTGCAACCAAATGAAATGCGTTATTTCAAAGAAATTGTAACGGCAAAAACAGATGAGATTATTCAGAAATGGATTGATTTTTTCGTGTTGCACAAACACGTTACCGCTGAAAATATCACTCGGAGATTGAAATAATGCCTGACGTTATTAACATTACAGAGGCAAAGCAAATTGGCGATTATCAGATTTTTCTCCAATTTGACGACGAAAGTGAACAACTGATTAACTTTAAACCGTTTTTATCACGTTCGCGTCATCCCGATATTCGTGAATGGTTAAATTTAGAAAAATTCTCAACATTCCGTCTTGAACACGGTGAATTGATTTGGGGAGATTACGATTTATGTTTTCCCATTGCGGATTTGTATCACAATGAATTAGAGCATTTTCACGATTTAAAATTATGCGCGTAAATATCAAATCAATTTAAAAACAAAAGGAAAATAAAATGGCAGATTTAAATACTCCGAACAAACAGCAATCCACAAGACAGAACAATCCGCAGCAACAGCAACCTGCGGGACAGAATACACAACAGCAAACTGTTGCGAATCAAAATAATCCACAAACAAAAATGTCAGAAGAATTATTTGAAACAAAATCAAAACTTGATTTGCTTTACCAATACGAAAAGCACTACTTGGAATTGATTAAGGATTACAAAGAAGAAATTAAATTCGCATCTTCTTTGCAGGAAGATTTGCGTCGTGAACGTTCACAATTTTTCACACAAACTTTGCGCGAAGTTGTCCAAACCTTGCAAACTCAAGAAATTGACAAAAAAGTCGCTTCACAATGGATTGAAGAATTGGTTGCAAGCTACACAAAAAGCATTGATTTAAGTAGTGACTTAGCGAAAACACACGTTGTTCAAGTGTTGAGCATTTTCAAAGAAGAAGCGAAACAAGAAGTGTCAAAAGCGAAACTTGATAATATCGGCGCGAATTCTTCAAAAGTGGTTGATGCTGAATAAAAAAGAAACATTTGCCGCGTTGCAAGTGTTAAAACAAGGCAGGGCTGAAATGGTGCAAGATTTTTTAGACCATAAACCTGAGATTTACGCGCCGTCTTTTAAATATGAAGACAGTCCTGCTTTGTTGAGTTTAGCGCGTGAAAAATACTTTATGACGTGGTTGAGCAGTCATTGGCAATTGTTTAGTCACGAAGCCACGTTTTTCACTCATAAACAAAAAGAAACAGAAGCGATTTTTGCGACGATTTTTTTGAAATTATTGGGGAAATGGTCAATTGTAAAAACAGACCATGCGGGACAATTAAATTTGGGCATTTCGTTAGTTAAAGATATGGAAACGGCTTTAAATCACTTCATTAAGGCGGGCGAAAAATCGGAGTTAATGCGAAATACGTTAGAGGTGGCATTAGAAAAGAATCGCGTTATATTCGACAGAGAAATTAAAAAATTAAGCGAACAGGAAATGTAAGTTATGGGATTTTTTAGCACGTTAGGAAGTGTTTTGTCGTCAGTTGGTGGCGCGGTGAGCAGTTGGTTACAAGAGCCTTTGAAACGTTCAGAACATGGACGTTCTGAAAGCTCAAGACAATCTGAGCATGATAGATTGTTAAAAGAACAAAATGTTGAACATGAACGTTTAGCCAAACTCAAAAAACTTGAATTTGAACTATTAGAAAAGACAAAAAATAATGATGTTGCGAGGGAAATCCAGCGTGAAATTGGCGTTAAAAAAGGATTGTCTGAGCAAAACATAAAAGAACAAGAAGCGTTGGCGAAAATCCAAATAGAAATTGCCCAAAGTCAGGCTGAAATTGACAGACTTGGTTCAGAGCAAAGAATGTTAGAAATGGAGCTTTCGACGAATTTGCAGATTAAACGTGAAACGGAAATTGTCCGAATCATCACTGAAATTGAGCAACTCAAAAAAGATAAAGAATTTGAACGCATGAAAGCGGTTTCTGATTCTATGATGGCGTATCAAATAGAATTAACCCGAATCAACGTTGAAGCGGTTGAAGCGATTGGTTCAATGCGAATTGAATTGCAGCGAAAAGCCTATGATTTGATTCACGAAAAAACTGAACGGTATAACGAATTACAAAACAGAGCATTACAACAAGCACAAGACCAACTTGAACGGATTGAAGGAAATCCGAACATGAGTGAAGTGAGTCGAAATATCATGATTAACGCGGTTGATAAAAAATTATCGGGAATTATTGATAACGCAACGCGCTTTATTGTGCAATTAAATGATGATATGCAACTCATCAGCAAAGACATCAATTTAATTACAACAAGCGGACAAGATTTTATTCAGCGTCACCTTGAACAATTTCAATTGATTGGTATGTCAGGCGAAACGACAGCGTTGTTAGAAAATTCAAACGCAAAATTGATTGAACTTGAAAAATCATAAATTTCAAAAAATTATTTTTAACAAAAAGGTCTTAATACATGACAAAAAAAATTGCAGTTTTACCAGGTGACGGCATCGGGACAGAAATCGTTGCGGAAGCGTTAAAAGTTTTAGATTTTCTCAATGCCGATATGAATTTAGGTTTTGAGTTTGAACACGGTTTAATCGGTGGTGCGGCGTATGACGTTCACGGCACGCCATTTCCACAAGAAACCATTGATTTAGTCGTGCCAGCCGACGCTGTTTTACTCGGTGCGGTTGGTGGTTATAAATGGGAATCGCTCGATATTTCGGTGCGTCCTGAAAAAGGCTTGCTCGGTTTGCGTTCACTTTTGAATTTATTTTCAAATTTGCGTCCCGCGATTTTATATCCGCAACTTGCTGACGCTTCGACCTTAAAACCCGAAGTCGTTGCAGGTTTGGATTTAATGATTGTGCGCGAACTCACGGGTGGCATTTATTTTGGTCAACCTCGCGGAATTCGCATTTTAGAAAACGGCGAACGCCAAGGTTTCAACACCGCGACTTACACCGAATCAGAAATCCGTCGCATCGCGCATTCTGCTTTCAAAATCGCGCAAAAACGCAACAAAAAACTTTGCTCGGTTGATAAAGCTAATGTGTTGGAATGCACCGAATTTTGGCGCGAAATCATGACCGAAGTGGGCAAAGAATATCCTGACGTTCAACTTTCGCACATGTACGTTGATAACGCGGCAATGCAACTCGTTCGTGCGCCAAAACAATTTGACGTAATCGTAACCAGTAATTTATTTGGTGACGTGTTATCAGATTGCGCGTCGATGCTCACAGGTTCAATCGGGATGTTGCCGTCTGCGTCACTCAATGAAACAGGTAAAGGAATGTACGAACCGATTCACGGCAGTGCGCCTGATATTGCAGGCAAAAACATTGCAAATCCATTAGCCACGATTTTGTCAGTGGCAATGATGTTGCGTTACACCTTTAACAATGAAACAGCAGCGGCACGCATTGAAAAAGCGGTTAATGCCGCGTTAGATTCAGGCGTTCGCACCGCTGATATTTACAGCGAAGGCACGCAAAAAGTGAGTTGTTCAGAAATGGGCGACGCGGTGGTTAATGCGTTGAAAGCAGGGATTTGAAAATGACAAAAAAATATAACGTCGCTGTCGTCGGGGCAACGGGCGCAGTTGGCGAAACCATGCTCGAAATTTTAGCCGAACGTAATTTTCCTGTTGGCGAAGTTTATGCCTTGGCAAGCGCAAATTCGGCTGGCAAACGAGTTGAATTCAACGGTGGATTTTTGGTGGTGCAAGATTTAGCGACTTTTGATTTTTCAAAAGTGCAAATCGGTTTGTTTTCACCTGGTGCATCGGTTTCAGAAATTTACGCACCTATCGCCGCCGCCGCAGGTTGCGTCGTGATTGATAACACCTCGCAATTTCGTTACGTCGATGACATTCCGTTAGTTGTTCCTGAAGTCAATCCTGAAGCGATAGCGGATTATAGAAATCACGGCATTATTGCGAATCCAAATTGTTCGACGATTCAAATGCTGGTCGCGTTAAAACCGATTCACGATGCCGTTGGCATTACGCGCATTAACGTGGCGACGTATCAAGCCGTTTCAGGCACAGGCAAGGAAGCGATTGAAGAATTAGGTCAGCAAACGATGGGCATTTTTAATGCTAAAAAACCTGAACCGAAAGTTTATCCGCATCAAATTGCGTTCAATGTGTTGCCGCAAATCGACGTATTTATGGATAACGGCTACACCAAAGAAGAAATGAAAATGGTGTGGGAAACGCAAAAAATCATGGGCGACGCAAGCATTTTAGTAAATGCAACAGCAGTTCGTGTACCTGTTTTTTATGGACATTCGGAAGCGGTTCACATTGAAACCCGCGATAAAATTACCGCTGATGAAGTGCGTAAATTGCTCGAAAAAGCAGACGGTGTGACGGTGGTTGATGAACGCGAAAGTGGTGGTTATGCAACTGCCGTGACGCATTCAGCAGGTCAAGATGCAACATTTGTGAGCCGAATTCGTGAAGACATTTCACATCCACGCGGTATTGATTTGTGGGTGGTTTCGGACAACATTCGCAAAGGTGCGGCGTTGAACAGTATTCAAATTGCCGAAGTGTTAATCCGCGATTTCCTCTAATTTCATTCGGCGTACAAATTTCGATTTGTGCGCCTTTCATTATTCGTTTAAGAAAATGCCTCTTTTCATTCTATTTTTATCGCTTTGGTTAGCGGGTTTTTCAACCAACGTTTTCGCCACCGACATCACTGTTTCGCTTGATAGAAGTCCTGTGAGCATTGATGAATCCTTTCAAATTCTTTTTACCGCTTCTGAATCACCCGATGCTGATCCCGATTTCAGTCCGCTTGAACAAGATTTTACAATTCAAAATCAAAGCCAGAGCAGTCGAACAGAGTTTGTGAATGGAAAATTAAATCGAATTCTACAATGGGCTGTCACGGTGATGGCGAATGATTCAGGCAATTTAATTATTCCAGTGATTAAGTTCGGTAACGATGCAAGTCCTGCGTTGAAAATTGTCGTTTCGCCAAGTTCTACGGCGAATAAAAACACCGTTCACGATGATGATTTATATTTGGAAGTAACGACGAACACTGAAAAACCACTTATTCAATCGCAAGTTTTATATACCGTAAAATTATTTCGCCGAGTAAATTGGACTAATGCAAGTCTGAAAGAACCCGAACTAAATGATGCGGTTATTGAAAAGTTAGCAGACGAAAAATACAGTACACAAATCAATGGGGTAACGTATGAAGTTATTGAACAAAAATACGCAATTTTTCCGCAAAAAAGTGGCGCGATTACAATCAAACCGCTAGTTTTGACGGCGGATATTGTGGCGCGTGGACAGCAAACAAATTCGTTTTTTAATTCTCAAATCACACAGCGTCGTATTGTGAAATCGAATTCTATTACGTTAAACGTCCAGCCGATTCCCGCGACTTTTACGGATTCACATTGGCTTACGGCTGAAAATGTAGAATTAACGCAAACGTGGTCAGGCGATTTTTCACAAATGAAAGTGGGCGAACCTTTGACGCGCACGTTGAAATTAGTGGCGCGTGGTTCGACGGTAGGGCAATTACCAGAATTAAACAATATGAAAATCGACGCACAGCTCAAAGCCTATAATGATCAACCTATTTCACACGAAGATAAAACCACGACGGGAATTATGGCGAGTCGAGAAGAAAAAATCGCGTTGATTCCAGCAAAAGCAGGGAATTACACACTTCCAGAAATTAAAATTTCGTGGTTTAACACGCAATCGCAAAAAATTGAAACGGCGACCTTGCCTGAAATGACGATGATTGTTACAGGAGAAGCAGCGGATTCTGTTCTGGTGGCTACTCCTGCGCCCGTTGTTGTGGAAGAAAAAGAACAAAAAACAGTTTCACCAGCCAAAATCACAGAAATAAAAGAAAGTGATTTTATTTGGAAAATTATCGCTATTTTTTCAACAGCGGCTTGGTTGACGACATTAGGATTTTGGTTTTTAAAACAAAAAATAGCTTCAAAAAAAGTGGTCGAAATTGAAGAAAGTCCTGCTGAAATTTCATTGAAATCGTGTGTTAAAAAATTGAAAAATGCGTGTATCACAAATGATTCGCCAACAGCTAAAACAGCGTTACTGGAATGGGGGAAATTGAAATTTAACGAAATGAGTTTAGGGGCGATTGCCACACATTGTGAAGCCCGTTTGCGAGATGAAATTTTGCGATTAAACACGTCGCTTTACGCAAAAAATGCCGAACCTTGGCAAGGTAAAGAATTATTTAAAACCTTTAGTGAAAATAATGCCCGTGTAAAATTGGCAACACAAAAATCTGACGTTCTTAAACCTCTTTATAAATTATGAATTACTTGCCAAAAAGTTTTATTGAAACTGCGGATGGCTTGCTTTTCGCCATTGTTGCAGAAGGTTTAGAAGCTGAAAAAGTGCGTTGTTTTTTGCGTTACGTTCGCCATGAAAATGGACAATGGCGCAAAGTTCAAACGGACGAAGCCAATGATTTACTCTCTCAAAACTATCCAGATTACTGCTTTCATTCGACAGAATTTGATGCGTTTTTACACGCTGTTTCAGTCGAACAAATTGCAAAACATCACCGCCCACAACAGCGTTTAAAACAACTTTTGGAAAAATCACTACATGATGAAATCGAAAATGATTGTTTGAGTTTGTGTCGATTATTTGAACAAACCGAAATGGATTTAAAGCATTTTGGTGTAACGGGTTCATTGTTAATTCAACAACAAAAAGAATCTTCGGATATTGATTTAGTTTGCTACGACATAACGGTGTTTCATCAATGCCGTGCAGTTGTTGGTGATTTGATTGAGCAAAATGTGTTGGCAGATTTAAGCGAACAAAATTGGCGTGAAAGTTATGACCGTCGCGATTGTGATTTGAGTTTTGACGAATACGTTTGGCACGAACAGCGCAAAGCCAATAAAGGTTTAATCAACGGACGAAAATTTGATTTGAGTTTGGTTGAAAGTAATAACACGAATAACAACGTTTATAAAAAACTTGGCGCAACCATTTTGCAAGCAGTTGTAACTTATGCAACTCGCGCTTTTTGTTATCCCGCTGAATTTGAGATTTCGCATGCAACAATTCAAAGTGTCGTGTGTTTTACGGCGACGTATGTTGGACAAGCGATTGTTGGTGAAACGGTTGAAATTTCGGGACAACTCGAACAAGATGAATTTGGTAATCAACGAATTGTTGTCGGTTCAAATCGTGAAGCGCGTGGGGAATATATTAAAGTCCTTAATTGACGTGTTTTTTAAATAGCATTTCCCGAGCGTGCGCCAAAGTATTTTCGGTTAATTCTATTCCGCCCAACATTCGAGCTGTTTCGATGACACGCTCGTCGTCATTCAATAATCTAACTTGTGATGAAGTCATATCGGCGTGATGTTGTTTTTCGACGTACAAATGTTGATGCGCTTGTGCAGCAACTTGCGGTAAATGCGTCACACATAATACTTGCCGATTGCTACTCAGTTGACGCAATTTCTGTCCAACAATTTCTGCAATTCCGCCACCAATCCCTGAATCTACTTCATCAAAAATCATTGTTGGCGTAGTTTTATCATTCGCAGTGGTTACTTGAATGGCTAAACTAATTCGTGACAATTCTCCCCCCGAAGCCACTTTCGCCAATGGTTTCGGCGGCAATCCAACATTTGCGCTGATTAAAAATGTGACGTTATCATTCCCATTCAATTTTGGTGTGTCATTAACAGGTGCATTCACATCTACCAAAAACTCGCCATTTGGCATTCCCAATTCTTTCATCATCTGTGAAATTTTTTGCTGCAATTTTTTCGCACTTTTTTGACGTTTGGCAGACAATTCAGCGGCTAACGGCACATAAGCTGATTGATAATCTGCAGTTAATTTTTCTAATTCTGCGATTCGTTCACCGCTGTGACTGAGTTTTTCGAGTTCATTTTCTAATCGTTGTTGAAATTCTAGTAATTCATTTGGGGAAACGTGATGCTTACGACTTAAATCTTGTAATACGCCGATTTGTTGTTCGAGTTCCATCAATTGCGCGGGATCAGCTTCTTGGCTTTCTAAAAAATGCCGTAATTCGCTCGCGGCTTCTTCGATTTGAATTTGTGCCTCAATCAGCAGCGCGTTAATGGCATTTAATTCGGGTGCGAATTGCTGTAAATAGTTTAAGGCTTTCAATGAATTTTTTAACTGCCAATGTGCTGATTTATCTGCATCATAAAGCGCGTCAAGTTCAGTTTGCCCAACACTTAAAATCTGGTCTAAATTTGCTAATTTTCGATGCGTTTCAGTTAGTGCATCGTAATCAAATTGCGCTAAATTCAATGCTTCTAATTCATCAAGTTGATAACGCAACAAGGCTTCACGTTGTTCGGCGACACTGTGTTTTTTTTGTAACTGTTGTAATTCATGTTGTGCGGTTTGCCAATTACGAAAACAATCATTTACGCGCTTTAACAAGTCAGTATTTTTGCCATAATTGTCGAGCAAACGACGTTGTTCATCGCTTTCCAGTAACGTCAAATGCGCGTGTTGACCGTGAATTTCAACCAATTGCCGCGTGAAAATTTGTAGCGTTTGAAGTGTGACAGGGCGATTATTGATAAACGCTTTGGAACGCCCATCACTGTTAACGATGCGGCGAATTAAACATTGGTTATTTTCGTCAAAATCGTGGGTTTGTAACCATGTTAATGCGTCAGGTTGAGCCGTTAAATCAAACTCCAAATTCACTTCAGCACGTTTGCAGTTTGGGCGAATATAATCAGCGGTAGCACGTTCACCTAAAGCTAATCCTAGTGCCGTTAATAAAATAGATTTGCCTGCTCCCGTTTCACCCGTTAATACTGACATCCCTTGCGTTAAATCAAGTTGCAAGGTTTTCACGATGGCTAAATCAAGAATAGTGAGATTAAGTAACATAGTTATTTTCGGTGAATGGTGATGATAATTTTAACGTAAGTAAGTAGTTACAACTTATCCCAAATTCCATTCACACGCTGAATGATTTCGGAAGTCATCGTAATTGTTTTCCCCCATTCTCGATTCGTTTCACCTGCCCATTTATTAGTCGCGTCGAAACCGACTTTTGAACCCAAACCTGAAATCGGCGATGCAAAATCTAAATAATCAATCGGCGTATTTTCCAAAATCGTCAAATCCCGCGCAGGATCCATTCGCGTGGTAATTGCCCAAATCACATCTTGCCAATCACGCACGTTAATATCATCATCGACCACAATCACAAATTTCGTGTACATGAATTGCCGCAAATATGACCATGTTCCTAACATTACCCGTTTCGCGTGACCCGCATATTGTTTTTTCATTGAAATGACCGCCATGCGATAGGAGCAACCTTCGGGTGGCAAATAAAAATCGACAATTTCGGGAAATTGTTTTTGCAAAATCGGAATAAAAACCTCGTTCAACGCCACGCCCAAAATCGCAGGCTCATCAGGCGGTCTGCCAGTGTAAGTGCTGTGATAAATCGGATTATTACGTTCGGTTATCGTTTCAATGGTGAAAACAGGAAAGTCACTCACTTCGTTGTAATAGCCCGTGTGGTCGCCAAAAGGCCCTTCTGGCGCGGTTTCATTCGGATAAATAAACCCTTCCAAAACGATTTCTGCGCTGGCTGGAACTTGTAAATTATTACTCAAACAATTCGCTAATTCTGTTTTGCTTCCACGCAAAAGTCCCGCAAACGCATATTCTGAAAGAGAATCGGGAACTGGTGTAACAGCGGCTAAAATTGTGGCAGGGTCTGCGCCCAAAACGACGGTCACTGGAAATGGTTCATTCGGATGCACGTCTTGCCATTCTTTGAAATCCAACGCGCCCCCACGATGTGCCAGCCAACGCATGATGGTTTTGTTTTTGCCCAACACTTGCTGTCGATACACCCCCATATTTTGCCGTTCTTTATTTGGGCCTTTCGTGATAACCAACGCCCAAGTAATCAACGGCGCGACATCGTCGGGCCAGCAATGTTGAATCGGATAACGCCCTAAATCAATTTCGTCCCCGCGCAATACATTTTCTTGGCAAGCAGGCTGTTTAATTATTTTCGGTGCCATATTCAACACTTGTTTGAACACTGGGATTTTGTCCATCGCGTCCCGAAAACCTTTTGGCGGTTCGGGTTCTTTCAAATACGCCAACAAGTGTCCAATGTCACGCAACGCCGTGACGGAATCTGCGCCCATGCCCATTGCCACGCGGTGTGGTGTACCGAATAAATTTCCCAACAACGGCACGTTGTAACCTTTAGGACGCTCAAAAAGAATGGCTTGTCCTTGTGCTTTCAACGTTCGGTCGCAAATTTCGGTGATTTCTAAATGTGGGTCAGCTTGATAAAGCGTGCGTTTGAGTTCGCCTTGTTTTTCAAGTTGAGCCATGAAGTCGCGCAGGTCGTGATATTGCATAATTGACTTTAAAAAAGAGCTAAAGGAAG
The DNA here is from genome assembly GCA_903867225.1 of uncultured Pseudomonadota bacterium. Lineage (GTDB taxonomy): Bacteria > Pseudomonadota > Gammaproteobacteria > Methylococcales > Methylomonadaceae > UBA10906. The sequence continues at coordinate 15,318 of CAIPQN010000065.1, read as the reverse complement.
TATCTGTTTAAATAAATGTTGCCGCTGTGAGATTCGTTATCGTCGAACCTGTGACTTCAATCATGTAATCGGTGGTCGTGAATATCCCATTACGGTCTACGTCTACGGCAATAAATGATTTGTTATCTGTCGTTGAAAAAGCGGTGGCAGCTACTGTTGTGACACCGCCTGAAAATCTTACTCCCGATACACCTGATGTGCTATTCAGTATAGCGTTGAGTGCTATCATATTTAAGTCTACAGAACTTATGCTGACTGGAATCACTCTTGGTGTAATAACAGAATCAATTAAAACTAACGTGTCGATTTTATCGGCTAAACTGCCATCAAACGCTCCTTCCACTACATCAACATTTCCCGCTACTGAATCATAAGCCAAAACAAATATGTCATTTCCTGCACCGCCAATCATGGTATCAACGCCTGCACCACCATAAAGTGTATCGTTTCCATCGCCACCATTTAGGTAATCATTTCCAGAACCACCGTCGATAGAATCATTCCCAGCCCCGCCACTTATGTTGTCGTTATTATTTCCACCAAATAATGTGTCGTTACCTGAACCGCCATTGATGGTTTGATTTCCCGCGCCACTGAAAATAAAAGTAGATGTACTACTTGGTGCGACAACAAGCAGTGATGTTTCAATACCGTGTGTTCCTTGATCTAACACGCTGTATTGATTATTTGTGAGCCAGTCATAATCGACTTGCGTCATTTTATCAACTTGAGTCGGTGTAAAGGCTTCCAACTGAGATGTACTAAATTGTGATAATTGTGCGAGTGTCATCACTGGCATAAGTAACGAATCTAAACTCGGGATATTGCCTGTACTCAAACCTTTTAATGCGTAAACACTTAATTCACTGAATTGATCAACTGTTAATTGTGCAATTTGAGTGGAATTCAATGTAGCCAATTGAGTAGCAGTTATTTTCGTAAATTGGTCGGTCGTTAATACATCGATTTGTGACGTTGATAATCCTTGTAGTTTCAAATTCGATATTGTTGATGGTGCTAATTTCGCTAGTCCATTTTCTGTTAAAGATGCGACTTGGTCAGATGTCAGTGCAGCGACTTGTGTTGCTTGAAGTGCCGCGACATTTTCATCGCTTAATTGATGAAGTTGAGTCGTGGTTAATTGCAGTATTTGCTTCGTTGTTAATACGCTAACTTGGTTTGTGTTTAGATTAGTTACATCGATTTGAGAAACTGTTTTAATTAAACCTTTGATGGCAGTCGCAGATAAGTTTCCTAATAAATCGACATTGCCCAATGTAATCACTTGTGCTGAGGTGAGAGCATTAGTTTGTGTTGCGTTAAATTGTGCAATTTGATCGCTAGTCAATGCGTTAATTTGTAACGTTGTTATTGCACCAATGTTTTTTGTCGTAAAACCTGAAATTGCATCAATAGGCAACGCCGCAATGGCATCGGTTTCTAAATAGGGTACTTGTGTATTTTTTAAAGCACTGACTTGTGAGGCTGAAAAAGATTGTGTTTGTTCTGACGTAAATGCTTGAATTTGTGTCGTTGTCAACAGCACAATTTGATTGGTCGCTAAATAATTGATTTGTTGATTCGTTAATAATTGAACGGGTAAACCAGCGATATTTGCTTTATTAAATCCACCGATAGCAGCTGGGGCGATTGCTAAAATTGCATCATCGGTAAGCGCAGCAATTTGTAATGATTTAAATGCACCGAGTTGTATCGCTGTAAATTTAACGATTTGATCAGAGGTAAACGCATGAATTTGATCAGTTGTTAAATAGGAAATATTTTTAAGGTTTAAACCACCTAATGAATTTAAATCAATCGCGGCAATATCTTCGGCAGCCAAACTTTTTAATTGTGTGGATTTGAATGCAGCAATTTGTGGGGCTGTTAATGAGGAAATTTGCGTATCTGTTAACGCAGAAAGTTGTGTCGTGGTTAGTGATTGAATTTGCGACGACGTAAGGCTTCTAATTTGCGTGGGTAATAATTCAGTTACGTTATCAGAATTTAGGTATTTAACATTTAACGCTGAAATTGCATTCGCTTTGATTGAGGTAAGTGTATCACTACTCATAATGCGAATTTGTGTGCTGGTCATTTTGCCAACTTGTGCATAAGAGAGTGTTGCAACTTGGTCAACCGTGAGCGCGTCAAATTGTTCTGTGCTAAGTTTTTCAATCGGCAATCCTGAAATAGAACGGACGCTAATCGCAGTAATACTATCTGCTGGCACTTGATTAAATGGTAACTCTGAAACTTTTAATGCAGTCAACGCCGACACTTGCTGAGTATCTGTATAATCTACGGTCATTTTTACGCTCTCGGTTGAAGAAGGGAATCCAGCTTGTTATTCTGATTTACTTCGTTTATTGCTTAATTCTTCGCTACGTTGTTTTTGGGCGACTTTATCTAAAATTCCATTAACGTAACGATGACTGCCATCAGCACCAAAATGTTTCGCAACATTGATTGATTCGTTAATAATTACTTTATATGGCGTGTCGAGGCAGTGAATTAACTCATAAGTACCCAATCGCAAAACGGCACGTTCTACGGGATCAACAGCATCGACTTCACGATCAACAAATTCACTTAATAGTGCGTCAATCGCAATTAAGTCTTGCGGCACCCCATGAAAAAGTTCAGAAAAATAATTTTTATCAATTTTTTCGCCATCAACAAAATACTGTTCATCAATAAAATACTGCTCAATTAAATTCAGATTTTGTCCTGTAATTTGCCATTGATACAACGCTTGTGTGGCTGCTTGACGCGCATAACTTTTTGGATTGCTCATGATAATTCCAAATTTTTAAACAAGCTGACCATTTCGATGGCTGATAATGCGGCTTCTGCGCCTTTATTGCCTGCTTTTGTACCCGCACGTTCAATAGCTTGTTCAATACTATCAACGGTTAAAACGCCAAAACTAACTGGCACATCGTATTGCAATGAAATTTGTGCCAATCCTTTTACACATTCACCCGCAACATATTCAAAATGCGGTGTACCACCGCGAATTACGGCACCTAACGCAATAATGGCATCGTATTTTTTACTTGCCGCGATGCGTTGTACCACCATCGGTAATTCAAATGCACCTGGGACTTTAACTAAATGTAAGTCGTCTTTGTTTGCGCCATGACGAACAAGTGCGTCAATTGCACCATTTTCTAATTGTTCAACGATAAAGCTATTGAAACGTGAAGACACGATGCAAAATTTGCCACCTTGTACTGAAAAATGACCTTCGTAAGTTTTGATTGTAGACATAAAATTCTCTCTGATTTAAGGTAAAAGTTAAGGTTAAAATTAGCGTGTAATGACAAATCTTACCGCGTCTAAACGCAATTGTGCGATTTGGATATTTTCATGAATCAAAAGCGTTTTATCTTTCAAATCTTCGATTTCATCGTTTTTAATACTCAGATTCACTTTTTGTAAACGTACTAAACGTTTTATTTCCGCAGTTAATGATTCCAACATTGTCGCCGTGGCGTGTTCACAAATTGTATTTTTTTGAAGTTGAGCCTGTTGTTCTGCAAATTCCAATAATTTCAAAATCAACGTTCGCTGTTTGTTCAAAAACACGGTAATTGCGTGTTTATCAAAATTCACACCGCTGTCGCGTAAATCGTCGTGCGAGAAATCGGTGGTCACATCTTTTTGTGATTGATTAATTAATACGCGAATTGGAGTCGGTGGCAAAAAACGGTTAATTTGCAATTCCGCTGGCGCACTATGTTCAACTACAAATAAACATTCCAAGAAAAATTGCCCTGCTTTTAAATCGGGATGTTTCACGGTGCTTAACGTCGCATTTCCTGTTTCACTGGATAAAACCATATCCATCGAAGCCGCAACTAACGGATGTTCCCATGTTAAAAATTGCAATTCTTCCCGTGCTAATGCTTGTGCGCGTGAAACTGTAACACTCAAACCATCTTCTTGATTTAAATACGGAAACGTTTCACAGCGTAAATGTTCACTCGGCGTTAACGTATGTGAGCCAGTGGCAAATTCTTCGGTATCCACGCCGTAACAATCGAACATGGATTCCATATAATCCCAAAGCGTACCTTCGTTTTCATACGCCGACAATTCATCAATGAATTCGTCGGCGATTTCTTTGCGGCAAGAATTTAGTTCTAAAAGTTGATCGCGCCCGTTGTTTAATTCCGCTTCAACTTCGATGCTTAAAGCGTGTGTTTTTTCGATAAATAAACCGATTTTTTCAGCGTCGTTATTTACCAAAAGAATTTGTAACTCATCGTGCAACGTATCGGCGACTTGTTGCGCGGCAGAATTATTCGCCCGAAACGCATTCAAGCCTTCATCGTACCAACGATATAAAATCGCTTGCTCGGTGTTTTCTAAGTACGGGACATGAATCTGAATAACGTGTTTTTGTCCGATTCGGTCTAAACGTCCGATGCGTTGTTGCAATAAATCAGGATTTTGCGGCAAATCCCATAAAATCAAATGCTGTAAAAATTGAAAGTTTCGTCCTTCACTGCCAATCTCAGAACAGATTAAAAGTTTCGCGCTACTTTCTTCGTCGGCAAAATAAGCTGCTGCGCGGTCACGTTCAATAATTGTCATGTGTTCATGAAACACTGCTGACGAAATGCCCGCTTTCATTTTCAACGTTTCTTCTAAATCCATTGCAGTTTGCGCGTGTTTGCAAATCAATAATGCTTTTTTGCCCGCAAGTTGTTTCACTTTTTCAACCAGCCACAAATAACGTGCATCGTTTTGAAAATTTGTTTCGTCAGCCGCGCCATTCAACGGATAACCAAAGTATTCCCGCTCTGGAAAACCTTGCACAGTTTGGCGTGAATTTCTAAATAAAATTCGTCCCGTGCCGTGATGGTCGAGCAAAATGTTGATTAACGATTGACGTGCGGCAGCAGATTTTTCCACATCATTCAAATTCGACAACGTTTTAGCAACATTGTCATCTTTCAATAAAACGGCTAATGCTTGTTGTTCTTCGTTGCTTAAAGGTTTATCTGCAAGCAATGATTTCGCAGCATTCGCCACAGGTTCAAATGATTTTTCTTCTTCCAAAAACGCTGCAAAACTATAAAAACGATCTGGGTCTAACAATCGCAAACGCGCAAAATGACTTTCTTTTCCAAGTTGTTCAGGTGTTGCGGTCAATAAAATTAAACTGGGCGAAATTTGTCCTAATTGTTCCACAAACAAATAATCACTACTTGGTGCGTGTTCTGACCATTCTAAATGGTGCGCTTCATCGACAATCACCATATCCCAACCCGCGTCTAATGCCTGTTCTTGGCGGTTTGAATAATTTGAAAAAAATGATTGGCTGCACAAAACTAACTGCTCAGATAAAAATGGATTCGCTTGATTGTATAAATCGGCTTCGTCTTCTTCCATGCCATCATCGCCGATTTCGTTTAAACAACGCATTTCATCAAAAATACTGAATTTCAAATTAAAGCGGCGCAACATTTCAACCAGCCATTGATGCAACAAACTTTCTGGCACGATAATCAAAATGCGTTTGCTCAAATTGTTAATCAAACGGTGATGAATAATTAAACCTGCTTCAATCGTTTTACCTAAACCGACTTCATCGGCAAGCATAATTCGTGGCGCGGCACGATTGGCGGCTTCGTGAGCAATAAAAATTTGATGTGGAATTAACGCAGCTCGCACGCCGAGCAAACCTTTGACAGGCGATTTTGCGTGTTGTTGCAAACGTTGCCACGTTTCGTAACGTAATGAAAACCAAGCATTCGGATCAGTCTGTCCTGTGAATAAACGTTCTTGGGGTTTGTTGAATTGGCTGTGATGGTTTAAATCCATTTCTTCGAGTTCAACCGTTTCGCCGTCTTCGTTTTCGCAAACGTAAGTCAAAATTCCTTCGTTTTCGATTACTTTTAAAACGGTTAGTTTTTCGTCATCAACGGATTCGATGTTGTCACCCGTTGCAAAGCGCACACGGGTTAATGGTGCATTATCAACGGCGTAAATTCGTTTTTCATCACACGCTAAAAACAAAACACTGACTCGATTAAAATTCATTTCGAGAATCAGCCCTAAACCTAATTCAGATTCGGTGTTACTAATCCAGCGTTGACCTGCGATGAAGTTTTCCATTGATGATTGCGCCTAAAGTGTGTGTTAAAAAGTAGGTATGGCGCGTATTATAAGCCGTAACAGGTATAAATTTTGACAAAATAACGGAGAAGACGATGAAAAAGTTAATCGCACTATTTATTTCGAGTTTTATGATGCTCAATGTGAATGCTGACGAGCGTTACGCGCATGAGTATTCGAGTGATAATGATGGAGAGCGGCACGAACGTCATTACTATAATGATGAGTATGAAAGCGGAAGTCGTGAACCGCGTTCGTTTCAATCACAACGTTATCAACAGAATTATCAACAGTCGCCCATTCAAATTTATATGCAGCCGAACCAAAATTATTTACCGAACGATAAACAAGCGCGTGAAGATTATCGCTGGCGCAAACGTCGTGCTGAATTAGAGCAATCGCCAAGAACACCTTATTATGAAAACCAATTTAATCGTGATGACACGCATTGGTGAGTGTTTTGTCGGCGGTGAATTTAAAATTTACCGCCGACAAAACCATGATTTTCAAGTAATAACAGTCGGTTCAGTCCAACCAGTGCGTGCTTTCACTCCACAGAACTTCTCTGCTAATTCAATCAATTCTGAAAGTGCAATTTGTGGGTCTTGATTGTGTTTTGCGGCATCAGGTTCAAAACGTTCAATGTAAATCCGTAACGTTGCGCCCACTGTTCCCGTGCCTGATAAACGAAACACGATTCGTGAACCATTTTCAAAACCAATTCTAAAGCCTTGATTTGCACTCGTACTGCCATCAACGCTATCGTGATAACAAAATTCGTCCGCATATTTCACGACATAATTGCCAAAAATTTGACCTGTTAACGTGGTAATTTGTTCGCGCAAACTTGCCATAATTTCGTTGGCAATATCAGAATCAACCGCTTCATAATCGTGACGGCTGTAAATATCACGTCCGAATTTTTGCCAATGCTCATGCACAATTTCTTCGACAGATTGACGACGACGTGCAATCAAATTCAACCAAAATAACACAGCCCAAAGTCCGTCTTTTTCGCGGACGTGTTGCGAGCCTGTACCAAAACTTTCTTCACCGCATAGTGTGATTTTGTCGGCATCAAGCAAATTGCCAAAAAATTTCCAACCTGTTGGGGTTTCGTAGCACGGAATTTTATAATTTGCGGCAACTCTATCAACCGCTTGACTGGTTGGCATCGAACGCGCCACGCCTTTTAAACCTGCTGCATAAGCGGGAATCAATGTTGCATTCGCTGCCAAAATCGCAAGACTATCGCTCGGTGTAACAAAAATGCCTTTGCCCATAATCATATTTCTATCGCCGTCGCCGTCAGAAGCCGCGCCGAATGTTGGCGCATTTTCGCTAAACATCAAATCTGCTAATTCGTGCGCGTGAATTAAATTCGGGTCGGGATGATGTCCGCCAAAATCTTCAAGCGGCGTGCCGTTTCGCACTGAATCCGCAGGCGCACCAAGCATTTCAATCAAAATACGTTTGGCGTAATTACCAGTAACCGCACTCATTGCATCAAACGAAAGCGTAATAAAACCGTTTTGAATACTTTGTTTAAGTAAATCAAAATCAAAAATGGATTTCATTAACTGCGCGTAATCTTCAACAGAATCGATAATGGTGATTTTCAAACCGTCAATTTCTTGCGTGCCAATTTTATCTAAATTGATTTCAGGTAATTCGGCAAGTTTGTAGCTTTCAATTTCTTTGCTTCGTGCAAAAAACGCCAATGTATTTTTTTCAGGTGCGGGTCCTCCATTGCTCACGTTATATTTGATGCCGAAATCTTCATTTTCCCCTGCGGGATTATGACTCGCGGATAAAATCAACCCACCAAATGCACCGTATTTACGAATAATGTGCGATGCGGCAGGCGTTGAAAGAATGCCGTTTTGTCCAATAATCAATTCGCCAAAACCATTTGCAGCCGCGATTTTGATAATAATTTGAATCGCTTCGCGGTTGAAATAACGCCCGTCGCCGCCAATCACCAAAGATTTTCCTTGAAAATCAGGCAACGTATCGAAAATAGATTGGACAAAATTTTCTAAATAATGACGCTGTTTAAATACACGAACTTTTTTCCGTAAGCCAGAAGTACCAGGATTTTGATCATGATAAGTTTGAGTAAGTATTGTTTTTATGTGCATAATAATCCTCGAGAATAATTAAAATGTTGGGTGTTGAAATACACCAAAATATGTCTTTAGTGTAGGGGAATTATGTTACGCGCTTATTTATTATTGTGTCTTAGTTTATTAGCTATGCCTGTTATCGCAGCGACAGAAATGCAATCGAATGAAGTTTGGCTGTTGATTGATACAAAAGCTAAGAAAATCGAAGTTAAAAAAGGTGAACAAACAGTTGAAATACTCGAACACGTTGCGATTGGGCGTGGCGGTGCGGGTTTGAAAACGCATCGTGGTGACAATATCACGCCGCATGGTGAATATCATATAGGTTGGATTGGCGACAAAAGTATGTTCAAACGCTTTTTTGGATTAACGTATCCATCGGTGCAAGATGCCGAACAAGCCTTTGATAAAGGAATTATTAACGAAGGACAATATAAACGAATTGTTCGCGCTCAGGAGTTGGGGCAAATTCCACCACAAGACACGCCGTTAGGTGGTCAAATTGGTATTCATGGCTTAGGTAGCGCAGATGCACGAGTACATGAAGTCTTCGATTGGACACATGGTTGTATTGCATTAACGAACTCGCAAATCGACCATTTAAGCCAATTAGTTGATACTGGTACATTAGTTAAAATAAAATAAAACTGGAAAATGTAGCGGTGGGTAGTTAAAATTATACCCAGCTATATGTTGTTGCTGTAGTAAAAATTCTCGTTAAGTTCTCATTTTAAAAGGAAAATCCCATGAAAAAATTCGTTAAATTAGCAATGGTTGCTTTGGTTGCAAGCGTAGTTGTAGGTTGTGCTAGCACAGATGACATTACACATTTGCAATCACAAATCGACACATTGAAAACTTCAGTTGCTCAAGCATCTGCTGACGCTAACAGCGCACAAAGTGCTGCTGCTGACGCTGCTTCACGCGCTGCTGCTGCTGAATCAGCTGCAAACCGTGCTGCTCAATATGCACAAGACACAAACAGCAAATTGGACAGCATGTTCAAAAAATCAATGATGAAATAATTTCATTCATTGAATGCTGATAAAAACCCTGTGAGTTTCTCACGGGGTTTTTTTTTGACTATTTCTTTTGATTTGAGTTTTCATGATTCGTTTAATTCGAGGTTTTTCTCACGCACCATCTTTTTTAAATGGCTGTGTTTTAACAATTGGTAATTTCGATGGTGTGCATTTAGGGCATCGTGCCGTTATTGATAGGCTGGCGATGCGTGGAAATGAACTTAATTTACCTACAGCAATTATACTGTTTGAGCCACAACCGCTTGAGTATTTTTTAGCGAATAATGCGCCATCACGATTAATGCGGTTGCGAGAAAAAATTCTCGCGCTTAACGAACTTCCCGTTGATAACGTCGTGATTGTTCGATTCAATCGAACATTAGCCGATTATGAACCTGAGCAATTTATTCAAAAAATTTTAGTATCAAAATTAAATGTGAAACATTTAGTGATTGGCGACGATTTTCATTTTGGTAAAGCCAGGCGCGGCAATTTTAATTTACTGAAAGAGCAGGGCGAATTACTAGGATTTTCAGTTGAGAAATCAACAGCACATCGGTTAGCAGAGTTGCGAATTAGCAGCACATTGATTCGAGATGCTTTAAATGTGGGCGATTTAGCACAGGCACGGCGACTTTTGGGGCAAGATTATTCAATCTGTGGACGTGTCGCGCAAGGTGATAAATTGGGAAGAACACTAGGATTCCCAACGGCTAACATTAAAATGTTACGTCGAAATACGCCCATTCAAGGCGTGTTTGCGGTAACTATGACAGGTATTGATAATTGTGAATTTCAAGGAGTGGCAAATGTAGGCACTCGCCCAACAATTGACGGAAATCACAAAGTTATTTTAGAAACTCATTTGTTTAATTTTAATCAAAACATCTACGGGCGTTACGTTAGTGTGCAATTCAAACATAAATTGCGACAGGAAATGCGCTTCAATTCACTCGAAGAATTACAAACTCAAATTTGTCACGATGTGGCAGCAGCAAAAGAATTTTTTAACGTTTGAACGTGCTAAAATTCACGTTCCTAAATTTCATCAAAAGGCAAAAATATGAAAGCACAAATTGGTATGGTTGGTTTGGCTGTAATGGGAAAAAACTTAGCTCTCAACATTCGAGATCACGGTTTTAAAGTCGCGGTTTATGAGTATGCAGAAGGCGTTGCGGATGCGTTCGTTGAAGCAGAAGTAGAAAATACTGCAGCAATCGAAAGTGCAGAAATGATTAGCACGCATTCATTGCAAGAATTAGTTGATAGTCTTGAATCCCCACGCGTTGTATTCATGATGGTTAGGGCAGGGGACGTTGTAGATTTTTACATCGACAAATTAGTGCCGTTACTTTCAGAAGGTGACATTATCGTTGATGGTGGTAATTCACTTTATACCGATACAAACCGCCGTGTTGTTGCATTAAGCGAAAAAGGTTTGAACTTTATCGGTATGGGCGTCTCAGGTGGTGAAGAAGGCGCACATTATGGTGCATCAATGATGCCAGGTGGAAATCGTGCTGCATGGGCAACAGTGAAACCAATTTTTCAAGCAATTGCCGCTAAAGTTGACGGTGAACCTTGCTGTCATTGGGTTGGCGATAATGGTGCGGGGCATTATGTCAAAATGGTTCACAATGGTATCGAATACGGCGATATGCAGTTAATTTGTGAAGCCTATCAATTGCTTTCAGAGGGTTTAGGATTGAGTGTTGATGAAATCCGTGACATTTTCATCGAATGGAATAACGGCGAATTAGGTTCGTATTTGATGGAAATTACCGCTGATATTTTGGGATATAAAGACGACGATGGTCAGCCACTTTTAACCAAAATTTTAGACACAGCGGGACAAAAAGGTACTGGAAAATGGACAGGCATTGACGCTTTAGAATTAGGTATTCCATTGACGTTAATTGGTGAAGCTGTATTTGCACGTTGTTTGTCATGGCATAAAGCAGAGCGCGTACAAGCGGCCAAAATTTTACCCAAAAGACCTGTTGCGACATTTGGCGGTAGAGGCGAGAAACAAGAAATGATTAACGCCATTTATGACGCGCTTTATGCAGCAAAAGTGATTTCTTACGCGCAAGGTTTCCGTTTAATGCGTGAGGCTTCAAGAGAATATAAATTTGCACTTAATTATGGTGATATTGCGTTGATGTGGCGTGGCGGTTGTATTATTCGCAGCAAATTTTTAACCAATATCAAACAGGCTTACAGTAACAATCACGAATTAGAAAATTTATTATTCGATGATTTCTTTGCGAATGTAATGAAAACATCAGAAGTTGGCTGGCGCAAAGCGGTAATTTTAGGAATTCAATTAGGTATTCCAACACCGACTTTCTCATCGGCATTAGCGTATTTTGACGGTTACAGAACTGAAAAATTGCCAGCGAATTTGTTACAAGCACAACGTGATTATTTTGGTTCGCACACTTATGAACGTATCGATAAACCACGCGGTGAATTCTTCCACACCGATTGGATTGGTGAAGGTGGCAACGTTTCGGCTACAACCTATAATGTTTAATTTCATTTTGAGTTGAGAAAAGAAAAAGCCGCTGTTGCGTTTTCAATGTAGCAGCGGTTTTTTTAAAATTTTATTTTTAATTTTTGGAGATACCACATGGCTGCTGAAGCCTGTACTTATGTAATTTTTGGTGCGACGGGAAATTTATCACGCATAAAATTGATGCCTGCGTTTTATCATTTAGATGTTGCTGGACAATTACCCGAAGGCACAAAAATTCTTGCGATTGGACGACGCGAATGGACGCAAGAAAAATGGCTTGCTGAAGTCAAAGAAATGATTCAAACCAAAATCAAAGACGCTTTTGACGAATCAGTTTTTGAGCAATTTGCCGCACGTTTACATTATCATTTTGGTGATTTACAACAGCCTGAATGCTACAGCACTCTTGCAATCACGCTTGAACAACCACAATTTTCACCAAATGCCGCGTTTTATTTGTCAATTAGTCCATCAGATTTTGGCAACGTGATGGAGCAACTCAGCAAAAACAAATTATTTGATGAGCAATTTGGCTGGAAACGTGTCGTCATTGAAAAACCATTTGGTTACGATTTAGAAAGCGCACAAGCATTACAAAAACGCATTTCACATTATTTAAGTGAAGATCAGATTTATCGCATCGATCATTATTTAGGTAAAGGAACAGTTCAAAATGTATCTGTGTTCCGCTTTGCAAACGTGATGCTCGAACCGCTTTGGAATCGTCATTACATTGACCACATTCAAATCACACATTCTGAAAGCATTGGCATTGGTGAGCGTGGTGGTTATTACGATGGTTCAGGCGCAATGCGCGATATGTTACAAAGTCATTTGTTGCAATTATTGACGTTGGTTTTGATGGAGCCACCGACTTCAATGGAAGCCGAAGCGTTGCGTGATGAAAAAGTGAAAGTGTTGAAATCGATTCGTCCGATTGCAAAAGAGGCGGTTCATGCTCATGCTTATCGCGCTCAGTATGCAAATGGCACCGTCAATGGTGAACACGTTAATGGTTATTTACAAGAATCGGGCATTCCGCAAGAAAGTATTACTGAAACGTATGCGTCGATGAAATTGTATGTGGATAATTGGCGTTGGCAGGGCGTTCCGATGTATTTGCGAACAGGCAAGCGCATGAAAAAAGCACAATCGGTTATTTCGATTTGTTTCCGTCAACCGCCGTTGCATTTTTTCCGCGATACCGAAATTCATTGCATGAGTCAAAACTGGGTACTTTTAGGTATTCAACCCGAAGAATGTGTGCGAATTGAAATGACAGTGAAAGAACCAGGTTTGGAAATGAAAACCCGCACCAGTTCACTCGATGCTAGTTTTAGAAATTCGGACGAAAAAGCCATTGATGCTTACGAAGATTTATTGCTCGATGTATTAAAAGGCGATCGTTCGTTATTTTTACGTTTTGATGAAGTCGAAGAAGCGTGGAAAATCGTGGATCCTATTTTGCAAACGTGGGCGAGTGAGCGAGATTATGTTGCGACATATCCCGCAGGTTCATGGGGACCAGAAGACAGCCGATTGTTTGATAAAGAAAGTCAAGCATGGCGCACGTCTTTAACGCCAGAGTGTCCTAATGCAAAATAATATCGATTGGCAGCAATTTGAAACGCCTGATTTAATCGAAAAAGAAGTATGCAAACGGATTTTAGTGTTGGCACAAGAAGCAATTACTGATCGTGGGCAATTTAAATTCGTTTTAGCGGGTGGTAAAACACCTGAAAGAATGTATCGTTTGCTGGCAAAAAGTGATGCTGATTGGTCTAAATGGTTCATTTATCACGGTGATGAGCGTGTTTTGCCCATTGATGATGAGAATCGAAATAGCGTGATGGCAGCAAATGTGTTTTTAAATACCGTCGCGATTCCGAAAAATCAGATTTTTGATATTCCTACTGAATTGGGCGTTGAAGAAAGTGCGGAGGTATACCGTTCGATTGTACAAGCTGCGATGCCGTTTGATTTGGTTTTACTTGGAATGGGTGAAGATGGTCACACCGCGAGTTTGTTCCCGCATCATGTTCATGATGAAAATGAAGTGGTGTATTCAATTTATAATGCACCAAAACCACCTAAAGAGCGTGTGACATTAAGCGCGAAGGCATTAAGCAATACGCATTGTTGTTTTTTTCTAATTGAAGGTGCGAATAAACGTGATGCCATAAAACAGTGGCGCGAAGGTGAAGATTTACCAGTTGTAAGTATTAGCGCGTTACAAAATTTGGTGGTTTTTCTTGATAAAGCTGCCGTTGATGTAGAGTGATTTTTTAATTAAACTTTTGAAATAAGGAAGAAATATGATTATCAGAGACAATGAAATTGTAGATTTAGAAACCCCAACAGGCACAATGCGAGCGCATATTTTTCGTCCAGCCGCGCCTGGAAAATATCCTGGTATTTTGATGTTTTCGGAAATTTTTCAAGTGACTGCACCTATTCGTCGTACCGCTGCAATGCTTGCAGGACATGGTTTTGTTGTCGCTTGCCCTGAAATTTATCACGAACTTGAGCCATTAGGAACAGTGCTTTCTTATGATGAAGAAGGTACGACTCGCGGCAATGCTCACAAAATTACTAAAGAAGTTTCAGCTTATGATAGTGATGCGCGTACTGTGTTGGATTATTTGAAAACATTGGATTATTGCACAGGAAAATTAGGCGTAATGGGGATTTGTATTGGTGGACATTTAGCGTTCCGTGCGGCAATGAATGCTGATGTGTTAGCTACGACTTGTTTTTACGCGACTGATATTCACAAAAAAGGTTTGGGTTTAGGCACAAACGATAATTCGTTGGTTCGTGCGAATGAAATCAAAGGTGAGCTTTTGCACATTTGGGGTCGTCAAGATCCACACGTCCCACTTGAAGGTCGCAATCTTCTTAAAGCACGATTGGAAGAGGTTGGTACAAAATTTACTTGGCATGAATTTAATGGGCAACATGCGTTTATGCGTGATGAAGGGCCACGTTATGATCCCGCGTTGGCATTGCAAAGTTGGGGATTGTTACTTGAAATGTTTCATCGTCGATTAGGTTATGGTGATTTAGATATGGCACAAGATGCAGCGTCTGCGGAAAGCCGCCATTAGTATTTTTTTATCAAAGTCGCCCCCCATAAACTTCGATGTTTTTGGGGGCAGCTTATCGGCAGGAAAGATAAATATTAAAATTTTGTTTGACATACTTCACAAAGACTGTAGAATACTCGGAATCAGCTGCAAACACGCAGCAAAATAGCTCTTTAAAAACTTAAATCAAAATAATTTGTGTGGGTGCTTTTGCTGGTTATGAGAGATAACAAAATAATCGACAAAAGAACACATACGGCAATTTTTAAAATTGTCAGTTAATTCTAGTCGAGCCAAAAATTGGCAACTCATTTTAGAGTTGCAAAACTGATTTAAACTGAAGAGTTTGATCATGGCTCAGATTGAACGCTGGCGGTATGCTTAACACATGCAAGTCGAACGGTAGCAGCTCTTCGGAGGCTGACGAGTGGCGGACG
>CAIPQN010000064.1 GCA_903867225.1 uncultured Pseudomonadota bacterium | reverse complement strand
GCTTCTTCTACACAGCAATACACATAAATGATAAAGTCTTCAAGCGGCATGGCTCTTCTCCTGATTTGAGTTGCTTTTGGTAGAACAACTTTGCAGGAAAATGGGTCATGCTTTCAACTAAAAAAGTCGAACATCGCGTATCGTCATTTTTATCATCAAAAAACTCTTGAATAGCTTTATAAACGCGCTTGTGTAATTCAGGAAATGCTTCTTCTTTAAATCCATTACGACTGATGTGAAGTATTTTGTCTGCTTCGGCATCTAAAAAATTCGCACTAGCCCTGAAAAAATTTTCTGTGAACGCAGACTTGAAAATTATCTTTTCCCATCTGTACGAATATTGGGTGAACGATGTAAAAGATAATTTTGTTAATTCTAGTTTTTGTGTTTTGGAATAGTAATAAAAACTATTATTTTCTTTTTCTTTTGTAGAAAAATTCTGAGGTTCATCTTCATTAAATGTGAACCTTCCCGACATGAGAGAATTTTCAAAAAAATCCGCAATTCCATCAGCAATTTTAAAAATATAAAAATCTGTTGAATGGTCAGTTAAACCGTCATAATTCTGAAAGGCTTTTGTGATGCGACTATCTGTTTTTAAGTTATAGCTAGGAGAACTTTCTTTGTGTACTTTATAAACAAAACTCAACTGACAACCATAACGCGAAAAATCCCAAGGATTAACGGTTAATGACTTTTCTTTTCTATTTGAATTTGGTAATGCAATCGTTTTTTGTTCACTGACAATTTGAAAATAAACGTTTCCGTGTTCTGCGTTATTGGTCGGATTAGTTAGGTTAATAACTAATGTTTCGCCCGTATCAATACTGCGAGTTTCAATAATAACTTCATCCGTTAATAAAAATACGCTGTGAAAACCAATGCCGAAAATTCCCGACGGTTTCATCCAAATGGGCATTTTTTCAACAATAGCTCTTTTTTGGTAATTCTTTTTTGAGCTACCCATCGACATTAAAAATTTTAAATCATTACTTGATATTCCTGTTCCTTGGTCAGTAATGGTAATGCGCCAATAATTGGATTGCTCATCTTCGTTTTCCTTTTCTATTTTTACGTCAAGCGGATATTTTTCGAGAATTTCACGGACAGTTTCATCACGCGGCGCACTTTTACTGCTAATAAACGAATTGGGTTGTGGCTTGCAATCTCCACCATGTTCACGCCATATTCGTATCAAAGTTGCATCAACGGCATTTTGCAGTAATTCACGCATGGCTTGTTCTTTACCATCATAAATTCCCGAACCTTGTAACAATTCAAACATACGGTCACGGTCGAGCGTAAATTGTGGGCGTTTGTCTTCGCTGAATATCTGCCAGTCTTTTAAATGCGCTTTTAAATCGCCCACCGAAGGCAATAATCCAAAATGACGAGACGGAACAATATCAAACCATTTGCCCATTTGGTTTTTGACTTCTTCGCGCAACCAACCAAACCATTTTGTGGTTTCAATGTAGCTTTCGTAATCGGGACAATCGGCTTCGATTTCTATGCGTTCGGGATCGGCGCGAAAATGCCGAATGGCTAAATGTTTTTCATGATGCGCTTTACTCATGGATGGCAATTCTCCCGCCATTTTCATCATGACTGGACAAAAACGATTGTCGTCTAAATCCAATAAATCACCCAAGCGCAATAAACAGGCAATAAAACGTGGATGACAATCATCTGTGCCAATACCAACCTGTTGCTTTGGTAACTCCATTACTTTCTCAAAACTTGCACCATGATAAGCACAAATTTTGCCTAATAATCCAAAAAAGCGTCGTGGAAGTAATTCATTGCGCGGCGAATTTAAGCCTATATCCAACGGTTCTAAAATAATTGCGTTGGCACGTTCTGGATGTTTGGCACGATAAAAATCAGCAATAATTTCGCGCAATAGTTTGACAGCATGAAATGGTGAAATATCAACAGAAGCAAAAACTGAGCTTGCCGTTTTTTCTTTACTGACAAGTAACGCATTCATAACAATTAACGTGTCACCGTTTGCTAAATGTTTTGTTTTTTCGACGCACTTTTTAATTTCGTCATAATCATTTTTAAGATTTTCATCAGAGATTATCATTCCGATGTCATGTAAATAGGCGGCTTCTAAAAGTAACCATGTGTCAGTTGCTGTTAATTTCGAGATATTCTCAGCACCTAACAAACGTTCAATATGAACTAAAATTTGCCGTGAATGTGATTCGTCATGACGGCTGTAATGTGGGAAATAAACGCTAACGTTTTGTAAGGCTTTGGCAATCAAACGTTCATCAAATGTCCACTGTGATTCTAACGGTTTATAAATTTCGTCAGTTTTCGCACATTCTTGTAGATGCTTTATAAGCTGCGTTGCCATGATTTTTCTCCGTTTAAATTAAACAAACATCTGCTGCAACAACCCAGCTTTATACTGCTTCATCGCGTCCCTCTGGGTTTGATTGTTGTTTATTTTGTCATCAATCGCCGTGAGGAAATTCGCTATTTTGGTTTGTTCTGGCAATGATGGGAAAGGAACAGGTAAATTTAAAAAATCATCATTTGTTATATTTAATCGGTCATGCCTCGCGCCACTATTCGCAACGCTTTTCATGTAATCATGCCAATGTGTTGTTTCAAAATACTGTTCAAAAAAAGGCAAACTACCATTTTTAAATCTGAAGACTGTGTATAACGGTGACATCACGCCTTTAACAAGATTGTTTCTTTTAAGCGAACCCACCAACGCATGATTTGAAATTCTTGGGTTATAAACAAAATCATCTATTTCGACGACGTAATAACCACCCAAATTATTTTGATTCGCAATATCTCTATCGAAATAATCAGCCTGATTAACAATGCCTTGAGTTGCAGAATTAGTTAAAACGTTGGTAATGGAGCAATCTTTGTTTTTCGCATTAACTTTGAATGCTACTTTTTCCAATTCAATAAAATCCCACTCCGCAAACTCCCGCCCGTCATCATCTTTAAAACGTAACTGCTGACTAAAAATCTGCTGCATCACGCCTTTTTTGTAATCGGTGAGTAACTGCGCGGTTTGTGAGAGTTGGGCTATTTTTTCATCAATGGCGGTGAGGAAGTTGGCGATTTTGGTTTGTTCTGGGAGGGTTGGAATAGATAAATCCATTGCCAATAAATCTTGAGTGTCTAATTTTCCAGCACCAATGCCAGTACCAGAAACCATATTTAAAAGTTTATTTTCTGAAGCCAAAAACCAATATAAAAGAAATTCGTTGTTGATTGATGGCTTTGTTTTTATAGATTTCACGTCTTGATTGAATGCAACATCTTTGGTCGCAATTCCAACAGGAATTTTATTAAACAACATACTGCCTCGAACCAGAAGAAGTAAGCTGCCTTTTGCTGCCAATCTTGAACCGTTTGATAAACCAGCATTTGTAATTTTTAAATCAGAATCAAAATACTTAAATCCGCGCATTGATGAAGCACTAATCCAAGGAATATCTCCATCCCAATATGATTCTTCTTGTTTAGATGGCGTTCCGCCTGAACTCCATGTTGTTTCTGCTCCCAATTTCTTAACTTTCCACTCGCCACTAAACTCTTTAAATCGTAATGTTGGTGTGTTCATTGTTTTCCTCTAAATACTTTCTATGGGCTAAATAATCTGCAAAATGCTCACGAAATAAATTATTAACAAACTCATCAAAAGGAAGGTTCGCTTCTTCTGCCATCGCTTGCAAACCTTCTTCTAATTCGGGTTCAAGCTCTAGTTCAAATGTTACAGCGGTCATGGCTAACTCCTAAATTTTAAACGGTGGTTTTTGGTGTGTTCATGATGCGCTCAATTCGGGATGCTGACTCAGCCATTCTTTTAACGCATTATTCATGCGGGTTTGCCAGCCTTTGCCACTCTTTTTGAAGGCATTTAAAACGCTATCATCAACACGCAAGGCAATTTGCGTTTTGTTTGTTCCAATAGGTCTTCCACGACTACGCGCTAAGGCAATACCTGCTTGCATCTCCTCGTGTGTTAACGGTCTATCATCCTCGTCAATGCCGTCCCAGACGTAATCTTTCTCTGGTGGTATAGCGCGAATTGCCGCTAATACTTCACTTTTTGTCATCGTGTTTATTTTCAAGCCAGTCATAGTAATCCTCTCGTTCAGTGGTGCTTGCATGCCTAAAACTTATGATGCGCGTTGCATTGTTACGCGCTGTATGAACAACGGTTAAAACAGCTAAAAATCCCAAAGCATAAGAGATGGATTGAGTTCTAAGTTCGTCATTTTTAACAACATCAATATCAAGACGATAATTCGATTCAAGCACGTTGTTTGCATCGGCAAAATCTAACCCGTGTTTTTGCAGATTGGTTTGACGTTTGGTTTCGTCCCAGATAAGTGTGTTTTTCATTGGGTAATTGTATATGCAAATAAAGACCGCGCCTAAATTTTAAACGGTGGTTTGATGCCCAACTCCAAACAGAATACGGCTATCATTTCATCCGTCTTTTTGCTGGTATTTTCGAGTTCGGTTAATTGCGCGGCAATCAAATCCAAATCAATTACAGCCTCAGCTTCAAACGTATCGACATAACGCGGAATGTTCAGGTTGTAACGTTGGCTTTAATATCGTCAAAAGTCGCAACGTGGCTGTATTTCTCAACATTGGTGCGATTCAAATAAGCATCAATAATGGCTTGGATGTGTTCAGGCAAAAGTTTGTTTTGGGTTTTCACTTTCTCAAAATGTGCGCTGGCATCAATGAACAAAACATCATCGGGATTCTTGCGACATTTTTTGAACACCAACACACACGTTGGAATGCTTGTGCCGTAGAAAATGTTGGCAGGCAAACCAATGACGGCATCGAGATAATTCAGATTTTCGATGAGATATTGGCGAATGTGTCCTTCTGTCGCGCCACGAAATAACACGCCATGCGGCAACACGCACGCCATCACACCATCATCAGCCAATTGTGAAACCATGTGCTGCACAAACGCCATATCGGCTTTGGTCGCTGGAGCAAGTCTGCCGTAAGCACTAAAACGGTCGTCACTCATAAAAAGCGCGTTGGCGTTCCAATGTGCTGAAAAAGGCGGATTCGCCACAATCGCATCAAACCGTAATTCACGATGTTGCGGGTGTTCGAGCGTATCTTCTTGGCGAATATCAAAATCGGCATAATGCACGCCGTGCAAAATCATATTCATTCGCGCCAAGTTGAACGTGGTACGGTTTAATTCCTGCCCGTAAATTTTCAAACTGTAATCATGCGCGGCTTCACGTTTTACCCGCAACAACAACGAACCGCTGCCGCAAGTGGGGTCATACACATTTTTGAGTTTGCCATTCTGACAAGTAACCAACTTTGCCAATAATGCCGACACAGGTTGAGGGGTATAAAACTCACCTGCTTTCTTACCCGCCCCGCTGGCGAATTCGCCGATTAAATACTCGTAAGCGTCGCCCAAAACATCGGCGTTCACGTTCTGCAAATCGAAATCTATTTTGTCGAGGTTAATCATAATCTTAGTGACTAACTCGTTCCACTTCATGGGGTGCTGATTCCATTTAATGTAGTTTGATGTGGTAAAAGAGGGGGAAAAAAGGATTTTTCCCATGAAAACATCAATTACAAAATGTACTGACAACGAACTCACAATCGAAATCAAAATAACACTCACAGGATCAATGCTT
>CAIPQN010000063.1 GCA_903867225.1 uncultured Pseudomonadota bacterium | reverse complement strand
GCTTCTTCTACACAGCAATACACATAAATGATAAAGTCTTCAAGCGGCATGGCTCTTCTCCTGATTTGAGTTGCTTTTGGTAGAACAACTTTGCAGGAAAATGGGTCATGCTTTCAACTAAAAAAGTCGAACATCGCGTGAGTTTAATAAATCGTTAGCTTTAACTTTTTTAGCAGCTACTTCTTTTACAGGTGTATTGTCAGTCATATTTATTCCTTAGTTAAAATCAATATCCGCACGGTGCGGTTTTAGAAGTTATAACTATAACATAAATAAAACAATGAGTTATAAAATATATCCTGTGTGGCTCATAAAGTCATGTAAAATCTAAAGGGTCATATTGATTTTACACAAATGGCGATTTTGACGTAAAATGGCTTTATCATCAGTAGGAGAAAACCATGATTGACACAAGCATTACTCACATTACCAAAGCGGGGAGCAACCTTTTTTCAGAATTAGGTTTTGACGATGCTCAAGCACAATTACTGCACGCGCAATCACAGCAAAATATCAATGATGCAACATTCTCAAAGAACAATTGATGAACGAATTATCAGCTAAATTGTTGCCATGAACGCCATCGCGTATTTACGAGTATCGACATCGGAACAAGGACGTTCAGGTCTTGGACTGCAAGCACAACAATCAGAAATTGAATCGTTCTGTCACGCCAACGCCATTACACTAATTGATACGGTATCTGAAGTCGCTTCTGCGAAAGGCGATTACAAAATGCGCTCTGCGTTAAATGAATTACTGCTCCGTTGTCGCCGTGAAAAGTGCGCTTTAATTGTGAGCAAGTTGGACAGGTTAAGCCGTGATGTTGAATCTATCGCTAACCTCGTCAATGACAAATCCATTCGTTTTATTGTGGTGCAACTGGGTTTAGATGCCGATAATTTTCAGATTCATCTGTTTGCATCGCTGGCGCAAAAAGAGCGTGATTGGATTTCACAACGCACGAAAGCGGCGTTACAGGCAAAAAAGCAACGGGCGCAACGTGACGGAGTGGAATTAAAACTCGGCAATCGTACTAATTTACCTGTTGCACAAGCGAAAGGTGTGACCACAATTAAAACCAATGCCGATAATTACGCCACGAATTTGCACGATTTGATTACAGGCTACCAATCACAAGGTAAATCGCTAAATGAAATGGCTCGGCAATTAAACAAAATTGGTGTAGCGACAGCGCGTGGCGGACGGTGGTATGCGAAAAGTGTAAGTAATTTAGTGGCGCGGTTATGACTTGAATCCGCCTACAAACTTAATAGCTTATTCAGCAATGTATTAAAAAAATGACCACACAGAGTGATTTAAAAAAACGAAAAATTAGACTGAGCGAAGCATATCTTTTTTGGTTTAAAAACCATCCTGAATGGTTGTTTTAAACCATAATTTAATTCTATATAAAGTCATATTTATTTAAAAACCATTATTATTCAATTGGTTGCATTTTTAAAAATGCGTGGCACGTTAATCGCTCAAACAAAGAGGTAACTTTACTATTTTTATTTGAATGAAACGAGGTTTTTATGGGTGATGCAACATCACTTTTACCAGCAACAGGCTTAGCGGGTTTAAAAGCACATTGGCGTGGTGATTTACTTTCTGGTTTTTTGGTTTTCTTAATTGCGTTGCCGTTGTGTTTAGGCATTTCAATGGCCTCAGGCTTCCCACCGTCTGCGGGGATTATTACCGCGATTATTGGCGGTATGTTAGTTTCACGTTGTAATGGTTCATTTATCACAATCAATGGCCCTGCAGCTGGTTTAATCGTCGTCGTTTATGATGCGGTTCAAGGTCTTGGCGAAGGCGATGCAATGGCAGGTTATCGCTACGCACTTGCCGCAATCGTAGTTGCCAGTGTGATTCAAATTCTGCTTGGCGTTTTCAAAGCTGGGCGTTTAAGTTCCTTTTTCCCCGCCTCGGTTGTTCATGGAATGCTTGCTGCCATCGGTATCATCATCATGGCAAAACAAATTCACGTTGTTTTAGGTGTAACGCCCGAAAAAGGCAGTTTGATTTCAACGATTGCTCAAATTCCACACAGTTTTGCGAATCTCAATCTTGAAATTGCGATTATCGGTTTTTCTGGATTGGTAATTTTAATTATCTGGTCATTGTTACAAAGTAAAACGTTAAAAATGATTCCTGCACCATTGATTGTGGTGTTGATGGGAATGTTTTTATCGCATTATTTTGATTTAGAACATCAACATATTTATTTGTTGCATCCTGACCACCCTTACATGCAACCTGAACATCTCGACTCAGATGAAGTGGGGCCAAAATTCTTAGTCGCTATTTCTGAAAATTTCGCGTCAAGTTTTTATTTTCCTGATTTTGGTAAATTCTTCACGTTGGAATTTTGGGAAGCGGTTGTTGCGATTGCGTTGGTTGGTAGTTTAGAAAGTTTATTGAGTGCAATGGCAGTTGATAAATTAGACCCTTACAAACGCCATTCAAATTTAAACAAAGATTTA
Organism: uncultured Pseudomonadota bacterium; assembly: GCA_903867225.1. Taxonomy (GTDB): domain Bacteria; phylum Pseudomonadota; class Gammaproteobacteria; order Methylococcales; family Methylomonadaceae; genus UBA10906. The sequence goes on along the minus strand of CAIPQN010000063.1, from coordinate 15,513 downwards.
ACTGCTGTTGGCGTTGGTAATTTAGTTGCGGGCTCAATTGGTGGTTTGCCAATGATTGCAGAAATTGTGCGTAGTAGCGCAAACGTCAACAACGGCGCAAAAACGCAATGGGCTAACTTCTTTCATGGCACGTTTTTATTGATTTTCGTCGTTTTTTTCCCGCATTTAATCCATAGCATTCCATTAGCCGCCCTCGCCTCTTTATTAGTTTTCACAGGTTTTCGTTTAGCGTCACCACGCGAATTTGCTAACGTGATGGGAATCGGTAAAGAACAATTATTTATTTTCATTGCAACCATCATTGGCGTGATTGCGACCGATTTGTTAGTTGGTGTTGCGATTGGAATTTTAGTCAAACTCGCTATTCATTTATTGCACGGTGCAAAACTCAACAATTTATTCAAAATTCGTTTTACCCAAACCATACAAGCCGATAGTTCAATTTTGATTCACATTGAAGGCGCGGCAATTTTCTCGAATTTCTTAGCGTTAAAAGAAGCATTGGCGCAAATCGAAGATGGCAAAACGTTAATTTTTGAAAAAAGTGCAGTGACGTTAATTGACCATACGGTGATGGAATTTTTCCATGAATTTCAACATGACTATGAATCACGCGGCGGACATTGTGAATTTCAAGGTTTGGATTCACATGAAGCGTTTTCAGCTCATCCGCTCGCGGCGCGTCGGATTAAGGCGTAATTTTACAATCCATTGGGGAATCCCATGATTTTACATTTGGCTTACAGCGCAGTGTTGCTAAGTTTAGCCTCAGCAGTATTCGCGTTATTGCAATCAAGATTTAAAGCGATTGTTTTTGTGTTATTAGGTTTGTCTGGCGCATCAGCAATCGCGGCTGGAATTGGCGAATTACTCGACCAAATCGTGCTTATCGACAAAATTCCTTTAGATTTGCCTTGGCAAGCGTGGCACATTCGTTTTGATGGTTTATCTGCCTTTTTCTTTTTGATTATTGGCATTGCGGTATTTGTGGTGAGTTTTTACGCGCCAAATTACACCCGAAATGAACAAAAAGACCCACAAAGTTTTGCAGTGTTAAGTTTATTCACAGGACTTTTTATTGCGGGAATGATGCTGGTTTTACTTGCTGACGATGCGTTCATGTTTATGATCGCATGGGAATTGATGTCAGTAGCAAGTTATTTTCTGGTAGCGTTTCAACATGAAAACTCCGCCAATCGCCGTGCTGCGTTTTTATATTTATTGATGGCGGAAGTTGGCGCGTTGTTAATCATTTTGGCATTCGGCGTAGTGGCGAGTTTTTCAGACGGATTCACGTTTGATGCGTTACGCGCTTCGGAAATTTCAACGACATGGATGAGCATTGCATTTGGATTGGCGTTAATGGGTTTTGGCATGAAAGCGGGTTTAGTGCCAATTCATGTCTGGTTGCCTGAAGCCCATCCTGTCGCGCCATCGCACATTTCAGCGTTAATGAGTGGTGTGATGCTCAAAGTCGCGTTGTATGGATTGATTCGTTTTTGTTTTGATTTGTTGCCCGAAGTGCATTGGCAATGGGGCGTTGTGTTGTTGATTGTTGGCACGTTGTCAGCATTAAGCGGCATTTTATACGCCATGATGCAACAAAATTTAAAACGTTTACTCGCTTACAGTTCGGTTGAAAACATTGGCATCATCGTGATGGTTTTAGGGTTGAGCATGATTTTCTTAGCCAATAATCATAAAGAACTCGCCGCGCTTGGATTAGTTGCTGCGTTGTTTCACGCTTTCAATCACGCGCTGTTTAAAAATTTACTCTTTTTAGGCGCGGGGATAATTCATCATCAAACCCACGAATTAAACATTGATATGCTCGGTGGTTTGATTAAACGAATGCCTCAAACCAGCGTGTTATTTTTAATCGGTTGCATGAGTATTTCATCGTTGCCGCTGTTTAATGGTTTTGTTTCAGAATGGCTCGCGTTTCAAACAGCGTTACAAGTTGATGTTTTAGATAACGGTGTTTTGCGAAGCATGATTCCTGTTTCTGCGGCGGCGTTAGCATTAACTGCGGCATTGGCGGCGGCGTGTTTTGTAAAAGTATTTGGCTTGATTTTCTTAGGCGTACCACGTTCACGTCATGCTGAAAAAGCAAAAGAAATCGACAGTTTTAGCATGATGATTGCGCCTGTGATTTTAGCGACATTGTGTTTTTTCTTCGGCATTTTTCCTAGCGTAATTTTAGATTTACTCAGCGGCGTGACCAGTCACATTATTGATGCCACGTTACCAAAAACCTCAGTTTTAACAACACTTTGGCTTGCGCCAGTTTCGATGCAACAAGCGTCTTATTCTCCATTGTTAATTTTGATTAGCGTGTTAATTACCGCGTTAGTTTTATTTTTCTTTTTACATGGCAAAGGCGCGAAAAAAGCGCGAATTGCACCGACTTGGGATTGTGGTTTTGGTGCGTTATCACCACGAATGCAATACACATCGAGCGCATTCACGATGCCATTACGCCGCATTTTTGCAACGGTATTTTTGATTGATGAAAAAGTCGAAAAAACCATGCGTGAAAATACCAAACTCAATGTCGCTGAGGTGCGTTATTCACTTCATATTCAAGACCACAGTTGGGTTCATGTTTATCAACCGATTGAACGCGGCGTAAATCGCATCGCTAAACAAGTTGGGCGCATTCAAACGGGCAACATTCGGACGTACCTTGGTTATTCGCTAGCAACGTTAATTCTTCTACTTTGGGTGGTGAGCTTATGAATTGGGCAATCGCTATTTTTCAAACAGTTTTATTTGTCGCACTTGCGCCGTTGTTAGCAGGTTTTCTTAAATTTTGTAAATGTCGTCTGCAAAATCGTCGCGCACCGTCATTTTTACAACCGTATCGAGATTTACTCAAATTAACGCGCAAACAACCTGTCATTTCTGAAGATGCGTCGTGGTTATTTTGCGTTGCGCCTTACATTATTTTCACGATGATGGTTTTAGCGGCAACTGTGATTCCACTAATTGCTGTCGATATGCCGACCTCTGAAAGCGCAGACGTGATTGTGTTGGTAGGATTTTTTGCTTTTGCACGATTTTTTTTAGCGTTGGCAGGTTTAGATGTTGGCACAGCGTTTGGCGGCATGGGCAGCTCACGCGAAATGACGATTTCTTCACTCGCTGAACCTGCGATGCTCATGGCTGTTTTTACGATTACGATGACAGCATCAAATACGGATTTATCAGGCGCAATTCATCATATTTTGAACAGTGGTTCAACGTTACATCCTTCATTTGTGTTTGCATTATTTGCGCTGATTTTAGTGGCAGTTGCCGAAACGGGACGAATTCCTGTAGATAATCCAACGACGCATTTAGAACTGACCATGATTCACGAAGCGATGATTTTGGAATACAGCGGTCGGCATTTAGCGTTAATCGAATGGGCAAGCCAACTTAAATTGATGCTTTACGGCGTGTTGATTGCGAACTTATTTTTTCCTTGGGGAATCGCACAAAGTTTTACGTTTGGGGCATTAAGTTTTGCGTTAATCGCGTTGGTTTTAAAACTTGTTGTTCTTTCAATTTTTCTGGCTTTAGCAGAAACGGCTGTTGCCAAAATGCGTTTATTTCGCGTGCAAGAATACTTGGGATTTGCCTATTTGTTGGGCTTGTTGGGAATGCTCAGTCACATCATTTTGGAGTCCACACGATGAACATTGAAACACAGGATTTTTACACCCAAGCCATTTTGTCGATGTCGGCGTTGGTGGGATTGATGTCATTTTTGATGCTGGGACAAGGACGTTTGCCACGCTTGATTTTTGTGTTTGCGATGCAAGGAATATTGCTTACATTGACCGCGATTTTAGCGGCGAATGAATTGCACAGCCCGCATTTGTATATTTCAGCATTCCTGACATTTGCGCTTAAAGTTGTTTTCATTCCTTCGATGTTACAAAAGCAAGTTTTCGCCATGAACGTTCATCGTGACGTTGAAGCATTGAAAAATAATACGGCTGTGATGTTAAGCGGCGCGAGTTTGATGATTTTTAGTTATTACGTTCTGCAACCGATTATTCACACTTCGTCGATGATTATGCTTAATGCGTTGGTGGTAAGTTTATCAGTGGTTTTATTAGGATTGTTGTTGATGATTTCTCATCGTCAAGCTGTTGCACACGTTGTGGGTTTTATGTCGATTGAAAACGGCTTATTTTTCGCAGCGATGGTCGCAACGGACGGAATGCCCATGGTCGTTGAATTGGGCGTGGCATTTGATGTGTTAGTGGCGGCGGTTTTATTCGGTATTTTCTTTTTTCACATTCGTACCAGCATCGATTCACTTGATGTCGATATGATGAACAAATTACACGAGGTGGAAAGATGATTGCGGTTTATTTACTGTTATTTCTTTCTGTAGCGGGAATTGCTTTTTTCGCATTGACGGGGCATCACAAAGATATTGGCAAACTCAATACTTACATTAACGCCGTCAGTTTAGCAATGACGATTTGGCTTGCGACAACCGTTTTTCAACACGGAACAATTTTGTCCGAAAGCAAAGCATTTTTGATTGATTCGTTTAACGTGTATTTGATTGTGTTGACAGCGTTTGTTGGTTTTACGACTTCGTTATTTTCTGCACCGTATATGGCGCATGAAATCGAACTTGGCAAACTTACCGAAGGGCGTTTAAAACTTTATTACTCAATGTATCAAGGTTTTATGCTGGCGATGTATTTGGTTTTGACGACCAACAACATGGGTATCATGTGGGTTGCAATGGAAGGTGCGACGCTTGCAACCGTATTACTCGTGAGTTTGTACCGCACACCCGAATCCATTGAAGCCGCTTGGAAGTATTTTATTTTGTGTGGCGTAGGTATCGCGCAAGCCTTATTCGGTACGATTTTGCTTTATTACGCGGCAGAAAAATTGGGCAATCCTGAAAACGCCTTACTTTGGTCTGTACTCCATGAAGAAGCCGCGCAACTCAATCCTGATATTTTAGAAATTTCATTCGTGTTTTTGCTAATTGGTTACGGTACGAAAATCGGTTTAGTACCTTTACATAATTGGTTGCCTGACGCACATTCAGAAGGTCCAACGCCAATGTCAGCAGTGCTTTCTGGCTTGTTATTGAATGACGCGCTTTATGCGGTGGTGCGAAATAAAATGCTCGTTGATGGCGCAACGCAATCGCACATTGCGGGTTATTTGATGATGGGATTTGGCTTAGTTTCATTTTTAGTTGCCGCATTATTTTTACATCGGCAAAAAGACATTAAACGACTTTTCAGCTATTCCTCAATTGAACACATGGGCTTAATGACGTTTGCTTTTGGTATCGGCGGTTCGCTTGCGACGTTTGCGGCATTACTACATATGACAGTTCATTCATTGGTTAAATCAGCGATTTTCGTCACAGTTGGACACGCCGCGCAAATTACTGGCACGCAAAAAATGGCACAAATTCGCGGTTTAATTAGAACTCAGCCTAAAGTAGGTTGGGGTTTGTTAATAGGTACAGTCGCCATTGCAGGTTTTCCACCGTTTGGTGTTTTTACCAGTGAATTCTTGCTTTTACTTGCTACGATGCGCGAATATCCTTGGCTCACACCGTTTTTATTGCTTGGGATTGGCATTGCGTTTGCGGGTTTATTTCGCCACATTCAGCCAATGGTCTACGGTGAAAAACCTGAAGGTCAATTGCCGATTAAAGCCAATTTAATTCCTGTGATGGTGCATTTAGGATTAGCGTTGTGGCTAGGTTTAGCGATTCCGCATTTTTTAAGCGACTGGTTTAGTCAGGCAACATTGTTGATTTCAGGGAGCGCGTTATGAATTGGAAAGTAAATTTTTTAATGCGCTTAGATGAAGAAGCCATTTTTGTTAAATCTGAACCTAGTAACCAATTTGAATTATGGCAAATCGACGATAACCATTGGCAGCGATTTGCTGAATTAGCGGCTGAAAATAAATTCCGTTGGGCTGCTGGTTTCGCAGAACAAATGGACGAGCAATTTTACGTTCATGCGTGTTTTGAAAAATCGGGCGATTACGTTTTATTACGCGCCGCAATCAATGTTTCAAAACCTGAAATTCCCTCACAAGCGACAGTTTATGCGGCAGCAAATCGCAGCGAACGTCACACTCACGATATGTTTGGCATCGAGTTTTTAAATCATCCTGACCCACGTTGTTGGACACGTCACAAAGCGTGGGGCAAACATGATTATCCGTTGCGTCATGAGTTTCCCGTTCAAGGTTCACCCGCTGAAATTACACCGCCCGACATGGGTTATCACTTCATTCAATCGCACGGCGTAGGTGTTTATGAAATCCCTGTTGGACCTGTTCATGCGGGAATTATTGAACCTGGGCATTTTCGTTTTCAAGCGGTCGGCGAGTTGATTTTAAATTTAGAAGAACGGCTCGGCTACATTCACAAAGGCACTGAAAAAATTGCCGAAGGTCGCACGCCTGAAGGTTTAGCAAAATTAGCAGGGCGAGTTTCGGGTGATACTTGCGTTTCTCATGCGTGGGCGGCGTGTATGGCGATGGAACAAGCTGCAAATGTTGAAATTTCAAAACGAGCGGCGTTGATTCGTGGCATTTTTGCTGAACGTGAACGCATCGCAAATCATCTTGGTGATATTGGCGCAATTTGTAATGACGTAGCATTTACGTTTGCGTTTATGCAAATGATGCGACTCAAAGAATTGTGGTGTCGCACAAATTATGAACTTTTTGGACATCGTTTTTTGATGGACAAAATTATTCCCTCTGGTGTTTCGGTTGATGTAAATGAAGCAGCAAGCGCGTTTTTATTAACTGAAATTCAAGAATTACGCGCCGAACTTTCGCAAATTATGCCAGCGTTAGATTTGAATTCCTCACTTGAAGACAGACTTTATACGGCAGGTTATTTATCACCTGAAACGGCAGCACATTTCGGCACATTAGGTTTTGTTGGGCGTGCAAGTGGACAAAATTTTGATGTTCGACGTGATGCGCCCTATGCGCCCTATGATTCAGTCGCTGTAAAAGTTGCACTCGAAGACCAAGGCGATATTGCGTCACGTTTTTGGGTTCGATACAAAGAAATTAACGCCTCGTTGAAACTCATTGAACAATTTATTGGGCAATTAAACGAGTTACCTGAAGGTGATTTAGTTGCTGATTGGAAAACACCTGAAGTGGGAAGTTTTGGTTTAGGGATTGTGGAGGGTTGGCGTGGTGAAATTATTTCGTATGTTCGATTTGGTGAAAATAACACGATTGCTCGTTTTTATCCTCGTGACCCTAGCCAATTGAATTGGGAAGCTCTCGAAAAAGCAGTCCTAAATAACATTGTGCCTGATTTTCCCGTGTGCAACAAATCCTTCAATTGTTCTTATTCTGGCTGCGATTTATAAGGGTCGACAATGTTAAATCTATTTAAGAAAATTTTTACCACAGGCGTTGTCACTGAAAATTATAAAACGCCTTACGATGAAGAATTGGAAAGGCTCGGTATTGAAATCAAACGTCGAATTGACCAAAAATTTTCAGGCAGTTTGGCAATTCGACAAGTTGATGCAGGTTCATGTAATGGTTGCGAATTAGAAATTCACGCGCTGAATAATCCATTTTATGACGTTGAACGTTTCGGAATTCATTTTGTAGCTTCACCGCGTCATGCGGATATTTTACTTGTGACGGGCGTGGTGTCGCGACATATGCAAACTGCGTTATTGCGAACTTATGATGCAACACCAAATCCAAAATGGGTAATTGCGATGGGCGATTGTGCCAGTTGTGGCGGCGAGTTTGGTATTTCTTACGCGAGTTGCGGAAAGGTGAGCAATGTTATTCCTGTTGATATGACGATTGCAGGTTGTCCGCCGTCGCCACTGGTTTTATTAAAAAGTTTATTAGCCTTAATGGAGAAACAAAAATGAAAAAACAAATGAAAATTCTTGCACTTGTCATGGCTGTTTTAAGTTCGGCGACTGTTGTAGCTGATGACGATGTTATTCAAGACTCTGGAAGTTGGCTACAAGTTGTTGCAGAAGGAAGTTTAAAAGCGATTGACCCAAATTTAGAAAAAGGACGTGTTTGGGTAGAAGGACAATCACGTTTTAATAATGATTTTGACCATTGGTATCAAGGTATGGTTCGCACAGCGGTGGGTTATTCACTCAGTGACCGTGCCACGATTTGGGCGGGTTATACTTGGTTGCCAACTCAAAATATCGGCAAAAAATTCGTATCACAACAAGATGTTTGGCCCGCGTTTCGATATGTTTTGCCTACCGATATGGGAACATTTATGTTCAGAACCATGATTGAAAGTAATTTTCTTGGTGGGAATGAAGTGCGTGTTCGTCCACGTCAAATGATTAAATTTACACACCCGTTAGAATTTGAACCTCGTTTGAGTTTAGTGACTTGGGATGAATTTTTTATTCGTACTAATACGACGCAATACGGCGGCAAATCAGGTTTTGATCAAAATCGTGCTTTTGCAGGTTTAGGTTGGACGTTTAATCCAAGTGTTCGTACTGAAATCGGTTATATGAATCAATATGTCGATGACGCGAAACACATCGATAGCACCATGCGTCATTTGGTGATGGGGTCGTTATTTTTTAACTTTTAGAACAAAGGGAAAATAATGACAACAGATACAAAAAGAAACATCAGATTCACTTTATCTATTTTAGTCAGTGGCAACACACTCATTTTTTTGGTGCTGGCGTATTTAGGCATGATTAGCAAGAACCCAAAAACGTTAATCTTTATCGATTTTTGGGGACGATTAACGGTTTATTCTTTGTGGTTCATGGCGTATGAGCTTTATCGTGAACACTTAAGCGAATGATTGCATGAATGAAAATAACGATTTAACACACCACATTTTGCCAAATTCGGCAACGATGGTTGGCGTGTGCATTATGGTTATTAGCATCGTCAAAGGAATGCCACCCGATGCGGTTAATTATTTTATCGACAAAGCACTTGCTATTGATTGCGTGCTTTTTATGACAAGTGCGTTGTTTTCTTTTTTGTCGATTCGTTTGGAAAAATCAACAATCGGTTTAGAGCGATTGGCAGAAGTCATTTTTATTTTTGGTTTAGTGTCGATGACAATTATTGCGGTAATTTTTTCGTTTGAAATTGTCTGAAAAAATTTATAAATATCTTAGGAGTTATTATGTTGAAAATGAAAAAATTATTGTTGCTGCTTTGCATTTCTAGCAGTTGTTTAGCTGCAGAACCCGCTGCAGAACGTCAAACTGAAATTCGTGCGTTGTTGCAAAATACTTGCAGTGGCTGTCATGGTGCTGGTTTGCAAGGCGCAATGGGACCTTCATTAAAACCCGAAGCATTAGCGAATAAAGCTGATGATTTGTTGATTACAACGATTACCAACGGTCGCAAAGGTACCGCAATGGCATCGTGGAAATCAACGTTAGAACCAGACGAAATCACATGGCTGGTTGGTATTTTGAAAAGTGGAAAATAAAGATGAAAATTAAAAAATTATCGTTGATATTTTCCATTTTTACGGTTGCAATTATCACGTTATTTACCAGCTTAAACGCGAATGCGTTACCAAGTTTTTCACGGCAAACAGGCGCAGCGTGCAGTCAATGTCACACACAATCTTTTGGTCCAAATTTAACACCGTTTGGGCGTAATTTTAAATTAGGCGGTTATACGATGGGCGGCGGCAAAGAATCTAACATTCCAGCCGTTAGCGGATTGGTTTCGGGTTCATTCACAAACACAAATAAAGACCAAACCGATGTACCTGCTGGCTACAACAAAAACAACAATTTTACGTTTGATAGCGTTGATGCGTTTTATGCAGGAAAAATTTACGGTAAAGTCGGGGCGTTTGCTCAATTAAATTACGATGGCGTAAGTAAAAAAGCACAAATGGATAACACAGATATTCGTTTTGCTGATAATTTAGATGTAATGGATACGCCTGTTACTTACGGAATTTCGTTAAATAATAATCCAACCGTTCAAGATTTATGGAATACAACCGCTTGGGGATTTCCATACAACGGTAGCGCATTACAACCTGGTGCGGGAACATCGTCGATGATTGACGGTATGCTTTCAGCGCAAGTAGGCGGCGCGACGGCTTACACTATGATTAACGATTTGTTGTATTTAGAAGCAGGTGGTTATACAAGCCTTTCAAATGGAATTCAAAGAGGTATCGGTATTCCAACGGGTGATAGATTAGAAATTGACGGCGCAGCACCTTATTGGCGCATGGCATTACAAAAAGATTGGAAAGGTCACTTTTTCGCCGTTGGTCATTACGGCATGATGGCAAATGTATTTCCAGAGCGCAATCGTAGCGCAGGTTCTGATCGTTATACAGACATTGCTTTTGATGCAACGTATCAATACATGGCAAATCCAAAACATATTTTTGAAGTCAAAACGACTTACATTTATGAAGATCAAAAATTATCTGCATGGAATGTGAACAATGGTTTGAATCCGAATGCAAAGTCATATTTAAATACGTTTAAATTCAATACTTCTTACACATTTGACCAAACTTACGGCATTACATTTGGTTATAACAATGTGAAAGGTTCAAATGTTTCGACATTGGAAACGGCTGATGACGGCACAACGTCTTACAGTTTTGGCAGACCAAACAGTGATTATTACACCGCTGAATTAGTTTATGTGCCATTCGGTAAAAGCGGTTCAATGCTTGCACCTTGGGTTAATTTGCGTACCAGTTTGCAATACATCGGTTTTGCAAAAGTAAATGGTGTGACACAACAAAGTTCAGACAACAACACGTTTATGCTAAACGGAATGTTGGCGTTCTAATTTTAGATTGACGTTAATTTTTCAAGGCGTTCAAAAGTAAAATTTTGAATGCCTTTATTTTTAGGAAAGGTTATGGCTGACAATACTTACACACGATTTAAAGATATTTCGATTAGTGAACGAATTTTGAACACCGTTTTTTTGCTCACAATTGGACTGGGATATTTAGCTGCATTAGCGAATATGTACTACACGCATCAAGGGTTAGATGGCAAAGTAGGACTTTCCGTTGAAGACGTTGTAATTAGTTATTATGGTTCGACAAATCAAACTCGTTTGGGAACCGCTGTAAAAGGCATAATGGCTCCAAACTTGAAAATAAAAAGTGACCAAGATGTGATTTTACGTTGGATTCACAGCGGGGCGAGCGAATCAGGTTACGAAGAAAACATTGCGCCAATTTTGAATCGTGATTGCATTATGTGTCACACGCCTACCATCAATCCGTCGTTACCGAATCTGACAAATTACGAAGGCGTTTCAGAAGTCGCCAAACCTGGTGGCGCGACAATTCCAACGTTAATTCGTGTTTCGCATATTCATTTATTTGGTATTGCGTTTATTTTGTTTTTTATAGGTAAAATTTTCTTGCTATGTGAAATCAATGTTTATGTGAAACGTGTGGCGATGGTGGTTCCTTTCGCCGCGATGTTGCTTGATGTTGTATCGTGGTTTATCACTAAAACGATTCCTGAATTTGCGTATGTTGTCGTTGCAAGTGGTGCGTTGATGGGAATTTCTATGGGTATGCAGATTTTATTAAGCATTTACCAAATGTGGACGCCTAAATTGCAGGATAATCGTTAGGTTTTTCAAATGAATAAAGAAGGCTATTACTTAACTAAATTTGAATGTTTTTTAGTCCTAGTCATTTTAATTTTCATTGATATAGGACCTATTCCCGTTACAGCTTTTTTTCTAATATGGATTTTGTTTAAAAGACCAAAATGGTTTAAAGAGCTTGTTGATCACATTTATTTGAGCAAACATTTTTGAAATGAAAATTTAATATGTCGCCTATTTTTTACAATCTCGCAAAATTACGCGGTCTGGCATTTCTTGGACTATTATTTTTAGCACTAGGTATTTTAGTGGGTATGATTTGGCGAACGCATCATCATTTTAATAATGCTATTTCCTATGTAAATTACTCTCATCGTATTCAAAATGTTTCTGTCGATTTTCAACAAGCGGTTATTCAAAGATTGTCTGATAAAACCGCTAATCTTGCCCCACAACTTTTAGAAACGTTACTTGCTGAAATTGATGGTTTGATGTCCGACCGTAATTATCTTTCAAATGGCACGCGAGAACATCTCGAAAATGTCCGTTTATTGTTATCTCAAAGTCAAAACCTTGATAAAGAACAACAGCAACAAAATTTGATTCTAGTTCTCAAATCAATGAGTGAAATTTTGAATAATGAAACAATGCAACGTGAACAAATGCTCGAAGACATAAACGTTGATACCGAATCAGAACTATATGTTGCACTTTTAATGTTTGGAACCATTTTTATTGGTGCGAGTTTATTTTTAAAACGACGAATTTTGCACCCGTTAAACGATTTACGGCAGTTACTTGAACGTATCACTGACGAAAATTACACACCAATTACCACAAAACATATTGATTCATTATTGCTGCCTGTTTTTCACAGTTACAACGAATTAGTCAAACATTTAGGTGAACTCGAAGAAACTAAACGTGAATACGCGCAATCCTTAAAACGCGAAGTACGTCTTGCAACGCAAGCACTGCTCGAACAACAACAAAATTTAGCGCGTGCAGAAAGACTTGCAGCGGTAGGTGAAGTTTCTGCCGAACTTGCTCATGAAATTCGTAATCCGCTCGCGGGAATTCAAATGGCATTTTCAAATCTGCGCCGTGAAATTGAAGATGAAGACCAACAAGAGCGTTTTGCGTTAATTGACAGTGAATTAAAACGGTTGGCGCGGCTTTTAAACGAAATGCTCGGCGCAAGCAAACATACTCCTGAAAGCGCAAGTGAATTTGATTTAGTCTTTTTAATTACCGATTTAGTCTCATTGGTGCGTTATCAAATTCCTGAAAATATCGATTTGCACTTTAAAACTCCAAAAAATTTGCTGGTTTATTTGCCTGAAAGCGGTTTGCGGCAGGCGTTGCTGAATTTGATTTTAAATGCCGCGCAAGCCTTAGAAGGTAAAGCGGGCAAAATTCTAATTTCCGCGCAAAAAACCGTAGATGGTTTGCAAATTCAAGTGCGTGATAATGGTCATGGTTTCGCGCAAGAATGGCTTGATTACGGGATTCGTCCGTTTCGCACCAGTCGCGAAAATGGTACAGGTTTAGGACTTTCGATGGTTCAGCGGTTTGTGAAAAATAATCACGGTGTTTTGACGTTAAATAATGAAAATGGGGCGGTGGTAACGATTACATTTGCTGTTCAAAAGGATTGAAAATCTCAACCCCCGTTCCGAGAAAATCGGCGATATTTCGCGTTACCACAGTCATTTTGTGAACCAACGCCGTTGCGGCAATTAACGCATCTCTCTCAGCACAAGGATTTGGAATATGAAGTTTCGCACAACGCCGCGCAACGGCTGTATCAACAGGTAAAATCCGATTTTCAAACGCAGGCAAAACTTGATTTTCTAGCCATATTCGCAACATTTTTCCTTGTAACTCATCGCGGCGTTCAAGCAAACCGACACCAAGTTCAAGTTCTAAAATGGTTATTACCGACAAAAATAAATCATTTGTCGCCCTAGTTTCTGCCCATGCGACGACATTTTTATCGGCTTTACCTGTTTTGACTTTGCGAAGCTCTGAAACAACATTAGTATCAAGTAAAAACATCATGAAAAATCAGCAGGATGAAAAAGTGTTGACGTTAAACGCGGTGCATCAAAATCAATTTCCTGCTCGTTTGACATACCTAGTAAATCGGTAATTTTAGGTTGATTGCATGTCATTTTTTGATATTCCTCGATGCTTAATAAAACATACGCGGGTTGCCCTCGGTCTGTAATAAAGACTGCACCAAGTCTCGCCGCTTTTTTAGCTTTGCCAATATCTTGATTTAATTCTCGACTCGAAAGTGCAGTGATAGACATTATTTATCCTGTTTCAAAATAGATGTAGTAACATTACTATAACGATTTTTTCTCACACATCCAACACAAAATTTAGCCATGATGCAAACCTTGTTAATAATTGAAGATGAAAAGCTACTTCGCTCTGAACTTTCACGCCATTATAAAAAAATGGGCTGGGAAGTCGTTTTAGCCGCAACACTCAAAGAAGCACGCGAATTGCTGATTTCCAAAACAATCGACCCCTTGTTGGTTTTATCGGACATGAATTTGCCAGACGGCAACGCGCTTGATTTTATGGAATCAATCAAAAAATACGTTGGTAACAGCACGGAATGGTTATTTTTAACGGGATTTGGCAATGTACCTGATTCAGTTCGTGCGTTGCGTTTAGGGGCTTATGATTTTTTGGAAAAACCGTGCGATTTGGAGCGTTTAGATTTAGTCATTGCAAGTGCATCACGCAGCGCGTCAATGTCACGGCGAGTGATTGAACAATCATTGCAAGGACATCGGCGTTATTCACCAGAAGCGTTTGTCGGTCATAGCGAAAAAGCGCAAGCAGTTCGCCAACTTTTAACAAAACTCACGCAAGTTCCATTCAGTGCGTTAATCATCGGCGGTGAAACTGGAACAGGAAAAGGATTGATTGCAAAAATTTTACATTATGGTGGCGCACGCGCTATGCAACCGATGATTGAAGTGAATTGTGCCGCATTACCAAGAGAGCTATTAGAATCCGAACTTTTTGGACATGAAGCAGGCGCATTTACAGGCGCGACAAGTCGTCATCGTGGATTGCTTGAACAAGCTGACGGCGGCACACTCTTTATGGATGAATTAGGTGAAATGCCACTTGATCTTCAAGCAAAATTGTTAAAAGTTCTTGAAGACCAGAAGATTCGCAGATTAGGCAGTGAAAAAGAAATCAGCGTTGATGTTCAAATTATCGCGGCAAGTAATAAAGATTTAGAAGCAATGACAAAAGATGGGACATTTCGTGTTGATTTTTATCATCGCTTAAACGTGTTTCAAGTAAATTTACCGCCGTTACGCGAAATAGTTGAAGATTTAGATGAACTTGTGCCTCTATTTGTTGCTGAATACAACGTTAAAGCAGGGAAAAATGTTAAACAAATTTCGCCAGATGTTTGGCAAAAACTCAAAAATCATGATTGGCACGGGAATGTACGGGAATTGCGAAATGTAATAGAACGCTGTGTTTTATTTTCTGAAAGTAGCGAGTTTCCTGTGCAATGGTTGCAATTTGTAACAAATGGAAAAGTCAGCATTGATAATACACACATTCATTTGCCGCTTGATGGTTCGATGGCTTTAGATGATATGGATAAATTCATTATTCAAACTGCATTAAAGCGAGCTAATAATAATTTGGTGGCAGCCGCCAGAATGTTGGGAACGACGCGCGAAACCTTGCGTTATCGTGTTAAAAAATACCTGTTAACCCACATTCGGGTCGATACACGAAACGGAATATAAACCCCGCTAAGGAATTTTGATAAGTACAACCAATTGAAATTAAAAGAATTTATTGGTTTATTCAAAGCTACTTCAAAAAATCAGTTAATCGCATAAGTGTGTCACATAAACGGTC
>CAIPQN010000062.1 GCA_903867225.1 uncultured Pseudomonadota bacterium | reverse complement strand
GGAAGACCAATTCAACATCGGTTTAGACCCTGAAAAAGCGCGTGAATTCCACGATGAAACCTTGCCAAAACAATCTTCAAAAGTCGCGCATTTCTGTTCGATGTGTGGCCCGCATTTCTGTTCGATGAAAATCAGCCAAGACGTGCGCGATTATGCCAATGCAAAAGGCGTTGCCGAAGCAGAAGCGTTGAAACTCGGCATGGACGAAAAATCGCAAGAATTCTTAAACGAAGGCGCGGCGATTTATCACGAGGTTTAAAATTATGGGGCGAGTTTTTAACTCGCCCTTTCAACTCAATAATATGGTGAAAAAATGAAACAAGTTGCATCATTACAGTACGGCGTAATTTTTAAAAAAGCATTCTGCGACGTGGATGTTTTCAAAGGGTTTGTCAAAGCAGTCTTGGGTATTGATTTAGAAATTGACGTTGTAGAAACAGAAAAAGCCTTTAATCCTGTGATTGGAAACGTCGATTTGCGTTTTGATTTATACGCGCAAGATGAAAAAAACCGCATCATCGTTGATATTCAACATAAACGAAATTCTGACCATTACGACCGTTTTCTGCACTATCACTGCGCGGCAATTTTGGAACAAGTTGCCAAAGCAGAAAATTATCGTCCACCGCTAAAAGTTTTCACAATTGTTGTTTTGACTTCAGGTGATAAACATCAAAAAGATGTACTGACGATTGATTTTGACCCAAAAGATTTAGATGGCAACGGCATCAATGAAATTCCGCACAAAGTTATTTATCTTTGTCCAAAATATGCCAACGAAAAAACGCCCGTCGCTTACAAAGAATGGATGGACGCAATTCAAGACACGTTAGATGGGCAAGTCGAGGAATCGAATTATCACGAATTGTTAATTCAAAAAATCTTTGACGCGATTGAAAACGACCTCATTTCCCCCACCGAACGCGCTCGAATGTTTGATGAATTTAACGATGAAGAATACAAACAAACGCTTTTTGCTGAAGGTATCGAAAAAGGCATAACAAAAGGACTTGAACAAGGTGAATTTAAAGCTAAATTTGCAATCGCCAAAGGAATGCTCACCGAAGGTTTAGCCGTCGAAATCATTGCAAAACTCACAGGCTTAACCCACACCGAAATCGAAAATCTACAACACAACGAGGCTTAAAAAATCAAAATCAAAAGCACCTCCCCCAGCCTTTCAGGCTGCCCCCTCCAAAGGGGGCGAAACAGTAAAAGCAATTGCTTTTTAATGGTTTCCCCCCTTTGGAGGGGGAGCGGCGATAGCCGCAGGGGGAGGTGCTTTAAAGCCTGCATAACATGAGTTTATTTTTTTACCACAACGAGGAATCACAAATGAAAACAAAACTACTCACAACCGCCATCGCCTTTTTGCTCGGCATGGGAATTCAACAAAATGCCCACGCCGATTTAAAAGATGGTTTGGTGGCTCACTATTGTTTTGATGATGCAACAAATATCGGCAAAGATTGCTCTACTAATGGAAACAACGGTACTGCTATAGGACAAGTGAACCCAGTTGACGGCTTATCAGGAAAGGCGGCAAATTTTGGCGGTTATAACAATCCTGCAAGTATTCATATTCCTAACAGCGCATCATTACAATTTGCTCAAGATTTTTCAGTTTCATTTGCTGTAAAAATGACTAGCTTTGAAGGCATGGACGGTTGGGGAAGTTATTCAAATTTTGGAGCGCACGGGCTTATTTCTAAAAGTCATGACCGTACTGGAATGGCTTTACTTGGATATGGTGATAGCAATACGGGTAATATTGGAACAGGTGTCGCATCATTTGAATGGAGTAATAACGGTGTAGGTGGTATGGCGACAGATTCAAGTATTGGTAAATGGGTTAATTTCACCTATGTATTTTCCAATTCACAACAACAAGCTAAATTATTTGCAAATGGAATTTTAGTCGGTACAAAAGATGGTTTTTCTCAAAGTTTTGCATCTATCAATTCAGAAGATTTATATCTCGGAAAATATTCTGATTCTTGGTATCCATTAAATGGTTCTCTTGATGATGTCCGCATCTACAACCGCGCCCTAACGGAAGTGGAAGTTTTGGAGCTTTATAGTGGTGTTGAACCTCAAACGGGAATAGTTGATTTAAACGTAACCATTACCAAACCTTCAACGATTAAAGCCACACAAAAAGCCACTTACAAAATCAATGTCGTGAATAACGGCAAAGCCACTGCAACCGAGATGAAAGTCAATTTTGTTGTGCCAGGGAAAACGTTTGTGACGGTGGATATTCCCCAAAATTGCACTGCATCAGGTCGAATTGTGGAATGCACGATTTCTGATTTAGCTCCGAAGCAAAAAACGGCACAATCTTTTTCGATGACGGTTTGGAAAAAAGGCGCGTTGAATGTTGGAGCTGGCGTGAGTGCCAATGAAGACGATACCAACGAAGATAACAACGAAACATCAGCCGTTATTTCGGTTAAATAATCATTTTTTAGGAGAACAATCATGGCAAATTCAAAACCAACAGGTTCATCGACGTTAAGTTTTAGTACCCCGTTTTTAAAAAATAATTCGTATCCCATTACAGGCAAACAATTGTTACAAGGATTTAGTGACGTTGATTTAAAAAATGGCGATGTATTGAAAGTTTCTTTTCCAGACAGTGAACATGGAACATTAACGCCCACCCAAAATGGTGATTGGAGTTTTGCGCCAGACAAAGATTTTGTCGGGAATGTAACGTTTGATTACTTTGTTAGCGATAAAAAAATGCAATATATAGAAGCAAAAGTGAGTTTTGAGGTGATTAGTGATTCAGTAGCATCAAAAACGACTGCTGATATTTTCAAAGCAAACGGCTATTACTCAACGTTTGCGGATTTGGCGAAGGCGGCTTATTACCTTGCCCCTAAAGAACAATTGCATGAAAAACAAACAGAATATGTTGCTCAACCATCGATCAACGGAGACGGTCAAAACTATGTCAAACCTTATGCGGATGCGGCGTGGGCGCGTCTTGATAAAAATTGGGCAGTTTTAGCCTTCTGATTTGAACATGGGAGTATCTGGGACTTATCACTGGATAAGTGCTTATGAAAAGATACACATACCAACAGCAGATGATTCTGTTAATCTTTTAGCGGCATTTTTTGCCCCTGATCCTCTCGGATTGCACGATGATAAAGGCGATACCGAATGGTTTCTTGAGCCAGATGGTGTTTATCACGGTAATAATGCGGCTGCGTTTGCAGTTCGTAGTAAAGATTCTGTTGTTATTTCATTTAGAGGCACGAATGATAACGATGGTGGAGCATTGCCAGTTACTGCTGATATGTCGGATTGGACAAATATGGACGCACATTATGGCGAATTACTCAACTTTACCAATTACATTGATCAATATGTTGCGTTGAATGGAATCAAAAATGTTTATGTAACGGGTCATAGTTTAGGTGGCGGTATGGCTTTAGCGTATATGCTTCATCATCCTAACGATGAATTCGTAACTTATGAAGCAGTGACGTTTGCTGCGCCTTCTTATAGTGTTGCCCTTACCAAAGCAGATGACCGTATCATTTCTATCGAAATGGATGGTGATATTGTCCCAGATACTGGTGGCAACCATGAAGGGCGTATCGTAACGATTAGTTCTCAACTTTATCATGATAACTTACCCGCAAACGGTCGTCCTTATGGTGGAACAGACTATCACAGCATGGATATTTACATGAAAGCTTCCCATGCACTTGATTCACAATTACCCAATACAACAAAAACAACAAGTACGTCAGTTCATGGGTTTGATTTAAATTCATTTGATTCATCGTGGGAAGCACAAGTTGAATTGCCAATGTTGGAGGATTTAAAAGTCGAAGGTACGGATACAACATGGGATGGCAAAATTGCACCAAAATATGTAGCAATGACTGGCGATAATCAACTTATTGGTTCGAGTGAAAATACTACAATTGTTTGGAACAAAAATATCATGATTGGTGGTGTAGGCAATGACACTTACGATGTTGATGATAAGCAGGATTTAGTCATTGAAAAATCAAATGCAGGCACTGATTCGTTGACATCCTCCCCGCCCTAAAGGGAACGGGGATTCCTTATTGCTAAGGAGCAGGCGTGTATCGCTACTACCTGCTGGTTTCTGCTGCTGACGGCATTACAGCACCGTTCACTTCACAGACTAGCCCCCGATAGACCTCG
>CAIPQN010000061.1 GCA_903867225.1 uncultured Pseudomonadota bacterium | reverse complement strand
TTTTAATTGACCCCCTATTGAAGTGTGGTTTATGACTTCAATCCATTGTCGTTATTGATTTCTACGATATTCTATTTTTCGTTAAATGGATTAGCTTATTCCGTTGCTAAGGGGTCAAATTTAAAGCGTTGGTAACACTTGCTCGTTAGACGTGCTATATTCATCCGAGTCTGGGATATAAACTCCCTTTCCGTTGCATTCTGGGCATTTTTTTTGTGACATGATGATTACCCCACTAATCAAATAAACTAAAAATTCCAGCCGCAACAGCACCAACCGCTGCAAGTGGAATAGCTATAGGAGCTGCTGCAACACCACCTACAACAGCTACTGTTCCTGCTGCAATCCCACCTAAGGCAGCTCCAGACCCAGCGGCTACAACAGTTCGTCCAGCACTTACTTCACTAGTTCCCGTTATTTTTTTTGACATTTCATTGCCAGCGTTACCGATGTTTATAGATTTATCAATGGACATTTTTACACCTCTTAAAATTTCAAACAAAAAATTTAAACTCGTCATTCAAACAAATCAGACATAAATTTGTTTGAGATATGCTAAATTGCTCACTCAAAATTAACCACCAACCAAAACAGATTTTTAGCCCAAATTTCTGATTATTTACTCGAGAAATGCGTATATGTTCATTCGTGAAAAAATTAAACTACTTCGTCAATCACGAAAGTGGTCACAAGAATATCTTGCTGAAAAACTAGGAATGTCAGCAAATGGGTATGGTGAAATTGAACGTGGTAATAGTCGAATGACTTTTGAGAAAATCGAAGAATTATCGCAACTTTTTGAAGTGCCATTGGGTGAATTGTGTGATGATGAAAAAACAAATGTATTCATAGCGCATAACAATCATAATGCAACTCAAGCACAGCATAATCAGCAAAGTTGTCATACTTCATGTTCAAAATCTGAATATATAGAAATAAAACACGAATTAGAAAAACAGCAATTACTCAACGCTGAAAAAGACAAAGAAATTGCGTTGTTAAAACGCATTATTGAATTGATGGAAACAAAAAATACTGAATCCCTGTGAACATTCACGAATATCAAGCCAAACATTTAAAACACGGGACTTAATCAAATGAACAATTATCTAACACTTGAAAATTTTGTTGTTTTGTTGTCGTTGAAAAATTAGCGAGGAGTTTTGAAAATGATTGCACAAGCACAACCGCAAAAACTCACTGAATTACAGCTTGAGTTGCTGAAAATGTTCAGTTACCAAATCAATCAAGAACAGTTGCTAGACATCAAAAAATTGTTGGCAAATTACTTTGCAAACAAAGCGACTGAAGAAATAGATAAACTTTGGGATGCCAACAACTGGAATAATGACACGATGGAACAGTGGCTAGGCGAACATTTACGCACGCCTTATGAATCCGCATGAGAGTTGTTTTAGACACGAACATTTTGCTGGTTTCCATTCCAAAAGCGTCACCTTTTCGCATTATTTTTGATGCACTTTTGGCGGGTAAATTTGAGTTGGTTATCAGTAACGAAATTTTGAGCGAATATTTAGAAATTTTGGAACGCAAAACAAATGCAGTGATTGCTCAAAATGTTGTTGAGACGTTGATTGCTTTGCCGAATGTCCAGAAACAAGAGGTTTATTTCAAATGGGATTTGATTAACGCTGACAAAGATGACAATAAATTTGTTGATTGTGCGGTGGCTGGGAACGCAGATTTTATTGTGACGGAAGACAAGCATTTCAATGAATTGAAAAATGTTGAGTTCCCAAAGTTGACCGTTTTACCGATTTTGGAATTTAAGTTGCTGTTTAAAAATTAGCCAGGAGTTTTAAAAATGAACAATTATCCAACACTTGAAAATTTTGTTGGCAATACGCCGCATTTTCAGATTTAGATTTTGACCTAAAAAACTTTGCTGATTTTTTCGCACATTTTTATGAATTCATTGTCGATCGCATTCACAAAAACGGCGGAAAAGTTGAAATTCCTGTGACGTATTGCATCATGTTAGACGAAACAAACTGCTCAAAAACCTGCGACCAAACCCAAATCCGTTACGATGAAATCCTACTTTTTGACACGCCCGTTTTTTATTTTTGTCGATGTGAAAGATGTTTTTTCATGTTTGCGTAATACGAATAACTAAATGAGAATTCAAACTTAACCAACTGGAACACAAACACACATGAAAAACCGCTTTGATTTACTAATTTTTGATTGGGACGGCACGCTAATCGATTCGATTGATTGGATTGCGCGTTGCTTACAAAATACTTCCAACGAGACACGCCACGCAATGCCAGATTATCAAGCCGCCAAAGATGTAATTGGTTTGAGTATTGAACGGGCAATTGAAGCCTTATTTCCTGACGCAAATGCAGAGGAAGTTTTGGATTTAGTGAATCGTTATGAAACCGCTTATTTCTCAAAAAAAATTAGCCGCGATGATTTATTTTCAGGCGTTTATGAAATGCTCGAAACATTAAATCAAGCAGGTTTTAAATTAGCGATTGCGACAGGAAAAACGCGTGAAGGATTGGATGAAGCCTTAGACGCGACGAATACACGCGACTTGTTTTGCCTTACACGCTGTGCCGACGAAACGAAATCCAAGCCGCATCCATTGATGCTGGAAGAAATTATGGCATACACCAAAATTTCACCAGAACGAACGTTGATGGTAGGTGATTCAACGCATGATTTACAGATGGCGTTAAATGCAGGCATTGCGTCGATTGGTGTAGCGAGTGGCGCACATAATCCTAAGCAATTACAAGATTGTCAGCCGTTACATTGTTTCTTACAAACGACGGAATTATTGCCACATTTTATTTGAGAAAAAATGATGAAATTAACTGCTATTTTTATTTCGACTTTAATTGCCGCGCCAACTTTTGCTGCTGAAAAATCCACATTACGAATCGGCGTGCAAGCATCTGGCACATTAGATTGGGAACTTTCTGTTTTGCCTGAATCGCCTGATTTTCAAATTCAAACGCAACCTGTCGCCACTGCCGAAGCCGCTAAAATTGCATTGCAATCGGGCGCAGTTGATATGATTGTGTCGGATTTTTTGTGGGTTTCACAAACGCGAAATATAGGAAGTGAATTTGTTTTTTACCCCTATTCAAATACGTTTGGCGCGTTAGTTGTTCCTGCAAATAGCACAATTCACGATATAAAAGAGTTAGCGGGAAAAAAATTGGGCATTGCTGGCGGTGAATTGGATAAAAATTGGTTGTTGTTGCAGGCGGCGGGCAAAAAACAAAATGTTGATTTAAACACAACGGTTGAAAAAGTTTTTGGTGCGCCGCCGTTAATCAATGAACAACTTAAAAATCAGCGAGTGGATGCAGTTTTGACATACTGGCATTTTGCCGCACAGCTGGAAACTCAAGGTTATCGGCAATTGCTAGATGGCAAAGAATTACAACAAGATTTAGGTATTGCTGAAAATGTACCTACATTGGGTTATGTGTTTAAACAATCGTGGGCAGATAATCACAAAGCCGCGTTAAAATCATTTTTTGTAGCAACTGCTCAAGCTAAAAATCGTTTATGCGATGATGCCGAATTATGGAAAAAAACGACGGTAAAAATGGAATCAGCGTCAGTCGTTCTACGGCAACGTTATTGTGATGGACGTGTAAATTTGTGGACAAATACAAACCAAAAAGCCGCGCAACAACTTTATAGCGTGTTGTTTAATTTGAATTCTAAAGTAGGTAATTCGGCGAATTTAGCCGCTGGGACATTTTGGACGGCGGAGTAAATACGTTGCTTTCGAGAAATTTGCCGACGTTGTCAATTTTGGTTTTTTTAGGTATTTGGCAAGGATTGGCGATATTTCTGCATAGTTCATTATTGCCATCGCCTGAAAATGTCGCTCATGTGTTTTGGCAACACTGCCAATCGGGCGAATTACCCTATCATTTAGGCGTAACGCTTTTGCGTTTATTGGTGAGTTTTACGATTTCGATGTTGCTCGGTTGCATCATTGGAATTACGTTGGGACGCAACGAAAAACTCAATGCTTTTTTCGATCATTGGTTGGTGATTTTTCTTAATATACCTGCATTAGTAACGGTAATTCTTTGTTACGTTTGGTTTGGATTGACAGAATCAGCAGCCATTTTAGCGGTCGTATTAAATAAAGTGCCGAATGTAGTTGTGATGTTGCGGGAAGGTACACGCGCATTAGATAAAGACTTACTTAACATGGCGAAATGTTACCAATTCGGTCGAATAAAAACGTTACGCCACATTATCTTACCGCAATTACATCCGTTTTTAATGAGTGCAACCCGTTCAGGCTTGGCGTTAATTTGGAAAATTATTTTGATGGTGGAATTACTTGGACGCAGTAATGGCATGGGCTACCAATTGCATTTATTTTTTCAATGGTTCGATATTGCTAGTATTTTGGCATATACAGTGGCGTTTGTCGGCGTGATTCAATTATTGGAATTTGCGTTGTTAAAACCGCTCGATAATCTTGCGTTGAAATGGCGATAAAACATGACCACCGTTCACATTCAAATTCATGAGAAAACCCATCACGGCACAAAAATTCCCACGATTGAAAACTTTGAACTAACGTTAAATGCAGGCGAATTTGTGTGTTTAGTCGGGCAATCGGGTTGTGGAAAAACGACGTTGTTAAATACTATCGCGGGTTTAGATGCTAATTATTCAGGCGCAATTCATGTTGCAAATAAAACGCTAAATCCTAAAATTGGCTTTGTATTTCAACGCCCCTGTTTATTGCCGTGGCGAACGGTGCGTGAAAATATCGAATTAGTTTTTGTAAATCAAAAAGTCATATCGAAAACGCACATCGACGAATTATTAGCGTTGATGCAATTAACCGCTTATGAAAATGCTTATCCGAAACAACTTTCAGAAGGAATGTGTCGCCGCGTATCGATTATTCGTGCTTTTGCAATTAATCCCGATTTACTTTTAATGGATGAGCCTTTTGTATCGCTCGATGCGCCGATGGCGCGTGAAGTTAGCGAATTATTGCAACATCTTTGGCAAAAACGTCCACATACGGTGTTATTTGTGACGCATGATTTGCGCGAAGCAATTGCGTTAGCTGACAAATTAGTTTTCTTGACCAGTCGCCCGATGCGGGTTTTAAAAGAAATTAACGTATCAATTGCACGAAACCAACGGAATTCAAAAAATGTGGAAAATTTCCGTGAGCAACTGATACAAAATTATCCCGAATTACAGCCGCTGTTGTAAATTCCTCCTAAAATTACAGGATGTTTTGCGCCTGTTACCGCTCGTAAATTACCTGCTTTTTGTTGAATAGTTTGTTTTGCTAACCATGCAAATGCAATAGCTTCAACATGGTCGGGATGCAAACCAAAATTGGCTGTCGATTGAACAACACAAGGCGCGTTTTCAACCAATAAATTCATCAAATACGCATTATGTACACCACCACCACACACGAGAATTCGAGCTGTTTCAGGTGCAATTTTCACAATCGCATCACAAATCGTCATCGCTGTTAAATAACACAAGCTTGCTTGAACATCTTCAGGCAAGTATTTTTTTAAATCGCAATGTGTTTCCAGCCACGCCAATGAAAAATAATCTACGCCTGTGCTTTTAGGTGGCAACGTGTGAAAGTAGGGTTCTTTTTTTAAACATTCAATTAGCGAAAAATCTACTTTTCCCGTATTTGCCCACGCACCGTTTGCATCATAATTTTTGCCAAGATTCTTTTGAATCCATTGATTTAACAATACATTGCCTGTACCCGTGTCAAAACCAACGACCGCGTCATTTTTGTTCGCGGGCAATACAGTTATATTCGCAATGCCGCCGATATTTACAATGCAGCGCGTTTCATTTTCGCAATGAAAAACCGCTTGGTGAAATGCTGGAACAAGTGGCGCACCTTGACCACCTGCTGCAATATCACGTCGGCGAAAATCTGCCACGGTTGTAATGCCTGTTTGTTCGGCAATACAATTTGGATCGCCGATTTGCAGTGAAAATGGAAAACGCCCCGATGGCGCGTGATAAACCGTTTGCCCGTGACTGCCAATGGCAGTAATTGCGTTTGCGGAGAGATTTTTCTTTCGCAAAAGATTTTTAACCGCACTCGCAAATAAATGCCCCAAACGCGCATCCATTTCACCATATTCATACAAGAAAATAGGTGCATTTGGCACACTGAGCTGTTGCAATTTTTGTTGGATTTCAAGTGAAAACGGCAAATACTCGAACGCAACGAGTTCGACGCAATCGTCAGTTAAATTAACCAACGCGGCATCAATTCCATCAAGGCTCGTGCCAGACATTAAACCGATATAAAGTTCAGAAAAAGACATTTTTAAGTGGAATCTAGTGATTATTTAAGATGTTATGGTGATAATACCGCAATAAGTCTGTGTTTTAACAAGGTAGTTTTAATGAACTCAATTTTTCGATTGTTGCGAAGAAGTTTTATGTTTGTCATGGCAAGCCGCCATTCCTGTTTAATTTAAGTCATTCGACCATTAAATGATTAAGACTATGAAATCAAAAAAAATTAAATCCACTGGTTATTTCAAAAACTCTTTGCGTAATAAATTTACTGCGCTTTTTGGAAGCGTTTTAATCTTCATGATGATTTTATTGGCAGGTTTACTTTATCAACAAGAACGCGATTTTTTATATCAAGCCGCCATCAATCAAAGCCGCACACTTGCAGATACTTTAGCAAGCAGCAGCGCAGCATTTATAGTAAGACATGATGCAGTTGGTTTAGCAGAAATTTTTCAAAATTTTGAAGGTAAGCCTGATTTAAAATACGCTTACATTGTTTCACTACAGGGCGATATTATTGGTTCAACACAAACCAAAGAAGTCGATTTATTTGTCGATGATATTCAAAGCCAACAATTATTAAATAGTCCGCCCTCACCGCAAATTTTATTAGCGAATAATCTACAAATTGACGTAGCAATTCCCGTTTTTTCTGGTTCACAACACATTGCATGGGTACGAGTGGAAACGAGCATGAACCATGTAAATGAGAAACTAAAATTAGTGTTAACGCGTGGTATAGAAATTATCTTTTTTGCTGTATTCATTGTCATTGTCATCGCATTTTTAACTGCACGAAAACTCACCATACGCATAAATGATTTAGTAGAAATTTTTACAGAGGTTACGAAAGGCAATCGAGAAAATCGCGCCAAAATAGTTTCCAATGATGAGATTGGTTTATTGGCTCAAGGTTTTAATATGATGCTAGATGAATTATTAGCAACAGAATATGAGCGTGAACAAATCACCCGATTTTACGGAGCATGGATTGCGTGTAACGATATTATTGTTCGTGAAACGCATGAAGCCGAATTATTAAATGAAATTTGTCGTGTCATTGCTCATCAAGTCGGTTTCAAATTGATTTTAATCGGCATGATTAACAAGGAAAAATGTATTGATGTCGTTGCGAGTAGCAATCCAAATTCACCTTATTTACAAGATTTACACGTTTCTATTGACCCCAAAATTCCTGAAGGACGCGGACCAATGGGACAAGCCATTCGTGCTAACGAACCTATTATTTTTAATGATGTTTTAAAAATGCACGATGCGTCACCTTGGTGGGCAGTCATGCGTGAAAGCAACATTTGCGCTTCGGCGGCGTTTCCAATAACACGCGATGGGCGAGTCGTCGGTGTTATGTGTTTATATGCGACAGAAATCAATTATTTCAATGAAGAGTTAATCACGTTAATTCATGGTTTAACCGAAGACGTTTCTTACGCGCTTGATAATTTGGATCGTGTTCAATCTCAGCATATTCAAAACAATGAATTACGCATTGCTGCCGCCGCATTTGAATCGCAAGAAAGTTTCATGGTAACAGATGCCAACAATTTGATTTTACGCGTTAATAACGGTTTTACTGCATTGACAGGTTACACGTCTAACGAAATCATTGGCAAAAATCCCCGAATTTTGAGTTCTGGACGACACAGCAAAGAGTTTTATGAGCAAATGTGGTTAGCTTTGAATACGGTGCGTTTTTGGCAAGGTGAAGTGTGGAATCGCAAGAAAAATGGTGAAGTTTTTCCTGAATGGATTTGCATTACTGCAATTCATAATTCCGCAGGTGAAATTATGAATTATGTGGCGACATCAAACGATATTAGTCAGCATAAAGCCGATGAAGATAAAATTCGCCAATTGGCGTTTTACGACACATTAACAAACTTACCTAATCGCGCTTTGTTATTTCAACGTTTGAATTTAGCATTAAATACGAGTCATTTTTATCAAAAATATGGCGCGTTGATATTTTTAGATTTAGATCATTTCAAAGTGTTAAATGACACGCTCGGACACATATTGGGCGATCAATTAATTTTGGAAGTCTCAAAACGTTTACAGAAATGTGTACGAAATATCGACACCGTTGCACGATTGGGTGGCGACGAATTTATCATTGTTTTGGAGTATTTAGAGGGCGACAAAAATGAAGCGATAGCACAAGTGCAAATGATTGCTGAAAAAATTCGCAGTGAAATTGCCGCGTGTTATTTATTAAATGTAGATACTTTTGATACAGAAAAAGTGTCCACGATTGAATACCATTCTTCCTGCAGTATCGGTTTTGTCATGTTTTGTGGACTTGAAAAAAATGCAGATGATTTATTGAAATATGCAGATTTAGCGATGTATCACGCGAAAAAAATTGGACGAAATCAAGTAAGTATGTTCGCACCAGAAATGGAACAGGCGTTAATTGATCGCACAGTGTTAGAAGCGGATTTGCGTCAATCCATAATTAATGGCGATGAATTTGTCTTGTATTATCAAGCTCAAGTTGATGGTTTAGGACGAATTTTGGGGGCGGAAGCGTTAGTGCGTTGGGATCACCCTGTGCGAGGACGCGTCAATCCAGATCAATTTATTCCATTGGCAGAAGATACGGGCATGATTGTTTCGCTCGGTACTTGGGTACTGCGTAAAGGCTGCGAAACATTAACTGAATGGACAAAAAATCCAGAAACAGCGCATTTAAAACTAGCCATTAACGTCAGCAGTCGGCAATTAGCACAAGTAAATTTTGTAGATGAAGTAAAAGAAATAATTACTCAAACGGGTGTAAATCCACATTTTCTAAAACTTGAAATCACAGAAAGTATGGTGGTTAATAATGTCGATGACGCAATTGAAAAAATGCACGCTCTGAAAAAATTGGGTATTAGTTTTTCAATGGATGATTTTGGTACGGGTTATTCATCTCTGTCATATTTACAAAAATTACCGTTAGATCAGTTGAAAATCGATCAATCATTTGTACGAAATTTATCATTTGACGGATCTGACTCCGCGATTGTGAAAACGATTATTAACCTAGGTGAAAATTTATCGTTAAATATCATTGCAGAAGGTGTTGAAACCGAAATGCAATGTGACTATTTATCTAATTTTGGGTGCTTGGTTTTTCAAGGTTATTTATTTGCTCGTCCGTTACCGTTGGTTGAATTTAATCAAAGCGTATTTTCAAAAAATTTGGAACAACGTCGGGCGACATAATGTGTTTTATTTTTAAAATGAAATGAGTTTTAAGCCTGTTTTAGAATTTCATAATCGAGCGATTGACAAGCTGGTCACACAAATTGAGCAGCAGAAGGATTTGTTGTCGATAGTGAAAAGCTCGTTGCCCGAAAATTTAGCTTCACATACGTTGCATTGTGTGATTCATGATACGACGTTGTTAATTTATGCTGATGCCGCTGTGTGGTCATCGCAGTTACGTTTTTATCAATCTGTGATTTTAGACAAAATTTCAACCGTTATTGAATCACCAGTCAAACGAATTCAAATTCGGTTAATGAAGCGTTAAATTCTACCTCAAATGAAAACGGTTCGTATTTAATAAAATAAAATGCTATGCTTGCATCATCATTTTTAGGGAGTAGCGATTCATGTTTAATTTAAAAAACAATTTTCAACTCGGCATTTTCAGTAGTTTAATTCTATCTTCTTCGGCTTTCGCATTAGAAAAACCAAAAACAATGGACGATATGTGGAAAATTATCGAAGCCCAACAAAAGCAAATCGAAGCCTTACAAAATACAAAATCGTTGCCTGAAGAAATTCCAACAAAATCACCACATTCTGAAGTCAAAACATTAGAACGTAAAACAGACATTTTAAGTCAAGAAGTCGAAAAACTTCGTACCAACCTCGCTATTCCCGAAGATCCAAAATACAAAAGTATGTATGGCATGGGACCTGCCGCATCAAAAGTTTATGGCGTGACCAAAGGACTTTCGATTGGCGGTTATGGCGAAGCAATGTACAGCAGCTATGTTAATCCGCGTGGGAATAACGTCACCAATAAAGATTCCGCTGATATGGAACGCGCTGTCATTTATTTGGGTTATAAATTTAACGACTGGATTGTTCTAAATAACGAATTTGAATTTGAACACGCCACAACGGGCGAGGGCAGCGAAGAAAAAGGTGAAGTGTCTGTTGAGTTTTCACAGTTAGATTTCTTACTGGATCGCAAATACAACATTCGGACAGGTTTAATGTTGATGCCGATGGGTTTTATCAACGAAATGCACGAACCGACAACCTATCACGGTAATCACAGACCAGATACCGAACGCTATATTATTCCTTCAACGTGGCGCGAAATGGGTGCAGGGTTGTTTGGTGAAATTTTACCAGGTGTGCAATACCGAATGTATGGTGTAACAAGTTTGAACGCTCAAGGCTTTTCAAATAGCGGTATTGTAGAAGGTCGTCAAGGTGGCAGTAATGCGAAAGCGGAAGATTTTGCGTTCACTGGTCGATTAGATTATTCACCATCACAAATCCCTGGTTTCTTGATTGGTGCAGCAACCTTTCTGGGCAACAGTGGTCAAAAAGATATTACGTTTGACAATAAAAATTACAACGTTTTCACCCAACTTTACGAAGGACATATTCAATATAAACACCGTGGCTTAGAGTTAAGAGCTTTGGGAGCATGGAGTCACATTGCGGATACTGCATTCTTGAATCCCTCACTCGGATCGGCAGGTCCAATTGGAAAAGAAAGTTTTGGTACTTATGCTGAAGCCGCTTACGACATCATGCCGCATTTATGGAAAGATTCGAGCCAATATCTTGCGCCCTTCTTCCGCGTTGAACGCTACAACACATTGGCGGTAGTCGCGAAAGGTTTTGATAACAGTGTCGGACTTGACCGTTGGATTTATCAAGCAGGTTTGAGTTATAAACCGATTCCAAATATCGTCATTAAAGCAGATTATCGCAACATTCAAGACCGAAAAATTGTGCCATTTGGCATTCCAACAGGTGACGAATTCAACTTAGGTTTTGGTTTTATTTACTAAAACGTCAGGATTTTATAATGCGAAGAATCTTGTTATTGTCAATTTTTGTGAGCTTCAACGGTTTGGCTGATTCAGTATTGCCAAACAGTAAAAATCTGAATGTCAAAGCGCAACTTGGGCAGAAATTATTTTTTGATACCAATCTGTCCGAACCAGCAGGTCAAGCTTGTTCGAGTTGCCATAATCCAGATTTTGCTTTTACCGATTCGGATAAAAGCCAGCCAACTTCAAAAGGTGTAAATCCTGAATTTCATGGCAATCGTAACGCCCCGACAGCAATGTATATGGCACATTCGCCCGTCTTTTATTTTGACCGAGCCGAAGGCATTTACAAAGGTGGACAATTTTTTGATGGTCGAGCTGCAACACTTGAAGACCAAGCAAAAGGTCCTTTTTTAAATCCGATTGAAATGGGAAATCCGAACGCTGAAACGGTTGTTGAAAAAGTAAAGGTCGCCAGTTATGCCGAAGAATTTAACGCAATTTATGGCAGTGGCGCATTAAATGACAGCACGCAAGCCTATAATTATATTGCAAATGCGATTGCCGAATTTGAACGCAGTCCTGTGTTTAATCGCTTTTCGTCAAAATATGATTTTTATTTATTTGGCAAAGCAACTTTCACAGCGCAAGAACGACGCGGTTTAGCGGTTTTTGAAGGCAAAGGAAATTGTGTAGCCTGTCATTCAAATCGCCCAATAAAAGACACACCACCATTATTTACAGATTTTAGTTACGATAACATTGGCGTTCCAAAAAATGCTGAAAGTCTTTTCTATTCAATGCCAAGCAAATTTAATCCTGCTGGCGCAAAGTTTGTTGATTTAGGATTAGGCGGGCATCTAAACATTTTTAAGGACGACGGAAAATTCAAAGTGCCAACATTGCGGAACATCGCATTGACTTCACCTTATACGCACAACGGTTATTTCAAAGAATTACGCAACGTGGTGGAATTTTACAACACACGAAACATTAAACGTCATTGCGCCAATCCACTCACAAATGAAACAGAATCGTTAGCGCAAAAATGCTGGGCAATACCTGAAGTTACTCAAAACGTTAATTTTAACGAACTGGGAAATTTGAAATTAAGCTCGCGTGATATTGATGATTTAGTGGCATTTTTGGAAACATTAACAGATGGTTACGGTCAAAATTCCCCTTGGTATTTAAAAAATGAAAATTAAAATCCTCGTTTTAACCTTCTTAATGAGTTTAATAAATGTCAGTTATGCACAAGTTTTTTATAGTAAAACCGAAGCCTTAGAACTCGCTTTTGGTAAAGCAACTGTTGAAAATTTATCGTTATTTCCTGATGACGCGCAAACGGCAAAAATTCAACAACTCGCCAAAACCAAACTTGAATCGGGTTTGTTCACGTTTTATGTTGGCAAAGAAAACGGTAAAGTTTTAGGTTACGCGGCAATTGAATCGGAAACTGTGCGAACCAAACCCGAAACCGTGATGATTTTGCTCATGCCAGAAGGTGAATTAAAAAGCGTGACGATTCTTGCATTTCATGAGCCATCTGAATATATGCCGCCTGAACGCTGGTTTGAATCACTCGCCAAACGTTCCTTAGTTGATATGGATTTTTCAAAAGGTATTGATGGCATTTCTGGTGCGACTTTAAGTACGCGTTCAGCATTAAATAGCGTCCGAAAAGTCATGGCAATTTATCAAATCATGGTCAAAAAATAATGCGGTATTTTGTCAGTGGTGAACAGCAACGAAAATTGTTATTGAATGCGTTGGTGTTGATGTTTTTAGCGTATATGTTTTTGCTATGGATTAGCAACGGCATGATGTATTTTCACCGCATGGATTTAACGGTTGAATCTGTCGTGACGTATTACAACGGCAACGAAGAACAATTTATTCCCGCGAAAAGTTATGATGGAATGCTTGAAGTGCTGCATTTTCATTTGTTTTCGATGGGAATGTTAGCGGTGACATTGACGCATTTAATGTTGATGACGGATTTTTCAACGCGCTTGAAAATTTGGTTGAGTAGCTTGATATTTTTTTCTGCGATTGCCGAAGAATTGAGCGGTTGGTTAGTTCGATTTGCTCATCCCGATTTTGCCTATTTTAAAATCGCCATGTTTATCACGCTGGAATGTTCATTATTCGTTTTGATTGCAGCGGTAACACAGTCATTATTATCTGCTCGAAAAAAAATCAAAGTTCAGAAGTGATATTTTCGTAAATTTCACGCATAAAAAAAGGAGCTTTTCAGCTCCTTTTTTGTTTAGCATTTTGGATTTCTAAACCTTAGAAACCTAAACCTAAATAACCACCAGCTGTGATGCCATTAGTATTTACGCCATCAAGATTGTCAAACGCTTGGTGCCAACGAACGTCCGCGCCAGCGTAAACATCTTTCCAGATTTTGTAATCCGCACCAGCACCGAACATCATGCCTGGGTTTAATACAGTAATCGCGTCAGATGGTGGGCTGATAACAGTTAATTCAAAACCAGCTGGAATTAACCAAGGACGGAAGTTGCTACCTTTAAAGAATTTGATTTTTGGTGAAGCTGCCAACGATAATGAGTTCACTGTTGCTGTTTGAGTATTCACACCAGGAACAGGTAGCTGTTCTGCGTTTCCTACAGCTGTAGTAATACCATTTGGTTTTCTTTCGCCCAATTGTTTGTAATCAAACATCAATTCAGCTAAAACTTCAGTGCCTTGCATCATGCCGAATAAATTATCGTTAAGACTGAAGTCAAAACCTGCACCAAAGTACCACGCATCATTGTTACTAATAGCACCATTTAACGTACCAACGCCTGCTGCATTTGTTGGGTCTAAAGTACCACCGCGTTTATCAACGTTGTATCCATAACCGCCACGGAAGAAAACCATGTTGTCTTTCGCGCCTTTTGAAGAAGAATGACCGTCAGCTTTAACAGTGTTCATCCATTGATCCAACTCTTGAACTTTCGCTGTGTCTGGATCAATTGTTGCGCGACCTGAAGCGGCTCTCAAGCTGCGGATTTCAGCTTGCATCGCTTGTAATTGTGATTCTAAAGCGTCAACTTTTGCGTTGCTGCTGTTTGAATGCGAGAACGATGAAGTGTGTGTTTCAACAGTTTCAACGGCTGCTTTTTTAGCATGTTTGTGTGCTTTTTTGCTTGCGTGTGCAGCTGCTTCTGGAGCGACGGTTGCCGCTGCGAATGCAACTAATGCAGTTGTTACGCCTAAAGCTAATTTTGCTTTTGAAGTCATAATGTCATCCTCAATAAATAGTTTGGGTTAGAAGTTTAAAATTTGTTTTTATGCAACAAAACTCATTTCACGGCGGTGATAATACCAGCAAAAGTATTTCCTTACAAGTTTTAGCACCTTTTTGGAAAGTTATATATTTCGTTATTTATCAATGATTAAAGCAAATAACTAAAAATATATTACAGCTTGTCGATAAAAAACAACACCTTTTGGAATTCACGTCATTCTGAAAATACATCAACGCCTTTTGGTGCAACAAACTCAAACAAATTCGCTTCGACAGGTTGATTCACTTTCAAATTTGAAAAATAAATGCGCGTCAATTGCCCAAAATTATCGTTCAACTGCATTCCGCTCAACACGCCTTTTTCTAAACCAATCAACACATATTTGAATGTACTGTCTTGGCTTTTCGGAACAAGTTTCACCCATTGCATATTGCCTTCTGAACCTTGCTGCTCGATGTTGTAATTGTCTTCTAACGGCACATCACCGCTTAACAATAACGCGGGCGTTGAACCCACAGATTCGTCCAGTTTTTTCACGGTTACTTGTTCTAAATCGGTATCGTAAAACCACACTCTGCCCGATGTCGAAATGATTTGTTGTTGAAATGGTTTCGTATAATCCCAACGAAATTTGCCTGGGCGTTGTAAATAAAATAAACCGTGGCTGGTTTGAAGTGGATCGCCCGCTTCGTTAATCAACACTTGTTTAAAATCCGCCGTGATGGATTTCGCGGAACTTAAAAAGGCTTTTAATTGTTTAACTGGCATATCTTCAGCAATGGCAATCAAACTATTTACACTCAACAACGCGGCGATAAGCCAACGCATTTTTTTCATAACTTTGTTCTCAACTAAAAACTAAAAATTTTCGGGCAATTCATCATCTGTTGTCACATTGTCGCCCATATCTGGCACAAAATAACCGTTGCCACTTCCACTACTTTCAACGCTTTCGCATGATTTCGCACGCGGTTCAGAACCCGAAATATAAGGATAACGACGTGATTCAATGCAATTATTTTCGATTGCCATTTTGATATTATCGGGTGCAATTAAATTAACGGGTTGCGTTGAAATTTGTTTCATTAGTGACAACCAAACAGGTAAAGCACCTGTCGCGCCTGTTAATCCCATCGGTTTATTGTCATCACGACCGACCCAAACAACTGACAAATAATCGCCCGAATAACCTGCAAACCAACTATCTTTTGCATCGTTTGTTGTGCCTGTTTTACCCACTAAACCATAACTTTTTGGGAATACGTCGTAAGCCTTATGCCCTGTGCCTTCGGTCATTACTTCTTGCAACATCGTATTCACAATATAGGTTACGGATGGATCAATCACTTGTTTAACGACAAATGGGTAACTTTGCAAACGTTCACCTTTTGCAGAAACGACTGCGCGAATTGCTTTTAATCGACTTAAAAAGCCATCACCCGCCAATGTTTGGTACATTTGCGTCACATCCATCGGTGTGAGTTGTGCCGAACCCAATAAAAACGATGGGAACGATTCAACTTCACGGGTTACGCCCATATTTCGCAGTGTTCCAATCACAGTATCCACGCCAACATCCATTCCAACCCGCACTGTCGCTAAGTTGTAGGAATGCGCCAACGCTTGATGCAAACTGACGTTACCATGTTCACGATGATCATAGTTTTTCGGAATCCATGGTTCGCTGCCTTTATTCGGTACGATGATTTCTGTATCACTCACCGACGTGGTAATGGTGTATTTTTTAGGATTTGTTAATGCGGTTAAATAAATAACGGGCTTGATTAACGAACCAATGGGACGCACTGCATCTAAAGCACGATTAAAACCCGCTGAAACCACTTCGCGTCCACTTGTTAATGCAGCAATTTCACCACTGTCACACCGCGTCACAACAGCCGCCGCTTCCAAATTATCAGTCGATTTTGGCAATTTTTCGAGCTGTACAAGTTGCGTTTTAACCGTTTGTTCTAACGTATCTTGAATTCGTGTATCCAACGTAGTGAAAATGCTTAACCCTTCTGATGTTAAATCTTCTTCACGATATTCTTGGCTGAGTTGTCGCTTCACTAAATCCATGAAATATGGGTAACGATTTGCCGAACGGCTCACGTTTGCAATAACCCCTAATGATTTTGCTTTTGCGTCTGTTGCTTGTTTTGCGGTGATGGTTTGAGCTGTCGCCATTTCATCGAGAATTAAATTTCGACGTTGTAATGCTCTTTCTGGTGAACGGCGTGGGTCATAATAAGAAGGGCCTCGAACCAATGAAACCAAAGAAACGACTTGATTCAAGGGTAAATCTTTCAATGTGCTGTTGAAATAAAATTCGCTAGCTAATCCAAAACCATGCACAGAACTATTGCCATTTTGACCTAAATAAATTTCGTTCAAATAAGCTTCTAAAATTTCGTCTTTGCTGTAACGATATTCCAAAATCAATGCCATTAACGCTTCGTTGATTTTGCGGGTCAAACTGCGTTCGGAACTAAGATAAAAGTTTTTGACCAATTGCTGTGTAATCGTACTACCACCTTGTACCATTGCACCTGCTCTAACATTTGTCAGCATTGCACGCGCAATTCCACGAAATGAAATGCCAAAATGATGATAAAAATCGCGGTCTTCCGATGCTAACAAAGCGTTAATCAATGCAGGCGGTGCTTCTTGCAATTTAATCAACACCCGATCTTCTTTGATACGCGGATATAAACTGCCAATTTGCACAGGATCCATTCGCAATAACGCGACTTCTGAGCCTTGCTTACCTAAATCAACAATGCCACTAACGGTGGATTCATTAAATGTTAAACGCACTAAACTACTTTCTTGCGGCGAGTCCCAAAAGTTAAATGGATGCGTTTTAACTGTGATTTGAGAACCTTTTTTAACGTAAGTCCCCTCAGCAGATAAATTACTATCTTGACGGTAGTAAAGCGTTTTCAACAAAGTTTCAAACTGCCCAGCATTCATGCCGAAACCCGCGTAAAGCTCAACGGGACTTGCATAAACTCTTGCAGGAATTGCCCAACGTTTGCCTTCAAATTGTTTGCGAACGTTGTAATCGAGTACACCCAAATAACCAAATAATAAGAAACCACCCACGCCTAAAGCAACCATTAAAAGGCTACTAAACCAAGGAAATGAAAAGGATTTTTTTTTGTTTCTACGTTGACGCGAAGGCGGTTGATCGTAACGAGAACCCGTATTTTTTCTTCTTTCTGCCATGATGACCACATTTGTTAAATTTTGCTAATCATAGCATTTAGGCGCAATTGCTACAAAATACGCAAAATCAGCAGCAATTCTAATTGTGGATTAGATTTTCAACGCAATCGCTCGTTGTTTTATCGCTAAAATAAACAAACTGATAAAACTCATCCAAAGCAAAATTGGCAATAAATAAAACCACTGCTGATAAAACGTTGGTTGTGGATTTTTTAAATATGGCACGCGATAAACATCTGACCATTGTTCATGAATTGGTGAGCGTTGCAAAATTTCTCCCGAAGCTAAAACAATCGATGAAATTCCTGTATTTGTGACCCGCAACACAGGGCGACGAAATTCTACACCTCGCGCCAACGTCATATAAAAATGCTGATACGGCTGTTGCCACGTTCCATACCACGAATCATTGGTTGCATTCACAATAATTTGTGCGCCCAAATTCGCCAAATCGCGCGAGAAATATGCAAATAAACCTTCATAACAAATCTGTGGCGCGATTTTCAAACCACGCAAATTAAACAAGGTTGTTGCGCCCTGCCCTCTTGCGAAATGCCCGATTGGTGGCAACCAACTTCTGATTTGCGGGAAAAACTCTTCAAACGGAATGTATTCGCCAAACGCCAATAAAATTGTTTTGCTGTAATGCGGCGGAATAATTTCACCATTTTCATTTAACAAAAACAACGAATTCGTTAGTAATTTTTCAGGAAATTTAACGCTGTACGCGCCCGTGATTAGCGGCACATCATGCTCAATCAAAAATTCGCTGAGTTGCGCGGGATAATCATTTTGAGGCGTTAATTTTTCACCTAAAAATGTCGGAAATGCCGTTTCTGCCCACAACACAAAATCGATTTTTTCATTTTTATGGACGTTCAAAGCATCGTGCGTGAGCGACAAATAACGATTCAAAATCGCTTGCCCGTAACCATCACCAATTTCTGCCGCCATTTTTTCAGAATTACCGATATTTCCTTGCACCATCAACACATTAAATTCGACATCGGGTTCAGGCAAACGTGCTTTTAACGCTAAACCGCCCATATTTAACAACGTGAAAATCACCATCACTGCGCCAAAAATAACCCTGCCGCGTCGTTCATTTCGCCATTGCCAAGCCAAGTACAGTGGCAAATTACACGCTAATGTAATTGCACTTAAACCGCTGAAACCGACGAGTTCAGCAAGTTGATAAAATGGAATGTCCGCGCCAAACCACGAATAACCAAAATTCCAATCAAACAACGTCAGAGAATAGGCTTCATTTAAAATCGTAATTATTGCCAACAAACTGAGCGATAAAAGTGGCGAACAATTAAATTTTCGATGAATAGCAAACCACATCGCGCCCGCAATCGGCACATACAAATGAGCAATCAGCGCGTAAATAATCATGCCGATAACCGCCACGACCCACGGCAAATGCGCGAATTCGTGCAGCAAATACGTCATCCAATTAAAACCAATCAATGTGAACACAAACGCCGTCGTCATGCCGCCGAAAATAACAGGTTTTAAGTTTGTTTGTCGTTGCCAAAAAATCCACAATGGCACAAATCCAAACAACGCCGCCCACGGTGGAAATGGAATGTAACTTGTACCGATAAAAATGCCCGACAGAATCGGCAACCAATAATGTTTAACGGCTGTGAATTTCAGCATGAAGCGCACGGAATTCATCAGTTAATTTGTGAGTTGGAACGTAATGCACAAGCGGTTTTGATTCAGAATGCGATTCACGAACTTTAACCGACGTTGAAAGCATTGAAATCAACACGGGCAAACCTTCAGCAATCAATTCATTCACTAATTGGCGTGGCAAATTGGCTTGTTTTTGGAATTGATTAACAATAATTCCTTCAATTTCTAAAGCGGGATTATGGTCGGCTTTGACTTCCGTCAATGTGTGCATCAATAAATACAAGGCTTCTCGCGCAAACGTATCACAATCAAAGGGAATCAAACATTTGTGTGCTGCGATTAACGCGGATTGACTGTAAAAATTCAAAATCGGCGGCGTATCCATATAAATTTCATCGAAATCTTCCAGCTTTTCGAGAGCTTCTTTCAATTTGAAAATTTTGTAACGCGATTCGAGGCGACCTTGCAACGGTTCAAGTTCGGGATGTGACGGCAACACAAATAAATTTGGAAAAGGGGTTGCATGAATCGCGCTTTCTAAACCTGAACCGCTTTTATTGCCGCCAAATAATGAAACGCTTAACGTATCTTTGAAAAAATGGACGATGGTTTTATCGCTATCGGTGACTTTCTGACCGAGTAGATATTGCGTTGAATTGCCCTGCACGTCTAAATCTATAACCAATGTACGTTTGCCTTCCATCGCGCTGATTGCTGCTAAATTACAAGTGATAGTGGATTTTCCCACGCCGCCTTTTTGATTAAAAATAACTCTACGCATGAATAATTGTCCTACAAAATAATGTGAAAAATATCAGAGCTGTGAATTTACAAATTGAATTATTGAAATTTTCTTAAATCTCTCGCTAATTTTTCAGCATAACCAACATAACTGCGAGGCGTTAAAGCCAATAATTGCAATTTAGCTTCGGCTGGAATTTCTAAGGTTTCGACAAATTGTTGTAATTGTTCAGGCGTAATTCGTGTACCGCGTGTCAATTCTTTTAATTTTTCATACGGTTTTTCAATGCCATAACGACGCATCACAGTTTGAATTGGCTCTGCTAACACTTCCCAATTTGCATTCAAATCGGCTTCAAGCGCGTCAGCATTTAATTCCAATTTTGAAACGCCTTTCAACGTCGCTTGAATCGCAATCATGGTATGTGCTACACCCACACCGATATTTCGTAAAACGGTCGAATCTGTTAAATCCCGTTGCCAACGTGAAACAGGTAATTTTTCAGCTAAAAATCCAAATAACGCATTTGCCAGCCCTAAATTGCCTTCTGAATTTTCAAAATCAATCGGATTGACTTTGTGTGGCATGGTTGAAGAACCAACTTCGCCAGCCACTGTACGTTGTTTGAAATAACCGAGCGAAATATAGCCCCAAATATCACGGTCAAAATCTAACAAAATCGTATTGAAACGCGAAAGCGTGTGGAAAAATTCAGCAATGTAATCGTGTGGTTCAATTTGGGTTGTGTACGGATTGAATGTTAAACCTAATGACGTGACGAATTTTTCAGCAAATTGCTCCCAATTAACTTCTGGGTAAGCAATGGCGTGCGCGTTGTAATTTCCAACCGCTCCGTTAATTTTGCCAAGCAATTCAACTTTTTCGAGTTGATTTTTTTGACGATTCAAACGTGCCACCGTGTTGGCAATTTCTTTGCCGACCGTTGTTGGTGTTGCAGATTGACCATGCGTGCGCGAAAGCATTGGTTGTGCGGAAGTGTCTTCTGCTAGTTTTGTAAGTGACAAAATACACGCTTCGATTTGCGCCAAAATTACTTTGCGTCCCGCTTTCAACATCAGCGAGTAAGACAAATTGTTAATATCTTCTGATGTGCAAGCAAAATGTATAAATTCGCTTACTTTTTCGAGTTCCGAATTACCAGCAATTTTTTCTTTTAAAAAATACTCAACTGCTTTTACATCGTG
Source organism: uncultured Pseudomonadota bacterium (assembly GCA_903867225.1). GTDB lineage: Bacteria > Pseudomonadota > Gammaproteobacteria > Methylococcales > Methylomonadaceae > UBA10906. The sequence goes on along the minus strand of CAIPQN010000061.1, from coordinate 29,656 downwards.
GTTAGTTGTTTTTTCAATTGTTTTAACGCGCTGCGCGTCATCTTCTGAGAATTGCGAAATGATGCTTTCTAAAAGTTCATTTGCCGTTGCCGTAAATGGCGAAACTTCGACAATTTCAGTTTGATTCGCTAAGGCTTGAAGCCAACGCACTTCGACTTGAACACGGAAATGAATTAAACCAAATTCACTAAAAATTGGGCGTAATAAATCGACTTTATCAGCGTAACGACCGTCGATAGGAGAAATGGCGGTTAAAGAAAAATGCGTCATAAAAATTCCAAAAAATAAAAATAATCAGTGCCAATGCGGCTTTACGATAGTTTACTCGATTAAAGCGCGGCTTGCCTAATTGCCCACGCGACTTCAAGAGCTTGCTTGTTTTCTTTTACATCATGAACGCGAAAAAGCTGCACCCCAGCTATGACACCTAATGCAGTAGTTACTGCTGTTGCAGTGATAAGTTCCACAGGTTCATTTGTGTCACAAATTGCCCCCATAAAACGTTTGCGGCTAGTCCCCAATAAAATTGGAAATCCTAATGCCACAAAATCGGTCAAATGCGCGAGCAAATCCAAATTATCTTGTTTACGCTTACCAAAACCAATGCCGACATCTAGCAAGATATTTTCTTTTTTCACACCAGCGTCAATTGCTTCATTAACGCGTTGTTTTAATGCGCTAATAACGTCTAATACCACATTTTCATAGTATGGATTTTCTTGCATCGTTTTAGGTGTACCTTGCGCGTGCATCAAAATAATTGGCGTATTTTTTTGTGCCGCTAAAGCAAACATTTGAGCATCATTTTGTCCTGCGGAAACATCGTTAATAATGTTTGCACCTGCATTTAAAGCAGCTTTTGCGACAACACTTTGCGTGGTGTCGATGCTAATTAAAATATCACTGCGTTGACGAATCGCTTCGATAATTGGCACGACACGTTTGATTTGTTCGTCAGCTGAAACAGGGTCGGAATTTGGGCGCGTTGATTCGCCACCAATATCAATAATCGACGCGCCATCTTTAATCATTTGTAACGCATGATGTAACGCATTTTCGAGTTGATTAAATTTGCCGCCATCCGAAAAACTATCGGGCGTAGCATTTAAAATTCCCATGATGAGCGGTTTAGTAACGTTTGAAAACATGAAAAATCCAATAAAAAAACCCGTTCAAAACGAACGGGTTTGGTGTAACGAAAAACTTGTTTTAGATAATGCAACAACGATTTCTTCCAGTATTTTTGGCTTCGTAAAGTGCTTTGTCGGCACGCTCAAAAAAACTATCTTCCGTATCATCGTCAACGAATTCAGTTAATCCACACGAAATAGTAACGGGTACTGCTTTTCCATTCGCATTAAAGCCTGTTGCCGTAATCAATTCACGCAAATCTTCGGCTAATTTTAATGCCAACGTTATGTCAGTGTTTGGCAATAACATCACAAATTCTTCACCGCCAAATCGCGAAATAAAATCCGTATCGCGCGTACTTTCTTGCAGCTGGTTTGCTGTTAATGCCAACACTTTATCGCCCGCTTTATGTCCAAACGTATCGTTAATGTTTTTGAAATGATCAATATCCCAAATCGCCATGGTAAGTGGCGTATGGTAACGTTTGTATCGTGCAATTTCGTCTTTTAAACGTTGGTTATAAGCATTGCGATTTGATAATCCTGTTAGCGTATCGTGCGTTGCTTGTGTATGAATGACTTTTAATTCTGCTTTGAGATTTTCGGATTCTAATTCCAACGAAATCATTTTATTAACAAGTTCCGCCATGTGATCTTGAAATTTCTGTTGCTGTTCTTGATCTTGTTGATGATGTGCTTTAATTTCAGCAGCAATCGTTTTAAAACATTGATTCACATTTTCTTTGAGTATATCGAGCGATTTGACTTTAATGGCTTGAACTTGGAGTTCTCGAATTTGTGTAAAAACCGATTGATCCAATTTATTGCGACTTTTGACAGAACTATTTGCTGCCGCATTTGTTTCGGTAACAATTACATTTAATTCCGATAATTGATTCGCAATATGCAATAAAAATTGATCAATATCTTGCTGTTCTGCTTCGCTGTATTCTTTAATCCGCAATAATAATTTCACAAGATCATTCAAAATTTCTTCAAATAACATCGTGGAATGATTCGGATTAAGTAACGCCTCTTTAAGCAATTCGGCGGGTTGTTCAAAAACAGCTGGAATCGCTAATGCACCGAAATACTGTAACAACTGTTGACTCACCACATTTACGTCAACGTAAACCACTGGCTCAACAATTTCTTCGGAATTTAGAGGTTTTTGCTCAACTGGTTCAATAATTTTCAAAATTTCAATGAACAAATCACTGACCTGTTCAATCATCGTTTCTTCACTATTGACCAGTTTTTGTAAATCTCGTAACGCTGTTTGCTGTGCCGAATCTTTATATTGCCTCACTAAAAAATCAAACAATAAATCTGCTTTAAGATTTTTCTTTGCAACGGGCATATTCTTAACGGATTCATTAAATGTTTTCAGCTCCATTTTTAATATAGCTAAATCAAATTCGTCTTTAATATGATTACGCAACCGAATTAAAATTGGATCAAGATATTTATCGCGCCCTTCTGTGATAATTGACAGCTGGATAATGAATTGCCGCAATAACTTTTCTTTTTCTTGATGCGTGTGTTCAACTTTATTTTGTTCGTCGAAAAGGTTGAGATATTTTTTGCGCCATTGCTCACTTAAATCTTCATTTTGCTTAGTGAAAAACCCCATAAACTTTTTTCCTATTTCCTTTTCGACGACATAAATTTAAAGCGTAAAATTATTTTTTCAACGCGCTTTCTTGAGCAATTAAACGATTCATCACTTCGATCATTTTTTCGTGTGAACCCGCAAGAGGTCCACTGGTTTTGTATTTACCGTTAATCACAATAGCAGGCACGCCACTAATGCCATATTTCGCCGCTAAAGTACCCGCTTGACGGACTTTAGTATCAATCAAAAATGAATTAAACGCAGCTTTAAAGTCTGCTTCGCTAACACCGTGAGCGACAAAAAACTTGGTAAGTTGTTCTTCGGTTTCTAAATGTTCTTTTTTGATTTGAATTGCATCAAAAAAATCTGCGTGAATTTTATCAACCACACCTAATGCTTCGGCGGTGTAATAGGCTTTCGCGTGTTTGCCCCATTGTTCACTGAATACAGCGGGTTGACGAATGAATTCAACATTTTTTGGTAACGCTTTTACCCATTTCGCTAATGTTGGTTCAAAATCAAAACAATGCGGACAGCCATACCAAAAAAATTCAATCACTTCGACTTTGTTCACATCATGTGTTGGTTGAGCGGGTGTCACTAATTCATAACCCACAGCTTCAGGTGAAGCTTGCACAGGATTAAATGTAGCGGCAATCGCAAGCGACAAGGCAAACAAACTGTGTTTAGTAAATTTTTTAAGCATTTTTATTTTCTCCTATTTCATGGTGGCAATGCGTGTAGCAACCGCTTTAATTTCAGCATCTGTCATTTTAACAGCAATCATGTGCATCATATTTTCATTGGTATTACTGCGTTTACCCGATTTAAAATCTGTTAACGCTTTGATTAAATAATCTTTATGCTGCCATCTCAACTGTGGGAAACTCGCTGGTTGATTGCCTTCACCGTGTGGACCATGACACGCAATACACGCGGACACTTCACGTTTTAAATCACCGTTACGATACAAATCCCCGCCCAACTTAACCATTTCGTCATGTTCTGCGCGTTCTTCAGCTGAATCTAAAACATCTTCATGTTCGCCCGCTATTTTTTGCTCTGCATAATAATTCGCAATATCCACCATATCGTTATCGGTTAAAGACATCGCAATCGTCGCCATCATCGGATCTTTTCGTGTACCGTCTTTAAACGCTTTAAGCTGGTTAACGATATAACCCGTGTTTTGTTGAGCGAGTTTCGGGAACATTACCATTGTGCTATTTCCGTGTTCGCCGTGACAGCTTATGCACGAAATCGATTTTTGTTTGCCCGCATTTACGCTATCAACGTGCGTCATTTCAGCGTGAACGTGACTACTCAAAAGAGTAGCTACAGCAAAAGAGAGAATTTTTTTGTGCATCGTTATTCCTAAAAATGTGAAGTAAAGCGCGTTAAGTGTACACAAAGCCGCGTGTGTGCTTAAATTCTAACCCAAATCAACCTTCTACGCGAGAGACCATGAACCCGCTTTATCATCAAGCCAAATTTATTAACAGTTCACCAAATTTAAAATTTACACCACCCGATTTAGGTTTGGAAATCGCTTTTGCTGGACGTTCAAATGCGGGTAAATCAAGCGCAATTAACACATTAACACGCCAAACGGGTTTAGCACGAATCAGTAAAACGCCTGGTCGGACACAAATGCTTAACTTTTTTGAAATTACAGATAAACAGCGTTTTGTCGATTTGCCAGGTTACGGTTATGCAAAAGTGCCTTTACCCGTCAAAAAACAGTGGCATCAACTGATGGAAACGTATTTAACGAAGCGAAAATCATTGTGTGGCATGGTATTAGTCATGGACGTGCGCCATCCATTGACCGATTTCGATTGGCAAATGGTTGAATGGTGCCAACATACTAAATTGCCGTTACATATTATTTTAACCAAAGCAGATAAATTAAATTTTGGCGCGGCAAAAAATACGATGTTGCAAATCGAACGTGAATTGTGTGATTTACCGATGCCGCTGACTATGCAGCTTTTTTCATCTTTGAAAAAAACAGGTATCGATGAAATTCATGCGGCATTGAATCGACTGTTTGCAGTGCGATCAAACAATGACGGAGGCTAAATGCCCACTGGCTTCGAGCCAAATTTTACGATCTCCTGCTCTTTTTTTATTCAGCAATAAATCCATCATGCCTTCCGTCGCGTTGAAATCATCCACCGTAAGTTGTACCAATCGGCGCGTATCAGGATTCATGGTGGTTTCGCGTAATTGACTTGGATTCATTTCGCCCAGCCCTTTAAAACGTTGGACATTAACTTGTCCTTTGATTTTTTCAGCTCTGATTCTGTCTAAAATCCCTTGGCGTTCCGATTCATCAAGGGCGTAAAAAACTCGCTTACCAACATCAATGCGATACAACGGTGGCATCGCAACGAAAACATGACCCGCTCGAACCAGCGCGTTGAAATGTTTATAAAACAACGCACAAATCAACGTCGCAATATGATTTCCGTCTGAATCAGCGTCTGCCAAAATACACACTTTGCCATAACGCAAGGCTTGCAAATCGTCCGAATCTGGCTCAATTCCTAGCGCAACCGCAATATCGTGAATTTCTTGCGAAGCCATCACTTGCGACGATTCAACTTCCCAAGTATTTAAAATTTTTCCGCGCAACGGCATAATTGCTTGAAAATCCCGTTCACGCGCTTGTTTCGCTGACCCGCCAGCCGAATCGCCTTCAACCAAAAATAATTCCGTGCGATTGATGTCTTGTGCGGAGCAATCTGCTAATTTTCCAGGTAACGCAGGACCTGAAGTGATTTTTTTACGGATAATTTTTTTGTTTGAGCGTAACCGTTTTTGTGCGCTGTTAATAATTAATTCAGCGATTTTTTCGCCTTCGCTGGTGTGTGAATTGAGCCACAAACTAAAACTATCTTTCACCACGCCTGAAATAAACGCTACGCATTCCCGCGAACTTAAACGCTCTTTGGTTTGCCCTGAAAATTGCGGGTCTTCGAGTTTGACTGAAAGTACAAAATGGCAATGTTCCCAAACGTCTTCAGGTGCGATTTTTACGCCTCGTGGTAACAAATCTCGAATATCGCAAAATTCGCGAATTGCTTCGGTTAAACCTGCTCGCAAACCGTTGACGTGTGTGCCGCCTTGCGCGGTTGGAACAAGATTGACATAACTTTCAGCAACCATTTCATTTGGATTTTCAACCGCCCACAAAACGCCCCATTCAACGGCTTCGTGGTCTGCGCTCATGTTGCCCATAAATGGCGTTTCGGGAAAAAATTCCAAATCACCAATGCGGTCATTCAAATAATCTTTCAGTCCGTTTTGATAACACCATTCAAAAATTTCGTCGCTTTGTTCAATTTTGAGCGAAATTTTCAAACCCGCACATAAAACGGCTTTTGCTCGTAAAACGTGTTTCAGTTTTGAAACAGACACTTTTGGCGAATCAAAGTATTTTTCATTCGGCATAAAATACACGGTTGTGCCTGTATTATTTTTGCCGACGCTGCCCGTTTCAAGTAATTCCGTTTGTTTTTCACCGTCAGCAAAACGCATTGAATACACTTTTCCGCCGCGTTTGACAGTGACTTCTAATTCTTTTGATAACGCATTTACAACCGAAATCCCAACACCGTGTAAACCGCCTGAAAATTGGTAGTTCTTATTTGAGAACTTTCCTCCAGCGTGCAACTGCGTCAAAATTACTTCAACGCCTGTCATTCCTTGTTCTGGATGAATATCAACGGGCATTCCGCGTCCGTTATCACTGACTGAAATTGCGCCATCTTTGTGTAATATGACTTCAATTTGATTTGCGTGACCCGCTAAAGCCTCATCGACGCTATTATCAATGACTTCTTGCGCCAAATGATTCGGGCGTGTGGTGTCGGTATACATACCAGGGCGTTTGCGAACGGGTTCTAAGCCTGTTAAAACTTCAATGGCAGCGGCGTTATAATTTGTTGGGTTGGTCATGTTTAAAAATCAGATGTTTCAAAAAAGAGGCGCAAAGATTAAACGGAACGCTCGGCATTAAGCAAATCAATTACCGTTTTTGTATCAGGTCGAACACCACGCCATAATGCAAAGGCTTCGGCTGCTTGCTCAACCAACATTCCTAATCCGTCTAAACTTTGACTCGCATTTTGTAACTCTCCCCAACATACAAATGCCGTAGGTTCGTTACCATAAGCTAAATCATAACAAACGCCATTTTCTGCTAATAAATTTTCAGGTAACGGCGGTAATTCATTGCTCAAACTGGCAGAAGTCGCATTCAAAATCACATCAAATGGCTGATGATGTAGCTCATTAAAACCACAGCTTTCAAAGCTGTGATTAAATTCAATCGCAAGTTGCAACGCTTTATCTGCTGTTCGATTTACAACGACTAAACAATCGAGCTGTTGATCAAGTAACGGATCAATAATTCCGCGTGCCGCGCCACCAGCTCCCACAATTAGAACTCGTTTATTTTTTAACTCAACGTTGTGATTAACCATTAAATCTGTGACTAAACCTACTCCATCAGTGTTGTCGCCTAAAATTGTACCGTTCGGTAATAAAACCAACGTATTTACTGCTTTTGCTGATTCCGCTCGATCCGTTTTTTTATCAGCGAATTGATATGCCAATTCTTTTAATGGCACAGTGCAATTCAATCCTTTTCCACCTTGTGCGAAAAATTCACTAACCGCTGAGACAAAAATTTCTGCGGTTACTTCTTGCGCGACGTAGTTCAAATCTTGACTGGTTTGTTCTGCAAATAAACGATGAATGCGTGGTGATTTACTGTGATTAATTGGTGAGCCAAAAACAGCATAACGGTCGGTTGAGTTCATAAAGTTCCAAGTAAAATATCTAAAAAAGTTATAAAAATTTGGGTACAGCGGCTAATAATTTTTGTGTGTAAGGGTGTTGTGGTGTGGTGAGAACTTGTTTTACAGAACCATTTTCAACAATTTTTCCCTTGTACATGACGGCGACATCATCAGCGATCTCTGCCACCACACCCAAATCATGGGTGATAAATAAATAACTCATTCCTTGTTCGCGTTGCAAGGTTTTCAATAATTGAATAATTTGTGCTTGAACAGAAACATCTAACGCACTGGTTGGTTCGTCGCAAATAATCACTTTCGGTTCAACGGCTAAAGCGCGAGCAATGCAAATTCGTTGTCGTTGACCGCCCGAAAATTCATGCGGATAGCGATACATGGCTTCCTCGGGTAATTCTACCCGTTTTAACAACGCGGCAACTCGCATTTCACGTTCAGTGACGGGCATTTCGGGGCGTAATGCTTGCAAACCTTCGGCGATAATTTCACCAATTAACATTCGCGGATTCATCGACGAAAAGGGGTCTTGAAATACGATTTGAATTTCTGCGCGTTGTTGGCGTAACGCTTCACCCGTCAGCGAATGTAACGCGATGCCATTTAAAAAAACTTCGCCACCATTCGATGGAATCAAATGTAACAAGGCTTTGCCCAACGTGGTTTTGCCGCAACCCGATTCACCAACGAGTGCCAGCGTTTTACCTTTTTGCAATGAAAAACTCACGCCATCAACCGCGCGAACATAATCAACAACGCGCTTCAAAATGCCTTTACGAATCGGATAATGACAATGAAAATTTTGCACTTCTAATAACGAAGGTTTAACGATGATTTCTTTATTTTCGCAACTTTTCATCGACGGCAAAGCGGCAACTAATTTTTGCGTGTAAGGATGTTGAGGATTTTGAAAAATCGATTTTGCTTCGCCTGTTTCGACAATTTTGCCGTTTTGCATGACCGAAACCCGATTCGCAATACTCGAAACTAACGCTAAATCATGACTGATTAACCACAACGCCATACCTGTTTGCGCTTGGATATTTCTGAGCAGCTCTAAAATTTGTGCTTGAATTGTTACGTCTAACGCGGTGGTGGGTTCGTCAGCAATCAATAAATCGGGTTTCCCCGCTAACGCTAACGCAATCATTACGCGCTGACGTTGTCCGCCTGAAAGTTGATGTGGATAATCTTTGATACGTTGCGCGGCATTAGGCAATTCAACTTGCTGCAATAATTCTACGACACGGTTTTTAAGTTCTGTTTTTGAAAATTTGAAATGCAAATTCAAAACTTCGGCAATTTGCTGCCCAATCGTCATCACAGGATTTAACGACGAAATTGGATCTTGAAAAATAATCGCAATTCGTCGTCCGCGAATTTTGCACCACGCTTTTTCCGAAAGTTCAGCTAAATTTTCATTTTCTAAACGTCGCGTTTTACTTTCGGTAATTGCGTTGTGTGGCAACAAATTTAATGCCGCTAACGCTGTCATTGATTTTCCTGAACCCGATTCACCGACTAAAGCAAACGTTTCACCAGCGTGAATTTCAAACGTAATTTTATCGACAACGGGTGGCGCATCACCAAATCGAATCGTTAAATTTTCGACCGCAAATAAACTCATTTAAGAACCGTGTTCACAAACCCTGCAATTTGTTCAATTTCTTCCACACATAAACTGTGTTCCATTACATAATCGTGCCATTGAATCGTATAGCCCATCGCTTTCAAACCATCAAACGCGGCTTTTCCTGTTTCAATCGCCACAACAGAATCAATAATTCCGTGGGACATAAAAATAGGCGTGTGATTATTCGCCTCAGTGCGTTCCGTTTTCAAACTATCCAACGTTGGTAAATAGGTCGATAACGCAATAATTCCCGCCAATGGCTGATTAAAACGTAAACCTGTATGCAACGCTAAAACGCCGCCTTGTGAAAATCCGACCAATAAAATGTTTTTCGATGGAATACCGCTATCAATTTCTTTTTGAATCAATTGATTTATTAGCGTTGCCGAATGCTGAATGCCTTTTACATCAACGTCTCGATTCAAATCATTCATTTTCAAAATGTCGTACCAAGCCCGCATTTCTGCGCCATGATTAACAGTGATTTTTTGAATTGGCGCGTGCGGAAAAATAAATTTAATACTAGACGAATCAATCAAATGCAATTCAGGTACGATGTTTTCAAAATCGTGACCATCAGCCCCTAAACCGTGCAACCAAATGACCGAGTATTTGTGCGTGGAAGTTGCTGGAATTTCAACGCTTTCGAGCGCGAGCGCGTTTTGCTGTGTCATAACTAACCCCAAAATAAATATAAGAAAAATTTTTGTAAAACGTAACATTTTAATGACTGCGTTGTGAAAATAATGCCGTAAACGCTTGTGCAGCAAACGTAGAATTTTCGGTATCTAAACCACCAATTACAGCTAATAAATCTGCACCAGCATCTAACAACGATGCACCATTTTCAGGCAAAATTCCGCCAATCGCGATAATTGGCAATGTTAAGATTTTTTTTGCAGCAGTTAATGTGCCTATTTCAGCAGGTGCAGCAAGTGGTTTCGAGTGTGAAGTAAAAAATCGCCCAAATGCCACATAATTTGCGCCTTGTTTTTCTGCTTCAATCGCCATTTCTAACGAGTTATAACACGATACGCCAATAATGGCGGATTCGCCCAAATGCTGACGTGCTTCTAAAATTGAACCGTCCTCTTTGCCCAAATGCACACCATCTGCGCCAATCTTTTCAGCCAATTCTACGTTGTCATTGATGATGAATGGCACATGATGCGCGTGGCAAAGTTCAAGCAATGCTTTCGCTAAATCGATGGCATTCAGCAAATTTTTTTGGCGATATTGAACAACACACGCGCCACCTTTCAAAACTGCGGCGGTAAATTTCAAAATATCATCAGCCGATTTTCCGTCTGGCGTAATCGCATAAAGTCCGTGTTTTGGCATCGACAACATTTAATCTCTCCAAAAAAAACGATTTGGATTTGATTGTCCTGCGCCTGTTTTATAAGCAGTTTGTAAACAATTCCAAGTATATTCTTGTGCATCATTTATCGCTTGTAACGGTTCAACGCCTTGCGCGAATAATGCCGCAATGCTTGCCGCTAATGTGCAACCTGAACCGTGATATTTTGAGGGCAATCTCGCCCATGTGTAATTTTCACGATGATTGTGATGAAACAAACAATTCTCTACACTTTTTGTTGCTTCATCTGCGCCCGTAATCAAAACATATTCACAACCAAAATTATTTAAAAGACTTAAACCACACGCTTCAATATCATTTAAACCCGTTAATTGTCTAGCTTCGGCGCAATTTGGCGTTAAAACCGTCGTCAACGGCAAAAGTAATTCCCGCATTGAGTTTATTAAATCGTCATTCGCTAAATTTGTTCCGCCACCAGCCACCAAAATTGGATCTAAAATCACGGGAATCAACGGATAACGGCGCACAATGTCATAAATCACTTGCACAGTATCGACGTGACCAATCAAGCCAATTTTAAATGCGTGAACAGGCAAATCATTTAACAGCATTTTTGCTTGCCGAATGAGTTTGTCGGGATTTTGCGGCACAATTTCTGCTACGTTTTTAGTATCTTGCTCCGTTAAACAAGTGATAATGCTTGCGGCATGACAATGATGGCTTGTAATTGCTTCAATATCCGCCTGAATTCCCGCGCCACCACACGGATCGTGACCAGAAAATGAAACCACAACGGGACGCTGAGTGCTATTCATAAAAATCTCAAAATTGTTTAATTGTAAAAAACACAGCTGTGTCGATAAATAACAGTATTATTATTTCAATAATCAACAGCATGTTAAAATTCACGCTATGCAACGTGTGTTTTTTGAAAACTTGATTTTAACCTTTTACCCCAAATTAAAATATGTCTACTAACCAAGAATATGTATTAACAGACGACGATTTGATTGTATCTAAAACTGATTTGAAGGGAATCATCACCTACATCAATGATGATTTTGTTCGCATTGGTGGCTTTTCAAAAAAAGAACTTATTGGTTCACCACATAACATTTTACGCCACTCTGATATGCCAAAAGCTGCATTTGCAGATATGTGGAAAACGTTAAAATCAGGCAATTCTTGGACAGGCATCGTCAAAAATCGGACGAAAGATGGCGGTTTTTATTGGGTACGCGCCAACGCAATGCCGATGTTGGAAAATAACAAAGTCATCGGTTATATGTCGGTACGGAATAAACCTTCTGCCAACGAAGTCAGTGTCGCAGCGAATTTGTACCGCGAGCTAAATGCGGGACGTAGCAAAATGAAACTTGATGCGGGTGAAGTGATTGCACCAAGTTTAATCGCTGCAATTCGTCGCACATTTAAAAATATCACCATCAAAAGTAAATTAAACATATTAGTTGCTGGGTCATTAATTGCACTTAGTAGCGTGGGAATGTACGGTTATTACGGTATTAACGTAATTAAAGATGCAAACACCAAAAATCAACATGAAATTGAATTACACGCAACAGGAATAAATTTATCGCGTGCTGTGCAAGTTGAGTTTAAAACACAAGTTCAAGAGTGGAAAAATACATTATTGCGTGGACAAGATGAATCGCAATTTATCAAATACAGTCAAGCATTTGACGAACAAAGCGTAAAAGTTCGTAACGAATTAAATGCGTTACATAGCTTGATGGGAAAAGATTTATCAGAAAAAGATATGCTGGCTGTCGTTGGTGTGGAAAAGGATATGTTGGCTGTCGTTGAATCGGCCATTAAAAATCATAACGAATTGATAGAAAAATACCATGCGGCTCTAAAAAATTATCAAACGGATAACATCAACAGCATAATGGCTGTTGATGCAATGGTAAAAGGTATTGATAGAACATTTGTGGGTGATGTAGAAAAATTAGTGTCATTCCATCAAACCGAAATTGAAAAGCACATCAACGAAAGTAACGACTTTTCAAGACACGTTATTGTTGTGTTTTCAAACAGTTTAGCAAGGATGACAATTGCTTTGGGCTTAATTTTATTTGGCTGGGCAATCGCAACATTAATCAGTATTTTAACGCCTATCAAAACCGCTACTAAATTGATTCAAGATGCCGCAGAAGGCAAAGAAATTCGACTTGATGACTTTGCTAAAAATGAATTAGGTCGATTGATTCAAGCCATTAAATCATTGTCAATTATCAAAGGATTCGATGCTGCTGAAGAACGACGTGCAGCCAATTCAATGGCACGCATCAAAATGGCATTAGATGAAGTGACAACCCCCGTCACATTGTCAAATTCACAACGCGAATTTATTTATATGAATAAATCAGCAACGGCATTATGGAAACGAATGGAAAGCGAAATAGCCAAACGAATTCCAGGTTATACGCTTGAAAGTATGTACGGAACGTCGCTTTCAACTTATTTAGAAACTGCTGAAGATCGTGCTGCTTTTGGTGAACCAACTAAAGAAGTAAAAATAACCAATTTGAATTTGGGTGGCAGAAAAATTCAAGCCACGATTGTATCTATTTTCGATGAGCGCGATTTTTACATCGGACGAGCGACACAATGGGCTGATAGAACCACTGAATTAGTATTGGAAGAACAGATTTCTACTATCGTTTCTGCTGCGGTTACGGGTAATTTCCACGGTCGCATCGAAACTCAAACATCGAATATGTTCTTTAAACAGTTGATTGAAGGTTTGAATTTATTACTCCAAACGTGTGAAAGAAGTTATCGCGATATGGCAAATACTTTCGACGCACTTTCACGCGGCGATTTATCGCAAACGATTACAAATGAATACACGGGCGAATTTGAAAACATTAAAAATAATGCCAACAACACACTTTATAAACTCACTGAAATTGTTGAATCAATCAAAGACATTACACGCATCGTGAAAGATGGTTCAGTAGAAATTGCGTTGAGCAGTAGCAAATTAGCGACACGAACAAATTCTCAAGCTGCCGCGATTGAAGAAACGGCGGCGAGTATGCACGAATTAGATTCAACTATTGATTCAAACACCGAAAATGCAAATAACGTAAATGATTTTGTCATTGGTGCGTCAAACAACGCCACGCGAGGTGTAGATGTCATTCGTCGTGTTGTTACTACGATGGAGGATATTCGAGAATCATCACGCAAAGTTGTAGATATTATTTCGGTAATTGACGGTATTTCGTTTCAAACCAACATTTTAGCGTTGAATGCAGCCGTTGAAGCGGCGCGAGCGGGTGAACAAGGTCGTGGTTTTGCGGTAGTGGCGACAGAAGTACGGAGTTTGGCACAACGCGCAGCAGCCGCAGCGGGTGAAATTAAAATCTTGATTAACGATTCGGTAGAAAAAATCGAAGATGGTAGCAAATTGGTTGTTGATGCTGGACATACGATGGAAGATATTGTTGGTTCAATTCGGACGGTAACAGAAATGATTGGGCAAATCAGTGTCGCATCGACTGAACAAAGTCAGGGCATTAGACAAGCAAATCAGGCGATTTCAAATTTGGAAGAAACAACCCAACAAAATGCGGTATTAGTAGAGCAATCGGCTGTTACTTCAGATAGTTTGAAAAGTCAGGCGACGAATCTTGCCAAAGCGGTTGATTATTTCAAACTCGGTTAAGTTATAAGTTATGCAGGCGATGATTTTGGCGGCGGGACGTGGCGAACGAATGCGTCCGCTAACGAATTTCACGCCTAAACCATTGTTAAAAGCAGCGGGCAAATCATTGATTGAACGCACGATTGAACAATTGGTATCAGCGGGTTTCACGGATTTAGTCATCAATCATGCGTATTTAGGCAAGCAAATCGAAACGGCGTTGGGCGATGGTTCACAATTTGGCGCGACGATTGTTTATTCGTCCGAAGGTGAACATGGTTTGGAAACCGCAGGCGGTATTATTCATGCCTTACACTTAATGAAAGACGCACCGTTTTTAGTCGTAAATGGTGATATTGCAACAGATTTTCCTTTTGCTGAACTCAAAAAAAAGCCAGTTGATTTAGCCCATTTGGTACTTGTTCCGAATCCTGAACATCATTTATCAGGCGACTTTCAAATTCATTCAAATCAAATACTTTCGTCTGAAGGTGAAAATAAATTTACGTTCAGTGGCATCGGCATTTATTCGCAAGAGTTTTTCAAAAATGCTCCAAAAAATTCAAAAAAACTTGCACCATTATTACGTTCTGCAATGCTTGAACAACGTGTCACTGGTCAATTATTCGAGGATTTTTGGATGGATATTGGCACACCCGAACGTTTACAAATTTTTGAAAATCGCCTCGCACCCTCGCGTGTTTAAATCTATACTTATGCTGCGTCAAATGACGCAATTCAAAAAAATAATAACGAGGATTCTTCAATGCAAAAAATAGCTTTAGGTTTAGTGGCTTTATTATTTGCCGCAAACAGTTACGCGATTGACCACAGTATGCACACAGGCGGAAGTGGTGGCGGGGGTGGCAGTTCATCAGGTTGTGAAAAAGTACGATTTGAAAAATTCCAACCCGAAAATTTGGCGAATGTCGCACCCGAATCTGAATTTTCATTCACGGCATTTAACGTGCAAAAACCCGAACAAATTGAGGTCAATGTGAAATCACATCCTGTTCAAATTACCACCGAAGCACGCGGCGATTTATATCGCGTTACGGGAAAATTGCCTGCTGAATTAAAAAATACAACGGCTCGAATCAATATAAAAACCACTACCAAAGTCGAAAAGTGTAACGGCGAAGGTGGTTGGCTTGTGACGATTGGCGAATAACGGATGCTAAGTTATCGTCACGCTTTTCATGCTGGAAATTTTGCCGACGTTTTAAAACACGTTGTATTGCTCGAAATACTGAATTATTTGGCACAAAAAGAAAAACCGTTTTGCGTCATTGATACACACGCAGGTGCTGGAAAATATGCACTCGATGGGGATTTCGCCTTAAAAACACACGAATTTGAAACGGGGATTTCACAATTATGGCAGCGTGACGATTTACCACCGAGTATAGCGAATTACGTTAATTTGCAAAAACGTTTCAACACGAATGGACAATTCAAAACTTATGCAGGTTCCCCCTTGTTAATTAAGCAATTACTTCGTGCCAAAGATAAATTGCATTTATTTGAGTTACATTCAAACGAATTCGAAATTTTGAAAACTAACATGAAACTCGACAAGCGTATTCGCATCGAAAAAATGGATGGTTTGAAACACGGTTTGGGATTATTACCACCTGTGGAACGACGCGGCTTGGTGTTAATTGATCCATCGTATGAAATGAAAAGTGATTATGTGGACGTTGTTAAAACGCTAATTCAAATGCACAAACGTTTTGCTACGGGAACTTACGCGCTGTGGTATCCCGTGATTGAACGTGGTCGAAATGAAGCGTTAGAAACCGCATTGAAAAAAAGCGGTATTCCAAATATCACATTATTTGAATTGGGTATTAACACTGATAATTCAGGACGTGGCATGAATGCCAGCGGCATGATTATTATCAATCCGCCGTGGAATTTAGCAGCGACAATGAAAACTGTGTTGTCGTGGTTGGCAAAAATTTTAGGTGAAAATGGAGCTGGAAGTTTTCGGATTGAAACGCTGGTTGCGGAAAAATAATTACAAGCCTTTCATCTGTTGTAGTTGTAATTGAACCACCACCCAAGAACCTACAATTCCTAACGATGACGAAATAAACACCAATATAAACGTTTCAAAAAAGCCCATGAATAACAAATGAAAGCTGCTGTGATAAAGCATGGATAGTTTTTCGATGGGCTGTTTCAACACCAACATCATAATCGTAACAATAAACCACGCGCTAATCCCTGAAAAAAAACCAATCCAAAAACCGCTGTACAAAAATGGACGCTGGACAAAACTATTGGTCGCACCAACCAATTTCGCAATTACAATTTCGTCTTTACGATTATGTAATTCAAGGCGAATCGTATTACCTGTAATAAACAACACCGCCAAACTCAGTAAAACCCCCATTAACATTACTGACATTTGCGCGACATCAATCATGAGTTGCAATTTTTTCACCCATTGCATATCGAGTTGGGCGAAATCAACCTCACCCGCTTGCTTGAAATTTTCAACCAACGTTTCGATATTTTGCCCTTCTTCAAGCGAATTTTTTGGAATGACTTGCAACACAATCGGTAATGGATTTTTCTCTAACGCTTGAATTGCCTCGCCAAAACCACTGAAATCTTCAAATTCTTTTAACGCTTGTTCTTTGGTAATGACTTTTACAACTTGAACACTTGGATCTAATTTAATGCCATTCGCCAAACGAGTTGCACTCGCTAACGACACATCGTCCCGCAAAAATAACGAAATTTGATTACTGCTCTCCAAATCAGACGTTAATTGCTGAACATTTTGTACCAGTAAATAAAATCCACACGCCAGTGAAATTGAAATCGACAAAACAATAATCGTCAAAACTGCATTCAAACGTGAAGCAACCAGTCGCCCTAAACTGGAAAATAAAGCGTGTGCGTGCAAATCACGATAAGCGCGTAATTTATCTGAAAATTCTCCACCTATATGGGACGTTTGTTTGGAGTTCTTTTTTGCTTCGATAATGCGATTATTATTTTTATATTTTGGCGCATATTTCGATTCGTGATTCATGATTCACCACCTTCTACTAACTGTCCGTGATCCAGTTTTAACACACGATGATTTAGTGTTGAAATAAGTGAAATATCATGCGATGCAATTAAAATCGTTACTCCAACTTGTTTAAATTGTTCAAATAAGTGCATGATTTCTGACGATAATTCAGGATCTAAATTCCCTGTTGGTTCATCCGCCAAAATCATTAACGGTTTATTTACAATAGCCCGAGCAATACCAACACGCTGCTGTTCACCACCTGATAATGTCAGTGGATGTTTTTTTTCTTTGCCAAGCAAGCCAACTTTGCTTAACGCTGCTCGCACTAACCCACTAATTTCTTTATAAGAATAGCCCATAATAACTAGCGGTAACGCCACGTTATCAAACACAGTGCGGTCATTGAGTAATTTGTAATCTTGAAAAATAAGCCCCATTTTTCGACGAATTAGCGGAATTTGGCTAGGCTTCACGCGATTCAAATTGTAATCACTAAACGTAATCTGCCCACGATTACCACGTTCCATCATTGCAATTAGCTTGAATAAGGTACTTTTTCCCGCGCCAGAATGTCCTGTTAAAAATGCAATCTCACCTTTTTCTAAATGAAAATTTACATTTTTCAACACATCACCTGCAACTTCGGGATAACGCATGCTTACATTGTCGAACTTTAACATAGTCGTTTTTTAGTTTTTGTGGCGATAGTCATTACTAAAATATATCGTCAAGTTTAATCGCAAGATCGGGGAATAAGTGTGGTATGACAATATCATCATCCGTAAACATATTGAGTAATTCATAACGTCCACTTTCATTCAAAACAAACTGATGAATCGCGCAATCATTGGGATAAACGATCCAGTATTCGGTCACGCCCGCTTCTTGATACAGTGCATATTTGGTTTGCATTTCACGCTTTGAATTGCCTTTTGACAAAATTTCAATAATCCAATCGGGCGCACCATTGCAACCTTGAACATCTAAAAAATCAGGATTACAAACCACGCATAAATCGGGTTGCACAACGGTTTGGATTTCTTTGTTTTCTAAAATAGATTTTTTGCGGTCATACAGACGCACGTCAAATGGCGCGGGAAATACCTCACATCTTTTACCTTTAAGGTAATTACCTATTTCAAGCGTAAGTTTTAACTCGATGCGTTGATGCGATACATTCGGCGCAGGAGCCATTGCGCTGATTTTTCCTTTGACCAGTTCCACCATTTCGCTAAGTTGCCACGTTAAATAATCGGCATAGCTGTAGGTTTTTCCTAAATCGAGTTGTGATAACGCGGTAATTTTGGGCATAATTTTACTCCTTAGTAAACAAAGCATTAACAAACGATTCTGCATCGAAATCTTGCAAATCTTCAATGCTTTCGCCAATGCCAATAAAGCGAATCGGAATGCCAAATTGTTTCGCCAACGCGAAAATCACCCCGCCTTTTGCTGTGCCGTCCAATTTTGTCAACGTTAAGCCTGTCAATGTGACGGCTTCATTGAATAATCTAGTTTGAGAAACAGCATTTTGTCCTGTGCCTGCATCCAAAACTAACAACACTTCATGCGGCGCGGTATCATCAAGTTTCGCCATAATACGTTTAACTTTTTTCAACTCGTCCATCAAATTCGATTTCGTTTGCAAACGTCCCGCCGTGTCTGCAATTAAAACATTGATACCTTTAGCTTGCGCGGATTGCACGGCATCGAAAATCACCGAAGCCGAATCTGCGCCTGTATGCTGCGCGACAACATGAATTTGATTACGTTCGCCCCACGTTTGTAATTGCTCAACAGCGGCGGCTCTAAACGTATCGCCCGCCGCTAACATCACGCTATGACCTTGCATTTTTAAACGGTTTGCCAATTTGCCAATCGTTGTCGTTTTGCCTGCGCCATTTACGCCAACCACTAAAATCACAAACGGTTTTTCTTGTTTTGAAATGGTTAAATTGATGCTGCACGGACGCAAAATGTCTAATAATTCTTCTTTTAAAATTGCTTCTAATGCCGCGCTGTCTTTGATTTCTGAACGAGTCACACGTTCGTTTAATTTCGCAATAATTGCGTTTGTTGCTTCAACGCCCACGTCAGCCATTAACAAATTCGCTTCGATTTCTGCGAACAAATCATCGTTAATCGTTTTCGATAATGAAAGAGTTGAAAATACACCACCCAAACCATTTCGGGTGCGTTGTAATTGAGATTTCAAACGTCCGTATAATGAATCAACAGGGACTTCAGCAACAGGTAATTCAGCTGTTTTGATTTCGCCTTCGGGTAAAACGGGAAAATCGTATTTGCTATAAAAATGAATCGCAATCAGCGGCAACATTAACAACGTCGCCAACGTCGCATGAATAACTGACATCCACCATGGCAAATCAAATCGAATCGTGAGAATGCTCAAACCAATTTGTAAAAATAACAGCCCGCTTAACCACAAACCCGCTTTGCGTAACATTTTCGATGGTGCAGAAGTCGCGCTAAATGTGATAGCACTCAAAATTACGAAACTTAATAACGCGCCTGCACGATGTAACCACGCTAAGGTAATTTGTGCATCGTAAGCCACTGCGCCACTGTAATGATTTTGCAATCCGTAAAATAAATTTAGCGCATTGTCATAATTCAGCGCGGGCAACCACGTTCCATTACATTGTGGAAAACCACGACACGCTAACGCTGCATGATTTGCAGTTGTCCAATCACCTAAAAACACTTGAATTAACAAAACACTTAACGCCACTTGAACAAACAAACGGCTTTGCGGTTGCGGCGACAAAATGACTTTTGGATTCAATCGCAAATACAGTGCAAATAACAACCAAAAAATACTACTTACCAAAAATAATGCAGCCGTCACAACAATCGGCATCATTTGCGCTAGCAATCGATGTAACTCGTTTAAATTGCCTAAATCAATCGGCGATAAGCGAATCCATTCACTTGTAATAATCGTCGCTAATGCAAATAGCACGCTTATTCCTGTTATTTTTCTAAACATTTTCTACTAACCAATTTGTGAAATTTTTAAAAGGTGCATCAAATCACTTTTCGCATCATACGGATTAAAATTCGGCGCGTATTGCATCATAAAATTGCCAAGTGGATCGACGAGTAACAAAACACCTTCGGGTATTTGTCCATTATAAAGCAGGTTGAGTTTTTCAATGACTGCTGCGTTCGGTTTTAAACGCAATAAATCGCTATCTTCTTTCCACCAATTTGTGCCTATTTCTTGAGAAACGCTTGAATCTAAAACCAAAACCGCTCGACGTGTTCGTACTAATTCTTTATTCAACATCAAACGTAATTGCCGACTTTTATAAATCGCATCTAAACACGTTTCAGCACAATCGGTTTTTGGAATCACATTCACAATCAGCCAATGTGCATCGAGTTCTTTTAAATTGTCCTGTGAAAAAGTATCGAAACCCTGAAAATCTGTGCGTTCTGTGGTGATAATTGGGGTAATTAAATGCCCATGATTGGTCACTGCTGGCGTTAATAATTCGGGATTTTTTGCCAAAAACCACGCAATACCAAATGGAATAATCGACATCGCGAAAATTCCAATAATGAGTTGTCGATTTTTACGTTGTTGGGGAGTCATTTTTTTGCAAACCTAATTTAATAAAGATTATTGTCAACACAAACGCTAAACCAAACCATTGTAGTGCGTAGCCTAAATGTTGTTCAGGTTGCATAATTTTTGCAACCGCCCATTCACGTTTGAAACCGTTGGGCGAATTTGCGTCTAATTCTAATTGAAAGTTAAATAATTCATAACCCGTGAGTGTTGCTAAAACTTGTGTATCAATTACACCTACGACAGCGGGATTTGTTTTTGTTGGTTGATTCGCACCGTCTAACTTTAAACCGATACTTGGAAATGTATTGATTCGCCCATTTAATGTTGCTTCATTTTCGGATTGAAAATCGATATTTGGCAACGTCGCACGCGGTTCAATCAGCGGAATCCAACCACGATTGACCAAAATCGCTTTATTACTATTTAATAGTTTAAACGGAGTAAAAACAAAATAACCTGCTTTGCCAGTATCAATTTGATTGTCGAGCAAAAATTGTTTCGTTGTATCAAATTTCCCCGTAATACTGGCTTTTTTATAACGTAATTGTGCCAAATTATCAGGCGTTTCAATTGTTAATTGCACTGAATCACTAATACGTTTAGCTTCGAGATCTAAAAATTGTTGTTTGTCGTCAGCGCGTTGAACTTGCCATACGCCCAAACTTAAAAATAGCGTAAAAAAACTTAAATACGCAAACAACCATTTTAAATTTATATTCATGCCCTACCCTTTAAAGTTGTATTCATGTCGTAAAATCATCGAAAATAGACTTTTCTTTTTTTCACGATACGAATTTCATGTTGATTAAAACGCTCATTATTATTGCATTTGTCGCGATTATCGCTAGTTTGGGTTCTGCGTTATTTCACTTAGTAAAACACAAAGACCCAGCCAATTCACAAAAAACGCTCAAAGCATTAACGTTCCGCATTGGTTTGTCTGTAGCTTTATTTATTTTTGTAGTCATTTTAACTGCAACAGGAATCATTGAACCCACTGGTATTGGGTCGCGGATTCATTAAAAATTACAAACACAAAAAAGGGCGTGATTTTGTAAATCACGCCCCCTTGGGATTAGAAAAAATTACCGTTTCATAATGCTAATACCTTTCAACAACGTCAATGCCTCATTCAACGCATAATCTTTTGTGTCTAAAGCCTCTTTTTCTTTTGCTTCGGTTTCTTTAATTTCAGCTGCTTTTTCTTTTTTATTTTGCAAATGATTCGATAAGTCCGATTCTTTTACGGGTTTAAACTCTGATTTTTCAACCGATTCTAATTTCATTTGCGCCAACGCTACATCTGGCTCAATACCTTCTGCCTGAATTGAGCGTCCTGATGGCGTGTAATAACGTGCCGTCGTAAGTTTTACAGCAGAACCGTTGCTGGTTGGTAAAATCGTTTGAACAGAACCTTTTCCGAATGATTTTTCACCCATAATAATTGCACGTTTTGAATCTTGTAATGCGCCCGCCACAATTTCAGAAGCCGAAGCAGAACCTGCGTTAATCAAAACCACCATTGGTGCATCATCTATTAAATCATCAGCAGCCGCATTGAAACGCATTTCAGAATTTGGAATTCGTCCTTTGGTATAAACGATTAAACCGCTACGCAAAAACGCATCACTCACATCAACCGCTGCATTCAAAACGCCTCCAGGATTATTTCTCAAATCCAAAACAAGTCCTTTTAATGTGCCGCCATTTTCTTTTTTCAACGCCGCCAACGCCTCTTTTAAACTTTCACCAGTACCCGATTGGAAGCTACTAATGCGAACGTAACCATAGTTTTTATCAAGCATTTTACTTTTAACGCTTTTTGCTTTGATGATGTCACGCGTTAACGAAATTTTTAACGGTGCTTCTGAACCTTCGCGCACGACGGTTAATAAAATTTTGCTTCCCGCTTCGCCACGCATCATTTTCACTGCATCTGCTAACGTCATACCTTTTACAGGTTTATCATCTAGGCGAATAATTAAATCGCCTGCTTTAATACCTGCACGTTGTGCTGGAGTATCGTCAATAGGCGACACAACTTTGACGTAACCATTTTCCATTGAAACTTCAATGCCTAAGCCACCAAATTGTCCCGTCGTTCCTTCTTTTAATTCTTGATATTCTTCAGCCAATAAATACGCAGAATGTGGGTCTAAACCACTCAACATGCCTTTAACAGCGTCTTCTAAAAGTTTTTTGTCTGAAACAGGCTCAACATAATCTTGTTTAATTCGTCCAAAAATTTCAGTGAACGTTTTTAAATCTTCTAAAGGTAAAGCTGTCGATTCAGTATCAACAGCTGCGACAGGTGGATTTTTTTCGGCAAATACATTGCCACTCATACCGCCAATCACGCCACTCAAAACGAGGCTTAACAAATACGTTTTTTTATTTTTCAACATTTTATTTTTTATCCAATTAGTTTTTTAAATTTGGTTTGTTTGATTTTTATTTGCACCATTCAACGGGATCGACCGCTTTGCCTTTTTTACGAATTCCGAAATACAGACTTGCTCTATCGTGACCACCACTCAATCCCACTGATGCAATGACATCGCCTGAATTTACTACGTCACCGATTTTTTTATATAAACTTTGATTAAACGCATAAAGACTAATGTAGCCTTTGCCGTGATCGACAATAATAAGCAAGCCATAACCGCGCATCCAATCGGCATAAATCACTTTTCCATCGGTGATACTGTGAATTTCTGTACCTTCTGGAGCTGCAATAATAACGCCGTCTAACTTTCCTTCATCACGCGCCGAACCAAATTTTTTAATCAAGTCGCCAGCGACTGGAAAAGGTAATTGCCCTTTTAATTTTGCAAAATCGCCTTCTAACATTGGGAAGTCATCAGGCGACGGCGGAATTATGGGTTCTACCGAGATATTTTTATTTTTGTGAATTGTTGTAATCGCAGGTTCTTCATCAGCTAATTTTGGTGCGACAATTGCTGTTTCTTCTTCAGCTTTCAAGCGTTTTTTTCGTAAAGTGCGGGCTTTTTCAATTTCTGAACTCAAATCACTATTTGATGATTGTAAGGTAGAAAGCAAATTTTTCAACGCAGATTCACTGTCTTTTAAACGATTGATTTGCTGTTCATTCGATAAAAAATCAGGCGTAGCTTGTTTTAATAATTGAGCGCGTTGTTTTTTAATCGCTTCCACCGAATTTTGTTCAAGTCGTTTTTGCGTCAAATTTTGTTCGAGTTGTGCCGTTTCAATTTCATTTTGTTTTTTTAAATGCTCCAAACGACGCAAAGTTTCACTGACATTCGTCAGTTGGTTCACACGTCGCGCATTCAAATAATCGTAATACGCCATCATTCGACTGGTCAAAATCGGGTCTTGTTGATTGAGTAGTAATTTAATCCGCTCTTTATGTCCCATGGCATACATGGTTTTGACTTGCCCAGTGAGTTCATCGTTTTGCTTACTAATTTCTAACGTCAACGCTTGGACTTCAACGTGAATTTTTGCCAAATTTTGTTTTTGTTTCGCGGTGTGATTTTCCAACGCTTTTAATAACGCTGATGTATTGCCATAAAGTTTATCGAGTTCGGCGAGTTGGCTATTCAACAAAGCCGTTTTATCAATAGGCATTTCAGCGCGACTATTCGCCACGCTGAACATTAGAAATAATCCAAAAACGTATTTAAACATTAACGCAACAACGATTTGCCATTCATTTCGACAGGTTGTGAAAGTCCTAAAATTGCCAACATGGTTGGTGCAATGTCTGCTAAATTTCCACCTTCTGCCAACGCGCCATCACCTTCCACATAAACCAATGGCACAACATTCGTCGTGTGCGCGGTGTGTGCTTGGTGTGTGATTTCGTCGGTCATTTGTTCAATGTTTCCATGATCAGCCGTGACAAGCATTCGACCACCAACAGAAATTAGCGCATCCAAAATGCAATTTAACGATTGGTCAATCACTTCAACTGCTGCAATCGCCGCCGTTAAATTTCCCGTATGTCCCACCATGTCACAATTCGCAAGGTTGCAAATAATCACATCATGTTTTTCTTCGATAATGTCTTTCACCAAATGATAAGTGACTTCGGGCGCACTCATTTCGGGTTGCAAATCGTAGGTTTTGACTTTTGGCGATTGAATTAAAATGCGGTCTTCACCTTCAAACGGCTCATCACGTCCGCCGTTGAAAAAGAACGTAACGTGTGCGTATTTTTCGGTTTCAGCGATACGCAATTGCGTCAAACCTTGTTGCGACAAATAATCGCCTAAACTGTTTTTTAAATTGGGCGACGTGAACGCAATCGGATAATTAAATTTCTCGTGATATTGCGTCAAAGTCGCAAAATATCCACGATGTGGTGCGTGATTACGTTCAAATTTATCGAAAGTCGGTTCGGTAATCGCTTGGCTAATTTCACGCGCTCGGTCGGCGCGGAAATTCATAAACACAACTGAATCGTCTAAACCAATAGAAACAACCGATTCTTGATTTTCAGCAATTAACGTTGGCAACACAAATTCGTCTGTTTCGCCGCGTTCATAAGCCGCGTCTAAACCAGTTTGCGCCGTCGTTGCAAAATGTGGTGCGTTAGCTTTCATCAGCATTTCGTAGGCTTGCGCGACACGTTCCCAGCGATTATCTCTGTCCATCGCATAAAAACGTCCTGTGATTGACGCAATTTTTCCCGCACCGCATTCACGCATTTTAGTTTCCAAAAAGGTAAATGAACTGGCTGCGCTTTTTGGTGGCACGTCGCGTCCGTCTAAAAACGCATGAACATAAATTTTTGAAAGTCCTCGTTTTGCAGCAAGTTCAACCATCGCCGCAATTTGTGCTTCGTGGCTATGAACACCACCTGCTGAAAGTAAACCTAAAATATGCAATGCTTTATCGTTTGATTTCGCTTCGTCTACCGCTTTACATAAAACGGCATTATCAAAAAAACTACCATCAACAATTGCGTCATTTACTAATGAAAAATCTTGTGGAATATAGCGTCCACAACCAATATGCAAATGCCCAACTTCAGAATTCCCCATCTGTCCGTCGGGCAAACCCACAACGTGACCAGAACATTGCAAATAGGTCATTGGATACGTTTTTTGCAACTTATCCCAACACGGTGTTTTGGCTAATGCAATCGCGTTATTTTCGGTTTCTGGTGAATAGCCGAATCCATCTAAAATTAGTAAAACTAACGGTTTAATACGTTGTGTCATGATTTTTCCTTTTTCAAATAACGGTAATGCCGCAAATTAAGGTATGATTTCGCGCAATCGAGCGGTTGTTAAACGGCATTATAGCAACACACTTCAACCGCCGTTACTTCAAATTCTTTTTATTCACTTTATAGAAAACACTTATGGATCGTTACCTCGAATTTATTTTAAACCATTATATTTTGTCACTTGGTATGGCAATTGTGACGTTTTTGCTTATCCAAGAATTTTTTGATACAGCATTCAAACGTTTTGACTCCATTTCACCGATGTTGGCAGTGCAAAAAATTGATGACGAAAAAACCGTTGTTATTGACGTGCGTGAATCTCCAGATTTCATTCTAGGTCACATTGCAAACTCCATAAACGCACCATTCAGTAAATTGACTGAACAATTACCTAGTTTACAAAAATATCAAAAAAACTTATTGTTGATTACTTGCCAAACAGGGACACGAGCGTCTGCTGCGGCAAAATTGTTGACAAAATCGGGCTTTGAAAACGTACTAATTCTCACAGGTGGAATGAATGCGTGGCAAGACGAATACAAATTGCCAATCAAAATCACCAGCAAAAATCGGGTTGTTTCTTAATCCGATATTCATTTTAACATTTTCACAAATTTAACTTAACAAAGAGAAAAATCATGGCTGAACAAGAAAAGCAATTCGCAATCCAAAAAATTTACACGAAAGACATTTCATTTGAAACACCAAACTCACCGCAAGTTTTCGTTGAAAAATGGGAACCGAATGTTGATTTCAACTTGGCTACCAATGTTCAACAATTGGACGAAAATTTAGCGGAAGTCGCAATCAAATTAACCATCACGGTGAAAAGTGGTGAAGTTGTCGCGTATTTGGTTGAAGTTACACAAGCTGGAATTTTTGTTTTGAGTGGCTTTACCGAACAAGAAATGGGCGGAATGGTAGGAAGTTTCTGCCCGAACATTCTATTCCCGTATGCTCGTGAAGTTGTTTCCGATTTAGTTGCAAAAGGTGGTTTTCCACAATTTATCCTTGCTCCCGTTAATTTCGACGCGCTTTACGCACAACACGCACAATCACAACAAGAACAAACAGGCAACGCGCCAAGTTCTGACTCGATAAACTAAGATAATGACGAACAAAATAGCGGTACTCGGTGCAGGATCTTGGGGAACGGCATTAGCTATGTTGGCAGCCAGAAATGGTTGCCAAACGCTATTATGGGGGCATAATCCTACGCATATCGAAACACTAAAAAATGACCGTGAAAATCACCGTTATTTGCCGAATTTGCCATTCAACGACAATTTAACACTGACATCGGATTTAGCAGAAGTCGCGGCATTTAGTGATTTGATTTTAGTGTCCGTTCCCTCACACGCTTTTAAAGATACGTTGCAAAAATTAAAACCGTTGGTGTCTGAAAACGTGAAAATTTCGTGGGCAACCAAAGGATTCAATAAAGAAAACGGTGGCTTATTACATGAAATCGTCGCGGAAGTTTTTGGTTCAGAAACGCCCGCTGCCTTAGTTTCAGGACCAAGTTTTGCCAAAGAAGTTGCAGCAGATTTACCAACCGCGATTGCGATTGCTTCGACACATTCGGATTTTGCTGCACAACTTGCGACAATTTTGCATAGCGATCGTTTTCGCGCCTATACCAACAACGATTTGATTGGTGTAGAAGTCGGTGGCGCGGTGAAAAACGTCATGGCAATTGCGGCTGGTATCGCAGATGGTTTAGGTTTCGGCGCAAATACCCGTGCTGCTTTAATTACACGCGGCATGAGTGAAATTATGCGTTTAGGTATTCAACTCGGCGGTAAACCCGATACATTTATGGGGTTAGCAGGTTTGGGCGATTTGCTTTTGACGTGTACTGACAACCAATCACGCAATCGTCGATTTGGTTTAGCATTAGGTCAAGGCAAAAATCTCGACGAAGCGAAAGCTGAAATTGGTCAAGAAATTGAAGGCGTTTCCGCCGCAAAACAAACCTATTTATTAGCACAAAAGTTTGGGATTGAAATGCCAATTACCGAACAAACATACAAAGTGCTTTATGAAAGTTTAGATCCGCGTGAAGCAGTTCAAAACTTACTAGCTCGCGAACAAAAATCAGAATCTTAGTTGCAAAAAAAACGATTAAAAAAAGCTCCATATTGAAAAATGGAGCTTTTTTAACGCCCACTTTTTAAATCGATTGAGGACGTAACATTGATGTTTTACCTACCATAATATCGAGGGTTTTTCTCAAACGAGTAAATACAGATTCTTGAATATATGGAATGTTATGTTTTTCACATACTGCTTTGACCCGTGCTTGCGCTTGTTGATATTGGCTCGCCGCCATTTCTGGCCACAAATGATGTTCAATTTGATAATTTAACCAACCGTGTAAAAAATCTAACGTATTTGTACCATTTGGATAATTGACCGAACCAACAATTTGGCGTAAATAAAATTCACCTTTACCTTTTGCTTTTGTATCAAACATCATCACGTCCTCACCTGTATGATTTGGACCAATGACTAAGAATGAATGTAAATTGGTAAATACTTCTGCCATTAAAACGTTAATAAAAACATTCGTGGCAGCAATCGCACTTATTGGCAAAAACAATAGTGGAATAATTGCAAATTGCACAATCCCGTAAGGTAACATACAACTTAACCACAAATCTTTTCCTTCGGGTTTTAACGGGTTCCACATATCTAATCGTGAAACTTTATTACGCTTCCCAGCTGCTTCTTTAGCTTGAATAGCGCGATATTCGGTTAATGTCGAAGATGCGTAGTAAATAATTTTCCAACTTGCCGCCATAACAGCTAATAAAGCATAACGTCCCCATGTTGGAATGTTGGAATTGCGTAATGCTTCCATATTAAATTCAACTTGATCAGGATCGACTTCTTCACCTAAATGATAGTGGTGGATATTATTATGTTCAACATCCCATGCAGCAGGATAAATCCAATCTAACCAATCAAAATAACGTCGCCAACCTTTCGCAAAACCTTTACTGGTGTAACGTTCAGGAATGCCTTCAATTTTGTCATAACCGCGATGTAGAACATGATGAGCGACAGTTGTCCAGCGAGTGAAATTGCCTTGACTAATCAGGTAAGCCGAAATTGGGTTCGGAATAATCCATGCCGTGCCATAACCCAAAGTCGTGCAAATACGCCCCCAACTTTCTATTTTTCTAAGATGTTCAAAATCGCTCATATCGGTCTTACCCAAAATATCGCGTTGAATTTCATCAATGTCTTTTGCGAGTTGATCTCTATCAACTGCATGGTATTGTTCTATGCTCAAAACTTCCCTCTCTGTTTACTGCAATGGCTTGAATTTCAAATGATTCAAATCCGTTAATTTGAACGCAGAATTTTAAACACTAAGTTCCATTTGTGCGCTATTTTTTTAATCGTGTTAATCGAGAAATAAAATTAAATTAAGTTTCAGTTCACTTATCAGCTGATAAAATTGCCTACACACAACGCGATGTTCGACTTTTTTAGTTGAAAGCATGACCCATTTTCCTGCAAAGTTGTTCTACCAAAAGCAACTCAAATCAGGAGAAGAGCCATGCCGCTTGAAGACTTTATCATTTATGTGTATTGCTGTGTAGAAGAAG
>CAIPQN010000060.1 GCA_903867225.1 uncultured Pseudomonadota bacterium | reverse complement strand
GAAACAGTGATAGTGGAACGTGAAGATGGTGAGCGTGTATCTGCGATTCTGACCGATTACTTACAAAAAGGTTTTCAAATGCAAAATGCAGAAATAGGTGATTTGGTACTGATCGAAAAACAAGGTCAAGCCAAAAGCAAATACGGCAAGTTTTATAACAAGTTCGTATTGGTAATTGATAAACAATAGCTGTCACATTAACCAACGCACTGGCTTTCGGCTGGTGCGTTGCGCGAATAGAAGTCGAGCAGGTGTTACGCTTAGTGGTGTAGGCATCACTACAGAACTGTTTTTAATTGACGCGAAGGAGCAGATATTTTTCATGTTTTTTAATAGCGATATGAATGCTGTGGAGAGATTGACTTCCCACATCACGGTCAGAAAAGACCTCAACATAAATAAATTTACGAGACAGATAAATGTATATACAAGATACCGATGATACCGATGATACAAATAAATTCACATACTCGAAAGATATTGCTGACAGTGAATTTCAACCGCCACCTCTTCCCGAAGTGCTGTGTTGGGAACATGAACTTAATAAGCCGTTAATAGGCACGATTGTTACTTTTAGTAGCTTTGAACATGAGCAGTTCGGTGTACAAGAAACCGTGATAGTGGAGCGTGAAAACGGTGAATTCGTATCTGCTATCTTGAACGATTACTTGCAAAACGCAATGATGATGCAGAATGGTGACATCGGTGATTTTATTTTTATTGAAAATCAAGGTCAAGCTAAAAGCAAGAATGGAAATACTTACAATAAGTTTGAATTAGTTATCAGATAAACATTGTCAACGCACTGGCTTTCGGCTGGTGCGTTGGTTATGCCGTAAAAACAGATCGGTTATAATTTCTCAAAGCTAAACCCTGTCTAAAGAAAGGATAAACTCAATGATTCCCTATACAGAAATGAGAGTGTATGTTGCCGCTTCATTGGTTAAATATAAAGCGTTTTTAGATCTGCAAGAAATATACGGTTTTTTACTTAAAGAATTTAATCGCGAACATACCGCCGAATCAATTTTAATGAAGTATGGCTGGCGGAACATAGGTGTTTGTAAAAGTAACAGAAATCTCCGTGTGGATGAATTTTACAGTTCAGACTATGATTTAAGAGTAAATGTGCATTATTGTAAGGATGTTTCGGATAAAGTATTCCTCTCAAGATCTGTATCTAAAATTGAATGGTTTGTTAGTTCAACAATTGAACAGAATACGATTACAGTTAAGTATAATGGTAATGATGTTAATGACGGCGCGTTTTCAATATACTGCATTTTAGAACATGGTGGTAATATCGAAAGAGCATTTTCCGCTTTTGTTCTTCTTGATAGACGCGATTTAATTTCAACATGTAAAGATTACAACATAGAAATTGATTATGACGGTTCTCATAGTTCTCTTGCCCCTCCACCTCTTTCTACAAAAAGAATAATAGATGAATCAAAATTAGTTAATTCTGAAGCAATAGACCTATTAAAAAAAGAGGTAGAGAAGTTAAATGACGCAGTTTTCAAACTTCAAAGCACACCTCCAAAACGTTTAGCAATTAATAAAAAATTAAAATTTAAAAAAACAACTTCAAACAATCAAACAGACGGCAGAGATAACCAACAGTA
The DNA here is from genome assembly GCA_903867225.1 of uncultured Pseudomonadota bacterium. Taxonomy (GTDB): domain Bacteria; phylum Pseudomonadota; class Gammaproteobacteria; order Methylococcales; family Methylomonadaceae; genus UBA10906. The sequence goes on along the minus strand of CAIPQN010000060.1, from coordinate 306 downwards.
CAGTCAAGCTCATTATACTTTGTGGTATGAATGTTATTATGATTGTTACCATTACTTCAATAATACAGGTATTCCTATTGGCTATTATCGTGCAAACTTAGAAAATCAACCTGACAAATTCAAAAATAATCTGATTTATTATCAAGGCGAAACGCATCTGATTACTATTGTTACCAACGGAGTAAAAATGACCCCCTAACGACGGAATAAAATTGACCCCCTTGATTCAAAATAGCGGTTTTTCTTTACCGCGAAATTATTATGTTGAATCAGGATGTATTTGTGAAAATTCAAGTTTTAGATCAT
>CAIPQN010000059.1 GCA_903867225.1 uncultured Pseudomonadota bacterium | reverse complement strand
GCTTCTTCTACACAGCAATACACATAAATGATAAAGTCTTCAAGCGGCATGGCTCTTCTCCTGATTTGAGTTGCTTTTGGTAGAACAACTTTGCAGGAAAATGGGTCATGCTTTCAACTAAAAAAGTCGAACATCGCGTTTGGTTTTCAATTTGTTATATTTTGGTATTAACTTTGCATTTTTAAAAAAGCATCACAAATTCTAATTTAGGCTACATTATGAAAAAAATTATCGCTACATTAGCACTCGCTACGTTTGCATTCACTGCAAACGCCACAGAAGTTGGTCAACCTGCCCCACAATTTACTTTGCCAACCTTAAAAACAGATTCCCCCATCGCCTTAAAACAATTCGCTGGCAAAGTCGTTTATTTAGATTTTTGGGCTTCATGGTGTGCGCCATGTAAAACCTCGTTTCCGCTATTAAATAAATTACAAGCTAAACTAAAAACCGAAGCACAAAATCAAGGTTTTGAAGTCGTGGCGGTGAATTTAGATGAAGATAAAGCACTCGGTGAAAAATTTTTACAAGAAGTGCCTGTTGATTTCACTGTTTTACGCGATGAAAAAGGCGAATGGGCGGATAAATACGTTGTTGAGTCGATGCCAACGTCATTCATCATTGATAAAAATGGCGTGGTACAAAAAATTCATCACGGATTTTCCAGCGACGACATAAAAGAACTTGAAGCTAAAATTACTGAATTATTGGCAAAAAAATGAAGTTGATTGCATTGATTTTGTTGATTGGATTAACTGCCTGTACGGAAGTTTTGCCACGACAACGCGGAAATTTAGCGTTGCCACAAATGGCATTCACACCTGACCCGTTAGAATTTGGTTTGCGACAACACACAGCATTCAGCAAAGAAGCTGCAAGCGGCGGTTATGGTGGTGGTGGCGGCGGATGTGGATGCAATTAACAAGGACGAATCAAAATGAAAAAGAATAAAACAGCTACCGCATTAGCAAAATTAAACATCGCAGCACTTGCGCTAACTGGCGTGATGCAAAACGCAAATGCTGGGCGCGTTGAAGAAAGTTACAACAGCGATTTTCAATACGGACATTATTCTGAAAGCGGCAATCGAATGAGCGTTGATATTTTCGATATGGCGGTTTCTGCACCGATTGCAAAATCAATGACATTTTCAGCAAGTGCAGTGCGTGATGTGATTTCAGGCGCGTCACCCAAATACAATAAAAAAGATAGCAAAGGCAATGTTGTTCAGGTTTTGAGTAGTGCATCGCCGACGAACTGGTGCCATCAATCCATTTGTGATCAACGTGATGGTGTAAATTCAGGATTAACTTACTTTTTTGATAATGCCGCGCTTAATGTTGGTGGTGGTTTTTCACAAGAACAAGATTACACGTCACGTTTTGCAAACAGCAATTTAAGTTGGGATTTCAATAAAAAATTAACCACGTTAAATTTAGGTGGTTCAGTCGCATTTGATGTCATTGAGCCGTCCGTGGTAAATCGTGGTTGTAGCGAAGGTATTGTGACAAATGAAGATACTGGTGCGGTGCGCGGTGCAAATTGTCATAAAACTAGCCAGCAATACCTGCTCGGTGTATCGCAAGTTTTGGATAAAAACTCATTGCTACAACTCAATATGACATTCAATTATAGCGATGGTTATTTATCGGATCCGTACAAACAAGTTTTTTTCTATGATACGGCGAATCCATTGCGTATTTCAGATATTCAAAACGATAAACGTCCACGTCAAAAAACGCAGTTTGCGTGGCTCGCGCAATATGTTCACAACTTTGAAGGTTTGAATAATGCAGCATTGCACGCCGATTATCGTTTTGCGATGGACGATTGGGGTATCAATTCGCATACGACTGAATTGAGTTGGCATCAGCCGATTGGCTCAGGTTGGCAAGTGATTCCGCGTTTCCGTTATTACTCGCAAGATAGCGCAGATTTTTATTCCGCTGTTTTTTCAGGAAAAGGCAAAAATTATGATGCGTATTCAAGTGATTATCGGCTGGCAGGATTTGGTGCAATTTCAGGTGGTTTGAAATTAGCGAAAACCTTTACCGAAGTCTCAAAACCGATTGAACAAATGAAGCTACAAGCGGGTGTTGAATACTACGATCACAGCGCAGCTTATCAATTGGGCGGAAACAATTCAGGCAACTTTGCCGATTTTAGTTACTATTTAGTCAATGCTTCAATCAATTTTAAATTCTAATATGAACAAACTATTCCATATTTTTGCGCTTTGGTTAAGTGTGATTTCGTTTGCCATCGCCGATGCGCCAACAGCTGATATAAAAGTTAAAACGTTAAACGCAACTTTTCCCGCACAGTTTGAAATCAATTTTACCGTTCCCGCTGAACATCATGCCTATTTAGATAAAGGCGACGAACAAATGTACATTCCCATCACATTTGATGCGAATGGAGCGTTAGCTGGTGCAGGATTAAAAATTGAGGACTTGAAAAAACCAGAAGGCGTTTATGACGCAGAAGTTAAAGCCACAGTGTTGCGCGATACGGGCAAGTTTAATTTAACGCTTTCAGGCTCTGCGAATGTAGCAACGTTTCCACTCGCGGTAAAATATCAAATTTGCAACGATGTAACGCACCAATGTTTTCGCCCTCAAACCGTTTCGATTGATTTAAAACTGCCGACCAATTCAGCGGTTAAAAAGGTTGAATCGGTCAGTGATGAAAGTTTCACCGATAAACTGCTTGGCTTATTCAAAAACAACAAAGACAACACATTGATTATGTTTGGCTTGATGTTGTTAGCGGGAATGTTATCAGTTGCTACTCCGTGCGTTTATCCGATGCTGCCGATTACTTCGATGTTTATTGTTGGTCGTGCTAACGGAATTGCTGCTAAAGAAAAACAACACGCACTGGTTTATGTTATCGGAATCGTTTGTACTTATATGCTGCTCGGTTTGATGGCGGGTATGACAGGTGGCGCGTTTAATACCTTTATGCAGTCGGGTTGGGTCAACTTAGCATTTGCATTGTTTTTTACTTTCTTTGCTATCGCTTTATTGGGTTTTTACGAACTCGGATTTATGCAAAACGAAGTTCACCATTTAGACCAAAAATCATCTAATGTGGGTGGTTTAACTGGCACATGGATGATGGGAGCGGTAGCAGGTTTGGTAATTTCACCTTGTGTTGGCCCTATTGTATTCGCATTACTTTTACAAGTTGCGGATAACATTGCAGATAAAGCGGCAACACTTGCTTTAGTGAATCAATCACTCACATTTGCCGACAAATTCACCATTTCATTGCAAGGCAGTTTTATGATGGCTGGTTTTGGTTTGGGTGTAGGTTTTCCATTCTTTTTAGTCAGTGTTGTTAAATTCAAAAAATTACCGCGTGCTGGTTATTGGATGAATAAAATCAAATATGCTTTTGGATTTCTGATTTTATATTTCGCTTATGCCTACTTAAACAAAGCGATGGGCGTGTTTGGTGTAGATGCAGAAACGACGTTAATTTTAGCATTGGGCGCACTTTCCATTTGGATTGCTGTCGTGCATTGCAACGTATTAAGTTTATTGCCAGCCGATGCACAACCTAATCACAAGTTTAAACATTTCATGGGCGTTATCGCGATGTTGATTGGCGTGTGGTTGATTGTGACCAGCTTTGGACATTTGCCAATTTTAAAAGCCGAAGCTAAAACAGCCGTTATATCTCAAGCAACTGGTGAATGTGCAGCAGCAGAATTGATTGAAACCGAAGCGGGTATTTCGTGGTATCGCAATTTTGACGCGGCACAAAAACTCGCGCAACAAACAGGTAAACCGATTTTTATCGATTTTTATGCGAGCTGGTGTGCAAACTGTGTAGAATTTAAAAATGCCACAAAAAATAACACCGCATTAAATGAAGCTCTACGCACCAAAGCGATTGCGGTGAAATTAGTGGATAAAGAACCCGAATTTGAAAAGTTCCGTGAAAATCCCGCACACCGACAATTAAAAATTGGCTTGCCGTATTTTGCGATTTTAAAACCTGATGGTTCGGTTTTATGGTCAGGTACAGATTATCAAGCCACTGAAAAAATGATTGCCGTGTTAAATGAAAATAACAGCTAACTTTTATCGATTATGATTTCTATTGCTCGTTTTTGGATAAGCGTTTCACTAATGCTGCTGCAACTAGCGGCACCGCTGATTCATGCCCATAAAAACGAAAATTTTGGCACGTCATTTCATTTGCCAGAATTTGAAAACATCGAGAAGTTACTTGAAAAAAGCACAATGTATTTCGCTCCCGTTACTCAAGGTGATCAAATTGTTACCCTAAGCGCAGGAATGAAAAATAATAAACGGCGCATTTTGTTAGGTAATGATTTTAGACTTTTGATAATGTCGCCATTGCTGATTCTTAGCTGGTTTCAAAATTCAATCATTAACTGTTTTGTCAAAATAGAATCCATAAAATTATTTTGTTTTTCAAATTTTAATGCCCCGCCGCGTGCGCCACCTTCTGTTTTTTTTTGTTGAATTCGCTTCACCAAAAACGCTGAATTACTCAGCTTGAATTTAAGAATTAATTTGAAGGTATTTATGAAACAGAAAATTATTACAACCGCCGCGAGCGCAGTTTTAGGATTAGTTGCTATTTTTATTTCCCCAACTGCCTTTTCTCAAGCCGCGTATGCTGAATGGTTAGGTGTTTATCCTCAATGTAGCGGTTGTCACGCTACTACTGATGATGTTAGTGGAAATGGTGGAAATAGCCGAAATAGACTTAGAGGTGCAGTTTGGGATCAATGTACTTCACCGCAAGTTTTGAATACGACAAAACATTTATGTGAAATTCCTTCTGCTGTTCCAACGTGTTCAAACGGTCAAATTTTAGATACAGCAACAAACGTTTGCGTTACGCTTGTTCCCGTTTGCACCAATGGAGCGGTCTTAAACGCTGCAAAAGATGCTTGTATCGCGCCACAAATAACGTGTGTTTCGCCACAAGTTTTAAATCCTGCAAAAACTGCTTGTATTACACCAGCTCCAGTTGTTCCCGTTTGTAAAAGCACAGAAGTTTTAACAAACAATGTTTGCGTCATAAAACCGTTACCGCCCGTTGTTTCACCGAAATGTCCTGTAGGACAAGTTTTAAATCCTGCAAAAACAGCGTGCATAACATTAACCCCAATTATTCCAGCAACAATCAACACAAATCCCGTATTAAACGCTGTTGCACCACAATGGGATGTAAAAGTAGGTGAGTTAATTTCGATTCCTTTATCTGTAAAAGATGCTGAACAAGATGCGTTTATGATGACAGGTAGTGTTGTAGGTTCTAAATTTAGTGCCGTACATCCTGATTCAGCGAATTTGCCATCAATTGATTTCACTTGGATACCCACTGCAACACAAGTGAATAAAATTTTCACCATCACTTTCCAAGCGAAAGAAACTAAAACGGCGAAACGTTTGGCATCAAACAAAGTGCCTGTAAAAATTCGCGTTTGGGCAGCTGGTGATAAAACTGCGGCATCAATTACAAAGTTAAATGTGATTACCAGTAAATGGGCAGTGGGAAAATTAAATTTAGCAGGAAATGTGGTGCTTAATAGCTTGTTAACACCTGCTGAAAAACAAGCATTTATCGCTCAAAAATTAGATTTAACCGTTTCTAGCAGCACTGGCGTATTAGTCGGTTCAAATACATTAACACTAGACACAAAAGGAAACTGGACAACAGTCATTCCTGCAACGCAAGTGCCTTGTGATATTGTTTTACAATTCGATGGTCAAAAAGCGGCACGAACCGTGACTGGTTGCATAAAAACGGTTTCTGCCACAACGCCAGCAATTATCGCAAATAATTCGATGTCACCTTTCGGTGGTGAAAATGATGATAATGAAAGCGAAAATGAAAATGAACATCACGGCAATGAACACGACGATTAAAAGATGACGTTTTTAAAACGATTTACAAAATTGTTTCGGATTGGCTGGGCGGCAAAAAAAGTTCGCGCCAGCCAAAGTGAAACTGAAAAATTACTTGCTCAACGTGCATTGGTGGCTTTATTAGCCGATGCACGCGGCATCAGTTTAAAAGTCGGGCAACTTTTTGCAGTCATCGAAGGTGGTAGCGAATTTCAATCGCTCACCGATAGCGTCCCTGCCCTCCCCCTAAAAATCATGCTACCTGTTTTAGAAAAAAGTTTAGGTTGTGCGCCAAAACTCATTTTCAAAAACATTCAACCTGCAACAGCTGCTGCTTCATTAGGGCAAGTCCATTTAGCTGAATTCCACGACGGCACGCCTGTTGCGATAAAAATTCGTTACCCTGATATTTCCGACGCAGTTTCTGCTGAATTAAAACTGGCAGATTTAATGCCGAGCGTGGGCAAAATTCAAGAATGGGGATTTGATTTAAACGCTTATAAACAAACGCTTTTCGATACTTTACAACGTGAATTGGATTATCGAATTGAAGCTAAAACACAAACCTATTTCCGTGAAAATGTGCGTGTGTCACGTTTAGAAATTCCGCGTGTTTATGATGAATTTAGCAGTGATTGTGTATTAGTTCAAAGTCGTGCGACAGGTGTTACTTTTCCCAAAATCGTGAATTGGTCAGAATCTGAACGCCGTTTGATTGCAGAAACGTTATTACAAACATTATTTACCAGTTTATTTGTTGCTGGCGAAATTCATGCAGACCCGCATAACGGCAACACGTTTTACAATCACGCGAATAACGATTCGATGGTGACGTTATTAGATTTTGGTTGCACAGTTTCATTGAATGAAATACGTCGTTTAGCGTTGTTGAAATTGATTTTAGGTTGTCGTGAAAAAAGCGCGGTGAATCCATTAGATTGTTTTGTAGCATTGGGTTTTGACGCCCAAAAACTCGCGCACATTCAAGGCACGTTGCCGTTGTTGAGCCAAATGTTGTTCCGTCCATTTTTGAACAATCAGGTTTTCAATCTTGCGGAGTGGCAGTTAGAAAAAAATATCATCAATTTGTTAGGCGAAAAACGCTGGTGGTTTCGTTCAGCAGGTGCATCGGATTTATTGTTGTTAATGCGAGCATTTCAAGGTTTGACGCAACAATTACAACAATTACGAATTAACTTGAATTGGTGGAATTTGCTAGAAAAAAGCGTCGATGAAACATTATTGCAACAAGCGCGAGATTTGAATTTACCAATGATAAAAGTGACGACGACAGAATTTAAAACGTTAGATTTTGCGTCACAAGCCAAAAAATTACACGTCAAAATCACCCAAAATAATCAGCCGTTAGTGTCGGTTGAATTGCCCGCCGAAACAGCTTTAGATTTGGAAAATTTAATTCCAGAAGACGTGCGTTTGGAATTAGTGCAATCGGGAATGATTGATTTAACCGCCATTTTGCAACGATTAAAATCCGATGGTTTAAGCCCGCAAGATTTGTTCACTTGCGAGCTTGGTGAAAAAAAATATCGGGTGTGGTTAAAGTAACCAATCCTGTGGTTTCAAATAGGTTTCGTACAATTCCGCTTCAGGTGTTCCCACTTCGGGTTGCCAGTTATATTTCCAATTCACCACGGGCGGCAATGACATCAAAATAGATTCCGTGCGTCCCCCCGATTGCAACCCAAATAACGTACCACGATCATAAACTAAATTAAATTCCACATATCGTCCTCGACGATACAATTGAAATTCACGTTCGCGTTCACCGTAAGGCGTATTTTTACGTTTTTGAACAATCGGCAAATAGGCTTGAATGTAAGCATTTCCGACGCTTTGCATAAATGCAAAACATTCTTCAAAACCGCCTTCGTTTAAATCATCAAAAAATAATCCACCCACGCCGCGTGTTTCATTTCGATGCGTTAAAAAGAAATACTCATCGCACCATTTTTTGTATTTCAGATAAACATCTGCACCAAAAGGTTCGCAGGCAGCACGCGCTGTTTCGTGCCAGAATAAAACGTCTTCTTTGAACGGATAAAAAGGTGTTAAATCAAATCCACCCCCAAACCACCAAATGGTTGGTTCACCTTCTTTTTTTGCGATAAATAAACGCACGTTGGCGTGAGAGGTTGGAACGTAAGGATTTCGTGGATGAATCACTAACGAAACGCCCATTGCTTCAAATTGACGATTAGCTAATTCAGGACGACTTGCAGTGGCTGACGCGGGTAAATTAAATCCCGAAACGTGCGAAAAATTCACCCCGCCTTGTTCAAAAATATCACCATTTGCTAAAACGCGAGTTTGTCCGCCACCGCCTTCGGGGCGTTCCCATTTTTCTTCAATAAACCGTGCGCTCGGTTCTTCGCCTTCCAACGCGGTACAAATGTTATTTTGTAAATTGAGTAGATAATTTTTAACTTGATTGATTTGCTCTTGATTCATTATGAAATCTCTAAGGGTTGAAAGTGACGTGAATCTATCAGTTTTTGCATAAAAGTCACTTTTTTAAATTGGCTTCCCAACAATTTTTTCGTTTTCATTCCAAAGCTGATAACGCGGCGCAATATACGGCACAAGTTCGCCATTATTTTTCAATGTTTCGAGTGTTGTTAATGTTTTTTCTAAATCACTCCAATCTAATTCATAGTCGAGCAAATTGTATTGCCACCATTCTAACGATTCAATGCGTTTGATAATTTCTGGCACGAAACGCATTTTGATTAATTTTGCAGGCGTGCCACCCACAATGCTAAATGGCAAAACATCTTTTGTAACCACGCTTCCCGCGCCAATCACCGCACCGTCACCAATGGTTACACCCGTTTTTATTTTCACTCCCGAACCAATCCATACGTCATTACCAATCGTCGTTTGAATTAAACGGTCATAAGCAATCGTTTGTTTGGCAATATATGGCTCGTCAAATAAAGCCTGATAAAACGCAGGGCTGGTCGAAAGCGATTCAGTTGGATGCTGTGACAAAATATGTACATTGTCGCCAATCGAACTATAACGTCCAATATCAACGTGATACAAAAAACAATCGTTGGCGATATAACTAAATGCACCTGCGGTTAAATTTAAATACGTTCCGCCGTAATTCCGAAATGGCGAATCAACAATAATTCGCTCGTGTAGCTTCGTTCCTTGATGAATGTTTAGTCGATGGGGGGGGGCTGTCATTGTCATGTAATTCGTGGCTTGTCGATGATTTGAAGGTTATTTTTCAACGTTAAAATACGGCGGCATTTCGTGAATATACGCAAGATACATTGCATCTGCCATTGACCATAAAACATCGAGTTTAAATTTCAAAATATCGACCATGCGATTTTGTTGCTCACGAGTTTTGTACCAATCGAGCGTAATTTCTAAACCATGTTCAACATCGCGTCGCGCTTCGGTTAAACGTTTACGAAAATACGCATAACCTTCTGGTTCAACCCACGGATAATGTGCGGGCCAATTATCCAAACGTTGTTGATGAATTTTCGGGGCGAATAATTCGGTTAAAGACGAACTCGCTGCTTCATGCCATTCGGCACGACGCGCAAAATTCACATACGCATCAACCGCAAAACGCACGGCTGGTAAAACGTGTTTTAACGAAGTAATTTCTTCACGCGTTAAACCAACGGCGATACCCAATTGAATCCACGCTTCAATCCCGCCAACATCAGTTGGACTACCGTCGTGATCTAAAATGCGTTGTGTCCATTTTGCACGAGTTTCACGATCAGGACAATTCGCCAAAATGTTCGCGTCCTTAATGGGGATGCACACTTGATAATAAAACCGATTCGCTACCCAACCTTGTAATTGGGCTTTTGTTAATTTTCCTTCATTCATTAACAAATGATATGGATGATGAATGTGATACAAATTTTCCATGCCGCGCAACTGCGCTTCAAATTCTTCGCGTGTCCAAGGTGTATTTTCTGTGGTCATAATTTTCTCGTTCTAGGTTTAATAAAATATCGGCTAACGTCAAAATACCGCATGATTTTCGCATTCAACCCGAGCCAGTTCAAGATTCTGAACCGATATGCAAAAAAGTACAGTGCTATAATGCCCGCCGATTATTCAAATTTATCAACGGAGAATTAGAAATGACAATTAGTGCAGCGGAATTTAAACAAGCCCTACAACTTTGGGCAAGCGGTGTCACAGTGATGACAACACAATCAGAACAACACGGTTTGCAAGGCATGACGGTGTCTGCATTTTCAAGCGTTTCGGCTGAACCCGCATTGATTCTTTGTTGTGTGAATGGCGCAGCAGATACGGTTGAAGGTATTGATGACAGTCAATGTTTTGCTGTGAATATCTTAACAACCGCTCAACAAAATACGTCAAATCAATTTGCGGGTGGCTGTAGTCACGAAGAACGTTTTGCAAGCAATCCGTGGCATACCGCAATAACAGGTGCGCCATTATTAAGCGAAAGTTTAATGTCGTTAGATTGTAAATTAGTTGAAAAGGTTCAAGCAGGTTCACATTGGATTTTGATTGGTGAAGTACAAGCATGCGAATTACGCAATGGCGAACCGTTATTATATTATCGTGCGAACTACCGTGAATTGGCGACAACTGACGAGAAAAGCTAAATTTTAATCGTGCTTTATTGAATTGAGATGTTATATTGTAACAAATCAACTTCTCATTATTTATTATGTCCGATTCCACTGAACTCTTCGCGCCACACAATCATTCCCTTTGCATCAATACCGCGTTAACGACAGCTTCACAATTATGCGCCGAACGCGGTGTGCAACTCACCGCGATTCGCCAACAAGTGTTAGAACTCATTTGGGCAGACCATCATGCCGTCAAAGCCTACGATTTACTTGAGCGCATCAAACCGTTACAAAGTGCCGCCAAACCCGCCACGATTTACCGCGCATTAGATTTTTTGCGTGAACAAGGTTTTATTCATCGCGTCGAAAGTTTGAATGCGTTTGTTGGATGTAACGATTTGAAATCCGCGCACGAACAATTATTGTTGATTTGCAAACGCTGCGAAAACGTCGAAGAGCGTCACGCAGATTCCGTCATGCAAGCTCTCGCGCAAGAATTAGCACTAGCAGGATTTACCGCACATCATCAAGCGATTGAAATTCACGGCATTTGTGCAACTTGTACGCAATCTAATAACACGCCTTCACTTAATTAAATTGTAAAATTTTATCGGCAGCAAAAAATGATTGGGAATGGATAGATGCAATGCCAAGTGTTAAGCACTTGGTCGAGCCAAGTAGTCGTGTTAGATGGCTCACTCAAGATGAAGCAGTAAAAATGGGTGGTCGAAAAGGCAATTTGTCACTGCACAGTTTTGACGGCAAATACAAAGTACAAGTGGCGCAACAAGACCGAATTGCCTTCGATGAACGCCTACAAGCCGCGAAAGCCTTGATTGATATTTGCATTGAAAAATGGAGTAAAGGCGGTAATTCAAACTTGATTGCCTTGATTCACGATGCCTTTAATGTTGATAAAGAAGGTAATTTAGACCAGCGACGTATTTTAAGTTTGCGTCGTGTTGAAATTGATGATGCAGACTGGAAAAACGCCATGCAAGCCATTTCTGATGCTGTGAAAGTGGTGGGAAGTACCGAGTATATGCGCTTTTTTGAACGCGATGAAAACGGTAAATATCAATCAATCACACTAGATTTTTCAGGGCTTTAATTTTATGGCCGCCGACTACCCGCAATTTTTGATTGATATGCGTGAATTCATTGCGAGTAAGCTCAAGGAGCGGGTAGCGTTGCATCCTGACCAAATAGATGAAATTAGTCGTGAAGTAGTCGAGTTAGTCAGAGAAAATCACGGCGGCGAACCTATCTACATTCCCAAAGCGGCGGCTTGGAAATGTAAAAAAAAACACGATGAGATTTGGCAAGCCTTTGATGGCAAAAATCATCATAAACTCGCAAGGCAATTCGATTTAAGCCTATCGCAAATCCATCGGATAATTAACGAACATCGAGACAAAAATCAAATGGATTGGTGTGCCGAGGAGTGAAGCACACAACGCCTCGTTTGAGCAATCAAGCGGGGCTTTTTGTTGCTTGCTAGAAAATAACTAGCACGCGCGAATATCAAATAGAAATTCATTTCAATAGGCTATCCGTCAATGAAATTTACTTGAGATTCGCACCATGCCAGCCAAAGACCCTAACAACTATCCCGTCATCGCCTACATAATCGTCACTGGAATTTCATTATTTGGTGGCATATCTGGGTATTTGCGAAAAATACAACGCGGTTTGACTAAAAAATTCAGTATTTTTGAGCTTATTACCGAAGCATTTATTAGTGTTTTTGTAGGCTTTTCAGCCTTTTATCTGTGTGAATTAAGTGACATGGATTCTAACGCTACGCGTGCCATCGTATTGATAACAAGCCATTTTTCAACAAAAGCTATCTATATTTTAGAGTTTTTGATGGATAGACAAGCAGAAAGAATCGGCATTAAGCTCGTTAAGCAAAATAAAGGAGGCAAAGATGAACAATAAAGGAATTGAATTATTAAAACACTTTGAGTCATTGAACGACGATGATTTAACACACATTGGATTACAGCCTAAACGTGATTGTGGCGGCATTTGGACGGCAGGCTGGGGTCATGCGTTACGTTCAAAAGATGGTTCGCGCTTTCTCACGGGAAGTGCTGATAAAGCCGAGGCGTATGCCTGTTTTCCAGAGATGACAGAAACGCAAGCAGAGGCATTATTGCAAGCGGATTTGGTAAAATTTGAGCGTCACGTTGATGAAATGGTAAAAGTTAAAATCAATGAAAATCAGCACGCGGCATTAACGTCATTTGCTTTCAATTGCGGCGAAGGAAATTTACATGGCTCAACATTGCTGAAAAAACTCAATGCGGGTGATTTTAAAAGTGCAGCTGACCATTTTTTAGATTGGAACAAAGGTCGTGTTCATGGCGTGATGACAGTTTTAAATGGCTTGACTGCACGACGCAAAGCAGAGCGCACACTGTTTTTAAAGGCGGTTTAAATGGGTCGTAAAGCCAAAATTGACCGAATGCCAGCGGAGGCGCGGGAATTTTTAAATCAATTGTTGCGCGACCCCGCGCTTTCACAATGCGAAATGACGGCAAAAATTAACCGTCAACTCGTGACATTAGGGCTTGAGCCGTCAATCAAAGAAGATAACGTCAATCGTTATGCGGCTCGGATGAATAAAGTCGGTTCAAAACTCGCGCAATCGCGTGAAGTGGCGGAACTTTGGGTGAATAAGATGGGCAGTGCGCCATCGGGTAAATTGGGCTTAATGCTCAATGAAATCATTGGTACTTTGGCATTTGATTTGACGCTCGATTTGAGTGAAAACCCCGATGCTAATGTTGACCGTCAAAAACTCGCTAAAACGCTTAAAGACCTTTCGCAATTAGTGAAGACGCTCGAAGAAGCGAGTCAGGTCAATGAGCGTCGCACGGCAAAACTGATTAAAGATGCTAAAGAGCAAGCGGCAACCGAAATTGCGATTGAGTTCAAGAAAGAAGGGATTGGCGAACAAGCAGAGCGTATTATTCATGGTGTGTTGATGGGCAGTGATTATGCGTGAAGGTGCGTTGTTGCCCTATCAGCAACGCTGGTTTAATGACCAGAGCATTATCAGCATTTGGGAGAAATCACGCCGTGTCGGGGCAACTTACGCCGAAGCCAGTCGTGCTGTGATTGAAGCGTCACGCGACAAATCACGCGGCGGCTGTGACGTGCTTTACATTCCAACTCGTAAAGAAATGGCACTTGAGTTCATTGCTTCGGTTGCGTTTTATGCGCGTGCCTTCAATCAGGGCTTGGAGATGCTCGGTAATTCGCTATTTGAAGACGGTGGCGACGATGACATTTTGGCGTACACAGTACGCTTTCCAAATTCAGGCTTTAAAGTCACTGCGTTATCGTCTGCACCCTCGAATTTACGCGGGATGCAAGGTAATGTCATCATCGATGAAGCGGGACATCAAAAATCATTAAATGACCTATTGAAAGCCGCCGTACCGTTGACGATGTGGGGCGGTAAAATTCGCATTATTGGCACGCACAACGGCGTAACCAGTGAGTTTAATCAGTTAATCGGTGAGATTCGTGCAGGGCGAAAAAATTACAATTTGCACCGCACAACACTCGATGACGCGCTCAAGGAAGGACTTTATAAGCGCATTTGCTTTGTCACTAAAAAGAAATGGTCGCTCGAATCCGAACAAGAATGGCGGCAAAGTCTGATTGAAAGTGCCGTCAATCAAGAAGCGGCGGCTGAAGAGTATTTTTGCGTCCCCAATAAGTCAGGTGGAAATGCCATTAGCCGCGTGGTGATCGAAGCGGCAATGAGCGAGGATTACCCTGTTTTAACGCTTGAGAAAGGCGATGAGTTCAATGAATGGGCAGAGCATTTGCGCTTTGCTGAGGTGAAAGATTGGTGTGAGCAGAATCTGTTACCCGAATTAAAGAAATTGGACGACAAATGCCGCTTTGCCTTCGGTGAAGATTTTGGTCGTGTGTGTGATTTAACTGTAATTGCGCCCATGCGAATTGAAAAAAATCTGCATAGAACAGTGCCGTTTCTAGTCGAATTGCGAAACATTCCTTTTAAGCAGCAAGAGCAGGTGCTGTTTTATGTTGTTGATAGATTGCCGCGTTTAATCGGCGGGGCGTTGGATGCGGGCGGCAATGGAGCTTATTTGGCTGAAACGGCGCGACATAAATACGGCTCTCGAATTCAAGAAATCAAACTCTCAAATCAGTGGTATCTTGAAAATATGCCAAAACTCAAAGCGGCATTTGACGACCAAACGATTACGATTCCTGCTAGTGATTACGTTGCCAGTGACTTAAACGCGCTACAAATTATCGACGGCATTATCAAGTTGCCATCCACTAAAAATAAATCCACGACAGGCTTAAAGCGGCACGGTGACAGCGCAATCGCATTAGCAATGGCGTATTTTGCCACATTGCAAAGTGGCGGTGAGATTGATTATATCGATGTGAAAACCAGTCGTTTTGATGCAATAGATAACGCCTTCGGTGATTTCAATTTTTTGGGATAAAAAATGTTAGAAAGCATAAAAAACCTGTTTAAAAATCAGAACTTACAAATAGTCAGCTCGATGAAACGCCGCAAACGCAGTTTTTAAGCTATGAATTTTCGGGGCATTTGGATGACAAGCTCACGCCGAAACGCTTAAATCAAATTCTTAAACGAGCAGAAGAAGGCTGGCTCGTTGATCAGTGCGATTTGTTCGAGGATATGGAAGAACGCGACGGGCATATCTGTGCAGAAATTGGCAAACGCAAACGGGCGTTAATCGGTTTGAAGTGGGGAATACAGCCGCCTAAAAATGCCACCGCCCAAGAAAAGACTTTAGCCCAAAACGTCACGGATATTCTCGAAGCAATTCCTGACTTTGAAGACGTGATATTGAATCTCGCGGACGGTATCGGCTACGGGTTTTCATGCCTTGAGTTGGAATGGCAGTTAATCGATAACATTTGGCAACCGATTGAATTAAAAGCCCGTCCGCACCGTTGGTTTCAGCTTTCAATGTTTGACCGCAACATCATTAAATTGCGTGATGGTTCAAGTGATGGTGCGGATTTATGGCAACACGGTTGGTTAGTTCATAAGCACAAAGCCAAAACAGGTGACGTGTCGTCGATGGGCTTGCATCGTGCCTTAGCGTTCCCATTCCTGTTTAAAAATTACGCCTTGAATGATTACGCTGAATTCCTAGAAATCTACGGATTGCCTGTCATCGTCGGCAAATACGACATTGGCGAAAGCAAAGAAGCACAGTCGAAACTGTTACGCGCCGTGTCTGAAATTGGTCACAACGCACGCGGCATTATTCCAAAATCACAAGAAATTGAATTCTTGGAAGCGGCTACCAAAGGAACGGGCGAACCGTTCAAAACGATGATTGAATGGTGTGAAAACACGGTTTCAAAAGTCATTTTGGGCGGGACATTAACCAGTCAATCAACGGGCAGCACATCAACCAATGCGCTCGGTAATGTTCATAATGAAGTTAGGCATGATTTGTTAGTCAGCGATGCCATGCAAATTGGTTCAAGTTTGACGCGCTTAATTGGATTGATTGCCGAAGTAAACGGCTGGCAGGGACGTTTGCCTAAGTTTGTTTTTGATACTAATGAACCTGAAGACTTTTCAATCTACGCAGATTCAATGCCGAAATTAGCGGCGGCGGGTTTGGAAATTCCCGTGTCGTATCTGTACGAAAAGCTCAAGATTCCACAACCCAAAGACGGCGAGGCAGTTTTAAGCGTTACGCCACCTGCACAACCTACGTCCGCTATGACGGCATTATCAGCCGAATTACCACCGCCAAAATTCACGCCCGCACAACAAGTCTTAGAGAATTTAGCGCATTCAAGCGTTGAAAATATCCCATTGGGTTTATCGCTCGATGACATTCAAGAGGCGATTTTTAGCGCGACGAATGAGCATGATTTACAAGTTAAATTGTCGATGTTGCTTGAAAAAGATAATCCGCAACACATTGAACTCTTAGCTAAGGCGACTTTTGCAGCTCAAATACTTGGTTATGTTGCAGCAACAGAAAAAGTGATTTAGTCATGTCTGATACTGTTGCCGTCATTAAATTCAATACGCCGTTTGAAACCGCTGTTAAAGCCGCTGAAAATCGTCATGTTGTTTTACCGTCGGAATACTACGGCGAACTTGAAAAAACTATGCGTTCACGCGCTTTCACGGTGTCGTACATTTCAAAACTTGAGCAAATCAGCCAGATTATGGCGAGTTTAGAAAAGGCAATGACAACAGGCGTATCGCTTGAAAATTGGAAAAAGGATTTAGGCGGCATCGAACAATTTGGCATTTCAAAAGCTCATGCAGAAACGGTATTTCGTAACGCTATTCAAACCCACTACGCCGTCGGACATTGGGAATCGTTCCAACGGACAAAAAAATCCCTGCCGTATTTGCGTTATTCGGCGATTAACGATAGTCGCACCAGTGAATGTTGTAAGGCTTTGTCGGGAATTATTCGCCGTGTCGATGACCCGTTTTGGGCTACGCATACTCCGCCAAATCACCACCGTTGCATCCTTCCATGGACTAAAGTAACGGGTGATTTTGAAATTGGCTTAAAATCCTTCTATTCTGGTGAAGTCGTAGAGATTATCACTAAATCTGGGATGCGGCTTGCCGTCACTGCCAATCACCCCGTAATGTCCAACAATGGCTGGGTTAGCGCGAATACTATCAAGAAAGGCGACCGTTTGTTGCGCCACATCGGCGTAAGCGATGTCATGTTTTCTGGGATTGTAGATAATCAAAATCCGCCAGCCAGAGCGGATGATGTTTTCGATTCGCTCGCGAGTGATACTTTTGGAGTCGTTGATATATCGGCGTTCAAGTTCCACGATGACGCGCACTTGAGGAAAAGCAAAGTCTACGTTGCAGGATTCGATAGCGTATTGATGTACGGGTTCAAGCCCAAAACTCTTGAAGGAGTCAAACAATGGCATTTCAAATTGACTAATCATTTTGCCACTACCAGAGAATTGCACGCCTTTTGCTCGTCTTGCATTTTTAAACTCAATGTCGCCAATTCCATTTTTGGATGTAATCCTTTTGACATTGCCAACAGAGCAGTTATTTTCATTCGCAATCTCGACTGCGCTTTTACCAGCCTGATAAGACGCAATTACAATTCTTTCAAGTTCATCATCTTTAGCGTTTGCAACCTTCCAAGCCGCACCCAATTGACGCTCCACAAGTTCTGGAGATTGTTTAATTGTTTGCCATTTCAAGGATTCCGCTTCACTTCTTGTTCTACGGACAATGTTTTGGTTACGCAAGCATCGAGTAACAACATTCCAACTAACACCAATTCGCTTTTCAATCGCCTTAATGCTTTCGCCAGAAATATAGGCTTGCGCGATTTCAACTTCATTAACTTGTGTACGAGGCTCTCTAGTTTTTCCTTTGAAAAATGCCTGATATTCTTCGCGGGAACGCCTTTTAATTCCACGGTCACGAAGCAACCTAGTGAACAAACACTCACTGATAGCGTTATCTTTAAGGATTTTTGCGAGCGATTCTCCAGTCAAATAAGCGTTGATGATGTCGTCAGTGTTAGGAATTTCTCTTTTAGCGGTCATGTTTATGATTTCCAATGTAAAAATGAAGTTATTGTTGCAGGTGGAATTATAACGCATAACTGTAGAAGTACATTGCAGGCATTAACAGGTGGGCAAGCGCAAAGACGCAGTCCAACAGACCAAGGTTTAAATCAATTAGAAA
The DNA here is from genome assembly GCA_903867225.1 of uncultured Pseudomonadota bacterium. GTDB lineage: Bacteria > Pseudomonadota > Gammaproteobacteria > Methylococcales > Methylomonadaceae > UBA10906. Next base: position 559 of record CAIPQN010000059.1, on the reverse strand, counting down.
CCGACAAAATGAACCCGCAAACAGGTTGGGACTATAACCCCGCGTTAAGTCATGACAAGATGTTGAAGGATTTAGTTGAAGCGAAAATTGCGAACATTCCAACGCCTAGCAACTGGTTTAAAAACACCTTGCGCGAACAAATGGCGAAGAAATTAGCCGTGGTAGAATCGTCAACATTTGAAAAGCAAATGATTGATAAAACTACGATGACCAACTGGAAAGAATTAAACCTGCCAAGCGCAAAAGAATTACTGAAAACACTTGAATTACCAGAATCACCCGCGTTAATCAATCGTGCTAATAATCATCAAGAAGCTCTTGAATTGTTGCGTAATTAATTAGGCGTTAAAGCAGGTGAGCAGAAAACAATATCAACACCAGTGGGCGATATTTTAATCAATGAATCGTGGTTATCGCATATTGTTACCAACGGAGTAAAAATGACCCCCTAACGACGGAATAAAATTGACCCCCTTGATTCAAAATAGCGGTTTTTCTTTACCGCGAAATTATTATGTTGAATCAGGATGTATTTGTGAAAATTCAAGTTTTAGATCAT
>CAIPQN010000058.1 GCA_903867225.1 uncultured Pseudomonadota bacterium | reverse complement strand
TGGAATAAGAGAATGGACTTGTGCCGAGTGTGGCACGACGCATGACAGAGATGTTAATGCGGCTAAGAACATTCTCGCGCTTGGACATAAGCGTCTAGCTGTAGGAATCACCGCCTCTTTAGGGCGGTGAGGATGTCAAGGTACGCGCTAATTTTTCATTCAAATTTTTTAGGAAACAAACATGACTTTTTCCACCGCGAAACAAGATGCGGATTCTCAAGCTACGCAATTAAAACATAATTCACAAATGCAATTACCTGCTTATCGCTTGGCATATCACGATTTTGATTTCATGATTCGCGATGAATTGCGTCCCGTGCGTTTGCAATTAGAATTATTGAAACCTGAACTTGCTTTTACTGCACATGGGATTGAATCAACGATTGTGATTTTCGGTAGTGCGCGAACACTTTCAGCCGAATCTGCACAGAATCAATTAAATTTGGCTCAACAAAATATCGCTGTAAATCCAACAGATATTGAAAATCAGCAAGCCTTGAAACGCGCTGAACATGAAATGCAGAAAAGTTATTATTATGAACAAGCACGCGAATTAGGTGCGTTGATTACTCAGCATAATTTAAAAGATAAGCAGTCTGTTTTTGTTATAACGGGTGGCGGAGCAGGTATTATGGAAGCCGCAAATCGTGGCGCATCGGAAGCAGACGGGAAAAGCATCGGTTTAAATATCGTGTTGCCACAAGAACAAATACCCAATCCATACATTACGCCAGAATTATGTTTTCAATTTCATTATTTTCCGATTCGTAAAATGCACTTTATGATGCGGGCAAAAGCGTTAATCGCATTTCCTGGTGGCTTTGGAACATTGGACGAATTATTTGAAGCGTTAACGCTAATTCAATCAAAAAAAATGCACCGTATTCCGATTATTTTATTTGGACAGCGTTATTGGAATCGAATTGTAAATTTTGATGCGTTAGTTGAAGAGGGCGTAATTTCATCTGCTGATTTGGATTTGATTCAATATGCCGAAACGGCTGAACAAGCGTGGGCGTTAATAAAAAATGTTTGAAAGGCATATTATGAATCGGTTTTTGCTGCGATTTTTTGTTTTATTTTTAGTTTCAACCATCAGTTTTGGTGCATCTGCATTAACACAAATTGAAACTGTGACCTCCGAGTTTATTCAAAGCAAAATTGATGCGTTAAATACCCGACAAGGTTTAGATGAAACGGTAAAAAAAGCGGTTTTGCAACAATATCAAGCAGCTCAAGATAATTTAACAGCAAACACACAAGCTCTCGCGCAAATCACTACATTTACAGCCGCGATTCATCAAGCCCCTATTGAAACTAAAGCCCTGCAAAAAGAAATTGAGCAAATACCTGTCAAACTTAACAAGCAAAAAATCGAAGATTTTCGCCAAATTCCCATCGAAGAATTAGAGCAACGACTTATCATCGAAAAAGGAAAAATTAGCCAACTTGATGAACAATTAAAAAAAATCGAAACGGATTTATTGTTACAAAATAATCGCCCGACTTTAATTCACGAAGAAACTATCGCGGCACAACAAACAATTGAAAATACTCGTAAAAAACTTGAATTGCCTGTTGCTCCGACCGATTCAAAACTCGAATACGAAGCCCAACAAATTTATTTTAAAACGCTAATTGAAACCCATGCTACCGAATTAAAACGTCTTGATGCTGAAGCGATTAGTCAACCAGCGCGACTTGAATTACTTAAAAGCAAACAGCAATTATTAAATATCCAAAAAAATGCGCTTGAACCTATCGTTGCAACGATTGAAAATTTAGCTTTTGATTTACGGTCACAAGAAGCTAAAAAGATGGAGGATACGCTTAGTCAAACGGAAAGAGAAATTGAAGGCAAGCACCCGCTAATTCAAAAACGTACCCGTGAAAACATTCAATACAGTCGTGAATTACAAGTCGTGATGGCGAAAATTGAACATATTAGCGAGCAAAAAACGCAAGTCGAAAATCAAACAGCAGATATTGAAGACGACTTTAAAAGTGCGGATAAAAAAATCAGTTTAGCAAGTTTAAGTCCTGCGTTAGGGAAAATTTTGCGTGAGCAACGACGTAGTTTAGCGGGGCAAAATGAAATCGCGGCGGAATCGCGCAAGCTCGAAAATGAAACCGCCTTAACAAGTTTGGCACAATTCAAAATTGAAGATTACCAAAAAACATTGCTGAATGTAGATGACGCGCTGAAACAGATGATGATTTCAGACGTTGAACCGATGTTGCCATTTGAACAGCGAATGATGATTCAAGCGGAATTGCGCGTTTTGTTAAATTCTCAAAAAGAGCTGTTAAACAAACTTGCGTTAGCAGACACGACTTATTTGCGAATGTTAGGAGATTTGGATTTTTCTCGCCAACAGATGTTCGCACAATCCACAAAATTCGCCATATATTTAGATGAACGTTTGTTATGGGTGATGAGTTCTGAGCCTATCAATGCGGCTGCATTAACTGGACTTTTTCATGCGACACAGTGGTTATTTTCACCAACAAACTGGTTTGACTTGTTCCGTGAAACAGTCAGTATTTTAGGTGAGAATCTATTGTTAACCAGTGCAGCACTTGGTTTTTTATGGGCGTTAAATTGGTTAAAAATTTGGACTAAAAGTGCATCGCCACGCCATGAAATAGAGTTATATGGTTGGCACACCGACCATTTTTATTACACTTTGCGCGTATTGCTGAATCAAATTTTATGTGTTGCACCAATTCCAGTTATTGGCTATTTGTGGGGCTATTTTTTAACGCAAAATAGTGTAATTGATTTTAATTTTGCAATTGGTGCAGGTCTTAAAAATGTTGCGATTTCGATGTTTATTATCAAATTTTTTATCATGTTTTTTTCAGCGGAAGGTGTGGCGCGACGACATTTTCAATGGCAAAAAAATACTGTGACATTGTTGCTTCGTCAATTTTTGTGGATGAGATTTATTGTTTTACCTGCTACGTTTTTAATTCATGCAGCGAATTCGTCGAAATTCTCAGAATACGGTGATTCGCTTGGACGCTTTTCATTGATTGCGATGTTAATTGCCGTGGCGATTTTTATGGAGAAATTGCTGCATCCAAATCGTGGTTTAAATACCGAAAAATGGCGCGGGTTTTTGCGTTATTCCGCTTATGCGTTAGTTATTATTGTGCCATTGGTGATTATCGGTTTTGCCGTGACAGGTTATTATTCCAGTGCGTTAGAATTACAAGAAAAGTTAATCAGTACGTTGCGTGTGTTTATGTTGGCTGTAATTTTGCATGAGATTTTTTTACGTTGGTTGACGTTAATAAATCGACAATTAGCTTTAAAAAATGCGGCTCAAAAACGTGATTCAAATGAAAAACATACGCCGATTTCCGAAGATGAATTGCCGCTCGATATTCCAAAAATAAACGCTCAAACTCGAAAAATGTTGCACGTCACATTAACATTAGCAGTGGCGTTAGGGTTTTGGTTGATTTGGAAAAATATATTGCCAGCGTTCTCATTTTTAGATCATATTGTTCTTTGGCAACATAAAACGATTATTGATAACCAAGAAAGTTATGAACCGATTACGCTAACCAATTTGCTGTTTGCAGGGCTATATTTATTCATGGCGATTGTATCGGTACGAAATTTTTACGGCGTGTTGGAATTATTAGTTTTTCGACGCTGGGACATTGAAACAGGCAGCCGTTACGCGATTAATCAGTTGGCAAAATACGTTTTTATCACGATTGCATTTATCACGATTGCCAATGAACTTGGCGGCAGTTGGTCACAAGTTCAGTTTTTGGTTGCCGCATTGGGCGTAGGTTTGGGATTTGGACTTCAAGAGATTTTTGCCAATTTAGTATCGGGAATTATTTTGTTATTTGAGCGTCCGATTCGTGTTGGCGATGTGGTAACTATTGGTAACGTCACGGGAACAGTTTGCAAAATTCAAATGCGAGCTACAACGCTGCTGGATAATGATCAAAAAGAATTGATTGTGCCAAATAAAACATTTATTACCAGTCAGCTTACAAATTGGACATTGAGTGATGCGACAACACGCATTATGCTTCCGATTGGCATTGCTTTTGGTTCGGAAGTAGAATTTGCACACGAATTAATTTTAAAAACAGTAAAAGAAACGCCATTGATTTTAGAAGAACCCGAAGCGTTTGTAGTTTTTGTGGGTTTTGGTGATAGTATGCTGAACTTTTCAATTCGTGCCTTTGTGAGTGAACCGATTAATCGCTGGCGCGTAATTCATGATTTAAATATGCGGTTAGAAAAAGTGTTGCGGGAAAATAAAATAGAGATTCCGTATCCGCAGCATGACGTTCATATAAAAACATAAGCTATTGTTGTTTTTACAATAATAGCCTCACAGATTTACAAAAATTTATCATTTAGTTATATAAAGGAAAAACAATGAGTAACTTACCAAAATGTCCAAAATGCAGTTCAGAATTCACTTATGAAGACGGTGAAATGTTTATCTGCCCTGAATGCGGACATGAATGGGAAAAAAATGCAGCGACTGAAACGGATGATGTGAAAGTTGTTAAAGACGCAAATGGCAATGTTTTAAACGACGGTGACATGATTACTGTGATTAAAGATTTAAAAATCAAAGGTTCATCGAACGTTGTCAAAGTCGGTACAAAAGTTAAAATTATCCGTTTAGTCGATGGCGACCACGATATTGATTGCCGCATCGAAGGCATTGGCGCGATGCAATTGAAATCAGAATTTGTTAAAAAAGTAGTGTAAAAAATTTTAGATTAGAGAGTTTTAGAAATGGCACTTTATGTTTATAAATTCGGTGGCACGTCGGTGGGTTCAATCGAACGCATCAAAGCCGTCGCCGAACGTGTTAAAAAAGTCCGTGAAGCTGGCGATGATTTAGTTGTTGTGCTTTCGGCAATGAGTGGTGAAACAAATCGTTTAATCGGTTTAGCGAAAGAAATGCAAGATGAACCGAATGAGCGTGAACTTGATGCGATGGTTTCGACGGGCGAACAAGTCACTGTTGCGCTGCTCAGTATGCGTTTGAATGAAATTGGTTGCCCTGCGTGTTCGTACACTGGAACGCAAGTTCGGATTTTGACCGACAGCAGTTTTACTAAAGCACGAATCAAAGAAATTGACGATACGCGCATTCATGCGGATTTAGCGGAAGGCAAAGTGGTTGTGGTAGCTGGTTTTCAAGGCGTAGACGAAGACGGAAATATCACAACGTTAGGACGTGGTGGTTCGGACACGACGGCTGTGGCTTTGGCAGCGGCTTTAAAAGCAGATGAATGTCATATTTACACTGACGTAGACGGTGTTTATACCACCGACCCGCGTGTTGAACCGAAAGCGCGGCGTTTAGACAGAATTACCTTTGAAGAAATGCTCGAAATGGCGAGTTTAGGTTCAAAAATTTTGCAAATTCGCTCGGTCGAATTTGCGGGAAAATACAATGTTGCATTGCGCGTGTTGTCTTCGTTTGCAGAAGGTAACGGCACGTTAATTACTTATGAGGAATCACAAATGGAAAGTGCGTTAATTTCAGGTATTGCTTTTAATCGTGACGAAGCGAAATTAACCATTACGGGCGTGCCAGATTTACCTGGCATTGCTTATAAAATTTTAGGTCCGATTGCGGATGCGAACATCGAAGTCGATATGATTGTGCAAAATATTGCCGACGACGCATCTACTGATTTTACTTTTACGGTTCATCGCAACGATTTTTTACGAGCAAAAACGATTTTGGAAGCGATTTGTACCGATGTGAGTGCGCGAAAAGTGACAGGGGATAATAACATTGTGAAGGTTTCAATCGTAGGTGTTGGAATGCGTTCTCACGCAGGAATTGCAAGTACAATGTTTAAAACCCTTGCAGATGAAAGCATTAACATTCAAATGATTGCGACTTCTGAAATTAAAATTTCGGTGGTTGTTGACGAAAAGTATTTAGAATTAGCAGTACGTTCATTGCACAGTGCATTTGGATTAGAGTAAATGTAAATGGGATTTAGACTTTATTATTTTTCAAAACTTGTTATAATTACTATGTCTTGATTACTCTTTGTATGTCTTCATACAGCAAAGAGTGTAAAATATAAAAGGAGTTAATTATGCTTATCTTGACTCGTCGAGTAGGAGAAACACTAATGATTGGTGACGAAGTAACAGTCACCGTCTTGGGCGTTAAAGGCAATCAAGTCCGTATTGGTGTCAATGCACCAAAAGAGGTATCTGTTCATCGCGAAGAAATTTACGATCGAATCAAAAAAGAGCAAAGCTGCGTAGTATTTTCACCAAGTACGGAAGAGTAACAAATTAAAGTTTTCGGAGAGTTGGCCGAGCGGCTGAAGGCGCTCCCCTGCTAAGGGAGTATGGGTTTTAACTCCCATCGAGGGTTCGAACCCCTCACTCTCCGCCACTACCAACGCCTTATTTTTTACTAGAGTCTATAAATTCCAAGCGAGTTTTACCGTACTTCCTACCGTACTTTCGATTAAAATTTACAAAACATTTTTATCATTTAATTGTCCCCATTCACTACCTAACGCACGCCAATGCAGGTGATATTTTTCAATGAGTTAGCGGTATCGGAGCAATGAATAAAAAACGCCATGTCAACGTTTGGTTAGTTAAACCAAGAGCCATTCCAGGTGTTCGATGTTTCCATTTCCGCGTAAATAATTTCTTTTTAGTCGCGTCATCTATCGCAATTCTGAGTCCTTTATGAATTCGACGATAATTGTAGTCGAACAAATTGAGCCAAAGAACGGCTTCGAGATTTGACTGCTTTTTACAAAAGCCTAGTGTTTTACGACACAGATAGGACGTGCGCTGTCTTAAGGTCAAATTAAATCGCTCAATGTAAGACGTATTTTGTGTTTTACCCGTAAAATCTGTTTCAGAGCCTTTTACAAAACATTTTTTGACCGTGACTAATCGTTTGTTTTTTCTGCGTTTCACAACTTGCATATAGACATGCGTCACGTCTGAAAGCACGGTTTTAATCGCATTTTGATAAGCTGCCAATTTATCAGTGGTAATCTTCAAAACCGTGTCTTTTGTGCCTTTCAACCACGATTTAATTCCAGTAACCAATTTCTTGGCGTTGTGATTAGTGCAACTGCCCAACTGAAAATTTATCCAGAAGCGTGAATCTACATCAAAACCAATAAATACCCATAATTGGCGTTTCTTTTTGTTCAAAAATGACCATAATTCGTCCATCTGAATAAACGACAAAACCATCGTTAAATTTAAGCACATCGTTTCGTGAAATAATTTCGATTTCTTACTCATACTTAAAAGCCAAGTGGTGATTGTTCTCACGTCTTTTCCCAGTACATCGGCAATCGCATCCGCTGAAAGCCCATAACAAAAGAGTTTCGCGGCTTGTTCATATTCTTTGAAACTGCCTTGTTTTCCCCACAATTCACTGTAACTTGTTTCAGAATAACGATGTTTTCCACCACAGCAATACAGCATTTGCCTACGCTCTGAGTCATTCTTTGTGGTATAAAACCCATCTTTGGTGATTCTGTTTTTAGAATCATTTCGGTAAGGGCAATCTTCTCGTGGACAAAATAATTTTAGGTCTACGCTTAACTTTTTAGTCATAATCAAAATCTCTCGTTTTTTTGAGATATTTTGAACCAAAATTGCCTTAAATTCGGGTCGACGCCCGAAACGGAGCAAATACCCCGTTAAGGAATTTTGAGTAACTTTTTACCATCATTTCTCAATTCTCCATCGGGTGAAACATGACGATAAAGTGTTTGTCGCGTAATTCCCAATTCTTTGCACAATTCGCTGATTTTTGTTTC
>CAIPQN010000057.1 GCA_903867225.1 uncultured Pseudomonadota bacterium | reverse complement strand
TGATCTAAAACTTGAATTTTCACAAATACATCCTGATTCAACATAATAATTTCGCGGTAAAGAAAAACCGCTATTTTGAATCAAGGGGGTCAATTTTATTCCGTCGTTAGGGGGTCATTTTTACTCCGTTGGTAACAATGAAGCGTGCTTTGTGCGAGCCGAAGTCAAAAAGTATTTCGCCCGTTACCAATCCCGCGTTTTTAAGTTCTTTGAGCTGGGCGATTGTTAGGTTGGTTGCGCGTCTTGCCAATGCCAAGCTGCCTGTTTCTGCGTGTGCCGCTTTCAATTTTTGAAACTCTGTTTTTGTTGCTTCGTTTAATGCGCTCATGGTGTTTCCTTTATATTCGGTTGTTTTAAAAGGCTTTTTTGTGCCGTCGGGACACACATTGCCATTCAATTCGCACCGTCAGCAAGTTAAGAAAATAAATCGAATCTTTAAAACACGAAAGCCCCGTAACACAGGGGCTACGAGGCTTTTAAATAGTTTTTTCAGTACCGCGCTGGCTGCTTAGTGCTGGGATAGGTGCTGTTCAATAATATCCACGATGTCCTCTGCCCAAGCGTCTGGCAATGCACCCACTGGCATAAAGGGACGGGCGGGAATATCGCCCCATAAATGTGGGAATTGCGCCTTTTTACCGCCGAAGTTCATCATCGCGGCTTGCGGGGCGTTTGTACCCACAACAACCGACTGTGCGGCGGCTTGAACCGTGAACGAATTTTTTAAAACGCCCGTGTCACTCAACGGAACACTTGAGCCACCGCGCCGATTTGCAATTGTGGCGGGCGATAACGCTTTCCAGTTGATGCCATCGGGTGACTTGGTGTCAACGAAACAAAGACGGATGTTCGATTTTAAACTTTGCCCAATGGAGCGCATCGCGGGTTGCAAATTGGTGACTGAATTACCCAGTTGCTGCAACCTGGCGTGAAGTTCCGCATTTTCAATTTGAACGGTGATGTCACTCATGGGAACATTTCCTCAAATGACTTTCCCGATTTCTTATATGGCGGCTTTGCGCGTTCCATTTCTATGCGCTCTAACCGAATTATCTCATTCTCAGCAGCCACTTCGGCTCTCGCTACCGCTATCATGTCCTCTAGGTCTTTAAGTGCCGCCCCCTCTAAATAAACACGCGGCTCGCGGTCGCACATTCTTTCGGCAAACGCCAGCTCATCCGCCGTCATAATTGCAAACGGGTCGTCGCTGTTATTAAGCTCGATAGCACGAAGAACCTGATTGTATTTTTCGTCTACATAGTCGTCGATGTTCTGCCTTCTTTGTTGAGCGTCAAGCTGCCAACCAAACAGAACTTCATCCACATCATCATCCCTGCCTTCGTCGGAGTGGTAATCAACCCAAGCCTGTGCTTTTTCTAAATTAGTCACGTTATACCTCCTTCAATTTAACAACCCATCTATCTTCTGAATTATCGAACACTTTTGATTCGATTTTGAAACTGCGCCCACTTTGAATAAGGATTTCGCTCTCTGTGCCGCCGTATTCTGACATTGTGCTTATGTCTGCACCTGAGCCTTTTTTCAAATCAAAGAAAAACACAGTATTGCCGTCGTCCCTGAAATGGGCAATACCCTCCATTTTTAGTGTTGTGCTTGAAAAATGTACTTCCGTAACATCCGCTCCTACGGCGTATCTTTCAAGTTGTTTTTTTGTTAGCGACAGGTCGCGCCTGACCACACCTGAATGCTCAGGTAGCTTTTTCAACGCGCCGTTTAGTATCTCCGTGAATGTTTCGGCGGCTTTTGTTTCAGCAGCGGTAATTTTGTGTGTCGCCCACTTACCATTCAAGGCGTTCAGCCTTCCGAATACCTTGTTTTCAGTATATGAGTACACCGCCTTATGCTCAAGCTCAGTCAAGCCGTATTTTTTAGCATAATCAGCCCCGCCTTTGTATCGCATCCTACTGAAATAGCTATCATCGACCCCGTAAAAATCGAGCGCGGTTTGGAGTCGTAACTCCTCGGTTGGTGTGTAATTTTTATAGCTTGCCGTCTTCTTGTTCGTGACCGCATCGGCGAATTGCGCTTTGACCTGGGCTGCTGTTGGCGTTGGTTTTGTTGCCGACGGATTGACCCAGTTTCCGTCCTTGTCGAACACTCCTCCTTCATTACCTTTAGGGTATCCGCGTCCCACGTTGCGGCGATTGGGTCTTTTTGCGCTCCTTTGAGTTTCGCCTTGGGGTTCTTATAACTGCCTGGCACGATTTCCTTGTTGGTGTTGTCCCATTCCCACGATTCGTCCGTTAGCGTGTCTTTGACTTTTTTACCCGACTTCACGATGTTGGAATTGAACACGCCGTCCTGAAATTTATACGGGAATGAGTTTTGAACTTTGTCGAGATGCTCACCTGCCCACCCTTTTGCCGCAGGGTCGATTTGCGGCGTTTTGCTGGCTAGTTTCGGCGTATGCGCTACTGGCTCGACTGCGGATTTTGGTTTCGGCTCGGCTTTCGGGTTTGGTGCTGGCGCGTCTACAGCCTTTGGTTTTGGTTCTACCTTTGGTTTCAACACGGGTGCTGGTTTTTGTTTTGGCGCAGCTTCATCAATCGACCACGATTCGCCCGTTTTCGTGTTTTTGATTATGTCGCCAGTTTTTACAAGGTAGGGATTAAATACACCGTCTTGAAATTTATAAGGGAACGCTTTTTGAACTTTATCAATATGTTCCTTTGACCACGCCTTAGTCGATGGGTGGTTTTGCGGCGTTTCGCTGGCTATTTTTGATGCGGGTTTTCCTTTGGGGATTGCCTTTGGCGGGGCATCTGCTGGCGTTTTAGCGACAATTTTATCAACGTGCAGCGGGTCGTCTTTTGGCACAACGACTTTCTTTTTGAGTGTTTTGGCTAGTTTTGGCTCGACCGTTTTAGCGGCGGCTTTTGTTATCCTGTCAGCGATTGCTTTGTTGATACCAGCCGTAATATCAGAGCCGCAGTTGTAGTCCCAGCCCTTGTCTGGCTTGATGACACTGGTGTCGATTTTTTTGTTTAAACCGTTATCACCGTTCGAGCGGGCTTGTGCTTGTTTTTCGCTGAGTGAAACCACGGAACATCTACACCTGTACCCGTTTGCAGGATAATGAGTATCCCAAAATGGGTCATCAACACGGCGAATAACACCGTCGAGAGCGCGATGAGAAGGACGAGTGCGACTATCGTTAATAGCGTCGTACATAAGGTACGGGGCGAATTTTTCATTTTGTTTGAACTGCTCCCAATGCCCACGGTTATAGGCGTTCTGAATGTTTGTGCGATAAATATTGTCGAGGCGGTGTTTAGGCAAACCCAAGTCCTGAACCGCAACTGAATCCTGCCATTGCTTGAACGATTGCCCATCCGCTAATTTTGCGGTCAGCGAATCAAGGACGGCTTGAAGTTGGTCAAGGCTTGCCACGCCCGCGATTGAAAAATTTAACTGCCGTTGGATACCTTGAAATTCGCCGTAGTATTGCGCGGGCAATGCAATCCCCCGCGCTTCCATTGCTGCAATTGCTTCTTCAAACGGGACGTTAAACCCAACGGACGCGGGGCTATCTGGCATGAGCGAAACCAAGGCAATCAGCGGCAAACGTGGCTCGCTCTAAAACTTGGCGGAATTCGGCAGTGTCGGTTTCGTCAAAAAGTACCGCCAGGCGATTGGCGAGGTCTTCATAATCGCTCGCCGCTTTGATGGCGTTGAAAATCGAACCTTCGGGAATCGGGCTTTTTAAATTTGCCAATACGTCGTCGGCGAGCGTTTCAATTTCCTGTTGGTTGGGTGTGAATTTAGAAGATGTTTTGGGAACAATTGTTCCCAAAAATACGTCACGCTCTGATGTAAATTTAATCGGCTGGCTTAATGCAGAAAAATTCGCAGGTTTCGTTCCGCCAATTGGCGGATTGGAGGTTGGCAAAACGGCTGGTGGAATCTCAAAATCACCGTCTTCGTAATCATAAACACGCAACAAATAATCAGGCGTGAGTTTCAATATCCCCGCGCTTACCAGTTTTGCATCACGCTCGGAACGGTCAACCTCCAAGCCCGTGTTGTCCTCCATCACAAACGTCGGTGGCTCGCCCGTGAATCCGTTTAACGTATGAAGTGCATTAACTAACGTTTGAACAGATTTTGAAACAAGGCGTATGTCTGCCAGTTTTCTGTCTTCCAAAACGCCCGCATGAACTTTCGCGGCGGCAAAACTACCAGACTTGCCTACGTCGCTCGTGAGAGTTTGACCAAGAATGACCTTTTGAATGCGTTTTAAAATTGCCTGCTCAAATTGTTCAAACGTCGCGCCGTTTTGCTGAACACTCATAAACTCCGCCGTCCAACCATCAGGCAAAGCCAGCGTGGCGTTTTGAACGGCAGCATTTAACACCGTCGATAATCTATCAACGGCAGGCGTTCCGTCGGGCAAAGGCATATCGGGCGCAGTCCCTTTTAAAAACGGAATGCCTGCGCGTTCAAGGTTTTTCGCCCAAAATTTCCAACCGTTCACGCGAAACAACCACGCCCAATAAAGCCGCGACAACAACGCCTCGCCGTAAGGTTGGCGGTAAGTTTCGTTGCGAATTGCGAGCAGGAATTTATATTGCGTATCAACCGCCGTTCCCATTGGGTCGAGCATCGAACGGTAAATCAAATCGCCGTTGCTTTTAGGCTCGAACCATTCAAACGGTTTTTCGCTGACTTCTTTTAAGCCGACTTTGCCGTCGGATAATTGCTGATAAATCACCTCCTGCACGCTGTAGCCGTATAAAACTGCGTTAAATGCACCGCGCAATGTAGCGGTAATCACCCGTTCAATTTCACGCCACAAGAAGTTATTTTGTCGAACCAGCCCAGATTCCAACCGCCACGGCGTAGCAATTAAGGCTTCGCGGCGAGTTTCAATTGCTGCATAAATCTCGTCGTCAGATTCGAGAGCGCGGAGTTCTTTGCGATGGATGCCCAGCTTTTTTAACGTTTCGTCGGTGTCCGCCATTTGCAGCAGATTGTTAAGCAAATAATCAATCGCCTGCTCGTTATAAAGTGCTTTCGGTGCTGACATTTTAAAACCTCCGTGTAGTTGAACTAATTGGACTGGATTGCGCCATGCCTACTGCGCCGTGCCACGCAATGGCTAACGACATGACGGTGTCATCGTGTTGTCCGTGCGGTGCTGAATACCGAATCGAACCGCCAGCCAGTCGCTCTTGGTCAAAACACATCAGCTCGTTAACCAACGGTTCATAATCGGGAATTGAAATCGTGCCTTGCTCAAAGGCGATGGCTAGTTTTTCGATAATTTCGGATTTGCTGGCGTTGGTGGTTTGAAAAGGGCGGACAGACAAACCACGACGGTGCGCCAATTCGATAAACGGAATGCCCGTGTTGTTGGATTCAATCAGAATCGGTGCGCCTTTGAAGCGTTGCGACATAGCGACCAGTCGCTCTAATTGCATGACATATTCGACTTGGTTAAATCGGTCGATTGCCACGATTTTGCGGTCACGCGCATCAACAACGGTGATAACGGTAAAATCCTCGACTCGCGCTAAATCCACGCCGATAACGTAAGCTCGTCCGTCGTTTTGTTTTTGTTCAGCTCGCCACCAATCTGCGCTTTTGATTTCATAAGTACAGGCTCGAATGTTGCGGAACACGCCGCCTGCATCGTCTAAAAATTGCGCCAGGTATTCCTGCTGAAAAGTCCGCTCTGGCAAGTTGAGCCTCGCTTCTTCGATTTCAGCGGGATTGATAAACGGATTGCAGGCGGTCGGCATTTGCCACGATGCCCAGTTGTGCTGGTTATTGATGCCGCGTTGGTAGCAATCGTAAAAATAATTACGTCCTTTGGGCGTTGATAAAAACCATGCGTTGCCGCCTAAATCGGTCAGCGTCGGGCGAATAGCATTCTCCCAAGTGGGCTGCAAACGTTTGGCAATGCCTGCTTCGTCGATAATCACTCGTGCATATTTACGCCCACGCCCCGCGTCTTCATCTTCGAGCGACCAAAAATCAATCGTGCCGCCGCCCATGATTTCGAGGCGTTTGGATTGTTCGTTTTTGTTCGTGATAATCGGATTTAATCGTTGTTTTGATTCACGCCACGCTAAATCCAAAACCTTATACGTCGGCGCAAACCAGCCAACTGGCACGCCTTGTAACGCGCCCATCGCTAAATCGCAGCAACCGCTCGCACCCAACGCTAACATGATGCCGAGCGCGGTTTTGCCGCTACGTCGCCCTAAACAAACCACGTTATAACGGGCGCGACCGTCCCAGACCTTCTGTTGCGCGATGTGCAACGCAGGCAATTTGAGTCGATACTTCCGCTTTTGGCTGATTACAAAGATAAAACGAAATCTCAATCTGCTACAATTTGAAACATTGAAATTCTGGAGATTAGAAAATGAAAAAAGCGGGAATCGCACTCATCGCACTTGGTTTTTACTGCGTTCTGTTTGCTTTTAATATGGATGTTGTCGTTGGCACCACTTACAACATTGGCTTGATGAACGAACGGCAAAATGTTGTTTATCTTTCTGGCATCATGTTTTTAGCAGGCATCATACTTTTCGGATTTGGTTTTTCTGCAAAAGAAGAATCAAAAAATTTGAAGTCGTTTGGGCTTTGGTGTTTTTTATCACCAGTTTTGTTGCTTGCAGGAATCAAAACAATCGTATCTGTACAGGAATCCATAAGACAGGAAAATGTCAGAAAACAAAATGCTATTGATACTGAAAAATATACAAGAGAAATAAAAGAAATTACTCAACGACAAATGAGAGAAAAGGAGGCTATAAAAGAGGCTGAAAGAAAAGCTGAAAAAGCAAATCAAGCTAAAATTCCAAAAGAAAATTCAGACCGATTTATCGATAATATAGACGGGACAGTAACTCATAAAACAACAGGGTTGACTTGGCAGAGATGCTTGGTGGGACAAACCTGGAATGGAACAACCTGTGTAGGAGAGCCAGAGTATTTTTCTTGGGCAGGAGTTATTCAATTAACTAACAATGCTACATATAAAAATAATTGGCGGTTGCCAACAAAAGAAGAATTACTCAGTTTGGTTTATTGTTCAGACGGTAAATATCTCACGCCGCGCAAAGAAAACTCAGACTCCATTTGCAATAAAGGAGTTGATTCACCAACCATCAACACAAATATATTTCCAAGTACGCCATCGAGGTATTTTTGGACAGCATCTTCTCTTGCTGATGATAGCAGCATTGCGTGGACTGTAGGATTTGGTAGCGGTGACATCTTCATCAGCAGTAGAGATAACACATCTGGCTCTTCTGTCGAGTATGTTCGATTAGTTCGGAAGTGACAGCATTTTGCATTCTCCGAATTTACGGTTTGTTTAATTCAAAGTAAAAATCACAGTTTTGATTATTTAAAACTGTGATTTTTTGCGTTATTACTCGTCGTAGTCGGGTTCAACATTCCCAAAATCAGCCCAGTGAATGGTTTCGAGAATTTCTATATCTACAACTTCAACGTTTTCAAAATTTTTAGAAAAGTCGCCACTTAATTCAATCAGAATACCTGTTTTGTATGATGTACTAATCGAACGGTTAGAACTCCCTACACCAACGTAATCACGGTCAATACTGTCATAGACTGAAAAAGAAAAATTAGCGTGAACTTCACACGCTACAGTTGCATTTATTTCTATCACAATCGAACTTTCATCAATGTGAACGACATTTATTACAACTAGACCAGATTCGTCTGCCTCTAATTGATGAGAAATATATTCGGCATAAATATCGTCGTATTCGCAGTAAATAGAAGGTATGAACTCAATGTCTATATTTGCACCATCAAGAGAATCTGCAATACGCTGTCCTATAGATGCAAAAACATCATCTTTTGCACGCACATAATTTACTATTTCGATTACTTTATCTTTAGGTTGAAGCATTTCTAACGCTGCTGATAAATCTGAAACAGTAGTTATTCTTTTTGATGTTGCACAATAATTCATCCAGCCTTTGTCATTGCTAACGGCAAGAACATTTAAATTATTTTCTTCCGCCCAATTTTCAAGACTTAACAAAGCAATTGCATCTGGAAATTCGTTTTTCTTACTTTCCTTCAATTCAAAAGGTGCATGAGTTTCAAAATACATTTTCATTAACTTTTTAACGTCAATATATTTGCTGGATTCAATGACTTCTGCGCCAATTTTGTCGTAGTAGTCTCTAAGTCTTTTGTCTGCAATTTTTTCTGCCTCGTCCTCAATTGATAAAAGATGTTTAACTGCTTTAATTTTTTCAGCATCTATTTTGAGTGGTTTTTTTGCAGACTCTAACGCCTTTGATATTGAATTTTGAGCTTTTGTTATTTCTATTGCGATGTGTTTTATAGCCTCGTTATGTATAACGTCAGTCTGTACAATTTTTACAGCACTTGTTTTAAATTGCCCCAGTTCATTGAGAAGTCCGTTGTCAAAGTCGTAGCCTTTATTAGCTTTTAACACATTGTTATCTATTGAAATTGCACCAAAATTTTCCATACAGTTACGTCCTTGATTTAAAAATTAACAAAATATGTTGAGATGCTAATCCTAATCATAAAAAACACAAGAAAATTACAAAATTCTGAAACGTGCGGCGCGTCAGAAGTCAGGCGAATGATTTGCAATTTGGTCAGCTCATCAATCCCTTCAACAACGACCTGCTTAACTGTTGATTCCAGTGTTGACAATTCACTCGCAACCCGCGACCCGTCTTGAATAAGCTGTTGATAAATTCCTTTCTGCCAACCTTCTTTTTTTGCCTTCCTGCTGATTAAGGCGCGGTCGATTCCTGTTGCTGAACTTATTTCACTGAGGCTTTTGCCCGTTTCAAAAAGTGCCTTTGCTTGCGCCCATAATTGCGGTGTTGCCTTAGCCATCGCCCAGCACGTTAAATAACGCCCCGTTACTTTCCAAAGTGGCTTCTTTGCCCGTTAATTCCTGCCAGCGACGAACAATCACATCGCAGTATTTCTCGTCGAGTTCCATCAATCTGGCGATACGGTTGGTTTTTTCGCAGGCAATCATCGTTGTGCCACTGCCTCCGAATAAATCTAAAATCGTTTCGCTGTTGTTTGAACAATCAAGAATGGCATCGACGACGAGTTGCGTGGGTTTCACGGTTGGGTGCATTTTCGATTCAGCATTTTCGCCCGTTTGAGTTGCCATTGGATAATCCCAAACGTTGGTGCGATAACGTCCCGTTTGCCCGAGTTGAAAGTTGTTGGTGTGTGTTTCTGTGCCGTTTTTGTAGGCAAAAATTAGCTCATGTTTGCTGCGGTAAAACGTTCCCATGCCGCCGTTGTTTTTATTCCAAACGCAGAGATTTTTGAGTTCGGTGTAAATTTCGCCAGCGGCAGTGAGTTCTTGAATGTGCCGCCAATCCATGCAGATGTAGTGAATCGAGCCGTCTTTTGACGAGGCAATTAAACAAGTGAACGCAGCGCGTAAAAAGTCGGTGAATTCGTCTTTGGTCATTTCGCCCGAAGCCATTTTGAATTCGCCGTGAATTTTGCCGATGCCCGCTTTTGACGTGCCGCTTCCGAGACCTACTATTTTTACGTTGTACGGCGGGTCGGTGAAAATCATGTCAGCTTTGTCACCGCCCATTAGCGCGTCCACGGCATCAATGTTGGTGCTGTCGCCACACATCACCCGATGGTTGCCACACAGCCAAACGTCGCCCAGTTTCGTAATCGGAATGAGCGGTGGCTCTGACACAGCGTCAAGGTCTGCGTCATCGTAAATTGTGGATTTGTCTTCAATCGTCAAATCGAAATCATCAAAGCCCGTTAAATCGAGGTCAAAACCCAATTCGTCGAGTTCCGTCAATTCAAGGCGCAACAAATCCATATCCCACTCAGATTCCGAAACCTTGTTGTCGGCAATACGAGCGGCTTTGGCTTGTGCAGGTGTTAAGTCAGCGCGAATAATGACGGGGATGGTTTCCATGCCCAGTTTTTTACAGGCGAGCAAACGCCCGTGACCTTTGATAATCACGTTATCAGCATCGACCACAATCGGTACGTCGTGACCGTATTCAGCAATCATTGACGCTAATTTGTCGATTTGTTCAGGTGGGTGTTTTTTTGTGTTGTTGGCGTAAGGAATCACACTGTCGATGGCAACCCGAATAATTTGTGCGTCAAATTTGTTCATTTGCCCACCCAGCGTGCTTTTTCTTTTCTCACATCAACGTGAACAAATGTCGGATAAAGTCCCATGCCACCAACATCGAATTTTTGTTCGATAAATTTATGTAGCAACTTTGGTGTCAGCCCATCGACAAAAATATCCGCTGCATTGCCTAAAATGTGCTGACTGTGGCGTGCGCCGCCCACATGGTTATTATGTTGTTCACAACGAACGCCGCTTAAAATGTGAATCGGTTCATCAACGGCAACTCGTATCTGCTCAAGGAGTTCAACCAAAGCCATGTTGATGTTAGACGCGCCACAACCGCAATGGCAGGTGAATTCGGCGCGATTAAAATGCGTGGATAATTGGCTCATTTTTCAACTCCCGTCGTGGGGCATTTGTTGATGCCGAGTTTTTTGCGTAAAAACAGTTCAATGAAATAAATCGCACGGCTGCCCATGTGACCCGAAAGCCCGACTAACGCGGCGGTAATGGTTTGGTCTAGGTTGGAGGTTTGGCATAAGAAGAAGGTAATCACACCAACGAAACTGCTGATGACCATTTCACCGATAAGTTCGGTGACGCTGAAACGTTTGGTCATGCCTTGTTTGATTTTGCGGATGTAGCTGGCAATGCCGCCCCACATGGATAAAAAAACAAACCCACGCAAACGTCATGATGCTGTCGGCATTGAAATTAAAAGGATTGGGGAGCATTGGCGTAACCGCTAAAAAGTGAAGTTAGCGGGTACATTAAGGATTCGCAGACGGGTTTTCTAATCGCGTGGTTTAGTAAAGCGTGCGAAAATTTGAGATTTATTGAAACAGGTCGCTTTGCTTTTTATCACGCTGTTCTTTGATGATTTTGCAGATGTGTTGATAGCACAAGTCGTATTCACGGCAAAGCTGGAGCGTGTTTCGCCCGTTGAATTTGCGGTAAATTTCGGCGTTGCGTTTGGAATAATCGTTGGACTTTTTTTGAATGTAAATCGGAATGCCGCCGTAGCTTTGACGGAAGTGAATAGCAATGTCTTCGCTGATGTCGTCAGCGGCTTTCGATTCAACGGAACGAGCTTTGAGTTCACGCGCCAAAAACTCGCGCATTTCAGATAAGAAATTTGCCATAAATCAGCCTCCAAACGTTGTGGGAGCAGGATTATAGACGATTTAGGATTTAGTGAGTTGAGATTAAATATCGCACTGGATAGAGTGACTAAAAACGCGAATTTTTGTTGAAATGGGTGGCTTGTTTGGAAGGTTTGAATAGACTTTGAGTTCGTGTGCTAAAAAATGCACATTTTGAATAGACATCTTTCCTAAATAAATTCACCTACAATGCCGCATAGAGCAAATTAAGAATGCCCAATAAAAATAATGGCTCGCCGATTATCTGGTCTGTAGCGCATGCTACCGTAAAATCCTAAAAATGGACACATTGATAATTTCTCAACGCCTTATAATCTGTGGCTTTATTTAGAAAAGATGTCTAATAAACAATGTGACATGGCTTTTTTTGATTTTGTGTCAAAAATGACTTTTGTCTTCAATTATCTATGGTCGTTGTAATTCCCTTTGTAAATTCAGCATATTTTTCTTTTAGATGATTTAGTGCATCTCCACTATCTATATTGAAATTTAACTGATTTCTAATGAATTCTAAACGATGTCTATTTTCATGAATAACTTCAGACCACGTTTTTGCCCATATCATTAGCTCGTCAGTTTTATAAATAACGCCTGTATTGCCATGCTGCTTCAATTCATTTTCTGTGTATTTATCTATGTCATTAGAAATAATCCAAAAATTCCAGCGGGTGGTTAAGGATCTAAATCTTTCATCATCTATAACGGCATAAGCATAACTCTTTATTTGTTCTATCTCTTTTCTGCCAATTTTAACTTTTGGTGCTTTAAGCTCAACCAACAAATGCTCCCGCTCATTCTTACGATTGCGCGGAATCGATTTAGATAGCATAAGATCAATTATTCCTTTAGAACCATCATTGCGAGTTACAAAACCCAATTCATCAATTTCAGTAATTATTTCATCACCTTTATTTTCTAGCTCAATATGTTTTTTTAAAACCTGTGTTAAAGATTTGTCATTGACGGACAAACTAAATTCATCACCAAATACCCATGTATTTTCTGCCAAAATTTTATGCAATTGACTTCTTTCTTTAAAAGTTTTTTTTGATTCTGGATCAAATATCAGAATTTCCAAACCTGTTATAAACTTAAGCCTATCCGCTACTAATGTTGACGCACTGATAATTGAAGTTAATGAAGTATCTTTCAAAAGATCCGCTAAATCATTTCTTTTGGATTCTGGTAATTGAAGTACCTCATCAATAATGATTTGTAAATCTTCTGGATTTCTTTCAATAGCTTGTTTAAGCATTCTTAATTGAAATCTTTTACTTTTTTTATCACTTTTATCAAAACTCGGCAGGCTCCGCTTAATATTCACTGCGACAATATCAAATACTTTTCTTTCAGCATCCTCTATTGGGTTGATAGATTCGTTTTCGTAAGGATAAATTTTTTCCTCTTTCCATTTTTCCAGTTCAAATTGGCAATCTTCTACTGTTCTATTAAGAAAATGGGTTTTTAATTCCAATTCGGCATTTTCTACTACAGATAATAAAACAGGATTTAATGCACCTGCACTCAACGTATTATCAGCGTGCAATTTATCAAACAATGAGGATGTTAAAAACGCAGAAAATGAAAAATCATTACCAACAATTTTTGGTTTTTCATGCCAACGATCTAAAGTAAATCCTTTTTCATTTGAAAAGAACGCGATGTTCGACTTTTAAAATTCAACCAAGGTACTGAGATTTAGGGTTTTTCGTCCGAGGAACCGATTTAAAAAGGCGGCAAAGGTATGCGAGAGTATTTTACGGACAAAACGATTGGTTAAATGTACACAATCTCG
>CAIPQN010000056.1 GCA_903867225.1 uncultured Pseudomonadota bacterium | reverse complement strand
TTTGTACGTCGCGCCACTTCTCAAACTGATTTCAATGTTCATCGGTGGTACGGGATAGCAGTGGTTCACGGTTTCAACAATCAAATCCGCGTTGACGGTTTTAGCGGGATTTATCGCCGCTTTCATTTTGTGCCAGTCGGTGTTTTCACCTGTGAACGTTGGCACTTGATACGGCGGCACGGTTTCTGATTTTTCGTCGGCGTGAACAGTTACCGACAACATCAGCAAAAACGCGGTTTTAATCTTGTTTTGAAGCACGTCTACCTCCTTTCATCACTTCAAATAAGCCAATCGCGGCGGCAATTTCTGGTGCGCCTGCGAGCATGGCAATCAACACAAAAAACCACGCCAAAACGTGTGTGGCATCGTAGGCAACATCAGAAGTCAGGCGAATAATTTGCGGCTTGGTTTCGAGAAATTGTTTGCGAATCGACGGGCTGATTCGGTTTTCATCACTCGCGGCAATCACCACGCGATAAGCGCGGTCAATGCACTGTTTCGCAATCATCAATTTTCTGCCCGTGAGTTTGTGCGCGTCATCGACAAACAACACGGCACGGGTGGCGCGTAAATACTTGGCAATCACTTCGGCACGTTTCCATGCGGGAATTTTCAAAAAGGGTTGCTCTGGATTTTCAGCGTTCCACCATTTTTCCATGCCTGCGTGATCTACCCATTTTGACAGTGGCGCGTTGCCGCAAATAAAAACGGCTGGCAGATATTCCCATTCGTCCAACGTTTCGCCTTGTTTCAACACTGGGCGATTTGTCGCCAATTTATTGTTTGTGAATGCGTAAGGCTTGATTTGGTCATGCCAAATTTCATGCGAATGCTCAAACAATCGGGTGATAGCACGGGTTTTGCCGCTGTGGTGGTTTCCCGTGATAAGCAAATTCGTTTTCTTGCTGATAATCTGGTTTTCAATGACGTTTCCTCGGTAGGCTGACTTCGTTTTTAGCTCAGGTTGATTGCGATTGTGCCTATTGATTCGGATAAATTTCACGCTGGTTTTCCGATTTTTCTGATTGATGGTGCGTTTTATTTGGTGCTTTTAGGTCGGCAAAATCTCAGGTTTCGGTGTGCCGCTTTCTGCCAAAATCGCCTCCAGTCGATGTGCCAAAATCACAAATAATTGTTCTGCATCAGTCGCCACGCCAATCGGGTCACGTTGTAAGCCACTTCGTAACGCCCATTTCAACCATTCGCTGCTTGTGTTGGAATTCAGCAGGTTTTCAATGTGTAGATCAACGTTTTCAAGCTGGGTGGTTGGGTTTAAATCGCTCATTTTGTAAAGTCCTCGAGGTTGTAATAATTCGTTAATCCCAAATGAATTACCCGTTTTTCAACGGGTTTGATGTCACGTTTTAAAATGATGCCGCGAATTTGATTGCGGCTTTTGTGTAATGTTTTAGCCAGTTCACAGACTCTCATCAGTTGCATGACTGCCTCCGCGTAACAGTTTTTTTATTTCCAAAATGGCTGCTTTTCTGATTTCTGGACTGGGTTCAGGTCGTGGTAATCGCAACAGCATTTCACTTTCTTTGCAGCGTGCGTTAAAAGCGCGTTGCTCTTGGGTTAGCCCATCATCGCAATAACCCAAAAACTGCGGCAAACGCGGCACAAATGGCGAGCGTGACCGTTTGCATTGCTCAATTCCTCGCGCCAATTCGGCAAGCGTTAACCGCTCAATTTCAACAATCCAACTTGTGTTGGGTTCGTCGCCGTATTCGTTGAACCATTGCGAGCCGTAAATTTCACCCATGATTTGCCATAGTTTTAACGATTGCTCAAACGACGCTGGCAGTGCTGTCGATGATGTTGTCGTTGTTGAAAGCGTTGGCACGTTCACCGAGTTTTTTTGCTCGCTGCGCTGCTGTAAGTGGTTTGCGATTTGCGTGATGTGTTGCATAATTAGCCCCGTTTGTTTTCAGTGTGTTTTGTAAATGAACGTTAAGCCCAGCCGCTCCCCCGAGATGTTGGGCTTTTTTGTGTTCGTTGAATTGCGCTTTTAAACCGTCGCGTTTCGGTTTCGTGTAAATCGTTAAAAACTTCTGAACCGACACCGTCGCAAAGTTCCAGTAATCGTGATTTTTTGCCCATGCGTAGCATTCGATTTGATCAGGTGGCAAACCGTCGAACGTTAAAAAATTTTCGTTATCGGTAGTAATAGTATTGATAGGTTTAATTACTGGTTTGTAGCCAGATTCTGACCCACCCTCGGGCAAATTTTGACCTACCCCCTCCAATTCTGACCCACCCACCGCAATGTTTAGCGTGTACTGATTTGGCAGGTTCACGCCGTCTTTTATCTTGTGAATGATGTGCAAATAACCCGCGTGTTCAAGGGCTTTAATTTGCACTTTCAAACTCGACACGCTCATGCAACATTCCTGTGCCAGCCGTGAATGTGACGGGTTGCATTGTCCCGTGTGACCGTTGGCGTGATTGGCGAGCATCAATAACACCAGTTTTTGCGCGGCGTTTTTGCACGGTTGCAACGCAGCCCATGTCATGGCTTGAAAGCTCATTTTTGCAATCTCACGCGCTTGGCATTTCTGACCAGAAAAACATCATTTGATAATTTTGCCGCGTCGATTTTAAAAGCGGCTTCGATGTCTAACGATTTGGCAACCGAAATCGGACGCTCACCGCGTAACCATTGACCTACCAGCCCCAGTGATACGCCTGTTTTTTTGGCAACGTCAGTTTGCGTCACGTTGGTTTCGTTGATTAAAGCGCGTAAAAAATCCGCGCTATCTTGTTTTTTAATCATGATTTTTACTCCTGTTTTGCAGTGTAAATTATAGCATTGCGATAAATAAAATAATATAGCAATGCAACAATAAAACTGTAGCATTGCCGCGAAAAACTCCTATAGCTTTGCTGTTGCCACGCGGTTAAAATACGACTATCTTTTAAGCTCTTGTAACTATTTTTTTGAGGTAAGTAACATGGCTACGAAACGTAGAGAATTAACCGCAGCTGAATTGGACGCGGCGAAAGCATTGCAACAAATTTGGAGTGCGAAAAAAGACGAGTTGCATTTGACTCAAGGCAGGGTCGCGCAGATTTGCGGGTGGAGTAATGAATCGGCTTTTGGTGCGTATTTACACGCCAGAGTACCGTTAAATACGGAGGCGGTTTTACGGTTGGCGAAAATTTTGAAAGTTCACCCGATTGAAATCATGCCAGAAATTGCGGAGCTGTTGCCGTTGGCGAATCCAGAAACGGATGTTGCGCCAGTGGTTTATCCAAAAGAGGATTTGGAGTTGTTGCGCGTGATGAATCGTGTCACAGATAAACAAAAAAACGATGCAAGACGAACTCTCGAAAAGTATGCTGAGAATAATCAGGCAGTTATAGATGAGCTAATCGCTCGGCAAAATTTACCGCGCAAAGCTGCGTAGAAAAGCCTGCTTTTAAAAAGAAGCAGGTTTTTAAAACTTAACAATTTGTGATTTTATCAACAAGAGGACAAATTTAATGAATTTTTCATCATTATGTACAGACGTGGTTTCAGTATTGAAAACAAATGGCGACAGATTCGATGGCATTAGTGCAAATGTTCAAAGCGATTCAATTTTTATTCCAGGGACAAAACCTTTCATTGAATCAGGTGATTTGATAAATCGAAAAATGTCGAATGGTGGTGAAGAAACTTATGAAGTAATTGATCCAGGATTCCGTGAAAAATTTCATTCCATAGCCGCAAGCTATCATATACAAGTTAAAAAACTGGGCATTCCAGAAACACAAAAAGCAATTCAACACGTTACTACCTACAACATCAACGGCAATAATGCCCGCATCAACAAAAATTCAACAGATAATTCCACGAATATCGTCAATACAAACCCAAATGCACTTGAGTTGTTAGCGGCACTTCGTTCCGAATTAAAAAATCTAAACATTAGCGAAGATGAAAAACAGTCAGCAGGTGAATTACTTGATGTTGTTAATACGCAAATTCAATCTGAGAAACCAAGCAGAACAGTAATATCCACAATGCTCGCGGCACTTCCGCAAGTTGCAGAAATTACAGAAATCATCAGTGAACTTTTACCACTTCTTCAATAGAAAGTTTTCAACAATCATCCTCTTCACAACTAATAACTCCCACTTAACACATGACTGAAAATTCAAAAGACAATTTATCTCCAGATGATTACTTCTCACTAGGCAACCTTTACCAACATGGCGATGACGAAGATGACGACTTCACACAAGATTATGACATGGCATTTTTTTGTTATGAGAAAGCCGCAAAAAAAGGTCATGCCGAAGCTCAGTTAGCTTTAGGTCTTATGTGCGCTTCTGGTACAGGTGTAGTCCTCGACTTTGATGAAGCTATAAAGTGGATTCGTAAAGCAGCAAAGCGTGGCTCGACTAATGCACAAGACTTTGTGCCTATTTTTGAGAACATATTAGTCGATGAAGATGATGCTGAAGCTTGCTTTATGCTTGGCAGTGGGTACGCAGGTATGGTGCCTGATTCGGAAATGGAAAAAAATTTTGAGCAAGCAGCGTTTTGGTGTCGCAAAGCAATAGAACAAGGACATGAAGAAGCAGAAGAATTGCTATCATTTCTTGAATTCACGTTAGGTGACGTAGAGGTAACTTTTGCAATGGCGATGTCTTATTATTTCGGCAGCGATACCATTGAACAAAATTACGAAGAAGCGGAAGTGCTATTTCGTCAGGCAGTAAGAAAAAATCATGCTGGTGCGAAATATATGTTGGCTCAAATGTATAACAATGGCGAAGGGCTTCATAGTGATGAATACGATGTTTTGACCTTAATTAGAGAATCCGCAAAGCAAGGTGATGTAGATGCTCAGGTCAAATTAGGTTCTATGTACATGAATGGTGAAACAGTCGAGTTAGACTACGAAAAGGCACTATTTTGGATACAAAAAGCAGCAGAACAAGGTAATGAAGAGGCACAATCAATTTTATCTGATTTAGATGATGTTACCGAAAATGACGATGAAATAGATTTTGAACAAGTATTGTCTTTAGCCGAAGAAAAAAACACTTCGCTGCAATCACTACTAGGGAAAATTTCTGCATTTGTACAAGGTCATGAAGAAGCACAGTCGCTTTTATATGATTCGGATGTAGATGATGTTGCTGAAAATGACGATGAACCAGATTTTGAACAAATGCTGTCTTTAGCTCAACAGGGAAATTTTAGCGCACAATTCGAATTAGCTAACGCATATTTTTTTGGAACAATCGATGAAATCGAACAAGATTATGACCAAGCTGAATTTTGGTTCAAAAAAGGACTTAATCATCCAGACTTAAACGCTTGTCCAGATGTTATTCCAACAGCCCAATTTCTTTTAGGAGTTATATGTCAAGACAAGGGCAAAATTGATGACGCTCAATCCTGGTTTCACCAAGCCGCAGAAAAAGGATACGTCACTGCACAATCCCAATTAGGTAAAAATTATTTACTAGGTCATTTAGGAATAAAAAAGGATGAATCAAAAGCTCTATTTTGGTATTTAAAGGCTGCGGAACAAGGGGACGAAACATCACATAATCACTTAGCTTATATGTATTTAAATGGCTGTGGGGTAGAAGTAGATAATGAAAAGGCTGCTTTTTGGATAAAAGAAGCCGCTGAACTAGGAAATGCAGAGTCACAGCGTAATTTAGGTGTGATGTATAAAGACGGTCAAGGTCTAAAACAATCAGACAAAAAAGCCATTTTTTGGTATCAAAAAGCAGCAGAGCAAGATGATTCGGAAGCGCAAGCCTATTTGGCAGAATCTTATTACACTGGTTTTGGTGTAGAGCAAGATTATGCAAAAGCTGTTTATTGGTATGAAAAAGCTGCTGAACAAGGTCATACTCAAGTTCAGAATAGATTGGGTTATTGCTATAAAGACGGGGTTGGAGTGGAAAGAAACTATGAACAATCAATTTTTTGGTTTCGTAGTGCTATAGAACAAAATATCGTTGGTGCTTATGACAGCCTGGCTTGCATGTATAAGGAAGGATTTGGTATAGAGCAAAATTACAAACAGGCAATTTCTCTATGGCGAAGTGGTGCGGAAAAAGGTTGTTCCGAATCAAAAAGCAATTTGGGCGAAATGTATGAATTTGGAAACGGTATAAAGCAAGATTATGAACAGGCTATTTCTTGGTATCAGCAAGCCATTGACGGCGGTTATACCGAAGCCCAAGAGAAATTGAATAAATTACAGGAAAAAATTGCCGTAAATTTAACTAGATCAAAAGGTCTGTTTGTACCACTATTAAAAGATAGCGCAACCCAAAGTTTTGAGGATATGTTTTGAACAGCGAACAATTAGATCTCAAAATCAGCGAAGCGTTCAGCGATTTAATCATTGATAAAGCCTTGGTGCGAAGTTTGAAAATTCGGGATAAACGCACCATTCCGAGTTTTGTTGAAGAATGGTTAATTTCACGCTTTCAAAAACCAGACAAATCAAATGCGGACATTTATCACGATGTCACCGCGTTTATGAGCAAACACCTTCCCGCCAAAAACGAAAAAGAACGTATCAAACATGAATTGCAATCGGGCGAGCGATTGACTATTTTGGATCGTTTTAACGTTCGCATTGATATTGCCAAAGATAAAAAGATTCTGTCTATTCCATGTATTGAAGAAACGAATGCGCGGGTGGCGAATGAAGTTATCGAACAAAATCCGATTCTTTTAGAAGGTGGACAATGGGGCGCGGGGCGTTTGGTTGTTCGTCCTGAAGGTAGAATTAACGTCATCGAAATGATTGAATTTAATCCGATGCAATCGGGCAAAGTGGATTTACAAGCGTTAATTAAAGCGCGTGAACAATTCACCACCCGTGAATGGATTTATTTATTGTTACGCACAATGGGTTATGAACCGTCGGCTTATAAAGAATCTGAACAAGACACTTTGATTTTACGGTTGTTGCCATTGGTGCAGAACAATTTGAACATGATGGAACTTGCACCCAAAGGCACTGGCAAATCGTTTGTTTTTTCAAACCTGAGCCGTTATGTTTGGGTGAACAGCGGTGGCGCGTTGACGCAAGCGCAGTTGTTTAAAAATCTGAACACCAAAGAAATTGGTTTAATGGGACGTTACGATTTGCTGGTTTTGGACGAAGGGCAATCGATTAGTTTTAAAGGTGCGGATGATATTCACGCGAAATTCAAAGATTATTTAGAATCGGGGCATTATTCGATTGGTAACGACAAAATCACCAGCGAATGCGGCTTGATGATTCTGGCAAACATCGATTTGCACAGTGGACGACCACGCCGACCTGATTTCATTCGCCATCTGCCGCCGATGTTTCACGACAGCGCGTTAATTGACAGATTTCACGGCATTATTGCAGGTTGGGAAATTCCACGTTTTACAACAGATTGCGCCGCGCAAGGTGTGGGAATTAAAGCCGATATTTTTGGCGAATACTTGCACCAATTACGGCTGGTGAGTCACCATGATTTTCCGTTTGGCGAATGTCCTCCATTGAAAGGTGATAGCCGAGATGTGAAGGCAGTTGAACGTCTTGCCAAAGCGTTGTCGAAATTACTTTTGTTAAATCCTGACCATGCAGATTATGAAAAATTTGTTTTAATACCTGCAAAAGCCTTACGCCAACGTGTTCGCTCGCAACTTGTAGAATTAGATTCACATGAATTTTCAGGGTGGTTGGATGTTTCGGTTTGATTCAGAAAGTATGAAAATCAAAAATGGTTATTTGCTGATTATTACGATTATCGTAATTTTTATCGTATTTTTGATTTTTGAATTACTCGTTTCCTATTTCTCTACATTTATTGAGTTGGGTAAGGAAAAAAGTGACTGGGGGACATTTGGTGATTTTGTTGGCGGCATACTAAACCCATTATTAAGTTTTTTTGGATTTATTGCGTTGTTATACACAGTCACTATCCAGCGCGAAGCATTAGAAAGTAACGACAAAATACAGGCTAAACAGCAATTTGAAAGTACATTTTTTGCGCTTTTGAATGTTCATAATCAGGTTTTAGCTGATTTATCTTACACTCCACCAGAATTACCAAGTCAAAACAGTAGTCGCATAAGTTTTATAGCGAATTCTATAAATAAGCCGAAATCGAAATTACAAAGCATCCATTTAGAAGTGTTTATTAAAAACGTTTCTGAAACAGTATTAGAAGAAAATTTCTTTTGGTTAAATCAATGTAAAGAAAAACTTCAAAAAGAAAATGATCAGTGTGGTCATTATTTTCGCATTCTGTATCAACTTCTTAAATTTATTGAGAATGATGCACCGATAGGAAATGAAAAAACGTATAGCAACATTGTTAGAGCCTTGTTGACCGATAATGTAACGGAATTGCTTGCTGTCAATTGCTATTGCGAAAATGAACAAGATACTTATTGGCAATATAAATTACTTGTTGAGCGTTACGCGCTTTTTGAACACGCACCGTTTCATATTGAAAATAGCAATGAAAAAACACGTCCTGCTCTCTTAGAGGCTCAAAATTTTTATGACCCAAAGGCGTTTGGTCAATGATGCAAATAATGAATTTAGGATTACAAAATGATTGTTGTTAGAGGCGGAACGGCTAGCCCAGAAAGTAGTAAATTGCTAGCAAACTATTTTGAATCGAGAACCGATATTGAAGGCTATTTATATTTAGGCTATCCAATTATCGGTACGATTGAAGGCGGTTATCAAATTGATGCGTTGTTACTTTCTGAACAGCACGGCGCGATTATTTTTCATATTGTTGAAGGTGCTTTTAACGACCAAATCGCAACTACGATTACAGAGATTCAAGATGAAAATTTCACAAAATTAGAATCGAAACTAAAACAGCACAAAGATTTAAATAATGGTCGCAACCTAGCTGTTGACTTAGACGTTGCTACTTTTGCGCCTGCATGGACAAATCACTCAAATACAAATCCAGCGTATCGAATTTTGGTGTCAACTGATGATTTAACTGATTTTTTGAGTTCTAAAAAATGGACAGACAACAGAACTTATCAAAAATTAGTTTCTGTGATTCAGTCCATTACGACAATTAGAAATAAAAACAAACGCGGCTACGTTAAAAATCCCGATTCAAGAGGGGCTAAATTAAAGAAATTAGAAGAATCAATTGCTAATTTAGACAGACAACAAAGCACGGCAGTAATTGAAACAGTCGATGGTGTGCAACGCATTAGAGGTTTGGCAGGTTCAGGTAAAACGATTGTATTGGCGTTGAAAGTTGCCTATTTGCACGCAAAAAATCCAACTTGGCAAATTGCCGTCACGTTTAATAGTCGCGCGTTAAAAAATCAACTCCGACACTTTATTACGCTATTCACCATAGAACATACGAACGAAGAACCAGACTGGGAAAAAATAGACATTTTACAAGCGTGGGGTAGTCCATCAACACGCGGTGTTTATTATGACGTGTGTTTTAAACATAACGTTGAATACTTCGATTTTAGTCGTTCAAAAGGATTACCAAATAGTTACGGCAAAGAATTCGATGTTGTTTGTGAAAAAGCGCACAACGAAATTCACGCATTTCAACAATACTATGACCTCATTCTAATAGATGAAGCTCAAGACTTTTCGCCTTATTTTTTGCGTTTGTGTTACGGAATTTTAAAAGAACCAAAGCGGTTGGTTTATGCCTACGACGAATTACAAAATCTAAGTAATAAGCAAATGCCATCGCCAGAAGTGTTATTTGGCACAAATGAACATGGCAAACCAAAAGTATCACTGGAAAATGTAAAAGGACAGGCTCGCCAAGATATTGTGTTAAACGTTTGTTACCGAAATTCTCGCCCTGTTCTCGCTACTGCTCATGCGCTAGGATTTGGAATTTATAGAGCGGCGGGCTTAATTCAAATGTTTGAACAGCATCAACTGTGGTTAGATGTTGGTTATGGCGTAAAAAATGGCAAATTGGAAGATGGTCAAGCTGTAACGCTCCACAGAGATTCTAAATCAAGCCCTGAATTTTTAGAGGCGCATTCACATTCGGATGATTTAATTGTTTTTAAATCATTCGCTAATAACGATGATCAAGTCGCTTATTTGGTGAATGAAATTGAAAAAAATATAAGAGAAGATGAATTGAAATTAGATGACATTATGGTCATTCATCCAGAACCTTATACAGCAAGAAAAGCGGTTGGTTTGATAAGAGAAAAATTGTTTGAAAAGGGTATCAATTCTAATTTAGCAGGTGTTACAACAACGCCTGATGAGTTTTTCAAAGATGATGCGATTGTCTTTACGCAAATTTATCGAGCAAAAGGCAATGAAGCCTCGATGGTTTATATTATCAACGCTCAAGAATGTTTTGATGGTTTTAACATTGCCCAAAAACGCAATATGCTTTTTACAGGTTTGACACGCAGTAAAGCATGGGTTCGAGTTGTTGGTCACGGTGCAAATATGCTGGCATTGCAACAAGAGTTTGAAGCAGTAAAGCAGAATAATTTTGAACTAAGTTTTACTTATCCAACAGCAGAAGAACGTAAAAAATTAAATATCGTGAATAGAGATATGAACGATGAAGAACGTCGCCGAATACAGAAAAAATCAAGTCTAGCAAATGATTTGATTCAAAGTTTAATGAACGGCGAAATTCACAAAGAAGATTTGTCCGAAGAAGCAAGAGCAAAATTGAAGGAATTGCTTTAACAATGCCAAGTTTTAAAGCTATTTTCCGGCAAATAGAAGATATAAACAGCAAACTTATTCGGCTAGGTTTATCAGTGGCGCAAAATCCGCCGTCAAATAAAAACGGCTACATTACTTACTCTGGGATGCAAGATGTTTCTGTTGCGTTGAAAAATATAGCTTACGATGAAATTTACAAAAAATTAGACGAAGGCAAAAATTACAACATAAAAATGCTTGATGGTGCGCTAATTCAGATGCTTTACACGTTCAAAAATAAAACGCTAATTTCTCACCGATTAGCCTTTTTTCCTGCACCAAATTTAGAAAGTTTCCAAAATGAACCAGAAAATTATGAACAAGATGAAATTTACGCAGATATTTTGGCTAGAAATGTCGTGACATTTCCGATTCGTTTTGATTATGACCCTGAAAATTTCAAAGAATTAGAGCATCCCAAGACTCACGCAACTTTTGGACAATACAAAAATTGTCGCATTCCTGTTTCTGAACCGCTAACGCCTGAAATTTTTGTCATTTTTATTCTGAGGAATTTTTATAACACCGCTTTTGAGAAATACAGTGATGAATTTAATGTAAGCAAGTGTCGATTTGATCAAACTGTTACAAGCAAAGAAAAAGCATTGCTTCATTTGGGCATTTATTAGTATTGATGGATTTGACACTGTAGCCAATTTGTCACTCGGCTGGATTATTAGCCGCGTTGGGTGTTGATGTATTGCAGTAGGTTTTGATTGGGTGAGAATCGCAACGTGTTGATTTTAAAGTTATTATGGCGTGATTTTATGTCTGGGGGACAAGGGGTCGTAGGTTCAAATCCTATCGTCCCGACCAATTAAATCAACTACTTAGAAGAAAGTAATTTTAGCAAGGGTGGCGTAAACGTGGAAGTTTCAATTTTTGAAGCGTTTGCATATTGTGCCAAATGCTCGCTTGATAAATGTGCGTAACGCAAAACCACATCCAAATCAGACCATCCACCTAACTCCTTTAAAACATTTATCGGTGTTCCTGATTGAATATGCCAACTTGCCCATGTGTGACGAAGGTCATGCCAGCGAAAATCCTAAATCCCCGCCCTTTTTAAGGCTTTATCCCACGCAGTAGCTCCCGCTTTTGCAATGGAATTTCCTTTGTATGTAAAAACATGAATGCGATGATTTCCTAATTGATTTCGCAATACCAACATTGCATCATCATTTAATGGCACAGAAATCGACTTGCCTGATTTAGCATTTTTTGCATCAATCCACGCCGTTTTTCGCGGCATATCAATTTGCGACCACTGCAAACCTGTAACATTGCTTTCGCGCAGCCCTGTTGCCAGCGAAAACTTAACCATTGCACTCAAGTGTGGTGGCAATTCTAAAATCAAACTTTCAGCTTGTTCCTTTGTCAAAAACCTCACTCGCTCTTTTGGTTCGATTAGCATTTTGACGCTGGGTGTTCCATCCACGGCTTTCTCATAAAAAATTAGCTTGACTGTAAAATGTAACATTTTAGATTAGAAATGCGATGAGATGCCAAGATTTAAAATTTATTGATGCGTTGAAAAAACTTCCCGATTCACGAGATAACCGAGGCAAACGACATTCTCAAGTATTTATGATTACAGTTGTCATCATGGCGATTTTATCGGGTCGCTCCAGAGTATCGAGCATTCATCGCTACATCAAAAACCAAATTGATTGGTTGCGAACAGTTACGGGCTTTCATGATGCAGATACCATTTCACGCGCACATTTACCCAGAATGTTAGCGAAGGTGGATTGGCATTGTTACCAACGGAGTAAAAATGACCCCCTAACGACGGAATAAAATTGACCCCCTTGATTCAAAATAGCGGTTTTTCTTTACCGCGAAATTATTATGTTGAATCAGGATGTATTTGTGAAAATTCAAGTTTTAGATCA
>CAIPQN010000055.1 GCA_903867225.1 uncultured Pseudomonadota bacterium | reverse complement strand
TTCTTCGATTAGAAAACAAAATAGAAACGCTCGAATTACGTTTGATATTAAAAATGGGCGGCATGATGGTTGTCGCAATAGGGATTGTAGCAACGTTGGTAAAATTGTTATGATTTCAAAATTCAGCAAAACGGGCAGCCGCATCGCCCGTTAGCTTGAAGCTGTAAACAAAGCCCTCATCATGCTTCGGCAGGGTGGGGGTTGTAAAAAAAGAACCGATGGACGAAAGGAAGGCGGTTTTTTTCAATTGAATGATGAACCGAACGTGTAAGGCATGAACAAAATGGATAAAGAAGATATTGAAAACAGAGTTCGTGACTGGGTTAACAGAATAGGCGATGTCTTTTCTTTAGTAAAAGAGTCGTGTTCAAATTTGCCAGATATTGATTGTGTAGAAAATAAAAAAACTCGTATGCACGAGGAGTTAATGCAAGAGTACCAAGTATCACCTGTTGATCTTCCGATTTTAGAAATAAGAAAAAATAAAGAACTTTTAGCTTCTTTTAAACCTATAGGATTATGGGTAATTGGTGCTAATGGCAGAATTGATATTTTGACTAAAGAGGGAGCCTATTTGTTAGTTGATATTGCAGATAAAGAAGAATCTTCTGCTTGGCAAGTGTTTACGCCTAAAAATCGTAAGAAAGGAGTTGATTTTAATAAAGAATTTATTGCTAGTTTAATTCAGTCATGAGTATTTTTGATAAATTAGAATCTCAATATAATGAAATAAATAATGAATATGCTCGCATGGAATTTCACGCAGAAAGTAAAGGCTGGAATAAAAAAGAAGCAGAATATAGATGTAAAAGAGAACTAAATGACCAAGCCTATTTTCTTTTTATGTTTTCTCGTTTGGAGGATAGGATTAGACAACAAAGCGCGATTTTAATTACAAAAAAACAAAACTCTATCACTTCTTGGAAACAAAGAGCGGCTTGGGACATCTTGCCGAATAGTGCTAATGATGAAATGCCGTTTAAAAAACGTCTTGCTTTATTAACGCCAAAAGGTGGAAAAGATTACAACTTGATAATTGAATATTATAAAGAGCGTAATTCAATTGCTCATGGTGGTCATTTCATATCGGCTATAAGTATGCCGACTGTTATTGCTGAACTAAAAAGGCTATATGATGCTGTTAAGGCATGATTTAGCCAGGTAGGGTGGGTAATGTTGTTCTGCCACCTTCTTGACAACAAAAGAACCCTCATTCCTTGCAAAAGGGGTGGGGGTTTTTAATTCGTGGTATTATTTTGCTTTGAATTTTTTGGAGATATTTGAAAATGGCTATCATTGAATTATCAAATGATTTCGTGAATGATGCACAGATAATGGCAACAGTGATGCACCGTTCATTACCTACACAAATTGAGTATTGGGCAAAATTGGGCAGAATTGCAGAGGAAAATCCTGATTTACCGATGAGTTTTGTAAAAGATATTTTGGTCAGCTTACAACAAGTTGAGTCTGGCGATATTTCTGAGTATCAGTTTGGATGAAAATTTTACAGAGTAATTTGTTTATCAAGACAGTGAAAAAGCTACATAAATCAGAGAAAGAATTGCTAGATGAGGTGATTAAAACATTGATAGCACAACCAGAGCTTGGTGATTTAAAAACTGGCGATTTGAATGGTGCGCGAGTTTATAAGTTCAATGTCAATATAAATCAAATGTTATTGGCATATCGTTATCAAAAAGAGACTTTAGTTTTGATGTTGCTGGCTTATGGCACACACGAAAATTTTTATCGGGATTTGAAAAAATCTATTTTGAA
The DNA here is from genome assembly GCA_903867225.1 of uncultured Pseudomonadota bacterium. GTDB lineage: Bacteria > Pseudomonadota > Gammaproteobacteria > Methylococcales > Methylomonadaceae > UBA10906. The sequence goes on along the minus strand of CAIPQN010000055.1, from coordinate 1,057 downwards.
CAGCTAAACAAAGCCCTCATCATGCTTCGGCAGGGTGGGGGTTTTGTGTGTGTTTCAAATAGAGAAAATGGTAAAATTCAGACAGTTTAATTTTGTGAAAATTCTTTAAAGCGAAGGAAATGGATTCAAATTTTGAGTGGGATAACGATAAAAATGTCGAAAACCAAGATAAGCATCATGTTTCATTTGTTGATGCTCAGTATGCTTTTTTAGATTCAGATAGGGTGATTTTTGAAGATGTTAATCATAGTGACATTGAGCCACGATTTTATTGTTTGGGTAAAAACAAAGAAGGTTCAGGCATTTTGACGGTTCGATTTACTTATCGTCGCAATCGTATTATTGGCGAAAGGGGAGAAAAATTTATGAAAAAGAAAATAATTTACAGTGATGATTTTTTGAGTGATGACGTTAAGGTTAGAATAGTAAAAGACTTTTTACCATCACCAAATGATTTAGTTTTAAAAAAGGATTTTCGGAATCGATTTGAGGTTCAAATTGATTCAATGTCGCAGAAAGATTTCAGGCAGGCGGCTGTTGCTTGAAGCTGTAAACAAAGCCCTCATCATGCTTCGGCAGGGTGGGGGTTTTTCATGTTGGAGGGTGTGGTAGAATTGTGGCAACAATTGAATTTTCTTGGAGAAGCAAATGACAGATGAAGAATTGAAGGAATTGATAGCCAGTTTGGCAATTAAGTCAGATAGATTGGATGCTCAAATGCAAAAAACCGATGAAAAACTAAGTCGTATTGGTGATATGTTGGATGGAATTGGAAAAAATCAAGGTGCAGTAGCTGAAGAGTTTTTTGTCAATAGTTTGCTTGATGATCCACACTTGGGCAGTATCCATTTTGATGATATTGCCAAAAATGATTTTAAACATCGTGGTAAAACGCAAGAAGAATACGATATTGTGATGATGTTACCAACGGAGTAAAAATGACCCCCTAACGACGGAATAAAATTGACCCCCTTGATTCAAAATAGCGGTTTTTCTTTACCGCGAAATTATTATGTTGAATCAGGATGTATTTGTGAAAATTCAAGTTTTAGATCAT
>CAIPQN010000054.1 GCA_903867225.1 uncultured Pseudomonadota bacterium | reverse complement strand
TCAGCATTCACTTTGAGCCTAAATTTAAAGGCTTTTCGTATCGTTTTGTTCATGTGTGCAGTCTAGCATAAGGCGGCTATCGCCGCCGAGCTTACATCCCCGACCTAAAGAGACGGGGTTTTACGCTCAACCTGATAAATAGTTCAATTTCTTTTAGCTTGCCAGCTAATGTTGAAAATTTAACATTAAAAGCAACTCATCAATACTACAGCAGTGGTTATGATTTTTTAGAGGGGGAAATTAACGCAACAGGCAACGAATTAGCGAACAAGTTACAAGGCAACAATGACAAGAACGTTTTAACTGGTTCGGGAGGAAAAGACGAATTAACAGGGAATAGAGGTGCAGATACGTTTGTTTTTACTTCGGCATCGGATTCGACTGTTAAATCGCCTGATGTTATTACTGATTTTGTAAGTGGTACGGACAAAATCGACTTGTCAGGCATTGATGCGGATACAACAACAAAAGTTAATGATGCTTTTAAAACTCTTGAGCTTGGAACAAAAGACGTTGTGTTTAAATTAACAAACGCACTGTATTTCAATACAGCTACACATATTCTTTATGGTAATAATGACAAAGATAATGTGGCTGATTTTTCAATTCAACTCAGCGGCGTGAGCAGTTTGGAAGCTGGTGATTTTATTTTGTAATGTTCGATGAACCGCCCATTTTCAAAAAAACAACGGGCGGCGACATGATTATGGATTTATCGATAGGCAAAAATATCCACGAAACCCGCGAATGGATTTTGCGTAATTCGCCTGTGCCGATTGGAACAGTGCCGATTTATCAAGCTCTCGAAAAAGTGGACGGTAAAGCCAAAGATTTAACGTGGGAAATTTTCCGCGACACGTTGATTGAACAAGCTGAACAGGGCGTGGATTATTTTACGATTCATGCAGGCGTGCGTTTGCATCACGTTCCATTAACCGCAAAACGTATGACAGGCATTGTGTCGCGCGGTGGTTCGATTATGGCGAAATGGTGTCTCGCGCATCACACCGAAAGTTTCCTTTACACGCATTTTGAAGAAATTTGCGAAATCATGAAAGCCTATGACGTGGCGTTTTCATTGGGTGATGGTCTGCGTCCAGGTTCGATTTATGACGCGAACGATGCGGCGCAATTTGGCGAACTCGAAACGCTCGGCGAATTGACAAAAATCGCGTGGAAACACGATGTGCAAACCATGATTGAAGGCCCTGGACACGTTCCGTTGCACATGATTAAAGTCAATATGGACAAGCAACTTGAAGAATGTGGCGAAGCTCCTTTTTATACTTTAGGGCCTCTCACGACCGATATTGCACCAGGTTATGACCACATTACCTCTGCGATTGGCGCGGCAAATATCGGTTGGTACGGTTGCGCGATGTTGTGTTATGTCACGCAAAAAGAACATTTAGGTTTGCCGAATAAACAAGATGTGCGCGAAGGCATTGTGACTTACAAAATCGCGGCGCACGCGGCAGATTTAGCCAAAGGGCATCCAGGCGCACAAGCGCGGGATAATGCGATGTCAAAAGCGCGTTTTGAATTCCGTTGGGAAGACCAATTCAACATCGGTTTAGACCCTGAAAAAGCGCGTGAATTCCACGATGAAACCTTGCCAAAACAATCTTCAAAAGTCGCG
>CAIPQN010000053.1 GCA_903867225.1 uncultured Pseudomonadota bacterium | reverse complement strand
CAAAGATTTTTTAGACTGTGAGGTAGTTATTCATCCGAATAACGCAATTTCTTCTTTGGAGTCTCTGTTTTTGACTTTGCATAATTGTCGTTACAAAACCTATCTGCTCATTGACGAATATGACAATTTTGCCAATGAAGTTTTAACCAGTCGAAATACTGAATACAAAGCTCTTTTGCATGGCGAAGGATTATTAAAAACCGTGTTCAAAGCTGTGAAGGCGGCGGCAAGCGGTCAAGGATTAGACCGCGTTTTCATCACAGGTGTTTCTCCAGTTGTATTGAGCGATATGACAAGTGGTTATAACGTTGCGAAATCTATTTATTTAGAATCTGATTTTAATGAATTGTGTGGGTTTACGGAGTCAGAAGTCGCGAAACTTTTAGAAAAAATTGCCCCTGATAAAGCTGCTGAAGCACTCGACACGATGCGTACTTTTTATAACGGCTACTGCTTTAGCGAACAAGCTGAAAACAGAATGTACAACCCAACGCTGAGTTTGTACTTCTTAGAATATCTGCAAAAAAAGGGGCAGTACCCCAGTATTATGCTCGACGAAAATCTAAGCATGGATCGCAACAAATTAGTTTATATTTCTAAATTACCGCATGGTGAAGAAGTCTTGATTAAAGCGTTGAGCGGAGGAGATTCAGTAGTCATCCCTCAACTTGCTCGGCGGTTCGGTGTTGAAGATATGTTAACAGCTGTGAAAGATGAAACTTTTATGGTTTCACTGATGTATTACTTCGGTATTTTAACTTTTGCGGGACACGCAGAATATGGTGAAAAAATACTTAAAATTCCGAATTTAGTCGCTAAAAGCCTCTATGTTGAACGATTACAAGAAATTTTGTTGCCTAATTACGAGGACAAGAGTGATATTCGCCAAGTAGCAAAAACGTTTTGTATGACAGGAAATTTACAACCGCTATGCGATTTTCTTGAAACTCGTTACTTCCCGATCCTTTCAAACCGCGATTATCGTTGGAGCAACGAGTTAATTATCAAAATTGCCTTCATGACACTGCTGTTTAATGACAACATTTACATGATGTTGTCAGAAGCGGAGGCAGACCGAGGTTACGTTGATTTGAGTTTAATTGTCCGTCCCGATATGCGAAAGTTTCAAGCGTTAGATTTAGTTTTAGAGTTCAAATATATTGGATTGAAAGAACTAGGCATGACAGGCGAAGAACTAAAATCCTTATCGCGTGAAGCATTAGCCGATTTACCGCAAGTAAAACTGAAGCTGAAAGAAGCGGATGCTCAGGCAAAAACATATGCCGCATCACTCTCCGAACGTTATCAGCTTTCAGGTTTACGCGCTTTTAGTGTGGTTGCGTTGGGATTTGAACGGGTTGTCTGGGGGGAAGTTGGAGTACATTGAAGTTTTTTACAACCGTAAACGTAGTCATTCCGCTAGCGGTATGATGTCGCCCGCCAACTTCGGAATTTTTCGAAAAGCGGCTTAACTTTTTTGTCCTGATTTCTGTTGACGAATCACTTTGTTGTAAAAGCAGTTGTATCAATTCTTTCTCCCTTTATAATCAATTTATTGACATCATCATAACCAGCGCATCAAAGTATTACGGAATTTTGTCGCAATCATTTTTTCTTCACTTGTCCAAGGACGACTATAGCCTGTTTTATTTTCAACCCACCTTTCAAAAGAGCGACGTGGCGATAGTCGTTGTGCGCCTGCATTTTCAATCATGGGTTTATTGGGATTTCCCGCCCATGTTACTTCTTGTGGTTCTTCTGGTCTAAACCAATAAAAACGTACCCAATTTGATTTAGGTGAGCGTGCTTTAATAGCAATCATGCCGCTTGCCATTGTTAGTGTTTCGGGTGAATTTGGGAACACCGAGCTTAAATTGTCCGTCATGTAAGTCACTTCTTCAGTGTTCACAAACCAATTATCAACAATCGACATCGTGTCTAAATCAAGGCTTTCTCCAAGAATAATCACGTCATCATTAACAACCATCGCAAAACTTTCTGCACTTAACGTATTGGTCAATAATTCACCGTTAGATTCAATGCCTTCAAGTAAATCATCATATTCGGATAATGTTTCGAGAATTTTATCAATACGCCGATCAATACTGTCTAAGGCTTGTAATCGTTGACTGCTCAAGTAATATGCCATGCCTAATGCGTAGGTATTAGTCATGCTCGTGCAAGCATGACGCTGATCTGGCGATACCGTTTTAGCTGTTAAATGGTGACAAGCTACGAGTCCCCACAATTTACCCGCTAAACGAATTGGCACAGAAAACGAAGTATGAACGCCCATGTGTTCAAGGTATTCCAAATGTAGAGGCGATACGCTACGCAAATCCGACCACGTTAAATCAGGTACTGTTGCATCTATTCCTAAAATCGGCACTGCATCAGCTTTAGCATTTTGAATGAGGCGTGAAGGATTTTTTAAATACAAATCCCGCGCAATTTGCGGAATATCACTTGCGGGAAAATGTAAACCAAGATAACTGCCAATGCCTTCAGAAGTCGCTTCGGCAATCACTTTCCCCGACCAATCTTCGAGAAATTGGTAAATCATCACGCGATCAAAGCCGATAATTTCTCGAAATGAGTTGAGCAATAGCTCGTTATAACTCATCAATTTCTCTTCATTTTGCGGGGCAGAAAGTAAAGGACGTTGACGTTGTTGAATGGCGATGACTTCAATTTTCGTATTTTTTTCAAGTTCAATCAAAATGCAACCATCACCGCGAATTAACAATGCGTCAATGCTTTCTTGCAATCCCGTCGCAATGTGCGACAAATTCATGGTTTTGCCCAATTCATGGGGCAAATTTTCAAGACATTTGACATTAAACCATCCCAAAATTTCGAGTGATTTTCCAATTACGTTTTGAGCGTGGACATTGGAAAAATCGGCTAAATTTTCACTGGCATGGGTAATAAGATTGTCGTTGGTTTCTACGCGCAACAATGCTCCAAACGATTGAATTGCCCCCGAAAGATGTAGCTGCTCAAACTCACAATAATTGATTAAATTTTCTGGAATAGAATTCATAAAAGTTGCATTTTTAAATGTTATTGAGGAGTTTCACAAAGCCTTCTGCTTTTAGAGGTCTGTGAAAATAATAGCCCTGCACAATATCACAACCCAAGTTTTTCAAAACGGTAAGTTGGTTTTCGGTTTCAACGCCTTCAGCGACAACATGAAAACCTAACGCTTGTGCCATTTGAATAATGGCTTTCACAATTGCGTAATCATCAGGTTCTGTATCAATACCATCGATAAAACTTTTATCTATTTTGAGTTCATGTAAGGGTAATTTTTTCAAATACGCCAGAGATGAATAACCCGTTCCAAAGTCGTCAATACTGATACCAATGCCCATTTCTTCGAGTGTTTTTAAACTTTTCTGCACGGCGTTAATGTCATTAAGTAGCACACTTTCTGTAATTTCAAGGCAAATGTGATTTGATTTCACGTCTATTGCCGCTAATCTAGCTGCAATACTTGATAAAAACACATCACCTCTTAATTGATGTGACGAAACATTGATTGAAATACAAGGTACATCAAGCCCTGCCAACTGCCATGTTTTAATTTGATTTAATACTGTATCAAACACAATATCGCCAATTTTACTAATCAATCCACAAGCCTCAGCAATGGGAATAAAGACAGCAGGTGATACATTGCCAAGATGGGGCGAATTCCAGCGTAATAAGGCTTCTGCACCCACCATTTTCCCGTTCGTATATCAATTTGTGGCTGGTAATGAACGCTAAAATGATTGGAATCAATGGCTACTCGCAGACCTGTTTCAAACGTCATGCGCTGAAAAGCAATGACCTTCATTTCTTCTGCAAAGAATTGGTATTGATTACGCCCATTTTCTTTTGAACGATACATGGCGGTATCAGCATTTTTTAATAGAGTTACGCTATCTTCACCATCATTCGGAAATAAACTAATTCCAATACTGCCTGAAACAAACAAATTTTTATCCGCGATTCGGAACGATGCAGCGAGTGAATCAACCATGCGCGTGGCAATCGCATTTATTTTTTCGAGGCTTACGTCAACAAGTAATGCCACAAATTCATCACCACCTAAACGCGCTAACGTATCCATGTCACGAATACAGTGTTTGAGTCTTTCAGTGGCTTCTTTGAGCAATAAATCCCCTACATCATGCCCTAACGAATCATTGATATTTTTAAAATTATCAAGATCAATGAAAAAAACCGCTAAGGTATGATTTTGACGTTTTGCTTGTACCAAACTGTGTTTAAGGCGATCAAGTAATAAACTGCGATTTGGAATGCCTGTGAGTTCATCATGTGTTGCAAGAAACTCAATGCGACGCTGTGAAGATTTTATAGCCGTAATGTCACTAAATATCGCAACGTAATTTAAAACATTGCTGTCTTCATCTAAAACAGAATTGATAGTTAACCATTCTGGATAAATTTCACCATTTTTACGTCTGTTATAAATTTCACCTTGCAATGAACCTTGTTCAACAAGGGAGTGCCATAAATTTTTATAAAAGTCTTCTGAATGTTTGCCAGATGACAAAACGCTTGGATTTTTACCAATCACCTCAGGCAATGAATAACCTGTCACGGTAGTGAAGGAATCATTTACGGTGATGATATTACCTTTGGGATCCGTAATTAAAATCGCTTCCCCAGAGCGATCAAATACTTTTGCAGCTAACCGTAATTGTTCTTCTGCGTGGCGTTTTTGTGTAACATCAGAAGCCTGTGTGCAAATGCCACTGATTACGCCGTCTCTATCAAAAATAGGGAATCGAATGGCTTGCAGCCACACGGTTCCAGTCGCTAATGTTAATTCATCAATCGATTCTACTACGTCCATTTGCGCCAAAACTTTTAAATCACTCTTACGCAGTATCGTTGAAATTTCATCGCCAAAAAGTTGTTTATCTGTTTTTCCAATGACTTGATTAGCTTTTATCTGAAATAGATTTTCAAAGCATTGATTCACGAATTCATAACGTCCCGAAACATCTTTTAAGGAAACTAATGAAACCGAATGATTCATAATCGATAACAAGCGTTCTTCATTACGAATAATTTGCTCTTGCGCGACAACTAAATCCGTATTATCAACAACAACCAGCACAACACTCTGCGTAACCCCCGTTAAACTCAAGGTTGGCGTGACAAAAATTTGATAGGTGTGTGATTCAAAGTTCGTCCGATAATTTTTTTGTGTTGCTCTGTAATGACTTCTGACATTAACGTTTCAATTCCGTTAAGAAGTTTTGGCAATTTTAAACGCGAAATGTTTTGTCCTGTCGAAAGAGGAGGCAAATCATAAGTATGTATTGCTGCACCGTTTGCGCGTTTGAGAAAAAGATCGGTATCAAACACTAAAATAGGGAAATCAATCGTGTCATAAACGCTTTCAAAATCGCTGTTAATCGCGGCTAATTCAGCAGATTTAATCTGACTTTCTTCATTAACACTGACCAATTCTTCATTCGTTGCTTGCAATTCTTCATTTGAAGCCTCTAATTCTTCGTTACTGGCTTGCAATTCCTCGTTAGCAGCTTGAATTTCTTCATTAAGAGCCTGCATTTCTTCATTAGAAGAAGCCATTTCTTCCATTAAAGTTTGCAAATGCTCTCGCGTTGAAATTAGCTCGTCATTTAAGTAAGGATCAACTACTTGTACGACATCGCCAATTTCTTTATTTTCTGTTTTTGATGGCTTTACAAACGTTTCAAATGTCACCAAAAAAATATCATTATCAATGTGCTTTTCAATTGGACTGATGACCAATCGCCATATTTCGTTATGAATTGTGGCAATACTGCGCTTGTGACTGTAACAAGTGACTTGTTTTTTTTGTACTCGATAAAGGGTTGTCAAAATTTCATTGCTAAATTCAGGCACAATTAAATGTGCTAAATTCATTTCGGGAGAACCTAAAGGGAAACGCACAAAGCTTGTAACGTCACCGTGACTGTGCAAAATTTTACAATTTAAATCAATCAGAATGGCAGGCGAAAAATGGTCTGCAATCGCTTTTAAAAATGTTTTTTCATACGTTTTTTCATAGATTTTTTCAGGTACAAAATTTGAAGTCGGTATATTTAATTTACCTTTGAGTAATTTTCCCATTTTGACTGGCTTACTTTCACCACGAGGGCGATAAATTCTCGATCTGCGATCAACGGGTAAAAACAACGACTCTTGTTGATTGACCGTTTCAGAGCGACCTAAAAATAATAACCCCTCATCACGCAACGAGTAACGAAATACGGAAAGCACTTTGGCTTGCAATTCATTATTGAAATAAATCATCACATTGCGACAGGTCACTAAATCAAGACGCATAAAAGGCGGATCAGCACTTATATCTTGCCGCGCAAACGTCACACAATCTCTTAAAAGTTTCAGTGGTTCAAAACCATTACCACTGACAACAAAGTATTTTTCTTTGTATTCAATTGGCATATCTAACATAGCACTTTTGTTATAAATACCTCTGCGCCCGACATTTAGCGCGTCGTTATCAATATCGGTTGCAAAAACTTGTAACGATTGCCCACGCCCTTTAGAGGTAATTTGCTCTAAAAAAAGAATCGCAATGGAATAGGCTTCTTCACCTGTCGCGCAGCCGACAACCCAAACACGAATTTCTTCATTTTCTTTTTTTCTTTCGACAATTTCAGTCACAAAACGTTCTAGCGTTCTAAACGCATCTTTATCACGAAAAAATTCGGTGACTGAAATAAGCGTTTCTTTTGCTAAAGCATCTAACTCATTAGGATTAGTCTCGATAACAGCAAGGTATTCGTTGAGTGTTGAGGCTTCGGTTGCCATCATTCTTCGTAATAAATGGCGTTGCACCGTCGCCAATTTGTAGCTAGAAAAATCAATGCGGGTGTGCAAACGTACTTTTTCAAATAAATCGGCTAATTCAGCTGGGCGTTGTTCACCATTTTCAAGTTCCAAAATGGTATCGGGGAAATTTAATAAGCGTTCAAGTTCGCGTCCGATTTGATCAGGGCTAATAATTCTATCTGCCATACAAGCATCAATCGCCGATCTAGGCATTCCATCATATTTGGCAGTTTCTGGATCTTGAACAAATGTCACACCGCCTACAGATTTAATGGCTTTCAAGCCACTGGTGCCGTCTGAGCCTGTTCCTGACAAAATAATACCAACTGAATATTCATCAAATTCTTCTGCCATAGACTGAAACATAAGATTGATAGAGGGTTTGGGTGAAATTTCTGGCGACGTTGCCGTTAAATGAAAATTACCTTGTTTGAATACCAAATTTGAGCCTGGTGGGATGATATACACGACATCAGGTATAGGCGTTTCATTACCTTGAATTTCGGTGATAGGAATATGTGTTTCTCGTGACAATATATCAACCATCATGCTGCGATGATTGGGTGACATGTGTTGTGCAATCACATACACACAATTTAATTTAGGTGGTAATCCTGCGACCAACTGAATTAACGCTTCCAATCCCCCCGCTGAAGAGCCGATGCCTATTACATGAATTTTTTCGTTTTTTGTCATGATGTTTTTCAGTTTAAAATATCTTTTTTACAATAGAGTTTATGATAGTCCATGCAAACCAATGTATGGTAATATTTTTCAATGCTTTTGGGGGGTATTGGAACCACAAAACCGCCATGCCAAAAGTTGTTTCGTCAAACCCAGAGCCATTCCAGGTGTTGGATGAATCCATTTTCGTTTGAATGCACAAACGCTAGAATCTGCAACCACTATTGAATAATTTTCACTCGAAAAAGAAACTAAGATATTTTGTGAAATGCGGTCATCATCAATAACCAAAACAGTTGGTTTGTTAATTAAACTACTATTCGTTTTCATCATATTCTTCTGTTAATTTTTTCAAATAATGTTGAGCATCTGAACTACCAAATCGATAGTCCCCACAAACCAATGCAGGTGAGAATTTAAGGCTGTTTTGGTTCAAAATATCTCAAAAAAACGAGAGATTTTGATTATGACTAAAAAGTTAAGCGTAGACCTAAAATTATTTTGTCCACGAGAAGATTGCCCCTATCGAAACGATTCTAAAAACAGAATCACAAAAGATGGGTTTTACACCACTGATCATGCAACGTTTTTTAGGATAGAGAAATTAGAATCATTTTTAGCGTGTTGAAATTCAAATTCAACAGGCGATAAATAATCGTTAGCGGAATGAATCCGAATGCGATTGTAAAAAACAGCAATAT
>CAIPQN010000052.1 GCA_903867225.1 uncultured Pseudomonadota bacterium | reverse complement strand
TTTTAATTGACCCCCTATTGAAGTGTGGTTTATGACTTCAATCCATTGTCGTTATTGATTTCTACGATATTCTATTTTTCGTTAAATGGATTAGCTTATTCCGTTGCTAAGGGGTCAAATTTAAAGCGTTGGTAACAAAGCTTTTTATTTAACTCGCATCCACAGAGTTAAACACCTCTCACAAATGAAACATTACCAAAAGCTCTGAAAGCTTGATGCAATCAGAACTTCATGGAGATAAGGGTTTACGGAAATAAAATCTATATGAATAAATTAGAAACCGTTTGGATTGTTGATGACGATAAATCCATTCGCTGGGTGATGGAAAAGGCTTTTCAAAAAGCCAAAATGGTTGCACGAAGTTTTCAAAATCCAAAAGAATTACTCACTGCGCTACAGTATGAAATTCCAAATGTTCTGATTACAGATATTCGGATGCCAGATATGAATGGTTTGGAATTGCTCAATAAAATTCAATCAAATTACCCAAAATTGCCTGTGATTGTAATGACAGCTCATTCGGACTTAGAAAGTGCCGTCGCAGCATTTCAGGGCGGTGCATTTGATTATTTACCAAAGCCATTTGATATTACAGACTTAATTGAATTAACACGCCGCGCTTATCTTCATTCGCAGCAACATGAAAATGTCATGGATTCTGTTACATCAACACAAAATTTCATTTCAGATATTGTGGGTGAAGCTCCAGCTATGCAAGATGTTTTTCGAGCGATTGGACGTTTAGCTCGTTCGCAAATTACTGTGTTAATCAATGGAGAATCGGGAACGGGAAAAGAATTGGTTGCCAAAGCATTACATCGTCACAGTCCACGCAGTGCAAAACCATTTATCGCGTTAAATATGGCGGCAATTCCGAAAGATTTAATGGAATCGGAATTATTTGGTCATGAGAAAGGCGCATTCACTGGTGCCGTTCAGCGTCGGGCTGGACGATTTGAACAAGCAAATGGTGGCACGCTATTTTTAGATGAAATCGGTGATATGCCCGCTGAATTGCAAACTCGTTTGTTGCGCGTATTGTCAGACGGCGAATTCTATCCTGTGGGTGCTTATGCTTCAACGAAAGTCGATGTGCGAATCATTGCCGCAACACATCAGAATTTAGAAGAACTTGTGAAACAAGGGCGTTTTCGTGATGATTTATTTCATCGTTTGAATGTGATTCGGATTCATATTCCACCGCTACGCGAACGCAAGCAAGATATTCCATTATTGCTTCGTTACTTTTTGCAGCAAGCGGCAAAAGAATTGGACATGGAAATTAAAGTGTTAAAGCCTAATGTGGAAGTATTTTTAAGCGCGTTAGATTGGCACGGTAATGTGCGGCAATTAGAAAATACTTGTCGATGGTTAACTGTAATGGCATCGGGACACGAAATTCATATTCACGATTTACCGCCCGAATTATTGGTAAAAAAAATGTCATTTGGTGACGATTGGGAAAGTTTATTACGCACGGCAATTGACCAACATTTGCGTAATAAAACTGCCGAAATTGCCAAACAAATTATTCCAATCGTCGAAAGTATTTTGATTAAATCTGCATTAGATTTTACGGGCAATAAACGTCACGAAGCCGCTAATTTATTGGGTTACGGACGCAACACATTGACAAGAAAAGTAACCGAATTAAACATTGATATTAGTGATTAAAGAAAAAAAATTTTCTGTCACACGCGCTGTAAAGATAGTGTGATACCATTCACGCCATTTTTTAATTGAGAAAAAACTATGAAAGCAACCGTTAAATGGGTAGATGGCGTGATGTTTGTCGGTGAATCGGGCAGCGGTCACGCAATCGTCATGGATGGACCACCTGATTTAGGTGGTCGAAATATGGGTATTCGCCCAATGGAAATGTTGTTATTGGGTGTCGGTGGATGTTCATCGTTTGATGTAGTACAAATCCTTCAAAAAGGACGCAATGATTTAATAAGTTGTGTTGCCGAATTAACAGCTGAACGGGTAGATGCAGTTCCCGCTGTTTTCAGTAAAATTCATTTACATTTTGTTGTGAGTGGACGTGATTTAAAACCTGCTGCGGTTGAACGCGCTGTAAAATTATCTGCAGAAAAATACTGTTCAGCGGCAATTATGTTAGGAAACGCAGGGGTCGAAATGACCCATGATTTTGAAGTTATCGAGGTTTAGAACATTGAATACAAAATTACAATTACACGGCTTTAATAATTTAACGAAGTCGCTCAGTTTTAACATTTATGACATTTGTTATGCACCAGCCGAGCAGCAACAGGCTTACATTGAGTATATCGATGAAGCTTATAATGCCGATAAATTGACACAAATTCTGAAGAATGTTGCTGAAATTATTGGCGCACAGATTTTAAACATTGCTCGTCAAGATTACGATCCGCAAGGGGCGAGCGTTACTATGTTGATTTCAGAAGGTGATTCACCACCGCCACCAAGTATGAATAGTCAATCGCCTGGTCCTCTACCTGAAACAGTGTTGGCGCATTTAGATAAAAGCCACATTACTGTTCACACTTACCCTGAAAGTCATCCAGATAGCGGTATTAGTACATTTCGTGCGGATATTGATGTTTCGACTTGTGGACGTATTTCGCCATTGAAAGCCCTGAATTATTTAATTCATAGTTTTGAATCGGACGTAGTCACAATGGATTATCGAGTGCGTGGATTTACTCGTGATATTGAAGGTAAAAAACTTTATATTGACCACACCATTACTTCTATTCAAGATTTTATTGCACCCGATACGCAAGAAAATTACCAAATGATTGATGTAAATGTGTATCAAGAAAATATTTTCCACACAAAAATGATGTTGAAAAAAACAGAATTGGAAAATTATTTGTTTGAAAAAGAATGTAATTTGTCAGCTGAGAAAAAAATCGAAATTGAGAAAAAGGTTCACAAAGAAGTAACTGAAATTTTTTATGGTCGAAATTATCGCTGAATATATCTAAAAATGGCGCGACTTTCGCGCCATTTTTGTTTCAATTGACCAGTTGTTTTGCCAATAAAACAATCGGGTGAATTATTGTCAAATCTTTTCCACGTTCCCGTAAACCCGCCGCAATGTGCAACGCACAACCGATATTTGAACTCACCAAATAATCGGTCGGTTTTTCAAGTGATGTTTCAAGTAATTTATTCAATAATGTTTGCGCCATTTTATCGTGTCGTAAACTATAACTTCCCGCAGCACCACAACATTGTTGTGTCTCTGGTAAAGATGAAATGTTTGCCTCTGGGATTTGTTTTAGTAATTTCAAAACACTTTTATCAGTTTTCAATACGTTTTTAAGCGTACACGGTGAATGCACACAAATGTTTGCGACAAGTGGTTTTAAATTAAACTCGAATTGAGAAATAAAATGACTAATATCCACCACATTTGGCGCGTAATCTTTCAATGTACTTCCACAACCACTGGCAATCGTAATAATCGCTTGTAAATTTTCGTTCGCAAACGCTGTGTTATTTTGTTTCGCTAAACTTCTCGCGGTTGACGCATCGCCTTCATGCAAAGCTAACGCGCCACAACAGGTTTGCGTTTCAGGTAAATACACATTGAAACCAATATGTTTCAAAACGCTAATCGCTGCATTTACTGTTTCAGAATCGAGTAATTCTCCCATACAACCCACAAATAAACCCACATCGCCTTTGACTTCATTTAACGCAGGATAATAGTTTTGTAACGGTTGGGATTCTTGATAATTCGGCACCAAACGCTCAATTTCCCCTAAACCAAATAATGTGGGTAAATGTAGAAAACGCGCTGTTTTTTGCAGATTATTTTTTTGATACAACTTTAAACTCGATTTCGCCCAACGTTGGACGCGCTTATTTTCAGAAATCGTTTTTAGCAATTTCACTGAAAGCGGCGCAGCTTTTTCGTTGTGCATTTCAGCGCGAAAATCATCAATCAATTTCGCATACGGTACAACGGCTGGACAGGCTTTTTCGCACGCACGACATAACAAACAATTATCAATGTGATCGAGTAAATTATTGGTCACATTTAAATTTCCACCTGCCCATGCTTGAATCAAGGCAATCCGCCCACGGGGTGACTCGTTTTCATTTTGAGTATGTGTATAAGTGGGACAATGCGGCGCACAAATCCCACATTTGACACAACTATCAGCAATCGCTAGTAATTCTTTTTTTGCATTAGTCATCTTCGTTCTCTGTAAATGAATCTAAGATTTGTTGATATTCTTTAAGTTTTGGACGGTGTAAAAATACACCTAAAGCGGCAATTCCCGTCAAAATGTGCAACGATTTAAAACCATCGCCGAAATAAAATATCGTCGCGCCAAAACAGCCAATTATCAGCATCATCGACATTGAAATCGTAATAGTTAACATATAGCGAATTTTTATAACGTGTTCTAAATTGGCGTTTGCTAAAAGTGGCATCGTTTGATTTAAGCGCAGAAAAATATGACGCAATAAATTCGTCAATGGCAGCATTACAATCGATAAAACATAAAAAATGGTGCGCCAAAACAGTCGTGTTTCTTCAGCTAACAAATTTTGAAAAGTATAAAAGTGTGCAAAAGTAATACTTAAAATTAGCATAACAATAACAAAACTGGTGATAAACCAAGGTAAAAATAAAGGGGATTTCAAAGGTCTAACTCGTTGATGAATCTAAATGATGGCGTATTTTAAGCGGTAATTCGGGTTTTTGATAGGCAATAAAAAGCCCGCCAAAAGCGGGCTAACTTGAGTAATTATTTTTATTGTTATCTTGTCGTTCTAAGCAAATTACCCAGCGACGTGACTCAAGTGAAAGTATTTCTAACTATTTATTGTTATTGTTATTTAGCTTTGTTTAAAAGCTACCTACCTAAATGCTTTCATTCGAAAGCGGGCGCATTTTAGCCGCAATAAATAGATTGTGTCTATTTAAAAAACAGATTATTTCTAAAAAAATAAATACATTCCAATAAAGGTTAATAAATACAATTTAGTAGCGATTTTATGACCAATTGTTGAATTAATTTCACCGCCGCAAATAGCGATGGATTTTTAGAAAGCAAAAATTGAGCCTTCAACGCTCTATATTCACGGATAACGCGATGGTATTTTATTTATTGCATTCAAATTCCACGGCACCGTTTCAATCGTACCTTCTAAATGATTTTCGGTTTTATTATCAAAATCACTTAAAAAATCTAAACCTGTTTGTGCTTCTACCGTGTCAATCGTCGTTACAAATTGCGACAATGGTTCTTTTCCAGTTACCGTTTGCGGGATGATAAACGCCAAAGCGAAAGCGGGTTTGCTATCGCTTTCTTCGGTGATATAAATTTTATAAAACGCTTTCGGAATATCAATGTGCCATAACGATGATGAAATTCGTTCAGAATTATTACCAAAAATAGGACCTGTAATTACCCAAACTTTGCCAAAATTTTTCGCAAAAAAAGAGAGTTCCGCTTCTTCCAATCGCTGCCAAATTTGTTGATTTAATTTTGGACGTTGCGGACTAATGTTGGTCATCAAAAAACTGTCCGCTTGCCCATATTTTCCGTACAGCGTACTCATCGCATGATTTGGCGCATTATGCCCCCTATCAAAACCACTTTTGGTGTAATCATCGTGACTGACGCGATTCAATCCGCGCCAATCTGTTTGAAAACGTGACGGGCGTTTTAAATGCGGTGCGTTATCAGTAACTGGTGTGAGCGCATATTCCACCCACAACGGATTACCGCGCAAATCTGAATACCCCACGATAAACCCGTTATTTCTCAACACCCGAAACCAACTATTTGTATTGAGAGCCGAAATAGCTTTCGGCTCACCTTGATACATCAACGCAGGTCGTGCCACCAACATTTCATAACCATAGCCACACAACAACAATGTCAATATCGGCATGATGACACGCGGATAGGCTTGAATGAATCGAAATACTGCTAAAATTTTATTCATCGTATCGACGTTTAACCCAAACTTTTGCTCGCTAATTCAAAGACATCATTAGAAATATCTTTTGTGTCGATGAGACGTTGCAATTGAGATTTCATCAAAAGTTGACGAGCGGTTTCAGCTTTTCGCCACGCTGTTAACGGCGTGACCGTTCGAGAAGCGACTTGTGGATTTATTGCGTTGAGTTCCAAAATCGCATCTGTCAAAAACGCATAACCTTGACCATTCGCCGCATGAAAATGCACAGGATTTGTTTGGCTAAATGCGCCAATCAATGAACGCACTCGATTTGGATTTTTCATATCAAACGCGGCGTGTGAACGTAAATTCTGCACAATTTCAAACGCATCAGCCGCTGGACTACTCGCTTGCAAGGCAAACCATTTATCAATCACTAGCGGTTCGTTTTGCCATTGCGAATAGAATTTTTCCAAACACGCCGCTTTTGCTGGATGATTATTGTGAACAATCGCCACCAACGCTGCCATTTGATCCGTCATATTTTTTGCATTTTCAAATTGCGATTGTGCCAAAGTGTGAATGTCAGGCGAATTTAATTTACTCAAAAATGCCAAACACGCATTTTTCACGCGGCGACGACCAATCGCTTCGGGACTAAAGTCGCCCGATTCGTCTTTGTGATGAGCGTTGTAAATGGATAAAAATTGCGTTTTAAATTTTTCTGCCAACGTTTTCAACACGCATTCACGCGCCAAATGAATGCCTTCAAAATCGACAATCGTCATGCGTTCTGCTAAGTAGTTTTCCGACGGCAACGACAGCAATAATGAAAAATATGCCAAATCATCAATCGGTGAATTCAAAACGGTTTCAAACGTCGCCAATAAAATCGGATTCACTTCGGTAGATTTGTTTTTCACCAAATCTAAAATAATGCGTTCAGCCACAGATTGCGCTGCGTCCCAACGATTAAACGAATCGCTGTCATGTTGCGACAATAATGCCAATTCTTCCAAACTGCGTTCCATTTCGATATTCACAGGCGCAGAAAATCCACGCAACATTGAAACAATCGGTGCATATTCCAACGTGTCAAACGTGAATGTTTGTTCCATTTGATTGAACTGCAACAACGTTTCAGGCAATAAATCTGCACCCGTTTCGGCATTCAACAAACCGATTTTAATCGGAATCAACAACGGTTCAGTTTGATTCGGATAACTTTGTTTTAAAGTTAGCGCGAATGTTTTTGTCGTTGCGTCGTAATTTGTCGAAACGTTGACAACGGGCGTTCCCGCTTGCGAATACCAGCGACGAAATTGGCTCAAATCCACGTCGTTCGCGTCTTGCATCGCGTTGACAAAATCATCACACGTTACCGCTTGTCCGTCGTGACGTTCAAAATACAAATCGCTGCCACGTCTAAAACCTTCCACGCCCAATAAGGTGTGCAACATTCGCACGACTTCCGCACCTTTTTCGTAAACGGTGAGCGTGTAAAAATTGTTGATTTCGATATACGAATCAGGGCGAACCGAATGCGCTAATGGGCTAGCATCTTCGGCAAATTGGCGTGTGCGAAGTTGGGTCACGTCTTCAATGCGTTTCACCGCGTGAGACGTTCTGTCAGCTGTGAATTCTTGGTCACGGAAAACTGTGAAACCTTCTTTTAAACTCAATTGAAACCAGTCGCGGCAAGTGATTCGGTTGCCTGTCCAGTTGTGAAAATACTCGTGAGCAATTACACCTTCGATGCCTTCGTAATCAAAATCAGTCGCTGTATCGGGTCGTGCCAACACGAATTTGGTATTGAATACGTTTAAGCCTTTGTTTTCCATTGCCCCCATATTGAAATGGCTAACGGCGACAATCATGTACAAATCCAAATCGTATTCACGTCCATAAACCGCTTCATCCCAACGCATCGCATATTTGAGTGATTGCATGGCGTGAGCGCATTTGTCTTTGTCGTGTGCTTCGACAAAAATTTCTAGCTCAATTTCACGTCCTGATTGCGTGATAAAAGTGTCGGCGACGCATTCTAATTGCCCTGCAACCAACGCGAATAAATAACTTGGTTTCGCAAACGGGTCGTTCCATGTAACCCAATGTTGATTATTTTTAAATTCACCGCTGGCAATTTTATTGCCATTTGACAGCAATACAGGGTAATCGGTTTTATCCGCCACAATCGTCACCGTGAATTTCGTCATCACGTCGGGACGGTCGAGGAAATAAGTAATTTTACGAAACCCTTCCGCTTCACATTGCGTGCAAAGCATTCCGTTTGATAAATACAAGCCTTCAAGCGCAGTATTTTCTTTCGGATTGATGGTGTTTTCAATTATCAGCGTTAACGTTTCAACTTGCGGCACGTTTGAAATCGTCAACGTTTCGGGCGTTAAAACATAATCGGTCAATTCCGATTCATTCAACGTGACACGATTCAAAATCAATTTTTCGCCGTGCAAAACCAAATCATCGGCTTGATTTTTACTTTCAGAATTACGTTGCAATGTCAGCGTCGAAAGCACTTTTGTATTTTCGGCATCGAGCAAAAAATGTAATTTTACGTCGTGAATTAAAAATTCGGGAACGGTGTAATTTTCGCGACGAATGTTTTTTGGTGTTTGAGTGGTCATATTTCTTCAAAAATAAAAATTAAAAGGCGATTGAATTGAGTGAATAATTTTAATTATTCCCGATAACTTGCACACGCGCTGGCGGTTTCCCATAAAGCCACTTCCGTGACGTGAAAACCATTCGTTTGCAAATGCTTAAAAATCATTTTGCTTAATACTTCGGCGGTTGGATGTTCGTCGAGAACTAAAAATCGTTCATTATTTTGAATCAATGCAGGAATAATTGGATCATCTTTGTGCAGCAAAAAATTGTGGTCGAGTTGTGTATTTACATAACTTTCCACGCAGTCTTTCACGTCCGAAAAATCGCAGACCATACTTTGGTCGTTCAAATTTTCGTGTGTAATCGAAATCGCTGCTTTGACGCTATGCCCGTGTAAATTGCGACATTTTCCGCCATGATTCATCAAGCGATGCCCGTAACAAAAATAAACTTCCTTCGTAATCGTAAACATTTTTAACTCTTAATAGTTTTAATAGTGGCGGCAATTTCATATTTTCCATCGTTAAGTGATTCAACACGAACCACTTCGACAAATGCCGTAAATGCGGGGGTAATTGAACTTTGTGGTGTAATATTTATTTCCAACGCTCTACCTTCGTCACAAGATTTCGAGGCAATAAAAGATACCCCCGAACCGCTTAACGAAAGACACCGCGCTGCTTGAAATTCGTTGGCATCGACTAATCGATAGTGCATATTACTGTTTACATCGATACGCATGAAAGCGCGTTTTTCGTCGTATGACATTCAAATTATCCTGTTTTAAACCGTGAATGCGTGAAATTTTACTATAAAATGACGTTCTATATTTTTACCTTTTCATTTTTGAGAATTTTGTATGAAAAAAGCCATTGTTTTAACAGGAATCACGACGACAGGAACACCGCATTTGGGTAATTATGTTGGTGCTATTCGACCTGCCATAAATCTCAGTCAAAATACCAATGTCACTCCATTTTATTTTTTGGCAGATTATCATGCGCTGATTAAATGCCAAGAACCTGAGCGTGTGCGTCAATCGAGCTTAGAAATCGCTGCGACGTGGTTGGCGTTAGGTTTGGATACAAATAACGCCGTTTTTTATCGCCAATCGGATGTGCCTGAAATTTTAGAATTGACGTGGTTATTAACCTGCGTCACATCGAAAGGTTTAATGAATCGTTCACATGCTTATAAAGCTGCCGTTGCAGAAAATGAAGAAGATGATGCCGACAAAGGGGTTACGATGGGGCTGTTTAGTTATCCGATTTTGATGGCGGCAGATATTTTGTTATTCAATGCCAATAAAGTTCCCGTTGGTAAAGATCAGCTTCAACATATCGAAATGGCGCGTGATATTGGCGCGAGATTTAATCATATTTATGGCGAACATTTTGTATTGCCCGAAGCCGTGATTGATGAACAAGGAGCGATTTTACAAGGTTTAGATGGACGAAAAATGAGCAAAAGTTATCAAAATACAATTCCGTTGTTTGAACCCGAAAAGAAATTGAAAAAACTGATTAACAAAATAAAAACCAATTCGCTCGAACCGCATGAACCTAAAGATACCAACGATTGCACGTTGTTCAGTCTATACAAAGCGTTTGCGAATGCTGATGAAATCGCCGAAGTGGCGAAACGTTATGCGGAAGGCATCGGTTGGGGTGAAATGAAAGCGATTTTATTTGAAAAAGTGAATGCCGAAGTTGCACTAGCGCGTGAACGTTACGAAGCATTATTATTGCAACCCAATCACATTGAAGAACAATTACAAATTGGTGCGGAAAAAGCACGAGCGATTAGTCAGCCGTTTATTGCTCAATTACGCGAGGCGGTGGGGATTTCAAGATTTTAAAACAAAAAAAGGGACGAATAAATTTGCGCCTTTTTTAAAGTCCAAAACCCAAAAAGGCTGAAATTATTTCAGCCTTTTTAAACACTTATCTATTTTACGGGCGTGTAAAGATTATTAAACATTCTCACAACGACAAACAGCATCGTTTTCGTTAAATCCAACATCGAATCGTGATACTCATCACCTGAATTTTTAGCGTAATCATCCACCGCCATATTCATAAATTCGACCAAACCTGTTTGAATAAATTCACCTTCTTTCGGTTTGAAAAAATCTTCACGCATTTTTTTTGCTGCTTTATCGCTGACGTGATTTGACGTTAATAATGGTGCAAGTTCTTTATCTAACAATTTTGCTTGGCTTTCAATCCACAATGGATCGTCTTCACAATTTGGCATTTTGCCAAACGCTTTCGTATAAACACACAATACGTCAAAACATAAATCCGCGAAATGTTGAGCTAAGTTTTGGTATTTTATTTCGCTGCTTTGATTATCGATAACCGACGGGAAAACGTTGAATAACGTGGTCGAAAACATGGGTTGATCAATTTCAAATTGAATCAAAATATGTCTACCTTGTTCTTCATCAACACTACGCGCATATTCCAAAGCTTCAAAAAGTTCGCGTTCAATAAGTTCGTGCATAACAGTCCTAAGTTAAATTATAAATTCGCCATTGCGGCAACAATCGCATCGCCCATTTCAATCGTGCCAGCTTTGGTATTTGGGTTTAAATCGGGTGTAACAAAAATGCCTTCATTCACGACTTTTTCAACCGCCGTTTTAATTTTTTCAGCCGCTTCATGTTCGCCGATATGATGCAACATCATCACGCCCGCCATAATGACAGCTGTTGGATTCGCTTTATTTTGTCCAGCAATATCAGGCGCACTCCCATGAACCGCTTCAAATAAAGCGGCATCTTTACCAATGTTTGCGCCTGCAATCAACCCTAAACCACCCACTAAACCCGCTGTTAAATCTGACAAAATATCGCCAAACATATTTGTACAAACAATCACGTCGAATTTTTGTGGATTCATGACCATGTGCATACAAGCTGCATCAATAATCACGTCTTCAAATTGAATATCGGGATAACGTGCTGCCGTTTCACGCGCAATGTCTAAAAACAGTCCTTGTGTGTATTTTAAAATGTTGGCTTTGTGGCAAACGGTGACTTTTTTGCGTCCATTGTCACGCGCATATTGAAACGCATAATCAATAATGCGTTCCGAAGCCACGCGAGTAACCACAGCAATACTTTCCGCAATGTCTTTTTTAGGTGTTAAATAATGTTCTAAACCCGCATAAAGCCCTTCAGTATTTTCACGCACAATTACAATATCAACATTTTCGTAGCGCGTGTTTACGCCTTTCCAACTTTTTGCTGGACGAACGTTTGCGTATAAATCGTATTTTTGACGTAATGCCACGTTAATACTTCTAAAACCCGCTCCAATTGGTGTCGTCAACGGTCCTTTAAATGCTAATCGAGTGCGGTCAATTGATGCCATCGTTTCTTCGGGAATCGGTGTACCAAAAACTTCAAACGCACCCAAACCTGCGTGTGTTTCTTCCCAGTTAATTTTCGCGCCCGAAGCGTTAATGATTTTTACTGCTTCGTCCATAATCGATGGACCAATACCGTCGCCTTTAATAAGGGTTACGCTGTGCATGATTTTTCCTGTAATTTAAAATGAAGTGAATCGCTTTTTTAGCGTGCGGCATTTTACCGTAACACACGCTGTTTTTTTGAAATTAAATAACGTGTCGATTCGCAATAATATCTTCAACCACTGACGAATCTGCCAATGTTGAAATATCACCCAAATTATCGAGTTCATTGGCAGCAATTTTCCGCAAAATACGACGCATAATTTTACCCGAACGGGTTTTTGGCAAATTCGGCGACCATTGAATGACATCAATTGTCGCAATCGCGCCAATTTCATTACGAACTAATTGAACAAGCTCTTTTTTCAATTCATCCGACGGAGGCGTGTCGTGTTTTAGCGAAACATAAGCATAAATCCCCTGCCCTTTTATCGCGTGCGGAAAACCGACAACGGCAGATTCTGCAACGTGTTCGTGTAAATCGAGCGCGTCTTCAATTTCAGCCGTTCCCATTCGATGCCCAGACACATTTAACACATCATCAACTCGCCCCGTAATCCAAAAATAGCCATCTTCATCACGTCGTGCGCCGTCGCCTGTAAAATAATAATTCGGATAAAGTTTGAAATAAGTATCGATAAAACGCTGATGGTCGCCGTAAATGGTTCGCGCCATTCCTGGTGTCGGGAATCGAATCGCTAAAATGCCTTCTGCCGCGCCGTGTTGAATATGTCCGTCGTTGTCCAAAATCACGGGTTGCACACCAAAAAACGGACGTGTTGCCGAACCTGGTTTTAAATCCATCGCTCCAACCAGCGGCGTAATTAAAATACCGCCTGTTTCGGTTTGCCACCAAGTATCGACAATCGGGCATTCGTTGTGACCGACAACGTGGTAATACCATTCCCACGCCTCGGAGTTAATCGGTTCACCGACACTTCCCAAAATCCGCAAACTGGTTCGTTCTGTTCGCGTCACAAATTCATCACCTTCTGCCATCAAGGCGCGAATCGCGGTCGGGGCGGTGTAAAAAATGTTCACTTGATGTTTGTCAACCACATCCCAAAAACGCGAAGCCGTCGGATACATCGGCACACCTTCAAACATCAGCGTGGTTGCGCCGTTGCAAAGTGGCGCGTAAATCACATAAGAATGCCCCGTAATCCAACCGACATCCGCCGTACACCAATAAATTTCTCCGTCTTGATAATCGAAAATGTATTTATGCGTCATCGCGGCATAAAGTAAATAACCGCCTGTGGTGTGCAAAACGCCTTTTGGTTTTCCTGTCGAACCTGACGTGTACAAAATGAAAAGCGGATCTTCTGCATCCATCCATTCAGGTTCGCAAACATTTGACGCACTCGCCATCTCGTCATGAAACCAAAAATCCCGTTTTTCATTCCAGCCGATTTGATTCGCAGTATTTTTAACCACAAAAACGCTTTGAACATTCGGACAATTTTCGAGAGCTTTATCAACCGTCGTTTTCATTGGAATGACTTTGCCGCCACGATAACCTTCATCAGCGCAAATCACATAACGGCAATCACAATCTAAAATGCGTTCTTTCAACGATTCGGCAGAAAAGCCACCAAATACGATTGAATGCACCGCGCCAATTCGTGAACAAGCCAACATCACGACCGAAACTTCCAAAATCATAGGCATATAAATACAAACGCGGTCGCCTTTTTGAACGCCGTGATTTTTCAACACGTTGGCAAATTTACAAACTTGTTCGTGCAATTGCGCGTAAGTGAGTTTCTTATCATTTTCAGGATTATCGCCTTCCCAAATAATGGCTGTTTGATTCGCTTTTGTTGGCAAATGTCTATCCAAACAATTGACGCTCACATTGAGTTTTCCACCCTCAAACCAACGCATTTTTGCCGTTGAAAAATCGTAATCCAAAACCTGTTTCCAATCGGTTGAATGCCAATCTAAAAATTGCACGGCTTTTTTTGCCCAAAATTCTTCGGGATGTTGAATAGATTGTTGATACAGCGCGTGATATTGCTCTGCGTTAATATGCGCGTGTTCAGCAATTTTTGGTTTAACGGGGTAAATTTTGTGGTCTGACATGAAAATCCTAATGATTAAGCGTTGTTGAATAAACCGCACCGCGTTGTTTAAAACATCGGCGACTAAATAACACTTGATGTTGAAATGCTTGCTGCATTTTTGGGTGAACATTAATTTCTGCTATTTGAGCAAGAACCGTATTTTTATCTTTTCCATGAATCATGCAGTATAAATTGTAATCCCATTCAAACAAGGCGGGACGTTGATAACAAAGCGTTACGAATGGAAATTCCAATAAATACTGCGCGATTTCATCAATTTTTTCTTCGGGAACTTTCCAGACACACATGGCATTGGCGCGATAACCAATTGCAGCGTGTTTCACAATCACACCAAAGCGTTTGATAATTCCGTTTGATTGTAATTGCGCTAATCGTTCAATCACTTCAGATTCTTCAATTCCCAACGCTTCGCTAATTTCTAAATATGGGCGTGAACAAATTGGCAAACCTTCAGCAAGTTGCGCCAGTAATTGTTGATTCAAATCATCAAGCATTTTTGAAATCCAACTGAAAACTTAAATCGATAAAAAATTCTTTTTCCAATGGAAAACGTAGTACGTTAAAACCTGTTTCAACTTCAATTGCTTTAATCACTTCGTTCAAATGTGCCGTGTTATTTGCAATAATCACAAACCACAAATTTAACGCATTTTCACGCTCGTAATTATGATTTACTTCGCTGAAAAAGCTAACTTGTTTTGCAACACGTTCTAATTCATTTTCAGGGACAGACATTGCGGCTAATGTACTTATTCCAATTTTATTCGGTGGAATAATGGCACCGATTCGACTGATAAAATTTTGTTTATTTAAATCTTGAAAGGCTTGCAAAACTTCGCTTTCAGTCACATTTAATTGCACAGCAATATCGGCGTAAGGCGTTGGTGAAAGCGGAAAATTACGTTGAAAATCATTGAGCAATTTTTTTTGTAAATCGGTCAGCACAATTACATTCCAATCCGATGCGCTCGCGCTGAAAAGAAAATCCCATTTGGTTTTTCAGCAGGCAAACGTGCCACTTCTTTCAACGTATCGGTATCATAAATAGCAACCGCATTATCGTCGCGCAACGCAATCCAAACCTGTTCGCCGCGTGGTGTGAATTCAAAATGCAACGCCGCTTTTCCCGCGCTAAATGTTTTTTGAATTTCTAATTTGCTGGCATCAATAATTTGAATTTGTGCATTATCGGGCATAGCAAAATTCACCCAAATTTGTCGCCCATCAGGTCGCGCCATGACAAAAACGGGTTGTCCAACCACGGGAATCGTTTTAATGAGTTGCCACGTTTTTTTATCGACAACTAACACTTCATGCCGTCCAACGGCTGGCACAAAAACATAATCCGAAGTCATTGCCCAACCTTCAAAATGTGGCATTTTATAAACGGGCAATTTCTCATCGTCTTTGCCATAATTTTCCAAAATACGTTTTACGCCCAATTCGGGATGCCACAAATCCAACAATGCCAAACCTTTTTCACCAAATAAACCCGCAATGTAATAACGTCCATCGGATGAAATTAGCGCATCATAAGGTTGTTTGCCGATGTTGGTGAATTTTTGAATTTGTGGTGATTTTGGATTTTTTGCATCAATTACCCAAATTTCACCCGCGTCAAACAAGCTCACCACAAATTTTTGATTTGGAGCATCAACCAATCCAACTGTTTTCGATAATTTTCCATTTGCATCGATGGCTGGAATGTCGGCAAGTAATTCTAGCGTTTCAGCTGAAAATAATTTCACGCTCGCAGGTTCATAGTTTGAAACACCAATAATTTCGCCGTCTTGAGAAATTGCACCACCAATTGAATTTCCCCCTTGAATTATTCGCTTTTCGACCTCATCTAAGAGCAAGTCTATTTTAGTCAAGCCGCCATCGCGCCCAAAAACATAAGCAAAATGTTCATCACGCGAAAAAACCACCGAAGCGTGTGATAAATCACCTAGACCTTCGATTTTAGCGAGCTGACTTGGTTGTGACGTGTTGATAATTAGAGCAGAATTTGATTCACGCTCAATCACTAAACCCAAATCACCTGTGGCTCGTAAATTGTCAGCGTGAACATTTAGGGTAAAAATTAAACCCAAAAAAGAAACAATTTTTTTCATAAAAACGACTAAAAAACAAAAGGAATAATGCCGAGCATAATAGCAAGAAAAGGCATTCATTCATGCTAAAAAATGTTAGAATTTCCCCAATTATTCAAAGACAACGAGGTATTTTTATTATGACAAACGCTTTAGCTTTACCTACAAATTTATCTGTTGGAACGTTTGACGCTTACTTAAATGTTGTTCGTCAAATGCCGCAATTGACCAGTGAACAAGAACGCGAACTTGCGTTACGTTTTCGTGATGACGGCGATTTGGAAGCCGCTCGTGAATTGGTTATGACCAATTTGCGTTTTGTGGTGCATGTCGCACGCGGTTATAGCGGCTACGGTTTGTCGATGCCAGATTTAATTCAAGAAGGCAACGTCGGTTTAATGAAAGCCGTAAAACGTTTCGATCCTAATATGGGCGTGCGTTTGGTGTCATTTGCAGTGCATTGGATTAAAGCCGAAATTCACGAATATGTGATTAAAAATTGGGGCATCGTCAAAATTGCAACCACGAAAGCCCAACGTAAATTATTTTTTAATTTACGCAAAATGAAAAAAGATTTGAATTGGCTTTCACATGACGATGCACAAGCGATTGCAGCAGATTTGAATGTGAATTTGAGTGATGTTTATGAAATGGAAAAACGCTTGAGTAGTCACGATATGTCGTTTGATATGTCGAACGATGACAGCGACGATGAAAATTATTCTGCACCCGTAAATTATTTACAAAAATATCATGCCGATCCTGCCGAATTACTAGAAGCGTCAGATTGGGAAGGACGTGAGCATGAATTATTAACCGAAGCAATGAAAACCTTGGACGAACGCAGTTTAGATATTTTGGCGAGTCGTTGGTTGGTTGAAAAGAAATTGACGTTGCAAGATTTGGCGGCGAAATATAACGTTTCTGCCGAACGCATTCGTCAGCTCGAACAAAATGCCATGAAAAAAATCCGTAATGCCTCGGTGTTTGTGGCTTAGATAATCAATTATGCTCGGTTAGCGCATAAATGGCAGGGATGTGCGAGTTTCGGGATTTAAAAACAGCATCTGAAATAATGACTTAAGTAACTTTTTGGTACTGCTCTTTTTGAATAGTTTAGTCGCAGCTGATTTCGTGCTGTGCATTCCGAACACACCATTTTTTTATCTTTTTACTTCTAATCTAAAAATTTTATGACAAACATTTATTCTCTTGCTGTTGAAGGCGTACAAAAATTGATTCCTTACAAAGCGGGCAAACCGATTGAAGAATTAGAACGTGAATTAGGAATTTCTAACATTGTGAAACTTGCGTCTAACGAAAACCCGTTAGGCATTGGCGAAAAAGCACGCGCCGCGATTCAAAATGCAATGGAGAATTTGGCGTTATATCCTGACGGCAGCGGTTTTCATTTAAAAAATACGTTAGCAAAAAAATACGCGGTTTCAATAGAGCAAATCACTCTTGGTAATGGTTCAAATGAAATTTTGGAATTGGTCGCTCGTGCTTTTTTAACACCTGAAAACGAAGTGATTTTTTCACAACACGCTTTTGCTGTTTATCCAATTGTGACACAAGCCGTTGGCGCAAAAGCGGTGGTCACGCCAGCGTTGAATTACGGGCATGATTTAATCCAAATGTTAGACCGCGTGACTGCGAAAACCCGCATCGTATTTATTGCCAATCCAAATAATCCGACAGGCACATTGCTTAAACAAGAAGCGATTGAACATTTTATAAATCTTTTACCCGAACACGTTATTTGCGTGTTGGACGAAGCGTATTTTGAATTTGTCAGTCAAATCGAAACGGTTGATTCCGTTTCATGGTTAAAAAAATTCCCGAATTTAATTATTACGCGCACTTTTTCAAAAGCCTACGGTTTAGCTGGTTTGCGTGTCGGTTACAGTTTATCGAGTGTCGAAATCGCCGATTTATTAAATCGTGTTCGCCAGCCGTTTAATAATAATTCACTGGCTTTAGCGGCAGCTGAAGCGGCATTAAATGACGAGGAACACGTTCGCATAACCGTCGAAAATAACACATTCGGCATGAAGCAACTCACAGACAGTTTTAAAGCATTAAATCTAACGTGGATTCCATCAGCAGGTAATTTTGTTTCTGTTGATTTGAAACAAGCGGGTTTACCAATTTATGAAAAGTTGTTACGAAAAGGCGTAATTGTTCGTCCTGTGGATGTTTATGAAATGCCGAACTTCTTACGCATCAGCATCGGTACGCCCACTGAAAATGCAAAATTTTTAACTGCATTGAAGGAAGTTTTAACGAATGTTTAAAAAAATATGCGTCATTGGCGTAGGTTTAATTGGCGGTTCAATTGCGAAAGTGGCTCGCACTCAAAATTTAGTTGAAACGATAGTGGGTTTTGGGCGTTTGGACGATGTTGAGAATTTACAAATCGCCAAAGATTTAAGCGTCATTGACGAATTTTATACAGATATTGAAGCGGCGGTTTGCAACACAGATTGTGTGATTATCGCTACGCCCGTCGCCGCAACGGAAAGTATTTTTAAAATGCTTAAACCATTTTGGTCAACGGAAACTGTTTATTTCGATGTTGGCAGCACAAAAGGCAATGTGATTGAAGCGGCAGAGAAAGTGTTTGGTTTTATGCCGCCCAATTTCATTCCTG
Source organism: uncultured Pseudomonadota bacterium (assembly GCA_903867225.1). Lineage (GTDB taxonomy): Bacteria > Pseudomonadota > Gammaproteobacteria > Methylococcales > Methylomonadaceae > UBA10906. Next base: position 39,947 of record CAIPQN010000052.1, on the reverse strand, counting down.
CTCATCCAATTGCAGGTGCTGAAAATAGCGGTGTTCAAGCGTCGTTAGTCGATTTATTTTTAAATAAACGCCTCATTCTTACGCCTGTTGAAAATACAAATGCCGAAGCATTGCAAAAAACACAGCAATTTTGGCAAGAAATCGGCGCGTTGGTTTCGATTATGGATGTGCAACAACATGACAGCGTTTTAGCGGCAACAAGCCATTTACCGCATATTTTAGCGTTTGGTTTGGTAGATATGTTGGGGCGACGCGATGAACAAGAAGATATTTTTAAATATGCGGCGGGAGGATTCCGAGATTTTACGCGTATCGCATCAAGTGATCCAACCATGTGGACAGCGATTTGCGAAGCCAATAAAACCGAACTTTTGCCGCTATTGGAACAATTCAAAACCGAAATTACCGCCATTCAGAATTTAATTGAATCTGGCGATAATGCGAAACTTTTTGAATTGTTCGTTTATGCGAATACGGCGCGAGAACGGTTTTTAAATCAAACTTGAATTTATTGAAAATTAATCTTCGTGTTCAATGAAATCAACACGCACACTCGCGTTAAATTCTTTACTGCCCATCTTTAGCGATTCTGATAAATTTTCAATCAAAGCATCAGCGACTTTTTCAGCATTGTCTTGTGTGTGAAGACTTTCCAATAAAACGACAAAGCTATTATTGTGAATTTTTGCAACGGAATCACCATCGCGTAGTCGTTGACGAATAGATTGCTCAATTTTTCGCAATAATCGTTCACCTTCCGTCTCACTTGAATCATCCAAATCGCTAAAATCAAGTGTCAACATAGCGATGTGTTTGCCTTTGCGACGTTCTACATCAAATTGATGTTTTAATTGTGTCATGGTGTTTTCCTTTTATTAACAAAGTGAATTTTAAATGATTCGTCACACATTTATTTGAAATTTCATTTGCGATTATACATATCAAAATACCGAATCCATAAAACTCCAATACTTTCCGTTTATTTTTCTCAAACTTTCAACTTTGACACTTTCCGAATTCAAATGAACATTTAACGCGCCACTGTTTGCGCTAGTGAAAAATTTTGCATTAATTGTTTGATAACGCGCTAAAACGTCTTTGCTTGGATGATGAAATTGATTGCGATAACCCGAAGGAATCAAAATTATGTCAGGTTTCACCGTTTCTAAAAATGCCATTGTTGACGATGTTTTGCTTCCGTGATGAGGTGCGATTAACACGTTTGCGCGTAATTTTTCTTGCATATTTTCAACTAACCAATTCTCCGCAGTGGCTTCAATATCTCCCGTTAATAAAACGGCGTTTTGTTCTGTTTCGATTTTCAATACACACGAATTATTGTTATCGCCTTCAAACGTTTTTGCGGGTGAAAGCATGGTGAAAATCACGCCGTCCCACGTCCAATTTTGCCCTGTTTCGCAAATTGTCGTTTGATACGGTATAAATTTTTCTGGCACACTCGTTAAAATTTCTTCAACGTGCAATCCATCCAAAACCGATTTCGCGCCACCAATATGATCATTATCGCCATGACTAATTAACAACGTATCCAGTTTTTTCACGTTTTGATAACGAAAAAAAGGCAAAACAACATTTTTTCCCATATCGCCTCCCCCATTCGGAAATTTTGCGCCCGCATCATAAAGTAATTGATGATTTTCAGTCTGTACCGCCACGGATAAACCTTGCCCAACATCCAAAACCGTCACCATCGCTTCGCCATAATGTAATTTTGGAATAATCGGAAATAACAACGGTAAATTTAAAATCAAACCTAACCAACGTGCTGGAATACCGCGCGGTGCAAATAACCATAACAAACCTAAACACGCCAAAATTAGCGTGAGAAATGACGGTGGCGGCGAATCAATAACCGCATTCGGCAAGGTTTGTGCGAATTCAAAACCTTTCATTAACCATTGCAAAACAAAATTTAATGCCACAAAAAATTTATCTGCCAACCACGGAAAAGAAAACATTAACACAACGTGAATTAACGCAAACGGCACAACGACTAATTCGACAATCGGCACGGCGATAAAATTTACTAACGGTGAAATCAGCGACATTTGCCCAAAAAAGAATAACAATAATGGCGATAAACCCAATGAAACCGTGAGTTGAATATCCACGCCATTCAACCAATTCGGCGGCGATTTTAAACGCCCTGCAATACGATACAAAATCAGCGCAACCGCTAAAAATGACAACCAAAAACCAATCGACAACAACATTGTCGGATTGAAAATTAGCATCGCTAACAATGCAATAGCGAAACTTTGTAAATGTGAAAATTGCCGCTGATAAAAACTCGCTATTGCCACCATACTCAACATAATCACGGCACGTTTTGTTGGAATCACATAACCCGCCAAACTCGCGTAACTTATCGCGGTCAATAAACTGGCTAACGCAGCAGCGCGTGGCGGCGAAAAACGTAAAATGTTTAGATGTGTCCAAATTTTTAACGTTAGCCAATAAATCAAACCCGCGACCAACGCGATATGCGAACCTGAAATCACAATTAAATGCGTCGTTCCTGTAATCCGAAATGTGTCCCAATTTTTAGGAGTTAAACCGTTATCATCACCAATCGATAACGCTTTTAATAACGCCACGCTAATATTTTCGCCATAATTTTTAGTTAATGTTTCGCCAATAATTTGCCGACAACGGTCGATATTAAAAACAGGTGATTCCGAAATAAAAATCGGCTGCTCTTTTGTCACATTTCCAGTTGCGCCAATGTTTTGCATGAATAACCAACGTTCATAATCGTTGCCACCTACGTTAAAATTAGCGTGTGGACGTTTTAATTTCACCGTAAATGTCCATTGTTCGCCAGCGTGTAAAATAGCGGTTGGTTCGTACCAACTGAGTTTTATTTTTTCGGGCAATTTTTCGTTTGATTTTAAAATAGTGAATTCAAAATTAGCACGTTGTCGATTTTGGTCAGGTAAGTTGGCAATTTCGCCCGTAATCGTCAGAGGAATGCCTTCAAATTCAGGTAATAAACGGTCGTTTAATTGATAATAACCAAATGCGCTTGCCCACAAAAAACCGATTGTAAAAAAGAGACAATGCCAATATCGCAACCGTGCCATAATTGCCGCTAACGCACTTATAATAAACAATGCAGAAATTGGCGGAAGTTGCGAAAATTGTTGTAATGCCAAATCACCGCATAAAAACGCCAACGCGTGAATAATCATCTTAAAAAAATAATAATTAAGGAAACAGGACGATGGCTAAAAAATTGATTCAAAAATGGATGCACAAATTTATTCCCGATCCCGAAGTGATTAAACAGCATAAAAGTCTACAGTTTTTGGGGGCGAAATTACACGACCCAAATTTATGGCATTTAAATCGCAGGTCAATTTCAATGGCATTTGCAGTCGGTTTATTTTTTGCATGGGTTCCAACCCCTACTCAAATGGCTTTTGCAGCGGCAGCCGCAATTTATTTTCGAGCGAATTTACCCATTTCAGTGGCATTGGTTTGGGTGACAAATCCCTTAACGATGCCGCCATTATTTTATTTTGCATACCAAGTTGGCTTATGGTTTTTGAATCAACCTGCCGCCGAAAATTTTGATTTTTCGTCACTGGGCGATGTATGGCAACCATTTTTAACAGGGTGTTTTATTCTAGGCGTAACGTGTTCAACCCTCGGTTATTTTGGAATGCAGACATTTTGGGTATATCACATTAAGAGGAAATGGGCGCAACGCAGTCAAAAAGTACGCACGCCCATTTTTCATGCAAGCGTTTGGCGACGCTAATTTATTTAAAAGAAGGTTTTTAAAATGAAAAAGTTTTTAGTTTTTGTGAGTTTAATGGGCGCGACACAAACGGTTTTTGCTGCCGTACCAGAGCAACCGTGGTTACTTACACCCACTAGCGCAAACCCACTTCCGTTGGCAACACCCATATCGTTCAGTTGGGCAAATACAAAGCCCGCCGCAAAATATCGATTGATTGTTTCATCGACTCCAAATTTCAGTGGTTACAATTCAAAAACTCACAGTTGCGTAAAAACCTGTTTTACTACTACGTTGTCAAAACTCACTTATGATTTATCAGATACAAATGCACTTTTAAAACCAGACAATAATTATTATTGGCGGGTTGAAGCTCTCAATGCGGCGGGTTCAAGTAGTCTTTCTGATATTCGAGCATTTGCATTTGGTACACCTATTACGCCGATTGATGCAAAATTTTTACTCGCTGCTATTCCTGTTGTCACAGATGTTCCGCCTTCACCATCATCAGTTGTACAAGGAACACCAATTACATTCGCAGCCACATTAGATATTCCATTGCCGACAGGTTACAACGTAAAAATTTATTACGGCAACGGCTTAATTACAATGAAAGATACTGGAGCAGCCGTTGCAGGAACGAGCTTTAATTATGTCGCCACGCCATCTGTAAAATCATCGCTTTATACCATTGGTATTTACGACAGCAAAAATGTATTGAAAAGTAACAAAGTGACAGGAAATTTTGAAGTCACGCCTGCTATTCCACCAAACGTTCCTCCTACATTAAGCATAGTCAGTGGTGGATTAACCACCGCCAATGTAGATGCAGATTATACCGTTACACTCTCTGCAACCGATGCCAATAGTGATTTACGATTGATTAGTATGGATTGGGGTGATAGCACGGGCGATTCATTAAATTTAGCAGAAGGTGAAAGTGTGATTTTTTCACATAGTTACAATCCTGCGGGGTCTTATACTTGGACAGCAAATGCTTATGATTATAGTGATGCAGTCAGTCTTGTTCCAGTAACAAAAACAGTTGTGGTTAATGTTCCTGCTGCTCCCGTAACGACTTCCGCAACTACAACCACAACAACAAATAAAACTGGGTGTAGTGCTGATAAAAATGGTTTGATGTGGGAAGTTAAAACGAATGATAGCCTCCTGCATGACAAAGATTGGACATATAGTTGGTACGAACCAGATGCAAGTAAAAATGGAGGTTACGCAGGTGTTGAACATGGTGGAACGTGTCACGGAACAAGCAAATGTAATACTTATGATTATATCAACACGGTAAATGCAGAAGGTTTATGCGGTTTGACGAATTGGCGATTACCAACAAAAGCGGAGCTTGAAAGTTTAGTTTTATGCTCTGATAAAAAATCAAGAGCATTTAGTGCAAATGAAAAAGGTGATATTTGCACAGGTTCGCCTACATCTCCAACGATTGATACGGTAAAATTTCCCAATACCAAAAGTGATTGGTTTTGGACATCTTCTACCGTTAATTTACCTGTTGTGATTGCTAAAGCAGTTGCCACTACAACAACAGGCACAGCAGCCACAACAACTGCTACTACTGCTACTGGTGCAACTGGCACTACAGGTACAAGCACCACGACAGCAGGTACAACAACTGCTACGACTGGCACTACAACAGGAACAACTACTGCGACTACAAGTACAGGCACCACAACACCAGTAACGCCTGTTGCGATAGCACCAACAAAACCAACCACTGGGACAGTATCGTCAACTACCGCAAAATTAGATGCGATTTCTGCGTGGACTGTCGTTTTTTTCAATGGCTATAACGCACCAGCAAATAAAGGAAATGCCGTTGGTGTTCGATTAGTCAGTGGTGGTGCAGCTGCTACAGCAACAGTAAAAAAATAAATACCACTTTTTATAGGAAAAACGTGAGAACAAAACAAATGAATAAACCTGTCGCGTTACGCGATAGAAAACAACCAAATAAACCAGCGAGCCAATTGCGTCGTGAAAATGTGCGTCCAAATACTGTCAGCAGACGAGAACCCGTTGAAAAACGTTTGGTTGATGTAGAAATTTCAAAAGATGGCGAACGAATCCAAAAAGTGTTGGCGCGTGGCGGTGTAGCTTCACGACGTGAGATTGAACGCTGGATTACCGAAGGGCGTTTGAAAATTAACGGGGTTTTAGTCAAACAAGGCGCACATTTAAAAGCAGGCGATTATTTACAGCTCAATGACCGCGTGTTGAATTGGGAAAAATTTGCAATGCAACCCACGCGCGTGTTGATTTATCACAAACCGACAGGTGAGATTGTGACACGCCAAGATCCACAAGGTCGCCCAACAATTTTTGCATCGTTACCAAAATTAGATACGTCGCGCTGGATTGCGGTTGGACGATTAGACGTGAACACGTCTGGTTTGTTGTTGATTACAAATAATGGCGAATTGGCAAATAAATTGATGCACCCATCAACCGAAGTTGAACGTGAATATGCGGTAAGAATTTTAGGTGAAGTACCCGCTGAAAAAATTGAATTACTCAAACAAGGTGTGCAACTTGAAGACGGTGAAGCGAAATTTGACCAAATTTATTTTATGGGTGGCGAAGGTGCAAATAAGTGGTATCACGTTATTGTCAGCGAAGGTCGAAATCGTTTAGTCCGCCGTTTATGGGAAGCTCAAAATGTGGTGGTTAGTCGATTAATGCGTGTGCGTTATGGACCTGTCGTTTTGTCAGATGGTTTACGCACGGGAAAATGTCAGGAATTAAACAGTAAAGAATTAGATTTATTATTTGAGTTCGCGGGCTTGCCAGCGGAAACATCACATATTGTTAAAACGGAGAAAAATGATGTCAAAACCAAGCATTCTTCAAGTCGCTAAAAGCGTTTTTGCTGCGGCAATAGGTATTCAAAGTAATAAAAATCGTGAGCAAGATTTTCAACATGGTTCGCTATCTTCCTATTTAATTGGCGGTGCGCTTTTTACGATTATGTTTATTGTCGTGATTGTGTTGGTAGTTTCGATGGTGTTGTAATTTTTGAATTTCAAACAAAAAAACGCGACTTTTTAGGGTCGCGTTCTTTAAATTATATTCGGAGTTGTTTCAACTCTGTGGAGATGATAAACCCCGCGTCGGTTCTTCGTTCCCCAGCCAGCATTGTTGCTTTTTTTATCAACGTATTTTGAAATTTCCCTTCTTTTTATGTTCAAAATTCGGTTGAAATCAATCCTGATAACCCAAACTGTGCAAAGCACGTTCATTATCTGACCAACCTTTTTTCACTTTTACCCAAAGTTGTAAAAAGACTTTTTGTCCAATCAAACGCTCAATATCAAGTCGTGCATCGGTACCGACTTTTTTCAGCATTTCGCCTTCCGTGCCAATAATGATGCTCTTTTGCGAGAGTCGCTCAATCCAAATAATCGCGTAAATTTTGCTGATATTTTCGAGTTCTTCATAACGTTCAATTTCAACCGTCAATTCATACGGCAATTCTGCACCTAAACGCCGCATCAATTTTTCACGAATAATTTCAGCGACCAAAAACCGTTCAGGTCTGTCAGTGATTTGATCCGCTGGATAAATCAAATCGCCTTCGGGCAACAAACCCATAATTTCATTTTCTAGCTCGTCCAAATGAATACGTTTTAACGCTGAAATCGGAAGAATCGCGTGAAAGGGAAAACGTTCTTGCGCCGCTGCAAAAAAGGCAAAAACTTTGTCTTTGTCTACAACGCGGTCGATTTTATTGACCGCCAAAATCACGGGCAAGCCTGCTTGTTTCAATTTCTCGAAAATTACTTCGTCGTATTCTTGAAACGCTAATCCGTCGATGAGCCACACCACGACATTCACACCCATTAACGCGCTGTCAGCCGTGCGATTGAGTTGGCGATTCAACGCTTTTTTCTGGTCAGCGTGCATTCCAGGTGTATCCATGTAAATGGCTTGTCCCGCGTCTGTCGTATTGATTCCAACAATTCGATGGCGCGTGGTTTGTGGTTTTCGAGAGGTAATGCTGATTTTTTGTTTAAGCAAATGGTTCATTAAAGTCGATTTGCCCACATTTGGACGACCGATTAACGCGACGTAACCGCAATTCATATTTTGTATTCCTTAGCTAATAATTCGAGGAGGATTTCGGCAGCAGCTTGTTCTGCGCCTTTACGAGTTACGCCTGCGCCGATGCTGGGTGAAGACAATAACGAAATTTTGCATTGAACCTTAAATGTTTGTTCATGAGCCAAACCCGATGCAGTCAATAATTCATATTGCGGTAAGTCTAATTGTTTGGCTTGCATGAATTCTTGCAAACGAGTTTTGGGGTCTTTTTGTCCCGTGTTTAATGAGGAGTTTTTTAATTTTTCAGCAAACAATTCAACCACCCATTTTTGGCACGCGGGCATTCCTTGATCTTGATAGAGCGCGGCAATAATGGCTTCAACCGCATCTGATAAAATCGAATCACGACGAAAACCACCACTTTTTAGCTCACCTGAACCGAGCAATAAATAATCGCCTAAATTATGTTCACGCGCTAATTCTGCCAACGAACGTTGATTCACTAAGCTGGCGCGTAAACGGCTTAGTACGCCTTCGGGGGCATCAGGGAACAAAATATATAATTGTTCGGCAATCACAAAACCGAGAATCGCATCACCTAAAAATTCTAGTCGTTCATTGTTACTGGAACTCGCGCTGCGATGTGTTAATGCACGCACAAACAATTGTGGGTCGTTAAAAACTAACCCCAATTTTCTACTTAATAATTCTGGTTTTTTTGTCATTTACTTCAAAACTGTCCCAATGCGTGAAAAATCAACACCTTTGTGTTGCCAATCCCAACTCATCCAAATAAAAAATGCTTTGCCCACTAAATTTTCTTCGGGAACCGTTCCCCAATAACGACTGTCGTTACTGTTGTCGCGGTTGTCGCCCATCATAAAATACTGACCTTCAGGAACGGTGTAAGTAAATTCCACTGATTCCACGCCGTCACGATTCAGCATTTGATGTTCCACGCCAGTCAAATTTTCCAAGAAATTCGCCGCACCTGTCATATCTTCGCCTTGACCTACGCCTTGATATTCTCCCAATGCAGTTTCTGTAATCGCCTGCCCATTTACCGTTAATCGTTTGTTTACATACGAAATTTTATCGTGTGGCAAACCAATCAGCCGTTTAATGTAATCAATTTCAGGATTTTTTGGATAACGAAAAACGACAATATCGCCACGTCTAGGCTGACTTAATTCGATGACTTTTTTGTTAATGACAGGAATACGGATGCCGTAGGTAAATTTATTCACCAAAATAAAATCACCCACTAACAACGTCGGCATCATTGAACCAGACGGAATCCGAAATGGCTCGGCAATAAACGAACGCAATAAAAATACAATTAACACAACAGGGAAAAAGGAATGCGCGTATTCAACTAAAATTGGTTCTTTTTCAATATCATAAGGGACATTTTGACGTTTTAAATACCACGCATAACCGCCCCAAATAACACCTGTTACCACCGTCGCGACAAATAAAAAAAACGAAAAATCAAAATCCATCATCGCCGCCGTTATTCTTTGTTCAATTTCAAAACTGCTAAAAACGCTTCTTGTGGAATCTCAACATTGCCCACTTGTTTCATACGTTTTTTACCTGCTTTTTGTTTTTCGAGTAATTTCTTTTTGCGCGAAATATCGCCGCCGTAACATTTCGCTAATACGTTTTTACTCATGGCTTTTACCGTCGAACGCGCAATGACTTTTGAACCAATCGCCGCTTGAATCGCAATCTCAAACATTTGACGAGGAATCAAATCTTTCATCTTTTCGACTAAATCACGTCCGCGTTTCACGCTCAAATCGTGATGAACGATACTCGACAACGCATCGACTTTTTCACCGTTAATTAACACATCTAATTTCACCAATGACGCGACTTGAAAGCGTAAGAATTCATAATCAAACGATGCAAAACCACGACTCACTGATTTTAAACGGTCAAAAAAATCTAGCACGACTTCGTTTAACGGCATTTCGTAATGTAACGACACTTGTCGTCCAACGTATTGCATATCTTTTTGTACACCACGTTTTTCAATACACAACGTAATCACATTTCCGACATACGTTTCGGGTACAAGAATGTTTGCACGAATAATTGGCTCACGAATTTCTTGAACCGTGCCGTTTTCAGGTAATTTTGCAGGGTTATCCACCATGATGGTTTGACCCGTTTGCGTAATGACTTCGTAAATTACGGTTGGTGCAGTGGTAATTAAATCTACGTCATATTCACGTTCAAGGCGTTCTTGCACAATTTCCATGTGCAACATTCCCAAGAACCCGCAACGGAATCCAAAACCCAACGCTTGCGACGTTTCGGGTTCAAATTGCAACGCGGCATCGTTTAAATTTAATTTATTTAATGCTTCGCGTAAACCTTCATAATCGTCTGAACTCACGGGATATAAACCCGCAAAAACACGCGGTTGAACACGTTGAAAACCTGTTAATTGTTCGGCAGCAGGGTTATCTGTCCATGTGACCGTATCACCAACAGGCGCACCGAAAATATCTTTGATGCCTGCGACTAAAAAGCCTACTTCACCCGTGTTTAAAATTTCTTTTTCAACCCGCTTTGGTGTAAATACGCCCACTTTTTCAGCCAAAAATGATTTGCCCGTGGACATAATCGTGATTTTTTGTTTGCGCTTGATGCTGCCGTTCATAATCCGAACTAAAGACACGACACCCAAATAACTGTCAAACCACGAATCAATAATCAAGGCTTGCAACGGTGCATCTGCATCACCAACAGGACAAGGTACTTTTAAAACGAGTTGCTCTAAAACGTCTTTCACGCCCAAACCTGTTTTCGCGCTAATCATCAACGCTTCGTCAGCGGGAATGCCGATGACTTCTTCAATCTCATTTTTGACTTGTTCGGGTTCAGCTGACGGCAAATCGATTTTGTTCAAAACGGGAACAACTTCTAAACCTTGTTCAATCGCGGTATAACAATTCGCTACGCTTTGTGCTTCCACGCCTTGTGCGGCATCGACAACAAGTAATGCACCTTCGCACGCTGCTAAAGAACGCGACACTTCATACGAAAAATCAACGTGTCCTGGTGTGTCAATGAAATTGAGTTGATACGTTTCGCCATCAGCGGCTTTGAAATCGAGCGTGACGCTTTGCGCTTTAATTGTAATGCCACGTTCTTTTTCAATATCCATTGAATCAAGCACTTGTGCCGACATTTCGCGGTCAGATAAACCGCCGCAAAGTTGAATAAAACGGTCGGCGAGCGTTGATTTGCCATGATCAATGTGCGCGATGATGGAGAAGTTTCTAATATGTTTTAAATCCACGGGCTTCTTTTTTGTAATTTGACGATAAAAAAATCGGATTAGCCAACGATGCAGCTAATCCGTACTGTGTTTGTTTGCGCTATTCTAGCAAAATCAGCTCATGCGCGAATGATATTATTCAAAATTACTGACTTATGCGTGTTACCAGCAATTTCTTGAGTAATAATTTGAATTGCCATCATCGCGATAATACTCTTTGCAATTTTCACGATTGTAACCACGGGCGCGATTTTGACGTTCGTAATACTCATGTTCACGGCGTTCAAGTTCCATTTCACGGTGTCTTAATTGTTCTTCTCGAATTTCATGTTGTGTTAATTCACGGCGGTAATGTCTGTCATTATTTTCATATTGCGGTTCATCATCGCGAGTAATGCCATATATTGCTGAACCCACAATCGCGCCACCGATAATGGCTGGCGCAATCCACTGATTACCGCCGCCGCGATGATGTCCGCCACGATGTCCATATCGGTCAGCGTTCGCCACAAAAGGTAACGCCAACAAAAGTGCCGCAACAACTAATTTTGATTTCATGTTCGCTCCAAATTTACAGATTTCATTAACTCAAGCATTTCTTCTAATCGCAAAATATCACGTTTTTGCAACTCAATAATTTCGTTTTTGTGTTCAAGGTCAGATTTTAATTTTTGAATTTCAAAAGCGATTTCGGTTGATGAGCCGATGACGTTACACCAGTTATTTCCATTATCACTGATTAAATAAACATTTCTGTTTTCAGACATCAATTCAAGTAAATCAACGTTTAATTCTTGGGCGATTTGTTTTAATTTTGGAATGTGGAGATTTGTTTCGCCGCGTTCAATTTTTGAATAGCCATTCACCGACATATTGAGTTTGTCCGCCATTTCTTCTTGTGACCAATTGCTAGACTCACGCATTGAACGTATTTTTTCATGTATTTTCATAAATCCACACTGAAAGGGTGTATGTAACCACTGTTTGTTGATTGTAGCAATTTCAAGGCAACTTTAGAATTTGCACGTCTTAATTTTTAAGATTTTAACGTTTTTCAATTTGGAGTTTGCAATGAAAAAAAGCCTATTCGTCATTATGTTGTCTATGTTTTTAACGCCTTGTCATGCCACTGCTAAAAACGACAAATTTTATGCCGAAGTCGCTGAAAATGATCAAACATATATGCCTTACGCGATTTGTTTTATTGCTTATACAAATGCTTTGAATGTTTTAGAACCACTGTACAAACAGATTGCACCTTCTCCTGCCCAGCTTGAGCAAGTTAATGAATTTAAAGAAAAGCAACGTTGGTTGATGAATCAACTTCCAAGAAATATGACGAATAAACAAATAAAAAGTATGTCTGATAGAGCAGTTCAAATAGTGGGACAAAATACGCATTTTATTAGCACATGCGACGAAAAATTCGGTTTTAAATCGAGTTTTTAATAATTTTGGCACGGTCAATCGAAAATTGGTTGTAATTTTTAAACTTAAAATGGGAAAGAAGGATTTAATACGATGAAAAAGTTAATTTTATTATTGTCTTTAATGGCTGGAATTACTGCTGCACACGGTGTTGAGTTAGTTTGTAAAGGACAAGAACAACGAAATCCCCAACAAAGAGCTTATTTTGTTGATTGTTCAAATAGAAAGGTAGTGATAGATAGTCTTGGAGCTTCATTTTCATTGCTCAGACAAGAAGGCATTGGAGGCGCAACGGAAAATTTGTGTTGGGATCCTTATCAAAGAGCTAAAGAAATGCCCCCTAGTATTAACTTTTTGTCTCTTGCTCAGAATAATTTATTTCCTCAATGTAATGCGGCGTTGCAATATGTGAAATAATTTTACGAGTACAAAGTGTTACTAATTTTAATTTTGAGAAAAATTTATGAATATTGACGACATCGTTGGTCTTTCAACAAGTGTTAAAGATGAAATCAAAGCAAACAAAGATGTAGAAAATTTTATTTGCTCATCGGCTTATTTTGTTGACTTGGTTGCAGCGTTGAATAATTTTTTACCTGTATCTTTGGTTCAACCAACAACAAAACGCACTTTAAAACAAAGTTATGTGAAAACATACACTAGACCACCAGTTGGATGCAGATATTGGCTGGATAGTTATGGTGTGAATCACGATATACCGACTCTTATTTTCGCGCCTCTTCAAGAAAATGATAAAGCATTCGGACACACACGCATTGCTCACTTGCCATTGTTGCCCAATCGCAATTCAGTATCAGTTTATTTTCCATCATCGATAATAACGGATGATGTGCTTATACCTTCTACGAATATTACTCGTGATGGGCGTTTTAGAATTGAGTCATGTTCTTTTAGTGATTGGTACGATTTCGCAATCCCAATTGTCTTGAGCGATTTTATTGCAAATCCTGATGATTTTTTGGATATGAATAAAATCGTTAACCAAATAAACGGAATTAGATAGTTTCTTCAAACAAAAAACGCGACCCTAAAAAGTCGCGTTTTTTAACGCCACTATTATGCTTAAATGCCTAGCAGTGGCGTTTTTATTTTTTGATTTATAATTACTGTACAAATTCAAAAATCAAAGAGAAAAATCATGTTAGAAGTTACGTTATCGTCGCAATACCAAGTTTTGATTCCCGAAGAAATTAGAGAGTCTTTGCATTTAACAGCGGGGCAAAAATTTTCAATTGTCGTAAAAGGTGATTTGATTTCACTTGTGCCTAAACCATCATTTCAAGCATTACGCGGTGTTTTGAAAGGTGCGAATGTTAATAATGTTCGTGATCGTAGCGAGAGAATATGAAAGTTGTCGTTGATACTTGTGGTTGGATAGAATGGCTAACAAATGGTGTGTTGGTAGATGACTTTGCGCCTTTTTTAGACGATTTTGATAATTTAATTGTGCCAACCTCGATACAGTATGAATTGCACAAATGGATTTGCCGTGAACAAAATGAAAAATTAGCAATGGAAGTTATTGCATTAACGCAAATAGCCAAAGTTGTTCCGCTCTCCGAATCGCTTGCATTGCTGGCTTCTGAATTTGCTCAAAAACACAAATTGAGTTTTGCAGATGCCATTATTTATGCGACGGCGAGACAAGAAAAAGCGCAATTGATTACATCGGATGACCATTTTGAAAATTTGCCTGCTGTTTCTTATTTTGCTAAAAAACAAAAAACGCGACTCTAAAAAGTCGCGTTTTTTTATGACGAATTAGCGTTGGTGCATAAATACTTTTCAAATCATATTGAGTGAAAATCGTTAATTCCTGCCAAAACCAGAAGATTAACATATTGATTTTAAATAATTTTATTTATGCGCCAACACTAATAAATAGACAACATAAAGCCCTGAAAACCAAAAGGTTCGCAGGGCTTGATTTGAAATAAAAAATTTAAACTATTTACCGTTCATTTTTTCTTCGAGTTCTGCTTGTGTCAAATGACGAACGTCATCACCGTTGACCATATAAATTAAATGTTCACAAAGATAACGTGAATGATCACCGATGCGTTCCAACGCACGAACTGTCCACAACATATCCATCGAGCGAGTGATGTTGCGTGGATCTTCCATCATTTGCGTAATCAATTGGCGAATAATACTGGCGTATTCGCGATCGACTTGTTCATCACAACGAGTAATATCGGTAATACCTTCAATAGTCATTCGAGCAAAATTATCTAACGCGCTATGAAGCATATCTTTAACCAATCCCGCCATGTGTTTCAACTCATGGTATTGATCAGTACGACCGTCACTACTATTAGAAAGATAAATTGCCATTTTAGCGATACGTTCTGCTAAATCACCAATACGTTCTAACTCGTTAATGATGCGTAATACAACTAATAACAAACGCAAATCAAATGCTGCTGGTTGACGCAATGCGATAATTTGTGTGCATTCGGCATCAATTTCCATTTCCAAATCGTCAATATGGTTATCTTGTTTAATAACCAGTTCGGCAAGCTCCATATCACCTGTCGTTAACGCTTTTACAGCTTGTTCGATTTGTTCTTCAACAAAGCCGCCCATCATCAACACTTTGTTGCGAATGTCTTCTAATTCTTTGTTAAAATTTTCTGAAATGTGGTGCGCTATTTTACTGTTATCCATTTGCTAACCTCTTAAATCGACTGTTCTTTGGTTCAATCGAATTGTTATATCAGCAATGCCTTCGGCTTTTGCAGCAATACTTTCTAATTCATTCGTCACCTTAATCACGGAAACAAGTAAATCTAAATCACAACCCGTAGGTTGATGTAATGCAATAGTGCTAATACATTCAGCATCGATAACTTCTTCAAATTCGTCCACTAAATCATCTTGCTTTAAAACCTCGATTGCCAAATCTATATTGTTTGTCGTAAAGGCTTGTAAGGCTGACGAAAGTTGTTGTTCAACTAAATTTCCCATAGCAACAATTTTGTCGTGAATTGAACTCAATTCTACGTCGAACTTCCGTGAAATGTGTGGTGCTGAGTTAAAACCATCCATAATTTTCTCCTAATTAGCCGTATCGACCTGTAATGTAATCTTCGGTTTGTTTTTTTGTGGGTTTAGTGAAAAGCTGACTTGTTGCACCCATCTCAATCAATTCCCCCATATACATGAAAGCAGTGTAATCTGACACTCGCGCAGCTTGTTGCATATTATGAGTAACGATAACAATCGTATATTTTTCTTTGAGTTCGTTAATTAGCTCTTCGATTTTTAACGTTGAAATTGGGTCTAATGCCGATGCAGGTTCGTCGAGAAGTAAAACTTCTGGCGCAATCGCAATCGCTCGTGCAATTACCAACCGTTGTTGTTGACCACCTGATAAGCCAAGTGCGTTGTCATTCAAACGATCTTTGACTTCGTCCCACAATGCCGCGCCGCGCAACGATGTTTCAACCGTTTCTTCTAAAATTCTTTTATCGTCAATGCCTTGAATTCTTAAGCCATACGTCACGTTTTCAAAAATAGATTTTGGAAATGGATTCGGTTTTTGAAATACCATGCCGACGCGGCGACGTAATGCTGCAACATTCACAGATTTATCGTAAATGTTATCGTCATGTAGCAAAATTTTCCCCTCAATCGTAACATTATCAACCAAATCATTCATGCGGTTGATACAACGCAACAAGGTCGATTTACCACAACCTGAAGGACCAATAAATGCAGTCACTTTTTTCTTAGGCATTTCCATATTGATACCATGTAATGCCTGTTTGCCGCCATAAAACAATTTGAGATTTTCAACTTTAATGCACGGTTCAACAGGATCATCGTGTTTATGCGTGCTGCGTAAAATCGAACTCGCATCAAAACTATGCGAGCGAGGCTCTGGTGTACTCATGATTTTTTATCCTTCTAACGCGCGGTATTTTTCGCGCAAGTGATTACGAATAAGAATAGCCGCTAGATTTAAACCAATAATAACTAAAACTAGCAGTAACGACGTGGCATAAACTAACGGACGAGCGGCTTCCACGTTTGGACTTTGAAAACCAACATCGTAAATATGGAAACCCAAGTGCATAAATTTACGGTCTAAATGTAAGAATGGATAGTTGCCATCAAGCGGTAACGTCGGAGCCAATTTCACCACACCGACCAACATTAACGGAGCAACTTCACCTGCGGCACGCGCTACAGCTAAAATTAAACCAGTCATCATAGCGGGACTTGCCATTGGTAAAACCGTGCGCCAAAGTGTTTCAATTTTGGTCGCGCCTAATGCCAAACTGCCTTCACGAATTGCTTTTGGCACTCGCGCCAAACCTTCTTCTGTCGAAACAATGACGACTGGCAACGTTAATAACGCCAGTGTAATTGAAGCCCAAAGCAAACCTGGTGTTCCATAAACAGGAGCGGGGGCAGACTCTGGGAAAAACAGCGCGTCGATATTGCCGCCTAAAATGTAGACGAAAAATCCAAGTCCAAATACACCATAAACAATCGACGGTACACCTGCTAAATTATTTACCGCAATCCGAATCAAACGAGTTGTGAAGCCTTGTTTTGCATATTCACGCAAATACACCGCAGCAATCACACCGAAGGGCGTAACAATAATCGACATCATGATAACCATCATAATCGTGCCGAAAATGGCAGGAAAAATACCACCTTCCGTATTTGCTTCACGAGGATCTTCACTTAAAAATTCACCCAACTTTTTAAAGTAATGACCGATTTTAGCAAATACGCCCATTTTGTTTGGCTGTGTGACTTCAACTATTTTTGCCAGTGGAATCACTAATTCCACGCCACTTTCAGTGGTTGCCACCAAACTATCTCGACGAATTTGTTGATGTAGTTCGGCAAGTTGCGCTTGATATTTTTTGTAATCAACATCGTAAGCCGCTTTTTTATCAGCAAATTCTTTTGCCGTTTCAGCATTCCAAGCGTGTTTAAGTTCCAAGCCTTTTTGTTTCAAACGCAGCTGCTCTAAAGCGTAATTGATTGCGCCAAGTTCTTTTTTCTCTAAATGTGTAATTTGGTCATGCAATTTCAACACGGCTTGCAAACGTTCTTGCAAAGCAGTCCACATTTTGTCACCTGTCGCAACAACGTTATCACTTTCTTTTATTGCGGTGAGTTGTCCATAAAAATTACCCCATTCCCTACGTTCGACCAAAATCATATCTTCGGGAGTGCTAGTGGCTTTAATGTGACGCTCTTGAATCCAACGGAAATCAGAACCTGTCAAATCACGATTCCCTGTTTTGACAAGATATTGAATCAAAACATCTTCGTTATCCGCCATTGTGAAACCTGTGGATTTTGCCATCAATGCAGGTGTAACGGTCGTGTCAACGTGTTCGCCAATAATTGTTTTTATTTGCCCATCGTCTTCTTGATAACTCATCGACACAATTGGAGATGCCCAAAAATGTCCAGCACCACGCATAGCAATTAAGCCCAGCACCCCAATTACCATAATTAAGCAAGTGCTAACCGCTGCGGCATTTAGCCAAATCCACGGACTACCGCTTTTAAACCAAGATTTAATCATTTTCAATGCTCATAATTGTTACAGTGAACTGTATTTTTCGCGTAACCGCTGACGCACAACTTCCGCCAACGTGTTAAACACAAACGTGAACATAAATAGCACTAATGCCGCTAAAAATAACACCCGATAATGCGTACTATCGACTTCTGATTCGGGCATTTCAACCGCGATATTTGCCGCTAATGTCCGCATTCCTTGAAAGACACTCAAGTCCATCACTGGCGTGTTTCCCGTTGCCATCAATACAATCATCGTTTCACCGACAGCGCGACCAAAACCAATCATAATCGCTGAGAAAATACCTGGGCTAGCAGTCAGTAAAACAACGCGAATCATCGTTTGCCAAGGTGTTGCGCCCAACGCTAATGAACCTACCGTTAAATGTTTCGGCACACTGAAAATCGCATCTTCGGAAATCGAGAAAATTGTCGGCACTACCGCAAAACCCATTGCAATTCCAACCACTAAAGCATTTCGTTGATCGTAGCCAATTCCCAATTCACTTTTAAACCAGTCGCGCAATGTACCATGAAATAAAGCCGTTTCTAATGGCACGCTAATGCTAAACGCAAACCAACCGCTGATTAAAATGACAGGAATCAATATAGCACCTTCCCAACCTTCAGGAATTTTTTGGCGGAATGTTTCAGGCAAATTTTGGAACGCGAGCGCGAACAAAATTACACCCATCGGCACGACCACGAGCATGGAGAATAAACCCGATAAATGTTCTTCAATAAACGGTGCAAGCCATAAACCAGCTAAAAATCCTAAAATCACCGTTGGCAACGCGCCCATAATTTCAATAGCTGGTTTTGTGTAAACGCGCATTTTAGGTGACATGAAATACGCAGTATAAATTGCGCCCATCAAAGATAATGGAATCGCGACCAACATCGCATAAAACGCCGCTTTCAACGTACCGAATACTAACGGTGTTAAGCTGTATTTCGGTTCAAAATCATTACTGGCAGAAGACGATTGCCAAATGTAAGCGGGCTTCGGATAACTTTCGTACCAGACTTTTTGCCACATCGACTTAATAGAAACTTCGGGATGTTCGTTATCGACTTTCCAAAAATGAATTTTGCCATCGTTGTTTTGAAACACTAACGCATTGGCGCGGGGCGATAAAATCACCGAAACAGGTGCCGCATTGCCAATCGGTTCTTTAATCAATTCGCGTTCAGCCGTCGAATGATAAATTCCCATTCCACCAACAGAATCAACCGTTACAAAACCTTTACGACGTTGTTCTGTGTTAATGGCAATCACTGGTTTTTCAGACACTTTGAAAGAACGAATTCGTTGCATCGCGGGTTTATTTAGCGCATCTTTCACCAAACTCCACTGCGATACTAAACCGCTCGAATCACCGACCATCAACGATAAATCACCATTTAAAAAACTAAGGCTCGTAATTTTTTGTCCTGCTTCCACCACGTTTAAATGCTGTTTAATTTCAGGCGCATTTTTTTTGCTGATGTCGATAAAACTCAAACTGCCGTCGTCACTAACCAAAAATAAATTGCGGTCTTCTTTATCCACCAAAATATCAGTGATATTGCCAGCTGGCATATCGAGAAAAGAATCGGTGCGAACCAAACTAGCTTCGTCACCAAATAACGATTGTTCTTTTTCAAAACTGGTAATACGAATTTTTTCAGCGGTTTTCGCCACAATCGTGGTCGAACCGTCACCTACTTTGAAAGCAATTTTTTCTAACGCTGCACCTGTGTCATCAATCACTAAAGGCGTTTCGCCGAGTGGATATTTCAACGACGCGGTGATTACACGTTTGTCACCGTTAAATGTGACTTTATATTGATGCTTAACAATAACGGCTTGACCGTTCGATAAACCATAAATAATTGAGCCTTCGCCAACAGGACTGCCCTGTGCAATACTTTTTATCTCCACACCTTCTGGCAATAAAATGTTTTTTTGCGATAAAGTTTTACCCGTTTTTGCTTCAAAGAAAACGACTTGTCCTTTATCTGTAAATCGAGCGGCGATTTCATTTTGTTCTTCAATCGCTAAAAATAACGTCTTTCCCGCATTTTCTTCAGGAATGGGATACTGCGCGACAGATTCGGCAGATGCGGATAAAAAAATTGGATACACTACATAAAGTAGATAAAAGAAAATTACTACAATAGCAAAAATAACGCTCAAACCACCTGCAACAACCGCACGACGCATAATTGCATCTTTTAGTAATCGCCATTTTTCATAAGCAGAAGTGGTCGCTGTATTCAGCGAAGATTGCGTCATCGAATTATTTATTTCAGACATAAGTTCTTTTTCAAAAGGTTCAAGGCAAAAAGCGCAAGGAAAGGAATGTTAAATTCACTTAAACCTCACGCTTTGGAAGGGTTACGCCTTGTTTTATTTTAACTTAGCTAATTCTTTTTCAACTACTTTGGCAGGTAATGGAATATAGCCGTCTTTAATGACGACTTGTTGACCTGTTTTAGAAAGTACCATTTTCACAAATTCATTTTCTAAAGGTGCTAAAGCTTGATTTGGTTTTTTGTTCACATAAACGTATAAATAACGCGTTAAAGGATACGTTCCATTAACCGCATTTGCTGGAGTTGCTTCGACAAAAGTTGTTGAACCTTTTTTCGCTAAAGGCACCATTTTCACACCTGAAGTCGTATAGCCCATACCAGAATAACCCACACCATTTGCAGATGAAGTCACTGATTGAACCACTGATGCAGAACCTGGTTGTTCGTTCACGTTATTTTTGAAATCGCCTTTGCAAAGCGCGTGGTCTTTGAAATAACCGTAAGTACCAGAAACAGAGTTACGTCCGTAAAGTTGGATACTTTTTGTTCCCCAAGCCGCAACGCCAGCATCACCCCAAGTGTTAATTTCTTGTGCGTGACCACATTTCAAAGTGCTAGAAAAAATTGCATCAACTTGTTCCATCGTCAACCCTTTAATTGGGTTGTCTTTGTTCACCATAACGGCTAAGGCATCGACAGCAACAGGAATCGCGGTTGGTTTGTAACCGTATTTGCTTTCAAAGGCTTCCAATTCGTCGTCTTTCATTTCGCGACTCATAGGTCCTAAATTTGATGTACCTTCAGTTAAAGCTGGTGGCGCAGTTGAAGAACCAGCCGCTTGAATTTGAATGTTGACGTTTGGATAAACGCGATTAAATTCTTCTGCCCATAAAGTCATTAAATTTGCCAACGTGTCTGAACCAACACTGGATAAATTCCCTGCAACACCGCTTGCTTTTTCATAAGCTGGAATACCTGCATCTACGGTTTGAACGGCACTTGCTGACACGCTAACTAGACTTGCTGACAAGCCCATTGCTGCCAATAATAATTTATTTTTGAAAATGTTTTTCATGCTGGAATCTCGAAATATAAAATGAATTTTGGGTGAAATTTAAAATTATTATGAGAATCTAAAGTGACAGGATTATGACAACATCTTTTTAATATCGTCAAAAAAATCCTTTTAAGATGGACGTGTTAACGCAGTTAAAATTTGTGTTAGTAAGTTTGATTGTCCAGTGATAAATACTTGAGCATCAGTTTCACGGCGCAACCAAGTAAATTGACGCTTTGCGAGCTGGCGGGTGGCGATAATTGCTTTTTCAGTCATCATATCTAAATCATATTCACCATGAAAATATGCCCACGCTTCTCGATAACCAACCGCTCGAATCGCAGGTAATTTATCATTCAAATCCCCTCGTAAATATAGGTTTTCAACTTCTTTTAAAAAACCTTGCTCTAACATTGAATGAAAACGTTGCGCGATAATATCATGCAAAATTTTTCTATCTTCAGGCGCGATAATAAATTTTTTAATTGAATAAGGCATTGAGTTTTGTTGGCTTTCACTAAAAAAATCACTTAACGGTTTTCCCGTTAATTCAAAAACTTCCAACGCCCGTTGTACACGTTGCGGGTCATTTGGATGAATTCGATTGGCGGATTGTAAATCTACTTTTGCTAAACGTTGGTGTAATGCCACATTTCCATCACGGGCTAAATCGGATTCTAAATGCGCCCGAATTTCAGCATTTGCAGGTGGTAATTCAGCTAACCCTTTGGTAAGCGCATTGAAATACAGCATCGTGCCACCAACCAAAATCGGCAATTTTTCACGCGCAGTAATATCCGCCATTAACGCTAACGCTTTATTGCGAAATTGTCCTGTTGAAAAAGATTCGCTTGGCTCCAGAATATCAATCAAATGATGTGGAATTCCGCCGCGTTCGTCTAAAGTTGGTTTCGCAGTGCCAATATCCATACCTTTAAAAACTAGCGCGGAATCGACACTGATAATTTCACCGTTCAAGGCTTGCGCGAGTTGTACCGCCAACGCAGTTTTACCCGAGGCGGTAGGTCCCATGAGTAAAATTGCGGGTGGTAAAATTTGAGATTGCATTACAAATAGTTGTAAGCAAATTTAGCAATTTGAGAATATGACGTGTCGCCAATGAAAAACTCTGACCAACGACTTGGATCGAATTTAATATCTTCACTGTCCCATTTAAATAGTTTAATTAAACTCTCCATGAGTTTTTTATCCATATAAATGTAATTCATTGCTACGCGATTACTCATCAAAATTGGATTGTAATTATCTTCCGTCCGTCGCACGATAAAACAACCTGAACGATATAAACTATACAAAATTTTAAATACAGATGATTGATCATCTGGATCAAATGCAAGAATTTTAGTAATTTGTTCTGAGGCGGCTTTTAAGCCGACACCACCATAAGGTTCACTTTCAGCTAACAAAATATCTAATTGTTTATAAATTTTTTCACGTTGTGCGTGTAGTGGAAAATCATTTTTCAAGCTCAATTTTGTTTTTATAAAACTGTTATAAATCCGTTTCATATCTTCAGGCGGAATAGCGGCTTGTTGCGCTTGTTGCCCTTTAAAATTATCAATCGCGGCTTCATTTTCTTGACTATTACATGACAACACGGGATCTAAATCGCCCGTATGACGTGGCGTAATGGCAATCATGCCGCGTTTTTCTACTAATCGACACAAATCGCCAAAGCCTTGAAATGATGAATAACCTGTGAAATCAACGGCTCGACTACTTTTAATCGCAGCGGCAATAGTCGATTGATTAGTTTTCAAACCATTTGCCGTGTTGTAAGTCACTTTTTCAATTAATACATCAATCAAGCTATTTTCATCATCTGCCACGCTGGATTCAGATTTTCGGACACCGTATTCATTTTTACCAAAATCTTCGTGATAATAAAAAATATCACACGCACTACGGTACAGTTCACCCACCGTTGTTTTTGTGCTGCCAATACCAATGATGGTTTTGCCGATTTCTTTGAGCTTTGAAAATACAGGCATGTAATCACGATCGTTTGCAATGACTGCAAAGATGTTGATGTCAGGATGTGTATAGGCAACCGAAATAGCTTCAATCGCTAACCGAATATCCGACGTATTTTTATAACCGTTGTAATACGGAATATCTTCGTGACGAATCAAATTAGCTTGTAGCATTTCTCGTAATTCTTTTTTACGCGCTTCTGAAATGGGTAATTTCATAATGTCACCAAATGAGCGGCGAATACTAATTTCGCCATGTTCAGTGAGTTTTTTGATTTCTTTTTTGATGTCTAAAGGCAAATCGTCATCCAGACAAAAGCCGACAAAATTATCCAAATCTATAAATAACGCGATTCTATTTTTCTTTTCCATTTACTTAACCGATATGTGATTAAAAATTGAATTCCCTTATTGTGAAAATTATCACGTTGAATTCATGTCCTATTATGTGGACGATTTGAACATTCGACAACTGATGCTATTAAAATTAATGTGCTGTGAGTTGAAAAAACTCACAATAACCGCTAATCACACATTTATCACACAATGGTTTACGCGCCACACAAGTATAACGTCCGTGCAAAATTAACAAATGATGTGCATCTTGTTTAAATTTTTCGGGAATCACCCGCAATAATTCTTTTTCAACCGCTAGCACCGTTGTTGCGTGAGCCAAACCGATACGATTGGCAACACGAAAAATATGTGTATCAACTGCAATGGTTGGCTCACCAAATGCGGTATTCAACATAACATTCGCTGTTTTTCGTCCAACACCCGCTAAGTTTTCCAATTCGACACGCGTTCGTGGAACTTCGCCATCATGTAATTCAAGTAGGCGTTGACACAATGCCATAATATGCGTGGCTTTCGTGTTAAATAATCCAATCGTTTTAATGTAACTTTTTAAACCTTCTTCACCAAGTGCTAAGATTTTTTTAGGTGTATTCGCAACGGCAAATAATAGTTTCGTTGCCTTATTCACACTTTTATCCGTCGCTTGTGCAGATAAAACGACTGAAATTAAAAGTTCAAAATGGCTGCGATAAACCAATTCAGTCGTTGGTTTTGGAATAGCGAGTGCGAGTTGTTCAAATAATCGAGAAATGTTTTGAGTGGTCATGAAGTAAAGGTTCGAGTGTAAGAAATAAAAGTTTCAAATTTTTCATAAGCCGCACCATTCACAATAACTTCGTTCGCTTTCGCAATACCTTCAGCAAGTGAATCAGTTAAATTTGCCGCATAAATTGCCGCGCCTGCATTGAGTAAGACGATATTTTTTGCGGATTCGGCTCGGTTATTGAGAACATTTTTGAGCATTGCTAGACTTTCTGCCGCATTTTTAATCGCAATAGTGTCTAAATCCGCTCGAGGTAAATTAAATCGTTCAGGCGTAATTGTGTAATTGGAAACTACGCCATTTTTTAATTCAGCGACGTGCGTTTCACAGGCAATACTAATTTCGTCTAAGCCATCTTCGGCACTGACAACTAAAACGTGTTTACTGCCTAATTTGTTAAAAACGTGTGCTAATGGTTCAATCCATTTTTTATCAAACACACCAATCAATTGATTTTCAACTTTCGCAGGATTTGAAAGTGTTCCCAGTAAATTAAACATCGTTCGTACACCCAAATTTTTACGCACGTTCCGAGTATATTGCATTGCACCGTGATAATTTGGTGCAAATAAGAAACCGATGCCCGTAACACGCACACATTGTGCGACTTGTTCAGGCAATAAATTTAAATTTACCCCCGCCAATTCCAAAACATCTGCACTGCCACAACAACTAGAAACAGAACGATTACCATGTTTCGCAACCTGCCCCCCAGCTGCAGCAACCACAAATGCACTTGTGGTTGAAATGTTAAATGTATTCGCGCCATCGCCACCCGTACCACAAGTATCAATAACGTGTTTACCTGTAATTTCAATAGGGGTTGCGAGTTCACGCATTACTTCAGCGGCTGCGGTGATTTCATCAATCGTTTCACCTTTGGAACGCAAAGCACATAAAAATCCTGCGATTTGCGCGTCATTTGATTCGCCACTCATGAAAAATTGCATTGCTGCCCGCATTTCTTCTGATGTTAAATTTTCGTGATTGAAAAGTTTTTCTAAAAGTTTAGTTACCATAATTATTTTTATTTGGAATTGAGTTGAATCAACATTTCAAGCGTAGACAAAACACGCAAAGCATCTTGAATCATATTATGACAATGTTGCTTACTTTTTGTTGCTTCAACAATTAGACGTGAACTTAAACATAAACGTAATGCACTTTTTTCATCACCACACATAACAGGTTGACCAATTTGGCAATGCGGTTTTTGTTGCGGCAACGCTTGATAAATTGCCAAAGTTTCAGCGCGTGAAAGTGGCAAATTATTCCGCAAGAGTACAAATGGAAAAATCGTTGGCAAACTATCCCACATCGAAACGTCAATTAAATTATCACGATTTAACTCTGGCACAGATAGCGAATTAAAATAAGGCGAAGCAACTAAATAACTTTGAATTATCTTAGACAATTCGAGAATAACTGTTTGAATTTGAATATCCGTTAAAACACAAAATCGGCGATATTCATTTAATGCCACTTCCATTCGTAACATTAAACCAAAATTTGGTTCTTCAAATTCGGATAAAAGTGTCATCGTTGTTGGCAAAATTAACACTCCCGAAAATGATGGCGCAGTTAAAAATTTCGACCCCGTCAACGCAATCATAAAATCGTGTTGCAAATAGGCTTTTAATGTCGCCGAACAAAGTCGAAATTGGCACGCATCAACTAATACATTTAAGTGTGATTCATATTGATTTTTTAATTGAATTGCACATTTCGGACTTGGCGCAATCATGCCAGTTTTAGATTGGTCAATTAGCACTAAAAGTACATTTCGTCTTTGTTCAATACCTTGCTGAACAAGCGCAATAACTTCAGCATCAATTTCTGAAATAGCACGCGGTAAACCATCAGCAAAACGAAGCGCAATAGACGCAATTTTAATACCTCTACCCTGCCCTAACGCTACTTCAACACCGCTGCCTGTTTCATTACCTTCCATCATAATAATCAGTGTATTTGGAGCGACTTGATTTGCAATAAATGCGTGTAAATCTGTTCCAGATGGTGAAAAAATTAATGGTGTGTTATCTGATAATCCAATCAATTCACGCCACTCCGATTTTTGGCGAAAAACTTCTTGAGCGTATAAAGTTCCAACTGGAACGCTGTTTAAGGCTTGATTTAATCGTATTCGTAAATTATCCGCTACCGCAAAACTTTGATTAGAAATCGTGGTTGCAGTGGATGAACTAAATGACAATATCTCGTCGTTAGGTGTACAAGTGCAACCGTATTTATTCACACCTTGTGTATTTAATGCCAACCGCTCATCACCACCCGAAATCAAAAGTTGTGCAGTAGTTAATTTCAAATTCATTTAGTGAACCAAAAGCGAAAAACGTGACATAAATTACCGTTGTTTGAATTAGCGATTGAAATAACTTAAAAAATCAATCTCGCAAAAGATTATTATAGCGTATCGAGATTGAAAGCAATTCATCAAGCGATGGAATGTTACTTTAAATGTGAAAACTAATTATCAGTGAAGATAATCCTAAACTTAGGTAAAATCCGCACTTTCAATACTTTCCTACTGTAATAATTTACTCATGAGAATACTAATTTTAGGGGCTGGCGCGACAGGTGCGTCTGTAGCCGAAGCCCTAGCTGGTGAAGAAAACGACATTGTTGTGATTGATTTTAGGGCAGATTTACTTGAAGCCTTAAAAGAGCGTTTTGATATTGCAACGGTTACAGGTAATGCCGCGCATCCTAGCGTATTAGAGCAAGCTGGAATTAGTACGATGGATATGGTTATTGCCGTCACGGATCGTGATGAAACCAATATGTTGGCGTGCTTAATTATTAACGCGCTTTACAGCAAACCAAAAACCATCGCCCGCGTTCGCGCTATTGATTATTTAAAACATCCGCGTTTATTCAGTGATAAAGGTATTCCCGTTGATATTGTTATCAGTCCCGAACAAATCGTGATGAATTCAATCCGTAATCTCATTGAATTTCCTGGTGTGCTACAAGTATCAGAATTCGCCAATGGGTTGGTGCGATTATTTTCAGTCAAAGTCGTCGCAAATGGTGATTTAACGGGCAAAAAAATCAAAACGTTAAAAGATCGTTTAGTGAATGGAAAAACTCGTGTCGTTGCTATTTTCAGACATGGTGAACCACTTTGTGTCAATGGCGAAGCAACGATTGAAACAGATGATGAAGTATTTTTTGTCGCACCACGCAAAGAAGTTCGTCGTGTTTTGGAGGAGTTAGGTAAATTAGAAGCACCAATTAAACGTATTATCATCGCAGGCGGCGGTCACGTCGGTAAACGTTTAGCAATGGCATTGGAAGATAAACATCAAGTAAAAATCATTGAACGGGACGTACATCGCGCAAAGAAAATCGCAAATGATTTAGATGATTCTGTAGTCTTGCTCGGCGATTGTACTGATGAAAAATTATTGTTAGATGAATCCATTGAAGATACAGATTTATTTTGTGCAATTACAAATAATGACGGTGTAAACATTATTTCTGCATCATTAGCAAAAAGTTTAGGCGCACGAAAAACCATTTGTTTACTGAATCATCACACTTATCTCAAATTATTGACTGGTACGAATATCGACGCGGTCGTTTTACCAAACCAAGAAACGCTGGGCAGTATTTTAAAACACGTTCGGAAAGGTGACGTAGCAGAAGTTAGTTCACTTTGCGGTGGTACAGCAGAAGCAATTGAAGCAGTTGCACATCACAATGGACGCGAAGATTCAGTTGTCGGAAAACGTGTTGATTCAATTAAATTTCCACCTGGTATTGTCATCGGTGCATTGATTAGGAATCACGAAGTTATTGCACTACATCATGACACCGTTTTTAAAGAAGATGACCATGTCATTATGTTTGCGATGAATAAAAAACTAATTTCGCATATCGAAATGTCTTTCCAACCCATTTTAAACTAAACAAATTCGATGCCTATTATTCTAACGCTTGTGCATATTCTTGGCTTAGTGACGCTTGGCTTTGGTGGCTTAATGACAAGTTGTTTGTTAACGTCTTATTTTACAAATGATGGCGCGACCACGGCTTTTTTAGATGCAACACTGATTATTTTTGCCGCTGGCGCATTGATGTTTATTTCAACATTAAAAATGCCTAAAAAATTGTCACGTCAGGCAGGCTTTATGTTGGTAGCAATGACGTGGTCAATCAGCCCAATGATTTGCACGTTGCCGCTGTTGTTTTTTATGCCAAATCTGAGTTTTGTTGATGCGTATTTTGAAACAATGTCAGGATTAACAACAACTGGAGCGACGATTTTAAGTGGTTTGGATGCGTTGCCAATGTCGATAAATTTATGGCGGCATGAGTTGAATTGGATTGCTGGCATGGGAATTATCATTTTTGCAATTGCGATTTTGCCGATGTTAGGTATTGGTGGAATGCAGCTTTACAAAGCTGAAACACCAGGTTCCGTAAAAGAATCTGATTTACCGCCACGAATCGCTCAAACAGCAAAAGCCCTTTGGATTGTGTATGCTGGAATTTCGGTAGCGTGTATTATTTCGTTAAAACTTGCGGGCATGAATTGGTTTGACGCAATTTGTCATGCTTTTGCAGCAATGAGTTTGGGGGGAATGTCCACGCACGATAATAGCATCGGTTTTTTTGATTCGGTGCAAATTGAAGTCGTTCTGACCGTTTTTCAATTGATTGCAGCCATTAACTTTGCAACCCATTTTATTGCGATTCGTAAATTTTCATTAAAACCTTATCTGTATGATATGGAAGCAAAAAGCTTCCTTGCCTTAGTGCTAAGTAGTTGTATTTTAGCCGCAGGCGTTTTGCAATATGAAGGCACTTATCCAGACTTTTGGACTGCCTTGCGCCATGCGTCATTTAATCTTGTCACAATTGCAACTGATTGTGGATTTGCCAGTCAAGATTTTAATCAATGGCCGATTTTCGTTCCCGTTTGGATGTTATTTTTAAGTTGTTTGTCGGCATCGTCAGGTTCGACAGGGGGCGGTATTCGGATGATTAGAACTATTATTCTGATTAAGCAAGCACGACTAGAAATGTTTAAATTCATTCATCCTTTTGCAATTCGTCCAATGAAAATCGGTGACACAGTGATAAGCAATAACATTATTACTTCTGTTATGGGATTTATTTTTCTGTATTTCATTTGTATCGTGATTTTGATTTTTGCATTACTACTTTCGGGACTTGATTTTCTCACGTCATTTTCAGCAATTATCGCTTGTTTTAACAACGCAGGTCCTGGCTTAAATGTTGTTGGACCAGCTGCGAATTATTCAGCTTTAAGCGATTTTCAAACGGCTGTTTGTACCTTTGCAATGTTACTTGGACGAGTACAAATTTTTTCAATTGTTATTCTGTTTGTGCCTGAGTTTTGGCGCAAATAATTTCCCTTATTTTATTATCTTCAACAAAAACTTATGCCAGAACACGATTGTTTACGACGTTTTTTATTTGAACAGCACGGAATTCGAGGGGTGTGGGTAAAACTCACCGACAGTTGGCAAACTGCGAAACAACATCAGCAACAACCTGACATTGCTGTGCAGCAATTGGGTCAAGCGTTGGCTTGCGTGTCGATGTTATCGACAACGGTGAAATTCGACGGCGCAATGATTATGCAAGCGCAAAGCGATGGTGCAATTTCAACACTTGTTGCACAAGCAACAAATGAACGTAAAATTCGAGGTGTGGTGAAATGTCACGCATCTGTTGAAGGCGATTCGCTACCCGAATTATTCGGTAACGGACGTTTAGTGCTGACGATTGAAGCAGGAAATGGCAAACCGTATCAAGGCATTGTCCCGTTGCAAGGTGAAAATTTAGCAACAGCTTTACAAATGTATTTTGAGCAATCGGAGCAATTGAAAACGCGCTTATGGTTATTTGCTGACGATAATCATGCTGCTGGTTTATTGTTACAAGAATTACCATCATATGAAAATCAAGTGAGTGATTGGGAAACCATTGAAATTTTAGCTGATACTGTCACAGCAAAAGAAATGTTTGAATTGGATTGTCACGAATTACTATATCGCCTATTTAACGAAGAAGATGTACGACTTTTTAATGCTGAAGAGGTCGAGTTTAAATGCTCTTGTTCGCGTGAACGCATTGAAAAGACATTGCGGGCGATGGGTGAAGAAGAATTACACGCCATTCTAAACGAACAAGAAATTATTGAAGTAACTTGTGAGTTTTGCCATGAATCGTATCGTTTCTATAACGCAGATGTGGATAAAATATTAATTGAACAATAGAGAATCGTTTCGTTAATTGCTCGAAAAAACAATTTTTAGAAATTTTAAACATTGTGCATCGTGCAAAACTGTAAAAAATCGTCGGGTGAAAATAGATTCCCGATATAATCACTCAAGATTTTGAAATTGAGAGCTGCAAAAAATAACATGATAAAAAATATATTGGTTTGGAGTGTCATCGCAATGTTGTTGATGTCACTGTTTAATAATTTTAGTAGTAGTCCCCAACAAAACGAACGAGTTGATGCGTCGTTGTCCTATTCACAATTCATTGATTCAGTGAAAGCGGGACAGGTGCAACAGGTTGTTATTGATGACAACACGATTAAAGGTAAGTTGCAAAACGGGCAAGTTTTTAAAACATATTCGCCAAACGATGGGCATCTCGTTGATGATTTATTAGCTAACAATGTTGATATTAAAGTTTTAGCTCCTGAACAACCTACGATGTTGATGCAGTTATTAATTTCATTTGGTCCGATGCTTTTGTTGATTGGTGTGTGGGTGTTTTTCATGCGCCAAATGAATGGTGGAATGCCTGGCGGTAAAAACCCCATGAGTTTTGGCAAAAGCAAAGCGCGAATGCTCGAAGAAGACCAAATCAAAATTACTTTTGCAGATGTTGCGGGTTGTGACGAAGCAAAAGAAGAAGTGGATGAAATGGTTGATTTCTTGCGCGACCCTGCGAAATATCAAAAATTGGGAGGCAAAATTCCACGCGGTGCATTGATGATTGGTCCACCAGGGACAGGTAAAACTTTGTTAGCTCGCGCTATTGCGGGTGAAGCAAAAGTGCCATTTTTCACCATTTCAGGTTCGGATTTTGTAGAAATGTTTGTTGGTGTTGGCGCGTCACGAGTGCGTGATATGTTTGAAACAGCGAAAAAACACGCGCCATGTATTATTTTTATTGATGAAATTGATGCTGTTGGTCGTCAGCGTGGCGCAGGTTTAGGCGGAGGCAATGATGAACGCGAACAAACCTTAAACCAATTGTTGGTTGAAATGGACGGGTTTGAAGGCAATGAAGGTATCATTGTTATTGCTGCAACTAACCGCCCAGACGTTTTAGATAAAGCCTTATTGCGTCCAGGACGTTTTGACAGACAAGTCACTGTTGGTTTGCCCGATGTGCGCGGACGTGAACAAATTTTAGGTGTGCATATCAAAAAAGTGCCAACGTCAGATGATGTCGAAGTGAAATATATCGCACAAGGCACACCAGGTTTTTCGGGTGCAGATTTAGCGAATTTGATTAACGAAGCCGCGTTATTTGCTGCACGAATGAATAAACGTGTTGTTAACATGGCGGATTTGGAAAAAGCGAAAGATAAAATCATCATGGGAGTAGAGCGTTACTCGATGGTCATGAATGAAAAAGAAAAAGAAATGACGGCGTATCACGAAGCGGGTCATGCAATTGTTGGAAAATTAGTACCTGAACACGATCCAGTTTACAAAGTGAGTATCATGCCGCGTGGTCGGGCATTAGGTGTAACAATGTTTTTACCTGAACGTGATCAATACAGTGCCAGCAAACAGAAATTAGACAGCATGATTTCAAGTTTGTACGGCGGTCGTGTCGCGGAAGAAATCATTTTTGGCGCAGAACAAGTCAGCACAGGTGCATCGAATGACATTGAGCGGGCAACCGAATTAGCTCGAAACATGGTCACGAAATGGGGTTTTTCACAACGTCTTGGACCACTTTCGTACAGTGAAGAAGAAGGCGAAGTATTTTTAGGTCGTTCGGTTACGCGCCACAAAACGGTTGCCGAAGAAACATCTCATACTATTGATGAAGAAATTCGCTTGTTTATCGATCGTAACTATCAACGCACTGAAACTATTCTAAAAGAAAATATGGATATTTTGCACAGCATGGCAGCGGCGTTGATGAAATATGAAACGATTGATAAAAGTCAGATTGAGGATTTGATGGCGCGTAAACCAGTGCGCGATCCAGAAGGTTGGAATGATGCGTTACCGCGTGGTGGCTTACACATCGTGGTCGGCGACACGAAAACTGATACCGACTTACCACCCTCTTTGGATAAAACAGTCGAGCAGCATTAAGCTCGATTAACACTAAAAATAATTAAGGAGAAGTGCGACGCGCTTCTCCTTTTTTTATCACCGTATTTTGAAGGCATAAAACATGACACGAAAATATTTTGGCACTGATGGCATTCGCGGAAAAGTAGGAACGCCACCCATTACACCTGATTTTTTATTAAAACTTGGTTGGGCAGCAGGACAAGTGTTTGCACAAGAAGGACATAATTTTGTATTGGTGGGTAAAGACACACGCATTTCGGGTTATATGTTTGAATCAGCATTAGAAGCTGGTTTGACTGCAGCTGGTGTAGATACTAGTTTACTTGGTCCAATGCCAACGCCAGCAGTGGCTTATTTAACGAGAACACTACACGCAAAAGCTGGCATTGTAATTAGCGCATCACATAATCCATATTTTGATAACGGCATTAAATTCTTTTCCGCACAAGGCACTAAATTGCCTGACAACATTGAGCAAAAAATTGAAGAATATCTGGATTTACCCATTACAACAGTCGATTCGTCAAAATTAGGTAAAGCCAAACGTGTTGTTGATGCAGCGGGACGTTATATTGAATTTTGTAAAGCGAGCGTTCCTACAGGAATGACGTTTGACGGTATGAAAATCGTAGTGGATTGTGCCAATGGAGCCACCTATCACATTACGCCTGATGTATTTAAAGAACTTGGCGCACAAGTTATTGCAATTGGCACAGAACCAAATGGATTAAATATCAATGAAGGTTATGGCGCAACCAGTCCTGAAAATTTAGTCAAAACTGTTTTAGAACAAAAAGCTGATTTCGGAATTGCGTTAGATGGTGACGGCGATCGTATAATCATGGTAGATCATAACGGCGAAATCGTTGATGGTGATGAGTTAATTTATATCATTGCAAAGGCTCGTTTGAAATCGGGTTTACTTACTGGTCCTGTCGTCGGTACGTTGATGTCAAATTTAGGAATGGAACACGCGCTACAAAAATTGAGCGTCCCTCTCTTGCGTGCAAATGTTGGCGATCGCTATGTAATTGAAATGTTAATGAAACATAAAGGAATGTTGGGCGGGGAAAATTCTGGTCATATTATTTGTTTAGACAAAACCACAACAGGCGATGGAATTATCGCAGCATTACAAGTGGTTGCAGAAATGCAAAATACAGGACTCTCGTTACACGATTTGAAATCAGGAATGCAGAAATATCCGCAAGTGTTAATCAATGTGCGAACCACTAAAAAAGTGAATTTAATGACACATGAAGGTATTCAAATGGCTGTCCATTCGGTAGAACAAGCACTGGGCAAAGATGGTCGGGTATTGTTGCGAGCGTCTGGAACAGAACCATTGATTCGTGTCATGGTTGAAGGAAGTAATCAATCCCAAGTGGAACACTATGCAAAACAGTTAGCCGATGATGTAAAACAAGAAATTGGATAATTTTTATCAAAACAGACTGTGGTTTTAAATTATTAGAAGCGACCTGAAATTGCAAAGTTTGCCAAAATTCGCGAAGTTAAACACATTTCGTGCTTAAACTGGACAAACGATAACAACACGGTAAAATTAAGGGGTTTTCAACCCGTTTATTCAATAGAGAAACCGATGGCGATAATTACTGTTTTAAATGGTCCAAATTTGAATTTATTGGGCATACGCGAACCCAGTCTTTATGGCAATAAAACGCTCGCCGATATTCAATATACGCTTGAACAAGAAGCGCAAAAATTACAACATTCTCTAACGTTTCGCCAAAGCAATGCAGAACATGAGCTTATCGAATTGATTCATGCTGCGTATATCAATCAGGTTGATTTTATTATCATCAATCCCGCTGCTTTTACGCATACAAGTGTAGCAATGCGCGATGCGTTATTGGCAACTAAAATTCCTTTTATTGAAGTCCATTTATCGAATGTTTATGCCCGTGAACCATTCCGAAAGCACTCCTATTTTTCCGACATCGCGCAAGGCGTAATTTGTGGATTAGGCGCAATGGGCTATGAATTGGCGTTACAAGCCGCTCACCGATTATTAACCGAGAGATCTTAAATCATGGATATTAGAAAAATAAAAAAACTCATCGAGATTATTCAAGCCTCAGACATCGCCGAAATAGAAATTAAAGAGGGTGAAGAATCTATTCGCATCAATCGTTACACGGCAGTTGCACCGATAACTTACGCCAATGCTCCGACCACGTCTGTTATTACATTGGGCAATGAATCTACGCCTGCAACACCAATGGCAAAACCAGAAATTAAAGGTCATATTGTTAAATCGCCGATGGTTGGTACGTTTTATCGTTCAGCATCACCAGGTAGTAAATCGTTTGTACAAATTGGACAGACCGTGCAAGCGGGCGATACTTTGTGCATTATCGAAGCAATGAAAATTTTGAATCAAATTGAATCTGACCAAAGCGGTGTAATTACGCAAATTTTGGTTGAAAACGCTGAACCCGTGGAATACGGTCAACCGTTGTTTGTCATTGAATAAGGTAGCGCGTTATGTTTGATAAAATCGTTATCGCTAATCGCGGTGAAATTGCATTACGAGTCTTGCGTGCTTGCCGTGAATTAGGCATTAAAGTCGTCGCGGTGCATTCAGAAGCGGATCGTGATTTGAAACACGTTCGATTGGCGGATGAATCAGTATGTATTGGACCTGCGAATTCAGCGGATAGTTATTTGAACATTCCTGCAATTATCAGTGCTGCCGAAGTAACCGACGCAGAAGCCATTCATCCAGGTTATGGTTTTTTGTCTGAAAACGCAGATTTTGCCGAAAAAGTTGAGCAAAGTGGTTTTGTATTTATTGGTCCAAAAGCGGAAACGATTCGCATGATGGGCGACAAAATTTCAGCGAAAAATGCAATGTTGAAAGCAGGAATTCCCTGCGTTCCAGGCAATAACGATCCACTTTCTGATGACGCGGATAAAAATTTAAAATTGGCGCGTGAAGTCGGTTATCCTGTCATTATCAAAGCGGCGGGAGGCGGCGGCGGGCGAGGAATGCGTACTGTTCATACTGAAGCAGCATTGATTAACGCGATTTCAATGACTAAAGCTGAAGCGGGCGCATCGTTCGGTAATCCGACTGTTTACATGGAAAAGTTTTTAGAAGATCCTCGTCACATTGAATTTCAAGTGATGGCGGACAATTATGGCAACGCGATTCATTTGGGTGAACGTGATTGCTCCATGCAGCGTCGTCATCAAAAAGTTGTTGAAGAAGCTCCCGCGCCTGGAATTACCGAAGAACAACGTAAATTTATAGGTGAACGTTGCGCGAAAGCCTGTATTGATATTGGTTATCGTGGCGCGGGAACGTTTGAGTTTTTGTACGAAAAAGGCGAATTCTTTTTTATCGAAATGAATACCCGCGTACAAGTTGAACATCCAGTCACTGAAATGGTGACGGGATTTGATATTGTAAAAGAACAATTGCGAATCGCGGCAGGCGAGAAATTATCTATTACACAAGACCAAGTTAAAATTCAAGGTCACGCGATTGAATGCCGATTGAATGCTGAGGATCCAAAAACGTTTATGCCGTGTCCAGGTACAATTGAACAATTCCACATGCCTGGCGGTCCTGGCATTCGGTGCGAAACGCACATTTACAATGGTTACAAAGTGCCTCCGTATTACGATTCGATGATTGGAAAATTGATTGCTCATGGTGAAACGCGCGAAAGTGCAATTGCGCGAATGCGAACCGCGTTAAATGAAATTATTATCGACGGCATCAAAACGAACATTCCTTTACAACACGATATTATGACGGACAGCGCGTTTGCGACGGGTGGACAAAATATCCATTATTTAGAAAAAAAATTGGGTATTTACAAATAAAAAACTGTTTTTACTCATTTTGCGTGGACGCGAATACATTCACGTCCATTTAAATTCTTCTCACTTCCCGCACTTTATATTCAATGTCCTGGCATCAACTTACCGTAACAACTAGCGAAAAATCTGCGCCAAAAATCGCCAAACATTTCTCTCATTTAGGAGCGGTTTCTGTCACTTATATGGATGCCGAAGATGAACCCGTTTATGAACCGCGCATTGGCGAAACCAAAATCTGGACAAACACTGAAGTAGTCGCGCTGTTTGAATTGAACGTTGAACCTGAAACGGTAAAAACGGAAATGAACCGAAAATTCAAAACGATTGGCGAAACGTGGAAATACGAATTTATCGAAGATCAGGCGTGGGAACGAGCATGGATGGAATTTTATCACCCAATGAAATTCGCCGAACGTTTGTGGGTTTGTCCGACCGACCAGGAACAACGCGAAGAAGGCACAGTTTGTTTAACACTCGACCCAGGTTTGGCGTTTGGCACAGGCACACATCCGACAACGGCGTTATGTTTGGAATGGCTCGCAAACAACGATTTAACCGACAAAACCGTGATTGATTACGGGTGTGGTTCGGGAATTTTAGCGGTTGCCGCGATTTTACTTGGTGCAAAAGTCGCTCATGCCGTAGACATTGACCCGCAAGCCTTAACAGCAACTCGTGACAATGCTTTAAAAAATAATGTTTCAGACAAAATTCACTGCTATTTGCCTGGAGATTTTAAATCGTTTGAAGCTGACGTAGTTTTGGCGAATATTCTGGCAAAACCGCTGATTGATTTATCACAATCAATTTGCGCGTTAGTGGTTGAAAATGGTGATTTAGTTTTATCAGGTATTTTGGCAGAACAAGCTGATTCCGTGATTGAAGCTTACGCAGAAAAAATCGATTTCGCGCCACGCATTCAACAAGAAGATTGGATACGTTTAAACGGTCGTAAAAAATAACAATTTAAACCTTAAAAAAGGAAAACTTATGAAAAAAGCCTGCGAAAATTGCAGTCGTGTACATATCGGTAAACATTATAAAAACGTCCCGGTTTGGAAACGCGCCATCGGTATGGTAATGATTTATTTGCCTATTCTTACCTTACCATTCATTTTCCTGAGTGCGTATTGGTCATACACGCATTTGCTTTGGATGGGAGCGAAAGATGTTAAAACCTTGCGCGATTATTTGCCTGCGAAAGAAAGTCACCGTTACGATTTGAAAACGCAAATCAAAATGGACGGTTCATTTGCATTAAGTACATCACAATCAAAATTGTTTTGGATTTTGAATTGTTCTTGGTATTGCCCAGTGAGCGTGGCGTTATTTGAATGGCATTCGTACTTAGTGAAATTAGTAGAAAATTTTTGGTGTCCATTCACACACGCCGAAAAAGAAAACTACGACAATGCGTGTATCGACAAATCGTTTTGGCATATTTACCCAGCCGATGCAGCGAAATTACACCCAGATGATTTAAAAAATCCGATTTGGAATGAAGACGAAGCCGTTAAAAAAGATTAGTTCATAATCAAATAAACGTGCAAATCGCCCATCATCAACTTTCTAACAACTTAATTCTCGCGCCAATGGCGGGAATTACCGACGCGCCATTTAGAGAAATCTGCACCCAATTCGGCGCAGGTTTAACAGTTTCCGAAATGGTCGCGTCAAATCCCATCTTACGTCATCATCCTCGTACCTTATTACGCGCTGAACACTTTGAAAACAGCGGTTTGCGTTCCGTTCAAATTCTCGGTACAAATCCCCACGATTTAGCCGAAGCTGCCCGTTTCAATGTTGAAAATGGCGCACAAATTATTGACATCAACATGGGGTGTCCAGCAAAAAAAGTCTGTTCTGTGGCAGCAGGTTCGGCGTTATTGCGTGATGAAATTTTAGTAAAACAAATCCTCGAAGCTGTGGTGAATGCCGTTAATGTTCCTGTCACTTTAAAAATTCGCACGGGTTGGGATTATGAAAATCGCAACGCGCTCACGATTGCGAAAATTGCCGAAGATTCTGGCGTGGCGGCATTGACGATTCACGGACGCACTCGCGCCTGTAAATTTGAAGGATTCGCTGAATATGAAACCATTAAACTCGTCAAACAAGCCGTGAACATTCCAGTTATCGCCAACGGTGACATTGATTCACCAGAAAAAGCGCGTTTTGTTTTGAATAAAACAGGCGCAGATGCGATTATGATTGGACGCGCCGCGCAAGGAAATCCGTGGTTATTTCAACAAATCTCACATTTTTTAATGCACGACGAATTGCTCGAATTACCGTCGAGAAACGAAATTTATCGTGTCCTAACGCTGCATTTAGAAAATTTATATTCGTTTTACGGTTCAGGTTTGGGCGTGCGATTGGCGCGTAAACATATCGGTTGGTATTTTGGTCATATTGACGAAGTAGATTTATCACTCAAATCAAAAATCAATCAAACGTTAGAACCTGCAAAACAACTAGCATTTGTGCGATTGGTATTAGGATTAAATTAGAACAGCATGATTTTTTGCTCAGAATTACCCATTTAAAGGCGATTTATCATTCCATCACCGTTGACGAAGCTGAAAAAGAGCTTGATGCCTTTGCCTCTAAGTGGGATGGCAAATATCCTCGCATTAGTCGTTCAGTTTATGATTTGGTTTGAAGACCGATTACCTCCTACCTTTTAACTGTTTAGACAGAAATTCTTACAGTCTCTTTTCAGCGGCTTGTTACCATTTTTGCTATTTTTGGAAATCTGCCTCAAGCCCATAAGTATCTACACAAGTTTTTAATTTAAAAATCAAGTTGTTATAAGCATTTTTGTGATTTTTCATAAAGTTAAAACTCCAAAACTCATTCAAATTAGATGTAAAAATCTAAACGAATTTACTTTAAGAACACAAAAAATAAACTTAACATTTTGTTTTATAAGCAATAAAACTTGTGTAGATACTTATGCCTCAAGCCACCCTAAATTTCTACCTGCATTGGTTTGCAGGGACTATCGGCGGATTTAAGAACTACAAGACAACATTGTTACCAACGGAGTAAAAATGACCCCCTAACGACGGAATAAAATTGACCCCCTTGATTCAAAATAGCGGTTTTTCTTTACCGCGAAATTATTATGTTGAATCAGGATGTATTTGTGAAAATTCAAGTTTTAGATCA
>CAIPQN010000051.1 GCA_903867225.1 uncultured Pseudomonadota bacterium | reverse complement strand
TTCTTCTACACAGCAATACACATAAATGATAAAGTCTTCAAGCGGCATGGCTCTTCTCCTGATTTGAGTTGCTTTTGGTAGAACAACTTTGCAGGAAAATGGGTCATGCTTTCAACTAAAAAAGTCGAACATCGCGTAAAGCAGTGCAAATATCAATCGATAATTATTCATGTTACGTCAACCTTAAAACCACGCCGTGCCATTATGGTAAGGTTCGTTATTGGTTTGAATGTCCTTATTGTTGTGGTCGGGCTGCGGTGCTTTATCTTGGATGTTGCGGTTTAGCGTGCCAAAAATGTTACGCGCTTGCTTACCCAATAGAAAACAAATCTAAAGCTCATAGAGCAGTTGAAAGCGGCTTTAAAGTTAGAAAACGTTTAAAGTGGAAAGACGGCTATATTGGCGATATAGGAACAGGTAAGCCAAAAGGTATGCACTGGTCAACGTATCAAAAGTTGATGGTGCGACACAGCAAATATGCGAAGTTATATTGGGGTTCAATTGGTAGAGTTATTAGGAGATTAGAGTCTATCGCAACGCTGACGGAAAGTTTTAGATAAAATTAGCATATCTGTAATGACTATCGAATAGTATGCAAAACTCGAACTGCCACTAAAACTGCCACTAAATTTGAATTTCACAATAAAAAAGGACTTATGAAAAATCGTAAGTCCTTGATTATTATGGAGTAAATGACGTGAGTCGAACCTGCGACCTACTGATTACGAATCTAATTATCTGTATTTTCCCCGATAAATCACAACACCAAAACCCTGTAAATTCAACACTTTCACATAATAGCTGTGTTGTCACTTGTTGCCATTTATTGCCATTTTTATTTATTGAGTGCGACAAAATTGCGACATTTATTTATACTGTAACCCACATAAAAAAAGGCTTTCAACGCTACCAACGTTGAAAGCCCTATCAAATTTCACTTAACAATGCGGGTTAAGCAATGAAAGCATCATATCAAAATGCCACCTGCTTACCAATTACAGGAGCAGAAAATGGCAAACATCAAAGAGCGTTTAGCAAAAGACGGCACGAAACGATTCACTTGTGACATTCGGCTAAAAGGCTACCCACCACAACGTGCAACCTTTAAACGAAAAACAGACGCGAGTAAGTGGGTTCAAGACACGGAAAGCGCAATCCGCGAAGGTAGACATTTCAAAACCACGCAAGGCAAAAAATACACGCTTGCGGATTTAATTAACCGCTACATCAAAGACGTTTTGCCAACAAAACCCAAACAGCAAGCAGTTCAAAAACAGCAGCTCGAATGGTGGTGCGATAAGTTAGGCGTTTATGTTTTAGCTGAAATCACACCCGCTTTAATCGTTGAATGCCGTGACGAATTACTGGCAGGTCAAACAATCCGAAACAAGCAACGCACACCCGCAACCGTTGTGCGATA
Source organism: uncultured Pseudomonadota bacterium (assembly GCA_903867225.1). Lineage (GTDB taxonomy): Bacteria > Pseudomonadota > Gammaproteobacteria > Methylococcales > Methylomonadaceae > UBA10906. The sequence goes on along the minus strand of CAIPQN010000051.1, from coordinate 24,559 downwards.
TATGGCGGCGTTATCCCACGCTTTCACAATCGCAGTTAATGAATGGCAGTGGTTAGATGATACGCCAATGCGTAAGGTCAAAAAGCCCGTTGAATCGCGTGGTCGTGTTAGATTCTTAGATAACGATGAACGCGCCAAACTGTTAGCCGCTTGTAAAGAATCACCAAACAAACAGCTTTATATTTGCGTTGTTTTGGCACTTGCAACAGGTATGCGTCAAGGTGAACTTATGGGCTTGCAGTGGCGCGACGTTGATTTGAAAAACGGTGTGGCGATACTGCATGAAACAAAAAACGGTGAAAGGCGGCTTGTTCCAATAACAGGATTCGCCCTTGAACTGTTACGCGATTACTCAAAAGTTAAACGTATCGATACGCCGTTATTGTTTCCGTCATCAATCAAACCACAACAACCAATTGAGCTTAAAAAGTCTTGGAATAATGCAATTAAAAAGGCAGGGATTGAAGGATTTAACTGGCACGATTTACGGCACACGTTTGCGTCTTATTTGGCTATGGATGGTGCAACGCATTCTGAATTAGCCGATGCAATGGGACATAAATCCTTGACGATGGTTAAGCGTTACGCGCATTTGAGCAATGAACATTTGAGCAACGTCGTGGCATCCATGAATCATAAGATTTTTGGAGGTGTGGCGTGATTAGCAGTCGGATTGAAGAGGGTAAAAAGTTACTTGATGAAGAAAAAAGACTGATAAAGCATCGAGAATTTAAAAAAATACTATCTGATTTAACTGGTAGTGACCCACACGGCGCAATTCTGCATGAATTAAAAACAACTCAAATAGCCGCCTTGTGCTGTCCTGAATCAGTCGATAATCAAAAGTTAATAACGCACGCACTATCACCATTCAAAATTAAAAAACTAGATTCATTTGAACTGATTGAAGCGGGTTTTTTAGATATTATGACAGAATTAAAATTGCCAATTCCTGACGTTCTTAGATGGTGGATTAGTAGCGATATGCCTAAAAATGTACCGATTGAAGAAGCACAAAATACCACCGCGCCACCTGCTCAACAAGATGTTAAGCCAAAAGAAAAAACGAGTATTTATCAATTGCGTGACGATGATTTTTTGGCGTGGGTAGAATCTGAAAATGTACTGCTTGATAACATGACAATGACAAAGGCGCAAATTCATGAATCCCTAAAGAAACGAAACGGTCAGCTATGGTCGCACGGTTTTGATGATTGGAATCGACAACAACCATTTTTTAAATTAACAAGTGGAAGAAAACATGATGTACACCGAAAAGCTAAACCACTTTGAAAACGTCAAAAACTTAGGCGGTAAAGCGTGGGAGCATGCCGTAGCTTGTGACGTAATCAGCAAAACACCCGTACAGGATTGTTCTATGCACTGCTTTCATTATCAGCAATTATTTGAGCTGTTACTAAAGCACTTACTCGAAACACGCACAAAATACGGTGCTTATCCACGCACACACAAACTGGATAAATTATTGCTACAGGTCATTGATGATACGGGCTTTAATCCTGAGTCAAGCAAATATATCGACCCGCTTAACACCATTACCGTTTGCGCTGAGGCGTATCGATACAATTTTTTACTGGACTGCACAACCTACCAGCGAAGTGTTGAAATTCTTAACCCGTTGCTTGACCAATTGGCAGAATTTTCTAAAACCTAACTTTCAAATCGTCCGTTTACGGGCGATTATCAAACCACCAAAACCACCCGCGATAATTCCAACGGTGGTTTTTTATGCCCTACAAGCCGCAACAACAATCATGTGAATCATGTGATTTTTCAATTCACACTATTTCGACAAACCTAGACGTGGCGCGGGTTTAAATCATGTGAATCATGTGATTTTTCAATTCACACTATTTTATTTTTATCGCCATTCGCCAAAACTACCCCACGCCACAACACCAGCGGCTAAATAATCAATTCAAATTATTAAGGGGGGCAATATGACAACATTTGTATCAGTGAAACAATTAGCGGATAGACAACCAGCATTAACTACGAATGGGATTCGTCACGTCATTTTCAACAAAGAAAAAAACGGCTTGGATAAGTCAGGGGCAATTTGCCGTATTGGAAAAAAGTTGCTGATTGATGAAGCAAAGTTTATCGAGTGGATTCAATCGGGGGCGGCGGCATGAGAACCAAATCATCTTACACATCTATCACGCTGAGAGTTGATAACGATAACATCCAAGGAAGCAAAGCGGCATTAACCATGTTTTCTGAATTACTTGTCTCAAATTTACCCGCTAGTGACGCGAAAACTGATTTAAGCAGTAGTGAATTAGCGGCAATCAAAAAAGACGCTGTAATCGAATTTGTAGATTATGTGAAAAAGGTAATCAAGCAAACGCCGATAACTCATGAAGTATTACATGAAATTGCGCTTGCGTGGTAGTAAGGAGCATCGAATGACCTTGACACACCACCACACACCATGCAAAATAACCACGCACTGTAAAAGCAGTGTCGGGCTTGACAACTCGAATAGCAAAGGCGATAACACGCCGATAATCAAATCGGTTTTTTTATGCCTGCCATTTTTAGATATGCAGAAATTTCTGCACATCAATTCAATTATGACGGCGTTGTTTGTGCTGCCCTTGTGGCAGGTCGTTCCTTTGCACGATATTGTCAACTCATTCAACGCTGTCACCAGATTCTTGACAAAATCCAGTGACGGTTTTACCACTCTAAGCAAAGGTATCACCGCATGAAAACTCAAAAACAAGGCGCATTTGTTCGCCAAACCTCAACACCCAAAATCCAACACCAGCCCGTTCAAATCGTGGTTGTTATGCCGCCTGTTGTCGATTTCACGATGTTCAAAATCAGAAAGCACCTTGAAAAAGCAGACCCTCGAACGCTTTACTGGTTTATTGCTGAACTCGAAAACAAGAAAACCAACACGCAATAAAAAACCCCACTTAACCAGATTAAGCAGGGCTTTTATTGAATCACTAAACACTTATGACGGGCTAATTATGCCTAGTTTAGTGAATCTTTGCACCCTGCAAGGATGAAAAAAATGAATAACGAATTAACCACACAAGAATGCACAATAGTTGGCGTACGCCAACATTTGAATTTAAATGTGCCGTTGATGGCACTTTTGCCATCAGTCACACAAATGATGGAGCTAATGACGGCGGACGAATCAGTGAATGTGGAGGTGCAATCATGAATGCTCAACACCCTGCAACAAAACAAACTTTTTTCACGCCTGAAGCTGCACAATATGGCGCGGATGTAGCCACAAAAGACACTGGCATTAAGCACAAGGTCATTGAAGAGCGTCAAGGCGTTTTTGCGGTTGTGATTGATGACGCGCCACCAGTTGATATCTTCGACAACCTCCCAACTGTACCAACGATTTCATTTTCTGAAATGATGCTCGTCAACTATGCGGCGAATTGGTTAATCGACGGTTTGATTGAACAAGCGGATTTAGGCTTGATATTTGGTGCAAGTGGTAGCGGTAAAACGCATGTTGCACTTGATATGGCATATTGCATTGCAGCGGGCATTCCTTACCACGGGCGCAACACTCGAAAAACGGGCGTGCTGTATGTTTGTGGCGAAGGTCACAGCGGAATACAAAAACGCCTTAAAGCAATTCATTTTGAAAAGGCATGCAGCAATGACCCTGCTATTCACACAACCAAAGCACCAGCGGCATTTATTGACAGAAATAGCACGATTGCCATTCAAAATACGATTAACCAAATCGGAAATATCGGCTTGGTGTTGGTTGATACCTTTCACAGAAACTTAGGCGAAGGCGACGAAAACAGCGCGAAGGATATTGCTAAATTCCTTCAAAACATTGACCTATATTTGCGTTCAAGCGGCATTGCGGTTGTGGTGGTACATCATAGCGGCAACGAATCAAACGGTCGTAGTCGTGGCTCAAGCTCAATCCGCGCGGCAATGGATGTTGAATATGAAGTTAAAAAAGACGCTGATAGTGAAGTGATTACAGTCTCTAACACCAAAATGAAAAACTTTGAACAACCACATCCATTTTCGTTCAAGTTCAAGCCCGTAGACGAAAGCGTGGTTTTAGAACCGACTGATTACATCAAAAGCACGGCTAAAAAATCATTATCCAGTAATGCGTTAATTGCCTTACGTTGCCTCGATAAGGTTATTGAGCAGGATGGCATTGCACCGCCTCAAATCATCCGCGATTTGTTCACAGATTCACCTCAAAACGTACCCGCTAAAGTGGTCACGATTAAGGCGTGGCGCGTTAAATGTTATGAAGCAATTCCAGTTGATAGTGACGACCCAAAAAACGCCCTAAAATCAGCATTTACCCGATGCCGTGAAAGTTTAGAATCCATGCAAAAAATAGGCTTGTATGGCTCTTATGTTTGGCGAACTGAAATCAAAATTGATGCCGAAATAGACTTCGATTCTTAGCGGTACGCACGGTACAAAACGGTACTATTGTATCTTTTGTAACGCGGTTTAATTTGGTAGGTAAAAAGGTACGAACGGTACTCTCTCTCTTTAGAGAGAGTACCAGTGCGTACCACCTACTAAAAACCCAAAAAATCAGAATAGAAATTGAGCTTTTACCATCGGGTAAAAATCAGAAAATTTGAAGGTTAAAAAATGAATATGTGTACACCAAAACAAATCCCTTTGTTTAACGAATCACCAGAAAGCAAATCAACCACAAAAAAAGAAACTCACATACAAGGCGAAATAATCCGACAATTGTCAAAACTACCAAACGTAAGAATGTTCCGTAACAACGTTGGAATGATTAACGGTGTAAGGTTTGGATTGTGCAATGGTTCAAGTGATTTGATTGGTTTTCAATCCGTGACAATCACGCCTGAAATGGTTGGGGATAAAATAGCCGTATTTTGCGCGTTAGAGGTCAAAAACGAAAAAGGAAAGCCAACACCAGCGCAAACAAAGTTTATTGAAATGGTAAAAAGTTTAGGTGGTAAATCTGCAATCGTGAGAGGTGTTAATGATGCTGTAAAAACTCTAGTAATCTCTAGTAGATAGACAACAAAAAAAACCCGTATCGGCATGGAATCTTTGCTGATACGGGCTTTTGTCTTTTCACACAACCGCGTTAATTTTCACATTATCAGCATTGATTGACAACCGATTTAAATGCCAGTAATAGCACACAAAAACCTACAACAAACTGTAATAGTAAAATAATTTAAATTTAATTCGTTAGATACCAAATAAATTAAAATTTATTCACTCGAAAACTAACTTAAACAACTCAAAAAAATGACTAAAAAAATACTCGAAATTCAAAACAAAATCGAGAATCTGAATGCTGACATAGCATCGCATTGTGGCTTATTGACAGAACAGGAATCGGACAATATAAATTTTGAAAAAATACTTGAGCAACTCAATGACCAACGAAATGAGTTATTGATTGAAGAGCGGATTACTGGAACGGATAACAAATCCAAGGTAACAGAAATCGACAAAAGCATTAAGGCAACAAAAGCCGCGATTGAAAAACAAAAAGAGCGTGAGGCATTCCTAAAATCAGTTGGTAAAAAACTCGATGATAAAAATAAGCTGTTAGTAAAACTCACAGATGAACACAAAGCGGCAATAGTCGAGCATCTATCTGATATAGTTGCAGGGGAAACCGTCAAGCGTAATGAAATTTACGGGCAATATGCTCAAAAAGCAAAAGAAATAGCCGCCTATGAATCAATAATGATGCGCTTTAGAACTGGACAGGGGTTTTACGCGCCGACTGAAAACGAAAGCCACATTGCAGGACTTTTACAAAAAGCGGGTGGTATATTTGGTGACGGTTCACTTAGTAACGCAGTAGAAACGCTTAAAAACGAATACTCAACCCAATTGACAAAGCAAGGTATTAACTTATGAACGCGCAACAAGCACAAAAAAACAATGACGCATTATTAAAAAATCACATGACACCCGAAGAAATCGCCGTATGTTGCGTTGCGGGCTTGTCACACGCTGATTTTTTAGCGAATAAGACGAAACTAGAAAAACACATTAAAGACGCAAACAGGCGATAATTTATCGGGTGGTTAGATTATGAATTTTATCGAAGAATTGCATTATTTAGAAATACCAGAAAATCTCATCGTTAAAATACATAACCATTTTGGTGGTTGTCCTGTCTACATTCCAAAGATAAAAAAGGTCGATTTAATCAGCCGAAACGCTGAAATATGCCGTAGGTTTACTGGTAGGAACTATCGGCAATTATCCTCCGAATACAATTTGTCGGGGCAGCATATCCATAAAATAATCAAAGATGGGAAATCCAAAAGCATAACGGTTACTAGAGATTACTAGAGTTTTGTACGCTTTAAAATTCACGGCGTTACGCGATGGATAAAATTGAACATGACCGCTGATTACAAGGCGGTTTTTTTATGCCAAAAATTGCTTAATTTCGTGCTGATATTTCACACAGCAAAATCAACAAATATATGCAGCTTTCAAAAGAAATGCCTGAATTGTTAAACTCGGAATTGATTCCGAATTTGAATTTAACACAAGCAATCACATTGATGTCAGCACCAGACTAATTAAAAGCAGAAATTGTTGAGCGCGGTTTTTTTATGATTGAAATGTTGTCACTTGTTGCGGTTTTTTGCTGTGTTTTATTTTCAACTGCGACATTTTTGCGACATTTTTTAAAATTGTGAGGAAATTATTTTTTGAAATGCTCTACAAGCCGCGTGGAATATGGAGCCAATGACGGGAGTCGAACCTGCGACCTACTGATTACGAATCGATTTAGGTGGTATTTCATGGTTTTTCACCATTTTTCGCTATCGTTCACACAGCAAGACTTCCCGCACGAAAACTCTTTATTTTTCGTTCTCAATACTTCAAAATCGTTCACATTATTGCATTAGCAAAGTGACCATAAAGTGACCACGATATGAAATTCACCGACAATTTTATCAAAGGCTTAACCGCGAAAACGTCTGCCTACCGCGTATTTGAAAAAGGCGGTGACAAAGGCTTCGGCATCAAAATCACGCCAGCAGGTTCTAAATCCTTTTTCATTCAATACGCCACCGACGGCAAACAACGTTTTTTCAATCTTGGACGTTATCCGTCTGTTTCATTATCGACCGCACGCGACAAATGCCGCGTCGTGCGTAACGACATCGACAATGGTATCGATCCGCAAAGCGAAGAAGATCGCAGTCATGGCAACGTTCAAGAATTATTCCGTCATTACGTCGAAACCATGAAAGCCGACGGCAAACGCACATGGCACGAAGTCGAACGCGATTTAAACACCAACTGCCAGAGTATTTTGCATTTACCCGCCAAAGACGTTTTGCCGTTGCACATCAAAAAAATTCTGTTTGCCTTAATCGAACGCGGCGCGAAAGTGCAAGCAAATCGCATCCGTTCATTTTTACACCGTGCGTTTGAAGTCGGGATTTATTACGACAACGACCCGCAAAATATGGGTTCTGCAATTTTATTCGGCATCACGGCAAACCCTGTCGCGGCTGTGCCTAAAAATGCCAGTGCGGAAGTTGTTGGCGAGCGCAATTTGTCTTTTGACGAAATCAAAACGCTGTGGCAATACGACGGCGTAGCCATTTCACGGGTGCAACTTTTAGCTATCAAATTGATTTTAGCCTTTGGTGGGCAACGCTCGGGTGAAATTACCGAAGCGCGTTTGAGTGAATTTGATTTTGATGCGAAAGAGTGGCGTATTCCACCTGAACGAATTAAAAATAAACGTTGGCATATTTTACCGATTACGCCATTGGCAGAGGCGTTGCTCAAAGAAACGATGGCGTTAAATGGTTCGGAGTCGTTTTTATTTCCGAATCGAATTAACCCAGAAAAACCCCAATCGAAAACCGCGTTAAGTCACAGCATTGCGCGATTTGTCGAGGCGACAGGTTTTGAATCGTTCACTGCGAGAGATTTACGCCGTACCGCGAAAACGCGCATGGGTGAAATTGGGATTGATAAAACGGTGCGTGACCGTGTGCAAAATCACGCTTTAACCGATGTGTCAGCGAAACATTATGACCGTTGGGATTATATGCCTGAAAAACGCGAGGCTTTGGTGAAATGGGCAGCGTGTTTGGAAGGTTTGAATGTAGTATGAATTTTCGTGTATTACAAATAGCAAATTGAACACAATCATTATTCAAAGCATAGCTTTGTGAAATTACACCCGAATTCTGTTTAAAAATCGCAGTGGTTGCCGAAGTTATATGCTTTTATCACTTGTTTAGTAGGCAAAAGCATAAAAGCTACACTTTATTATATATAGCGAACATAAAATTATTGATTTTATCAGCAATAAACTAACTCATTCTGTGATTTGATCAACCTCCAGTATAGAATATAGCCATTATTTATCCTTTGTGTTGTCATTTTTTGGCTTTATCTTTGGAAGAAAAGCCGCCAATAAAGCGGCTTTTTTAATTGCCCGCCAGTTTATATTTTAAATTTATGGCGAATCTGCCGAAAAAAGGCAGTGATATTATTTAGAGACTAAAACTATGAACGCTATCTATAACATAAGAAATACAAGATACGCACTTTCTGGAGCGTTGCTTGGTGCAGCGGTTGTCGGGCTTATTTCACATTCTGAATTGCTTGACACTATTGGTGCTGTTGTAGGTGGTGTTTCTGTGTTTATTGCAAAGGCTAGGCATCTGTTTTGATTGTGCTTGATGGAAACGTTGTTGATATGGCGACGATTGGTGTTGGGTTGATGCCACCTTTAGTCCGTGTTCTAAAAAAATGTTTGAGTAAAACCAATCCATATTTTGTTAGAGAACAAGCCGTCAACGATATGTTAAACGGTGTGATGCTTGTGCCATTTCTTATGATGGCGGGTTCGGTATTTTCAAGTGAAATAATGACCCAATTGGTATCATCCGCAAAAATTACATTAGCGATTGGCGGGGTTGCAGGCTTATTTTTCGTGCTGGGTGAATTTGTTAAGGAATAACTTTCTAGTGATACATGAAATTAGACCCACTTGGTTAATGTTTGTGTCTATACACGGATAACAGATAAATTTTAGGAATTCAAAGACATGACGACAAATGTGCTAGATATGCAATCTCTTATGATGACTACCGATTCAAGATGGTCTGCAGAGGTTGGTGATTTGATTTTTTATTTAGATAACACTGGTTGTGACAAAATCAGCGTTCGAGGAAATAACGAATATGCGTTCATTTTTGCTGGTGATGGTTTAGTAATCCAATCATGGAAAGACTGGATAGCAAGTAATCAGAAAGGATCAGCGGGAATGCCTGCAAAAAAAAATGACCCCCTGATAGCAATGTGTATTGTAAATCTTAAAAATTTCAAAATAGAACATGAGCATGGACAATCAATTACACATCCAGTCGCTAAGTTCGCGGGGACTGGTGCTGTACCTGCAAATTTTTGTTGGATAGAAAATAAAGATGCAAAACAAGCCGTAGAATCAGCAAAAAAATATGATGTTTTCAGTGGTGGTGATGTAACTTTTTTTGAATTTAAAACTTTAAACAATAATTTAAAAAATACGATAACTATTCGAGAGGTAAATAGACGGTTATCGATTGGGGAGGGTACAGTGGTGAATAAAAATAATTTTCAAGCAACTCCAATTTTGGATGCTGCAGCCAAAGATGATAATGTCAGAAACGTAATGGCTCAATTAGCCGATGGCACGGTCACAGCCAGTGCGCCATGTGATGCAATGTATGGCACATGGGACGATGAAGATATTGAAACGCTAACGTCTGTATTCGATAGAATTTTTTGTTGATTTTCTAGTCATTCAAAAAGCCCTGTTATCTTTGAGATAACAGGGCTTTTTTATTCTCATCTTATTCAACCGTTAGGCACCAAGCCATGAAGACACCATCACCTATACAAAAACCTCTGAAACCAATTAAACACATCACTAATTTCAGCAGGCTTGTCCAAGTCAGCAATCGCATCCGCAATCAAAGCGTAATAATCCTTTGCCGCAACACATTCACCAACACAGGACTGTAAGCCTGCAATTGCCCGTCATCATCAGGTTTTGCAAGCCATTCGTTGATAAACATTTCAATCGTTTCAGTATCCCAAAAAAGGACGCTTTCCATTGTGTCAGGTGGCGTGACTAGCGTTTTTATTTGTTGTTTGCGTTTTGCTATCAAAGATTTATTGTCCAGTTTCAACACATCAATGGCTTGTTTTGCTCTGTCCGTCAAACCTTCAACGTCACCAGAAAAATAAAACTTCAATTCCGTTTCGCATTCATCCATGAGCGGTGTTAATGGCAAAGGTTGAGAACCATGTGCGGCATCACACTGTTTGGGCGTGGTGCATGATGCAACGATATTGTTAAAATCCAGCGTGCGATTTTTTGCTATATTTTGAGCTTCAACGTGTTCGTTCATGCTGTCACTTTCGCCGATTTTTTTACAGCAATAGGCACACAAACCGAATTGTTCTTTGCGCGTTGCCTGATTTATCGCGCCACGTTCAAGGTGTGACAAATCGTCATACCGACCGCGTGGATTTTTACGTTTCCAACTCGTTAGTTCGGCAGGTTCGATACCTTTAGTTATTTTTCGCACGTTGAAATTCCAAACGTTTAATCAATAACTGCATTTTGTTGAGTTCTAAATTATCAACAGCGACTTTTTGCTGTAATTCAGCACAACGTAATTTTGCATTTTCTAAATCACCCGCTTGCAATGAATTAAGCACGACATCAAAATCGCTTTGTACTTCAACATTCCGAATGTCGGCGTGCATTTCCGATAACAGCACATCATTTACATCCATGCCATACAGATTATTTAATTTTGTAATTTCGCCATCATCTAACGCATAAACCAACAAATCAGGCGTTTCACTAATCACAATCGGTGAATGGGTTGTTAGAATAAATTGGCAATTTGGAAAGGTTTTATTGAGGTTGCCAATCACAGAACGTTGCCATGTTGGGTGCAAGTGCATATCGATTTCATCAATCAACACAATGCCTTCACCTTCAAGCGGATTTTCTAATGCGGGATTCATCATGGCTAAACGCCGCGCAATATCGCCCACCAACGACATTAACGATTTTTCACCTTGTGAAAGTTGGGAAACATCTAACTTTTTACCGTTTTTATTCACCACCATTCTCAAACGCGGTTTGCGTTCAACGTGCAAATTATCAAAATCAGGCATGAAAATTTGAATGGCTTGGCGAACAGCTTCTAATTGTTTATCGGTAGGCATTCCAAGAGCGAGTTTTTTTTGAAAAAAGTCTGGCTTTGAAAATTGTGCTGTCAGTTCATCTGCTATGGATGCTTTAAATTCATTTTCAGCATCTTCTCTATCACGAAACCACTCAAAAAATCGTCTAAAATCCACGCCTTGTTGCAGTGCGTTGTCGTAACCATCAATTTGTTCAAAATTGTGGCGCGTTCTGATTTTTAACGGAATATCTACCACGACGCGATTCACGGGGTAGTAAACAATCAATGGCAGTGGCGCGTTTTCGCTGTTATCGGTTAATTGTTGTCTGAAAATTTCAGCCAGCTTGGTCACTTCCACTAAAACGCTTTCAAAACCTTTGTTTTTAGCATGACCTTTGCGTGTTTTGGCGATTATCCAACGATAAGCCGATGCTTCATTTTGCAATTCTAATTCAACCATTGCGCTCGATGAACCGTTTAAAATATCGTTGTCATCAATGCCATGCCCCGTGCCTTTTTCACGGTTGATTCGGGCGATTAACCAACTCAAATTTAAAACCACCGCATCTAAAATCGCCGTTTTTCCCGCACCGTTGTTACCAATGAAAACAGTTGTGTTGTTAGAGCCAAACGGAATTTCTAAATCAGCAAATCGGCGGTAATTTTTTAGGATTAGTCTGTTAATTCTCATTTTTCAATCACCAAATCACTGTAGCTCAGGATAAACTTTTTGCGCCCAACTCATCGCGCCATCTCTGGCTTGTTTCAAAGCAGGCACATCTTCAGCCGCATTCATTTTTTTCATAAATTGATGCGTTTTTGCCATATCTTTTGAAAACCGATAAGTGTTCGCATAACAAGCAACCGCTTTGCGTTCGTCACCACTCAACGCAAACACATCACCTAAATTTGACCACGCCGCCGCTCTGTCTGGGAACATCGTTAAAGCAGCAATCAGGGTTTGTTGAGCAGACTCTAAATTTTTCTGTTTCAAATAGGCAAAGCCCAAATTATTGATAATTTCAATATCGGAAGCATCTAAACGATTGGCTTCAACAAACTTTGCTACCGCGCCACCGAAATCTTGAGTGTTTAATAACGCCAGAGCTTGATCGTTGATTTTACGGGCTGCTTTTTTATTGCCTTTTTTAGGCTTGGGCGAGGCTTCGATTTTGAGCTTGGCTTCTTGGATTTCAGATTCATGACCAACGCCGCCATTATCCACCGCGTAATAAATCATCTGCATCACAGAAGATTTTGCTGCCGACGTATCTTGAACGACAGCTACTTTTTCATTTTTGACAGTTGGAACTTTTGCGCCCTTTTTTTCTTCGTATTCTTTACCATTGAAAACGTACAGGCTATTTTTTGCAGGAATCGGATTGTAATTTTCGTCTGGTTCCTCTCCACTTTTTGTGACAAGTAAATCTGGGTATTCTTTTGAGCTAAAAATTACAGATATTTTGCCTTTATAGGAGGAACTTTTACCAGAGTCTTCTTTTTCATAGTGTCCAGTGTTGTCGTAGCCAGTAGCCAGCCTACCAGCAAAATTCCATGTATTTTTAGAGAATGTAAACAGGTAATGCCATTTAGTTATTTCTCCTTGGAATCCTTCATTGTCGTCGTCATACACTAAGAAAAGTAGTCTATCAGATGAAACTTTGATTATTTGTGCAGGTATAACGATGTTATAAGGGGTACGCCCTTGCTCTCCAATTTCAGCTATTTTTTGCTGTTTAGATACCACTTTCCATACACCATTGATTTCTTCATACAGAGTTGCTCCAACTTCAGCCTGACAGCGACGACAATCGCCTAACTGTAGGACACCAACATCATCTTTATAAACAGGCGTTATCGAATCAAATTCAACACGAAATTTGTTTCCTGAAAGTTCAAATTCCTGAGTTAGCCAAACTTTATAAGGCGCATACAACCCACTATTAAATCTGTATTGCTCATTTTCGCCATTGTCTGTTTTTACAATTAAATCTGGATATTCAGAGAATGCACTAATACGAGTGGCAGTCACATTTTTATCCGTGATTGTTAAATATGGATGCTCTTTTTCAGTCTGCCATTTATCGCCTTTTTTTATGAATACAACAGAACTCAATAAAACGTCAGCAGGATAATTAACAGATGTTGAAGTTACCAAAGCATGTTTCACAGTTCCGTCTTGAGTAAATTCTTTCGATTCCAGTATTTTTACCGTTCCTGTTTTACCCGTAAATTTCTCGTAATCTCCTAAACTGTTTGGCGGGTCGATATTTTCCCACGATGCCGTTTTTGTATTTGCATCGTAATTGCCATATAAAAGTTCAATAGCTTTGCCGTCATCAAAAGCCCCCGTAATCATTCGATTTTCTTCTGCTTTATCGCATGCCATTTTGACCAATGCGGTAACGTCATCTTTTAATGATTTATCTGCACTATATTGTTGAGTTTGTGGTGGACTTTTTAATTCAACCTTGAATGTCTGTGGTCGAAAGCATTGATATGTAATGTCATTGCATAGCTGATACTTGACGGCTAATGAAATTGGCGAAGAATAATTTTTAATTGCAACTTGAGCCAATTCAAATGAAAAATCATGACTTCCCCGCAAAATGGTCGCTTTAACCTCATTGTCATAAACACCACTTGGTTTTGCTAACTTATCAATGCGAAAACCTTGTTCGGTAAGATTATTATCTGCATCCAAAGTGAATGGAACATACATTTTTTCATTGCCTTGATCCAGATAAGCATGGTGATTAGGTGGGACAGTAAAGTGCAAAGAGTATTGCATTGGAAACTTGTTATTTAATGCGTCAACACTAACTTTAGCTGTCGGAGTAGTACCTGATTGAATAACTGGTTTAACGTCCTCGATAGTTGGCTCACCTGTAACTAGGTTAATTGTTTCAGCCGCAAACTTTTCTTGGCTGGTACCGTCTTGGCGATATTTCACGCCTTCCAACGTAAAAAAACGGTTATCACAATTCGTTTCGGCATTTTGAATCACATAACCATCGGTCAAATCTCTGACCATGTTAAAACTCACCCAGCCGCTACGATTTCGTTTAACGGTGTTGGTGTCGAGATAAAATTTAGCCGTTTTTTTATCTGTGCCAACCGCTGTAAATCCTGCGAACTTATCTTCTTGTTTATCGCAAGCCGTGAGCATTAACGCCAACGGCATCGCTGCCGCAAAAAATTTGAGTTTCATTTTTCTACCTGTCTGGTGTTTCGTTCGATGGCGAGCAGTACGAGAATCAAGCTAAACAACGCAATCAATGTCACTGCACCAAAAACAAAGGCGGCAAAATACGTTTGTTGTAATCGACGTTCAGCTTTAGCGGCGCGTTCTTCATCCAATTTTTTAAACTTCAATTGTTTGTACTTGTTGATTGCGTCAACAAAAGGCAGTTTTAATTTGTCGGATTCCGTGACGGTTGCCGCCATTTCGTCGATAAAATTCTGTTGAGCATCGAGCGGCAAAACATCCAACCAACTGTTGAGAATTTTGATATTTTCAGGTTCGTTAAAATGCTTTTGTAAAACAAACGGCAATTTGACAGACGGCAGAAGATTTAAGTTTGTTGGTGATGATGACGTGGAATAAGTTGATGTTGTATTTTCAACAACGGGCGGTTTTATTGCATCGGTCACTTCAAAGGCAGTGACTTGGGTATTGATGCCTTTAGAAAAATCGACAAATAACATTCCGACAATGCCAACACTAATTAAAATACCGAAAATAATCAGCATGGCAAACACACGGGTTAAACCAAATAAAAACTTTTTTTCAAACTTGTCGATGACTTGCATATTATTTTGCTACCGTTGCGTAGAGTGCGGCTAATTGTGAAATTTTCATAAAATCTGCTTCACCGCCGCTCGACATTTCGGACAAATAAACGCACAAATCTGGAGCAGTTACATTTGGTTTTTTGAGTGCGTTGGCGATGGATTCGCACATTCTCGATTGTTCGGAAGTTGAAGCGGTGCGCCATGCGCTGAGTTTGTCATCGAGGGACAACGCGAAAACGTTTGATGATAGGATTGCTAAAAAGCTGATTGAGATGAGCTTTTTCATTTTGCTGCCTTCACACAATCAAGATAAGCCTTGTCACGGAAATCTTCGATGCTTTTGGTTTTATATTCGTTACTACTAAGTCTTTGTTTTTCATAAGCAGCTATTGTTAGTTTTTCGTAGGCAGCTATTGTTTGTTGATCTGGTACTTCTTCTTGAATAATCTTCATTGCCTTTGATATTGACAGACCATCTTGCCTAGCTTTCATGATAGATTCAGCCACATTTGAAATTCCATCACATAATGAATGTGTGCTTTCAGGTTTTGCTCCCGATGGCATTTTCATTAAAATATCATTTTTATAAAAGGATTCTCCTTGTTTTTGTCCATTTTCATCCCAAGTTATGCCCAGACCGTGTAATTTACCTTTAAGAACATGAAATTCTCCTTTTTTTTGTCCATTGTCATACCAAGCCGTTGATACACCATCTTGGAATCCATTCTTAAATGATCCTTCTGCTTTTTTTTGACCATTCTCGTACCAAATTGTAGTTAAACCATTTTTATTGCCATGTTTATAAGTTACATCACTTTTCTTATGTCCATTTTGATAAAAATCCGTGTAGATTCCTGTGTATGGCTTATTTTTATCTTTAGCAAAAACGACATCATTCCTATTTTCTAAATTGCTTGATACATTTTCATTCCATTCTTTACCTTGGGATCCTTTGTTTGTGTAGTAAAACTGATAATCGTCACCTTCGTCACCCTTCTTAACCAATTTTTTCACGCACTGATTTACTTCAATCATGTTGTAACCAGTAAAATCTTCCAGACAGTTTTTAACAACGGAATTATATTTTTTGTCGTACAAAGAAACATCCATAAAGGCAGCTTTATCTTCTGTTATGCAACTGACCAAAGATATATTTTGATTGTCCTTTATTTTCTGTTTGCACTGGTTTTCTATGAGCATATCTTCTAATTTCATAGATACGGCAAGTTCTTTTATCCTTTGCTCAGTAGCTGCTTTGTCATTTAAATTCACATGATGATCTAAATGATCCAACATTAAATTAACAAGCACCGTTTTTTCATTTTTATTGATTGAATTCGTATCTTTTTGATCTGTATTTTTAGCTGTTTGTTCATCAGCTTGATTTGAAGGCAAACGCGCTTGGCATTCTTTTTCCTCTTTGCCCATTACCGACCAACAAAATTCTTTTTTGCTGCAATCTAAATCGGCTTTACAACTGGTGCCTGAACTTACGGGCGTGGTTGATTTTGGAATATATGACGATTGGTATTTAGTGGAATTATTATTGTCATTAAAACCAACAATCGCCTTGCATTCAGTTCCACCACTAGCTATTGACCTGCATGAATTTCCAGCATTGCAATCGTAATCTGTGCGACAATTCATGTTCATATTCTTACTCGAACATCCGCTAAGAATTATCAAAAACGTTAAAAATAGAAATTTGAAAAGGTTGTGCATTTTTGTGGTCTCTTTTAGTTGATTTTCTGAAAAATTATTTAAGAAAAAACCCGCCATTTTCACAGCGGGTTTCTTTCAACTCAAGCCGCACGTCGATTCATGGTGCGCTCTTGATATTCTTTAATGATTAACTCGTTTTCCTGTTCAGTATTTTCAAAAGTTCGGAGGGTTTCGTTTTTTTGGCTGGATGACATCTTTCTAAACAGTTTCAAAACCAACGTTTCTTCGCGGGTCAATTCGGTGTCTTGATTTTTCATTTCACCGTTGCCCGTCGCCAACCATTTCGGATTCACATCGAGAGCTTCCGAAAGGTTAAACACCTCCGTCGTACTTTCGACTTTTTCACTTTCAATCAGTGAAATCATCTGTTGCGACACGCCGCTCATCTTCTGCAATTCCGCCTGCGTCAAGCCTTTTTCTTTACGCGCCAACTTCAATCTTTTGCCTAGTGTATTCATTGTTTAAAGCTCCAAAGTTTTTATAAAAATCAACTTTTCTTTTGGTGCAATTATACAAGTGTAATTGTTTGATTCCCAACAAATCATCTTGTTTTAATACAAGTTAATTTGTATAATAGAGCTTTAAACAGGGGGAGTGATGAATTTAACAATACAAAAGGCGATTGATTTGCTCGGTTCGCAGCAAGCATTAGCCAAAGCGTGTGGCGCGAAACAGCAACACGTTTGGAATTGGTTGCAGGCAAAAAATGTCCCCGTTGACCGTGCCATTCAAATCGAAGTGGCTACCAATGGCAAAGTGACCAAAGAAGAACTCTGTCCCGAATTCTTCAAAGCCTTGCCAAAAATCACGATTGCGCGGCGCAGACGGTGAGCTTTCAAGCGATGACGTGGGCAGTAAAACAGGAGCTGCCTGCGATGCAAAAAATTGTCCTGTTGATGTTGGCGAATCGCACTAATCACGACACGGGCTTATGTTTCCCGTCACATGACACGTTGGCGAAAGAATGCGGCATGACAACGCGCTCGGTGATGAATCAAATTGAAAAACTCGAGGCGGTAAAACTGATTGACGTGATACGAAGTCGCGCCAGTAACGGCAATAACAATCCGAATAAATACCGTTTGAACTTAGAAAACGCAGGGGGTAGTGAAAGAGATTCACTAGGGGTGGTGAATGACATTCAGCAGGGTAGTGAAACAGATTCACCCGAACCAGTAATTAAACCTATAAACATTATTACCACCCACACCGAAAACGAAAATTTTTTAACTTTCGACGGTTTGCCACCTGAACAAATCGAATGCTACGCATGGGCGAAACGACATGATTACTGGCACTTTGCAACGGTATCGATTCACAAATTCTTAACCATCTACACAAAACCAAAGCGCGACGGTTTAAAAGCGCAATTCGACGAACATAAAAAAGCCCTGCAAGACGGTCGAGGTCAAACAGGGCGGTTTCAATCACAAAACATGAAAAAGAACACTGGAGCTAATTATGCAACACATCACCCAAATAACAAAAAACTTACCGCTGCACAGCGATCAAAACAACTCGGTGAACGTGCCAACGCTTTCAATGGCGCAAACGTCATCGACAGCACTGCCAGCGTCGTTTGAGCAATCGTTAAAACTGTGGCAAATCATGGGTGAAATTTACGGCTCGCAGTGGTTCAACGAATACGGCGACGAACCCAACAACTCGTGGATTATTGAAATTGAGAGGCTAACGCTCGCTGAATTGGCGCGAGGCATTGAGCAATGCAAACGGTCACGCTCGCCATTTGTGCCACGTTTGCCGCAATTTTTGGGTTATTGCGATGATGGGCTAACCCAAGAGCAACGCGCTTTTAACGCACGCTGTAAAGAAATGGCGAATGTGTTGAGTTTGCCACGACCTGAACCGAACCCAGAAATCAGAAAAGCGGCAATTTTGGAAATGAAAAAACTGTTGAGAGGTGGCGCGAATGCAACTGTTGAGAGTGTGTGAACTGGCAAAAACACTGCGAAAAAGCCGCAATCAAATTCGCGGCATTATTTTAAAACGTAGCATCAAACCCGTTGAAAAACGGGTGATTCATTTGGGCTTAACAAATTATTACAACCTCGAGGACTTTACAAAATGAGCGATTTAAATCCAACCACGCAACTTGAAAACGTCGATCTACACATTGAAAACCTGCTGAATTCCAACACGACCAGCGAGTGGTTGAAATGGGCGTTACGCAGTGGCTTACAACGTGATCCGATTGGTGTGGCGACAGATTCTGAACAGTTATTCGTGATATTGGCACATCGACTGGAGGCGATTTTGGCAGACAGCGGCACGCCGAAACCTGAGATTTTACCGACCTAAAAGCACCAAATAAAACGCACCATCAATCAGAAAAATCGGAAAACCAGCGTGAAATTTATCCGAATCAACAGGCACAACCGTAATCAACCCGAACTGAAAACCAAAACAAATTACGGAGGACGTACCATTGAAAACCAGATTATCAGCAAGAAAACGAATTTGCTTATTACGGGAAATCACCACAGTGGAAAAACCCGTGCCATCACTCGATTGTTTGAGCATTCACACGAAATTTGGCATGACCAAATCAAGCCTTACGCATTCACAAACAATAAATTGGCGACAAATCGCCCAGTGTTGAAACAAGGTGAAACGCTTGAAAACTGGGAATATCCGCCTGCGGTGTTCATTTGCGGCAATGCGCCACTGTCAAAATGGGTGGATCACGCAGGCATGGAAAAATGGTGGAATGCTGAAAACCCAGAGCAACCGTTTTTGAAAATCCCCGCGTGGAAACGTGCCGAAGTGATTGCGAAATACTTACGCGCTACGCGAGCGGTGTTGTTTGTCGATGACGCGCACAAACTCACAGGCAGAAAATTGATGATTGCGAAACAGTGCATTGATAGAGCTTATCGTGTCGTCATTGCGGCAAGTGATGAAAATCGAATCAGCCCATCGATACGAAAACAATTTCTCGAAACGAAACCGCAAATTATTCGCCTAACGTCCGATGTTGCCTACGATGCCACGCACGTTTTGGCATGGGTGTTTGTGTTGATTGCCATGCTCGCAGGCGCACCCGAAATTGCCGCCGCCATTGGTTTATTTGAAGTGATGAAAGGAGGTAGACGTGCTTCAAAACAAGATTAAAACCACGCTTTTGTTATGCGTTACGTTGAACGTTTGTGCTGATGAAATTGTGCCACCGTATCAAGTGCCAACGTTCACAGGCGAGCAAACCGACTGGCACAAAATGAAACCTGCCATCAATCCTGCGAAAACCGTTAATGCCGATTTGATTGTTGAAACGGTAAATCATTGCTACCCCGTGCCACCGATGAACATTGAAATCAGTTTGAGAAGTGGCGCGACGTACAAGCCACCAAGCACAGGCGCAACCGTGCAAAGTTTGGACGCTTCGCAGTATTACGCGGGAATTATCGCCACGATGCCGTTGTATTCGGGTGTTGAAATCGACAAAGAGCAGAAACTGGCGATTGATAGAAAGCTCAAAACGGTTGAAGCGGTCGCGCAAATGTTGACGGCATTATCAACAAAACGCAGAGCTGAACGAATGCTCGGCTTGTATTTGTCACTCGAAAAACGGTCACAAAAACGGGTTCAAGATGGCATTGTTGCCGTTGATGAACAAATCGGAATGCTTGAAAAAGTCGCCACCACACAAGGCGAACTCGATGCCGCAAACGCAACAATCGAAGGCTCGCGGCTGGCGTTAATTCACCAATGCAAAGCCGAAGATGTTGAACGTTTGAATAATTTTATTTTGAACGAAATTTATTAACCACGAGAGCAAACACCATGAAAAAACTCATTTTAACCGCAGTAATTTTGACCATTTGCAACGTCGCCAACGCGGATTTTTACAGCGTTCACAGCATTGTCGGAACAGTAACGAAAGTAAGCGATGGCGACACCTTGACAGTGAAAACGAAAACCAAAAACGTCACCGTCCGATTATCACGCATCGACGCGCCTGAAATTTCACACTACGGTAAACTCGCGCAACCCTTCGGCAAAGAGGCAGGCGATTATTTACGCGAAGTCGTAAAAGGTGAAAATGTCGTTGTGTATGACGAAGGAACCGACAAATACGGGCGAATGATTGGCACGGTAATGATGGGAAATGAAAACATCAACGCGTTGATGGTTGAAGACGGTTATGCGTGGGTTTATGACCAGTACGCCCAAGACGTACAGGGTGCGGGCTTGAACGAACTCGAAAGCGTGGCGCGTGAAAAGAAAAAAGGATTGTGGCAAGACGCAAACCCGATTGAACCGTCAGAATTCAGAAAATCGCAAAAATGAAATGGCAAAACCACATCATCATCGGCGCGTCATTCGGTGCAATTATCAATCCCGTGATTATTCCCGTGGCGGTTTTAGGTTCAACTGCGCCAGATTGGATTGAATACATTCTGAAAATCGTTGGCATCAAAGTGAAACATCGTGGCGTAACGCACGTTGTTTTGTACTGGCTTGCAGCAATCGCGTTTTTTTCGTTAATTGCGGATTATCACCACATTGGTTTAGGTTTCAGTATCGGCGGATTTAGTCACGTTATCGCGGATTCGTTCACGATTGCAGGCGTGCCATTTTCGCCAACCAGTGACGCACGCTTTCATTTATTCGGTGGCAAACTTCGCACAGGCAACGCGGGGGAATATGTTGTCGCTGGCATCATTGCGGTGTTGTGTGCAACGTGGGTTTATTACTCGCCGACCAGTTTTAAGAATTCGCACGATGCTGAAACGTCAGGTTTCATGCCATTTTTTTACGACTGGAAAAAGGAATATGACAGCGGCGTTGTGGATGGTGCGGAATGGAAAGAAAACCGTTTGAAGTTTTTGTAACTTAAACACCAACTTCAAATCAAAAAATCACAGGGTTGATAAATCAACGCTGTGATTTTTAAAAGTGAATTGTTATTATTTTTCCGTAATTTCACGAAATCCATTCTCGGAAATTTCAAATTTCTTTTTCATCGGTTTAGTGGGACAACAATAAGCATCATTTTCCCCTACAGTTACTCCATCCAGTTCGATTGAATGCTTATGTATTTTAATTGTTTGATAAGAAAAACCGCCTCTGTAACCAATCTCGATTGGTTTAATAATTTTTCCTTTCATGAAACCTACCATACTCTCGTAGCTATTACTGCCACCACCACAGCCTTCCACACCGTAAATGGCTATAGAAAATTCATCAGCATTTTCTATTCTCATTCCCGTGAAATAGCAGTCCAAATATCTATCAGCATGAATAGCAGCCGTTACTAAGCTCTCTGAAACTTTAGGATTCCCACTAATTTTGTTATTCGTAAATTCGTCGGCATATTCTTTTAGTACCTTGGCTTCTTCTTCTAACATTTTTTTTGCAGTTGCTTGTCTTTCTAACTCTTCAGCCTGTTCTTTTTTAGTGTACTCTGCCAGTTCTTTCTTATTTTTCTCCGCAGCCAGCTTTTTGATATTGCTTTGTTTTATTGATTGCTGCACAGAAACAACTAACTCTTGTGCCGAAATAACAACTGTAATTCCAACAAGCAGTAAAACTGGTGATAAAAAACAGGAAATCGCAAAGACTTTAAAATTTTTCGATTCTTCTTTTGCAGAAAAACCAAAACCGAAAAGTATAATTCCCGCTAAAAATATGATGCCAGAAAGATAAACAACATTTTGCCGTTCGTTCATCAAGCCAATGTTGTAAGTTGTGCCAACGACAACATCCATATTAAAAGCAAACAGAACGCAGTAAAAACCAAGTGCGATGAGTGCGATTCCCGCTTTTTTCATTTTCTAATCTCCAGAATTTCAATGTTTCAAATTGTAGCAGATTGAAATTTCATTTTATCTTTACTCGAACGTATCAAATTTATCACCGCTTTTTCATTGAATAGCGCGGCGGCTTTTTTTCGCCTGTCGTTTTGGACGTTTCGTGGCTCACATCTGCGGTTTCGTGCAATGAGAAATTAAATCAAGAGCTTTCAATTGGGTGTGGTGGGCTTGCTTGTCTTCTTCGTTTGGGCTTTTGTGCGTGTGCCTGCGCGTTGGCTGTGTGCCGCGCCGTTGCTGGTTTTTGTCTGTTTTTTCGCTTGCAATTTAACAAGTTATCTTGTATAATTCTCGTGTGGTTGGGGTTTTTGCCCCGTTTCTTTTTTCCTTTTTTCTGGGGGTGTGTCGTGGTTGCTTCTTCTTTGCTTGTTTCTGTTCGTGGTGGTTCGCTTGCTGGTGGCGGGGCTTGTGCTTGCTTCGCTTGGCGTTCCGTTGTCGGTTCTGCCCTTCGTTCGGGTTGTGCCTCTTGGTCTGTCGGTGGCTCGTCCCGCTCTTTTTCGGGTTTGTGTGTCCGTGCTGCCTTTGGTTCTGCTGCTGCCGCCTCTGCCTTTGCCCGTCGCTGGGCTGCCCTTGTTGGTTTCGGTTGTGTTGTTCGTGCCGTTGGTGGTTTGTTCGTGGTGTCCGTTCCCTGCTTTTTTGTCCCTCGTGCCGCGCTGGTTTCTGCCGTTCGTGCGGCTGGGTGGGTGGTGTGAGTCGGGGCGTGGTTGCCTTTGCTGGCTCGCGGGCGTTGCCTGCGGGCTTCGCTCCGCTTGTTGCTGGCGTGGCTTCAGGCGTTGTGGCTTCTGGTCGTGCCGTCGCTGTTGGTTGTTGTGTGGGTGTTGATTCGGTGGTGCTTTCGTCTGTGCCGTCGTGGTCGGTGCGTTGTTTTGCCGCCTTCGGTGTTGGCGGTGCGGGTGCGTGTTCGTTGTCTGCCGTGTCGTTAGTGTCGGCGTTGCCAAGTCGTGGCGGTTCTGTTTCTTGGCTTGCTGGTGGTTCGCTTTCCGTGCCTTTGCCTGCCCGTCTTGCTGCTCGCACTCGTGCCGTTGTTTGTGATGCCTCGGTGTGTGCGGTGGTGTTTTTTGCCTCGCCGTCTTCGCGTGGCTCTTTTCTTGCCGCCCGTGCCGCTGTTGCTCGCGGCTTGCCTGTTTTTGCTTTCGCCTGTGGTTTTGATTCTGTGCTGTTGCCGTCGTTGGGTGACGGTGATTGGTCGGCTTCTGCCATTTCTGACGGCTTGTTTTCTGGCGGCTTTGAGTGGTTCCCCGCCCATTCGCTGTTTTTGTTCGCTTGATTTTCTCGCCCCGTTTTTTGCGGGGCTTTTCGTTACACACTCCCAAGAGCAAAAAGAAAAATAAAAGGGCTGGCGGCTAACGCCGCCGCGCCCTTTTTCTCAAGATAAAATTGCAAAACAATATACAAGACATCTTGTTAAATACAAGGTAATTTGTTATAATTTCACCGTCGATTAAGACATTTCACTTTATTTCATTAGGACAAAAATCATGTCAAAAACTAAAAAAACACAAATCCTTCAATTATTCGTTGACGCTGGAATGCTTGAGCCAGCCACCGAACTTTTGAAAAGACAACAAGCGTTTGACCGCGAACTTCGCGCACGAAACCTGTTGATTGCTTCAATGCTAATCAAAGCGGGTTATGACATTTCAGTCAGCATTTAAGAAGGTAAGACAATGGCAAATTTAAACAAAGAACATCAAGCAAAATTATTCGCCAGCCTTGCACGAGTTAGAGAAGCACGGCGGATTGCGAGTTTAGCCCCTGACTTTCACTCGGTTTATGTGAGAAACAATGAAAGCGAAACAGAACAAAAGGCGATGGAATTCATGGTTGCAATGTTCAATTATCACGACCAATTGTTACCAACGGCTGAATTTTGACCCCTTTTTAACAAAAAACATCGTTTTTAATTGACCCCCTATTGAAGTGTGGTTTATGACTTCAATCCATTGTCGTTATTGATTTCTACGATATTCTATTTTTCGTTAAATGGAT